>CAWCGE010000017.1:0-197006 GCA_963795005.1 uncultured Acidobacteriota bacterium | reverse complement strand
TCTGGTAGGTATGCCGCGGGTCTCTCGAATGACCTCCCATGCGTCTGTTCGCCATTGGTCAGCCTCCCGCACAAAGAAATCAGACCATGAGCAAGTGAAAATCATTTTCGGGTTTTTCCATCTTTGCGGAGCATCGAAGGAAGTCTTGCTGCGGACAACAATGGAAGGGTCTTGGCCGTATCGCCTCTTATCGCGGTACATGTAGCAGTGAGCACAACCGGGCGAGACCTTGAGGCAGCCGTGCCAAGGATTCCAGGTTGCTTCGGTCCATTCGATTGCGGAACTTTCTCCCATTGGCCGCTCCTTTCCGTTCATCAAATTCCAAGTGGCATTTGCGACGTGCTGTATTTCAGAACATCATCCCAATACTCATAAGCAAGCCTATGACGTGAAAACAGAGCAAGGTGGTAAAGCGGGAGATTCTTCACATCAGATCGAATTGACTTCATTTGATGGAACGGGACCGGGAGGTATTTCAATGACACCATTTGTTCGGCATAAGTCTGCGCTAAGAATCGCGCAAATGAAACCCATCCATTGAGCACCTGTTCCGTCCACCTCTCCCGCCAATCTGGCAGACCCAAGAAGTCGTCGATTTTGTGATTTGCTGTGTCGAGATAATGTTCTGCGTTCCGGTTCGCATCCATACCAAGAGCGAGGAGAATTTCAAAAAATCCACAAATCGGTCAGCAATCTTCCTGATCGTCGAGAACTTCACCGAAAGGTCGTAAGGGTCAACGAAGCAAAATGACAGTACTTTACAATCGCGGGAAGGCGCGGGAATGTTTCGACAGATTTCCTCCGTCATGTCGTTGCAATCGCCAGAAACATAACAGACGCTAGCTTTCGGAAAGAGTTTTCCAACCCTTGACTTTAAGGCATCCAAAGCAGTGCCCTTACTTTCGCAAAAGATGTACTTGTCGAACGGGTCCTTTACCTGTAGCGCAAGCAAGGGTGACCCCCAAAGAAATTTCCCTGTTCCTCGCACTCGAACCATGCCCGGTCCCGAGTAAAGGTCGATATACACACGCATCTCCCATTTGCGTTTCATTCCACTCGAAAATAGGGTCTCATACAACGACACAAGGCGGTGTTTATCCTCTACCCCAGGGTCCAACTCCATCCTCGTAATAGAGGCCGTCGTCGTGAGCATTCAGTGAGATTTCAGGCGTCACAAGTCAATCCTGAGCGTGATTAAGATTAAATTCTGTCCGACGACCAACAGCGCAACCCCATCTTACCGTTGCCTGTGTTGGCATCAATGCAGCGCGAACACTACCGGGACTATCGTGTCCACTTCGACCGGGTTGCCATCGATGATAGTGGGCTTATACCGCCATAGTTTGACGGCGGACGCGGCTGATGCCGTAAAGACGGACGGGCCAGAGAGGTAATCGACGGATTCAACCGTTCCATCCTTCGAGACAACAACATGGAATAGCACGGTTGCCAGAAATCTGCGCGGTCACCGCCTCATCTGGATAGACAGGCAACACTTTCTTAACAGCCTTTTGATCTTGGATCACACCATCAACATGGAGTCGTGGCGACGAGTGTGTTTGGTCTGAAATGGAGATACGCACCAGCCCCGGCGTTCGATGCCGAAAATCGTGCTTAACGAGCGATGTGCCAGCGGTTCCAAGAGCTACGCCAACAACCAACGCCACAATGACCTTCGCACGTTGAGTTTTTAGGACTATGGGCGACTCCATATCGCATCCCCACTTAACTCCAAAGCCTACTTCGACGCAGAATCATACCCCGCAGTACCTTGCTGAGCAAGATACGCTTGGTGTAGCCTTACCTCGTGGAAATCGGGCCGAACACTGAGGGCACTTCTCACGACTGATTATGGGCATCTGCATCTTCTGTACAAATCCGGCTAACTCAAAAGAAGATATGTTTCCGCAATGGATTCTCCGGCGGGTTAAGACCGGCGAACCAATGGTTCATAGGAAACCCAACCGACCCGTGAAAATATCGCAAAGCTCAAAGGTCCGTCTCAAGTGTGTATGCGCGACCTGCAACAACGGATGGATGAGCGCCCTTGAGCAAAAGTGCATTCCGTTAATAGGCGCACTCTTGGAAGATATTGAGTTGTGGCGTGATGAGGAGTATCAGAATCTCTTGTCCAGATGGGCGGTCAAAACGGCCATGATTAACGACAGCGTACAATCGCACACCCGATTCTTCACGAGCGCCGAATGCGAGAACCTAAAGAACAAACAGGAAATTCCCTTCGGCACTCAAGTATGCGCTGGCCGTTTCATCGGACGCGGTCTGGACGCAAACGGGAGTAACTTCACTGCTCGATCCGCAAAAAGAGCTAATAGCCAACGGGCACGTTTTTCACCTTATGGTCGGCCATCTGATTCTGGAAGTGGTCTCAATGCATCCCGTGAAGGAATATAAGGCGGCTAGCTAGTATTCAGTTTGCATCCATGCCAGGACTGTGGAATGAATCACTCATTCAAATACGGCCTGTCGTGCAACCATCCGTCAAGTGGCCTCCCCACACTTTCCTACAACAAAACACAGGGACAGCTTCACTACGGCTATCTACGCGGTCGTTGGAATAACCCGGTAGGCCATACGGTCACTACGAAGAACCCACCGCCGCCTAAGTAGGACCCATTTGAGGTGGGATTCTAGACTGGTTGCACAATCGGTTGCACAAAACGTCCCGAAAACGTAAGCTGACAAACTTCCACGCCGCCATGACCAGCAACGTGTGCGCCGAATTCGGCATGTCCATAATCGCCAAGGGCGGGGGAAATTCATGAAGATCAACCCCGGTATCGCGTTGAGATTGTTCATATCGTTTTTACTAGGTGGCTTGACTGTGGCGGGTGCTGGTTTCGGCGAGAGGTGGTTGCCCTATAGCTCTGCGCGAGACGCCATCACTGACACTCTCTTTCTTCCCGGCTTCCTGATGGCGCGAGAAGTCTTCTATCCTGCGGGTGTTCATACGGGACGTGGCGCTCCCAACTGGGGCATCGTTTTTCTGTGTGGCAATCTCGTCTTTTACAGCCTCCTATGGTTCGCAATCTTGGTCGGAGGCGACGTTCTGAAAGCGAGGATGGCCGATCCGCGCACCGCAGCCAAGTGAGCACACGAGTTGAAAAGATCAATTCCAGGCATGGTGATTTCCGCGCACGTACCGTCGCTTCGTCAAACAGGGCTTATTGGGTCCATCCTTGGGTCCAACATGACCTTCAAAAGAGCCAACAAAATTGTGTTAAGCGATTTGAATCCACTGGCTCAGATTTGTAGCCCAAGTAGCCCAACTGAGGGGTAGTTATCAGAGATTTTCAACCCATAAGCAACTGACAATAAAGCGTTTGGGGATTTCCCGATGCTTGGCAAGCTACCATAAGCCACACGATAGAAGCAAGTTGCAGGTGCAGCAGTCACAGATGGCTCGACGGCGGCAAGTGCGTTTGTTAGGCTTGCAGGATGGTGGAGCACTTGACTGCCGACATCATCACCAGCCGCGACAACAAGTGGCTGAAGATGTTTCGAGCTGGACTGCGCGGGACGGGACCTGCGGGTGATGAGGCGCTCGCGGTGGAAGGGCGCAAACTGGTGGAGGATGCGCTGCAGTCGGGCCTGGAGGCGGTGGCCCTGCTGGTGAGTGAGTCCGGCGAACGCGAGTTGGAGCATATTTTGCGCGCCGCGAGTGAGACTGTAACCGGGATTCCGCGGGCGCGCGTGCTGCGCACGACAGACAAATTGTTCGAAAGTGTTGCGGGAACCGAGACGCCGCAAGGTGTGGCGGCTTTATTTCGGCAACCTGTGTGGCAATTCGAAGACGTTTTGCGGGGCACGGCTTCGGCGGATGGCGCGTTTACCGGTGCTGCGCCTCTTTTGGTGGTGATGAGCGCGGTGCAGGATCCCGGGAACGTTGGCACGATCGTACGTTCAGCAGAGGCGTTTGGCGCGACCGGTGCGGTTACTACGCGCGGAAGTGCTGATCCGTGGTCGCCGAAGGCGCTGCGGGCGTCGGCGGGGTCGGCGTTGTGGCTGCCTCTGCTGCGGGGGATGGCGGTCCCGGTGTTGCTCGCACAACTGCGCGTGGCGGACGTGAAGGTTGTGGCGGCCAGTTCTCATGTGACCGCTGAGTCTGGCCCGGAATCATACGCCGCGGTGGATTTGCGCCAGTCCGTAGCCATTTTTATTGGGAATGAAGGCGCCGGGCTGCCGCCGGGAGTGGAGCATGCGGCTGACGCGCGGATTTCGATACCGATCGCGGACCGTGTGGAATCGCTGAACGCGGGAATTGCGGCGTCCATTGTTTTGTACGAAGCGGCGCGGCAGAGGAAAGGCACCGCAGAGGAACACAGATGAAAGCGGAGATTTCCGATACTCAAGGCGTTGCTTGACAGGACGATCGCGGTCTGAAGACCGCCGCTACAAAAGCCGATTCGAGTGATTGCTATGGGACTGAAATTGCGGGCAGTCAGAATTGTGGTTTGGTTTGCTTTTAGTGATTTGCCGTTATCTGCGTTCATCACTGTTCATCTGTGGTGACTTTGACGTGAGTTACGACGATGGGACTATTTCAAACCATTCAGCCAGAAGAAGCGTCGCAGGCGGGGCGGCCCCTGGCTGAGCGCATGCGACCGCAGACGCTCGATGAATTCATCGGCCAGGAAGATTTGCTGGGGCCGGGGAAACCATTGCGCGTGCAGATCGAGCGCGACGATCTGACTTCCCTGCTGTTGTGGGGGCCTCCGGGGTGCGGGAAGACGACTCTTGCGCGGATTATCGCGCGCATGACGAAATCGGAATTCATTCCCTTCAGCGCGGTGCTTTCCGGCATCAAAGAAATAAAGGAAGTGATGGCCAAGGCGGACGCCGTGCGGCGTTACGGCCGGCGCACGATCGTTTTTGTGGACGAGGTACATCGTTTCAATCGCGCGCAGCAGGACGCGTTTCTGCCGCATGTGGAGGGTGGGAATATTTTGTTGATTGGAGCCACCACCGAGAATCCTTCGTTTGAGGTAATTGCGCCGCTGCTCTCGCGGATGAAGGTGTATGTGCTGAAGGCGCTGACAGCGGCGCAAATCGTGACGCTTCTGGAACGTGCGCTCAAGGATCCGGTTCGTGGACTGGGCCGCGAGAATGTTGAGGTGCCCGGCGAAATTCTGGAGCGCATTGCAATCCTGGCGAACGGCGACGCGCGCGCGGCCTACAACACTCTGGAAGCGCTGGTGATGGGCACAGCTCCGAACGCCGAGGGTCGCCGCGTGCTGACACAGGCACTGCTGGAAGATGTGCTGCAGCGCAAGCTGCTGCCGTACGATAAATCGGGCGAGGAACATTTCAACCTGATTTCGGCTTTGCATAAATCGGTGCGTAATTCCGATCCGGATGCGTCGCTTTACTGGCTGGCGAGGATGCTGGAATCCGGCGAAGATCCCCTGTACATCGCGCGGCGCCTGGTGCGCATGGCGAGCGAAGATATCGGCCTTGCGGAACCACACGCGGTGGAAGTTACCATTGCCGCGATACAAGCGTTCGAATTGCTCGGGCCTCCCGAGGGACATCTGGCACTCGCGCAGGCCGCGGTTTATTTGTCGCTCGCGCCAAAATCGAACGCCGTGTATAAGGCGTACGGCGCGGTGCACGATGATTTGCAGAGCACGATGGCCGAGCCTGTACCGCTGCACATTCGGAACGCGGTTACCGGCCTGATGCGCAATATCGGCTACGGCAAGGGCTATCAATACGCGCACGACGCGGAACAGAAGGTGACGGACATGACTTGCCTTCCGGAAAGCCTAGCGGGGCGGATGTATTACAATCCCACGGACCAGGGATTTGAAGCGCGGATCCGTCAGCGGCTCGAAGAGATACGGCGCATCCAGAAAAAGGCAACGGCAACTTAAAACAAGTTAATGAAACCGGAAATCAGCCCAGCCCATTCAGTCCACGAACGCAAGCGCCGCCTTCCAGTGTCGTTCTTCGCTGCCCTGTCGTTACTTGTCGTTCCATTAATTGCACTGGCCGAGATGAAGCCGGTCGCGACGTTTGATCAGGACGTGCAGGCGTTTGCGATCTCGCAGGACAATCAAATCGTTTACGCCGTACAGCGGATGAAGCGGGTGAAGAAAATTATCGTGGAGCACGACGACTTCTGGGTCGGCAACGTTGACGGGAAACGAAAGAAGATTATTGACGGCGACAAGTTCAATCCCGCGCCGGGCGCCGATGAGGACCTGCCGCCGCCTGAGCCGAGCGATGAGGACGAGAAGAAGGGCAAGAAGCACGCTCCAATTCCGCCGCAGCATAGCTATCAAGTGGATACGCTGGCCTGGTCGCCGGACGGCCGGCGAATCGTCGTGAAGATGGATACCTCGATGATGGCGCAGCCGCAAGGGACCGTGGTGCAGCAGCTGGATGAGCAGCAAACAGTCCGGCCGAACACAATTCTCTACTTGATGGATGCGGAAGGGCGCCAAATTCAGATTAAAGGTTCAAAAACTTCCACGCTTTCCGACGCGTTTAATGCCGACTGGATGGCGGACGGCGTCACACTGGTGTACCTCTCAAAAACGGGCGGCAATTTTTCGCAAATGAACGCGCTGCGGCCGGAGGATGGCCGCACGCGAGTGCTTTTCCAGGGACACACTTTCACAGCGGTTTCCTGGGACACCAAACGAAACCAGGCTTTCGCCATCGAAGAAAGCACGCAGACGGTTGCGCCGCCGAAAATCGTGCAGCTGGACTTGGCAGGCGAGAAGGAGAAGGACCTGGCGCCACTGGAGGAGTACGCGGGCTTCCTGACCATCTCACCATCAGCGCGCAAGATCGCTTATTTCCGCAATGGAGACACGCTGGAAGTGCGGGATGTGGCCAACCCCGCGAAAACCATCCAGGTTCGCGTGGCGATCGGGCAATTTCAGTGGGACCGCAGCGAGCAACGCATCCTGCTGAAGCGCGGCGAGCCGCAAAAATCCGGCGATCTGGTGTGGGTGGGACTCTACGACGGGCGGTTCGATCCTTTTTTCCACGGGCTGGAATTTCACAACTTTGCGATTGCGCCGGACGGCGGAACCGTGGCGGTTACCGAGCCTGGTAAGCGAGAACTTGTGCTGTACGGCTTCTAGTCGCGCGAAAGACCTAAGTGCTGCGGATTGCCGATTCCGCGATTTCCGGAACAAATTCCGACCGCAGGAAAATGTTTAGGATGTCTGTTTTTTCTGGAATACCCTCGAGCCGCGCGTAAGGTTTTTCGCCTAGCACTTCCCTTTCCTGCGGATTTGCGGGGACGATGCGATAACCCGCCGATTGCAGATACTCGGCAACTCCGTGACTGGGCCGGAACCTTCGGTTGGATAAACCCACGACGGCGACGGTGCGGCTCGTCTTCAGAATTTCGGTGACCGGATCGACTGCTGCGTCGTTTGTCTTCTGAACTGCCTCGGGAATGGAAGAACCGTCGGTACGTTCCGGGCCTTGGGCCATTAGATGTCTCGCGAATCTCCTTCCAGGAATCGGGCCACTTCTGCTTTCGGCGGATGTGGCTCCGCGGTGCGCGCGGCATCTAGCGCCGCCAGGAATTGATCGTTTTCTTCGCGCGTCCCAACAGATACGCGTATCGCCGTCGGCAATCCCATCCAGCGCATGGGCCGGACGATTACGCCGCGGCTCAGCAAGTCTTCGCTGATCGGTTCGGCGTCGCGACCGAATTCTACCAGAATGAAATTGGCGTATGACGGTACGAACAGAACGTCCATCGTTTTTAGAGCCATCGCGAGCTGAGCCAGACCGGCGCGATTCGATTCCACCGACCGGCGCACGTGTTCGACGTCATCAAGCGCCGCGAGCGCGGCAGCCTGTGCTACGCCTGACGTGTTGAAGGGACCGCGCAGCTTGTTCATTTCTTCCAGCAGGTCGGCCGGACCGATGCCGTAACCGATGCGCAGGCCGGCGAGGCCGTATACTTTGGAAAATGTGCGCAGCACGATGACGTTGGGACGCTGTTGTGCCACCGCAATCGAGCGCGAATAATCCGCGCGCAGGACGTATTCGAAATAAGCTTCGTCAACCACGACCAGCACGGTTTGCGGCACACGCGCAAGGAATGAATCGAGCTGGTCGGCCGTGAACATCGTGCCGGTGGGGTTGTTCGGATTAGCCAGGTAGACCAATTTTGCATCGGGCGGCAAATTGTGGGCGATCGCTTCAAGATCGTAGGCGTAATCACGGAGAGGAATTTCAAGGAGCCGCGCACCCGCGGCGCGAATGGCAATGTAATACAGCGGGAATGATCCGTGGGAAGCAACGCCGCAGTCCCCCGGCTGCAGCATGATGCGAGCCGCGAGGTCAATCAATTCCGTCGAGCCGGCGCCGAGAATGATGTTTTCTACGGGAACGCCGTGTTTTTTCGCGAGCGCCTCGCGCACGTAAAAACCACTGCCATCCGGATACCGGTTCGAATCAGCTAGCGCTTTCTGGGCCGCAGCCATTGCCAGCGGTGACGGGCCCAGCGGATTCTCGTTCGAAGCGAGTTTGATCGGATGCATGTTCAATTCCCGCTCGACCTCCTGGATGGGCTTTCCTGGAATGTAAGGGGCGAGTGCGCAAATGTGAGGTGGGACAAGATCGTGGATCCGTTTCGTCATCCGGCGAGCGGCTTAACTTCTTCCCTTCGGCCCTGTGAATCCGCCCCGTTTGGGCTGGTGGCCTGGAGGCCCGGCGCGCCGTGGGCCGCCAGACTTAGAACCCGCAGGTCTACCCGGCCTGAAAGTCTTTTCCCGGCGTCCGAAAGCTCCCGGCTCCGCTGGTCTATGGCTAGATTTCCAGGGTGGGGCCGATTTTGTTCCCGCGTTCGCGCGCGATGATCCGCTGGGCCTAAAGCTTTTCTTCGCGCGCCCAAAAGCATCCGGTTCAGAGGGCTTTTGGCTTGAGCGCCAAGGCGCACTGGATTTTGGCCCTCGCCTCGGCCGGTCGTGGGCGCCGAATTCCGGGCGCTCCGATGCTGCCGGACGCGAACCCTCGAACGGCCGTGACCGCTGGAACGGTTTCTTGCCGGGCGGCGCGCTCGGCCTTTCAGACTTGAAATTCTGGTTGTGCCGGAAGCTTTCGCTGCGAGGCGGCGCTTGGTTGGGCCTTGCGGATTCGCCGGGCTTGGGTTTCGGCTGAAAGAGACGGCGCTTCACGAAGGGACGGCGCGCTACGGAGGCTGGCGGTCTGGCGCCGAACGCCGCTGGGGTTGCGTCGCGGAATTGCGCTGGTAGGGCCGCTTGCGGGTCTTCCTGCACGGCGAACATCGCGGGTTGCGCGGAGCCGGGTTGAACTAGCTTGCGTAGGGTCGCAACTTCGGCGTCCGACAGCGGGCGATGATGCCCGGTCGAAAGCGATTCCATCGCGAGGTTGCCGATTTTGACGCGTTTGATCTTCTCGACGGGATGGCCAGTTTGGAACAGGCGATTACGCAAAGTATCGCGGCGGGCTTCCGAGAGCGTGACTTCATACCAGGGCGCGTCTTTTCCCTTCAAGCGCGTAATCTGGGCGCTCGTGGCGCGCGCGAGATTTTCGATTTCTTCAAAGGTGAGCAGATCTTTCAGTTTCAGGTGATAGGTTTGCGGCAACGGATGGGCTTTCAGCATCAGATTCGCGAGCTCGCCGTCGTTGGTCAGAAAGACTAGACCCATCGAGTGATATTCCAGACGTCCGACCGGAAAGACGCGTTGCGAAACGCCATGGAGCAGATCGGTGAGCGTGCGGCGCCCTTCGGGGTCAATCATGGTCGAGACTACTTCCGGAGGCTTATTCAGAAGCAGGTAGACCCGCTCGGTCTGCGGCCGCAGGAGTTTTCCCTGCACCTTGATGTGATCGGTGGATTCGTCAGCCTTGCTACCGAGTTCGGTGACGGTCTGGCCGTTCACGGTGACGAGACCGGATTTGATGAGCTCTTCCGCGTGCCTCCGCGAAGCAATTCCGGCGCGCGCGATTATTTTTTGCAGTCTTTCGAGCATGATTTTACGGGATGTCCCTTTGTAGCGTTTACAGCTTAACGGAAAAAGGGTTTAGAGGCGAATCCCTAGATGCCCGGGCCGCGGCTCCCGCGGCGCACATTGACATAGCAGCTTGTTGAAAACAAATTTCCGGGATCTTCAGGCGCTGAAGCCCCACTCGTGAGCCAAGAGTCTTTGTGAGTCGCGGCTTCAGCCGCGAGATGATGCCCGCGAAACGAGACACACACTCTAACTTTCGCGCTGGAAAAACCAGATTTTTTCAATGCGCGGACAGAACTCAGGTACCCGGTTCCGTCGGCCGCGTGCTGGCGCTGGCTGCTGCGGCGCGGGTTTTATCGGATTCTGCGGCGGAATCGGGTGCGGAGGCGTCGGAGTTTTGCGGCGACTCGGCGAAGGCTTCTGCTGCTTCTTGAGCGGGCGTCTCGGAGTATTCCGATTCGGCTTCTTGTTCGCCGGAGGCGTCGGCGATGGAATCTTTGGCTTCTTCGGCGTGTGCCTGCTCGCCCGCCGCGCTGGATGATTCGGAGTTTGCGCTTTCATTGAGCGCGGCTTCTTCTGGAGAGACTTCTGCGATGCCTTCGTCGGAGCCCAGTGCGGCTTGTGCGAGCGCTTCGAATTCTTTCAGGCTGGGCAACTCGTCGAGGTCGGAGAGGCCGAAGCGCATCATAAATTGTTTCGAGGTGCGATAGAGGATTGGGCGGCCGATGACTTCTTTGCGGCCGGCCGTGGTGATGAGCCTTTTTTCGAGCAGCGTCTTGATGACGCCGCCGACGTGCACTCCGCGGATTTCGTTGATCTCCGGAACCGTGACGGGCTGCTTGTAAGCGATCACGGCGAGCGTTTCGAGCGCGGGCATGGTGAGGCGTAGCGGGGGTTGCAGGCTCTTGATGAATTTGCGGACGACGTCGTGATGCTGGGCTTTGGTGTAGAACTTCCAGCCGCCGGCGACTTTTCGGACTTCGATGCCGCGGTCTTCGGTTTGGTAGGTCGCCATCAATTGGTCGAGAGCGGCGCGGGCCTCGGCTTTTTCGATGCCGAGGGCTTTCGAGATTTGGTCGAGCGTGGCGGGCTCGTCTGCGGCGTAGATGATGGCCTCGAGACCGGCTTGGATTTCTTGTGGCGTCATTATAGGTATTGCTCCTCGATTTGGGACATGGCGTCGGGGCCGGCGAAGACCGCGTCGAACATTTTATGTTTGCGCAAGCGGATGTCTTCAAACAGATCCGATTGCACCAGCAGCACCGCCTGCATGCGCACCATTTCCAGAACCGCCAGCAGCGCCACGATCATGGCGTTCCTGGTTTCACACGTTTCGAAGAATTCGATTAGCGAGATGGGGTCGTCGGTTACGACCAGGCGCTGGCGCAGGCGGTCCATCATTTGCGCGATCGAGACCTGGTCGTGCTTCAGCTCAAATTTCGGGACTTCTTTGCGGCGTTCGAGGACTTGCTGGAAGGTTTTTACGAGGTCCACCAGCGAGACTACCAACTCGCCCTGGACTTCGTCGCCGCCGTAGAGCGATTTATCCGGGTGCGACCAGACGTGGTCTTCCACTTGTTGCTTCTGGTACAAAAGCTGCGCCGCATTCTTAAATTTTTCGTGTTCGAGCAGGCGGTGGACGAGTTCGTCGCGCGGGTCCTGCTGCTCTTCCCCGGCCAGCAGCGGGTCCACCGGCAGTAGCATTTTCGACTTGATGTGAATCAGCGTGGCGGCCATGTAGATGAAGTCGGCCGAGACGTCTATGTCGAGTTTTTCGATTTGGTGGAGGTAGTCGAGATATTGCTCGGTGATTTTGGCGATGGGGATGTTGTGGATGTCCATCTCCTGCTTGCGAATGAGGTCAAGCAGCAGATCGAGCGGGCCTTCGTATGCCGGCAGATTGATGCGATAGGGTGACGCCATTCTACGAATTAGCCTCCTGCAACCGCTATAGCTGCCGAAAACCTCAAGAGAGATCCCTCTCTGCGCCAAAACGCGCGCGGCTGCGCGCGGGATGACAAATGTTCCCTCTCGTCAGCTTCGATGCGGCACCTCACGCGCTTCGTCCCATTGGAAGATGGCGTTGCGGACGCGCTTCATGGTCTTGCGCGCGACCTTCTGCGCCTTCTTCGAACCGGCATCGAGGATATCCCAAACTTGCTGCGGATGGGCCTCAAATTCTTTGCGGCGTGCCTGAATAGGCTCGATCCATTTCACGAGGTTATCGGCCATGGCCTTCTTGCAGTCCACGCAGCCGATGCCGGCGGTGCGGCAGCCTTGATCGGCCCAGGCGATCACGCCGGGCGGCGAGAACAGCTTGTGCCATGCGAAGACCGGGCAGACCTCGGGGCGCCCCGGGTCGCTGCGGCGGACGCGTTGCGGGTCGGTCATCATGTTGCGAACTTTGGTGCGGATGTCGTCAGGCGGATCGCTCAGCCAGATGGCGTTGCCGTAGGATTTCGCCATGCGGCGGCCGTCGAGACCGGGTAGGCGAGGCGTCTCTGTCGGAAGATACGCAGGCTCGCGAAGGACGTGCTTTTGCTTCACTAACCCCTGGAGGCTTTGACTGTCGCGAATAAAGTTTTCTAAACCTATCTCAATTACCCGCCGATGAATTAGCGGCTCCATTCGCGTGGCTTCTTCAGGCCCGATCGTTTTTTCCCAAGTGTGTCCGGACGCCAAGATGAGCGAGGTGTAAAGCGACGTCGCAGCTTCTTGGTTTTTTGGCAAGAGCAGCACCTTTCGGTCAATCTCGAGACCAAAGTGAGTGTTGAACCGGCGCACCACCTCGCGCGTTAGTTCAACGTGAGGAGCTTGGTCTTCGCCGACGGGAACGAGCAAATCCTGTTTTGGTTCGCCGTACATTACGATGTCGGCGGATTGGAGGAGCGGGTAGCCTAGGAAGCCGTAGGTGCCGAGGTCGCGGCCTTTTAGATTTTCGATTTGCTCTTTGTAGGTGGGGACGCGCTCGAGCCAGCTGAGCGGCGTGATCATCGAGAGCAGGACGTGCAGCTCGGCGTGTTCTAGAACCTGGGATTGAATGAACAGTGTGGATTTTGCCGGATCGAGGCCCACTGCCAGCCAGTCTGTCGCGACCTGGCGCGTGTTTTCGGCGATGGACGTGGTGTCTTCGTAGTGCGTGGTGAGCGCGTGCCAGTCGGCGACGAAGTAAAAACACTCGTATTCGCCCTGGAGTTTCAGCCAATTTTGCAGCGCGCCGAAATAATGACCTAGATGAAGGCGCCCTGTGGGGCGCATGCCACTGAGGACTCGTTTGCGTTTAGCCACGCTGAGAATGGTCTCCGTACCACGGAATATTTTCTGACCCCTTTTGTAGCGGCGGTCTTCGGGCCGCCATCGTTCTTGCGGAAACACCGGTGGCGCACTGAAGTGCGCCGCTACAAAATCGTATCGGCTCTCATGCTCGCAACAGGTCGCGAGCGATTACCAGGCGTTGCATTTCGCTGGTACCTTCGTAAATCGTCAGCACGCGGGCGTCGCGATAATAGCGCTCGACGTCCGTTTCGCGCGAATAGCCTACGCTGCCGTGCACCTGTACGGCTTTGTACGCGACGCGGTTGGCCATCTCGCTGGAGTACAGCTTGGCGCGCGAGGAGTGCGGGCCTGAGCGGCCGCCGCTATTATCGCGCATCCACGCGGCGTAATGCGTGAGCGCGCGGGCGGCTTCGATTTCAGTTTGCATATCGGCGAGCATCCACTGGATGGCCTGATATTCGGCGATGGGCTTGCCGAAAGTCTTGCGCTGCTTGGCGTAACGCACCGCGGCTTCGAGCGCTCCTTGCGCGAGGCCGAGCGCTTGCGCGGCAATGCCCACGCGGCCGCCGTCGAGCGATTCGAGCGCGATTCGAAGGCCCTGGCCCTCTTCGCCCAAGCGATTCTCGGCCGGAACGCCGCAATCCTGCAGAGAAATTTCCGCCGAGCGCGACAACTTCAAACCCATTTTATCTTCGTAGCGGCTGATGCGAAATCCGGGAAAGTCCGGTTCGACGAGAAACGCCGTCACGCCGCGGCTGCCTGCGGCCGGATCCGTCTTGGCGAAAATAATGTAGACGCCCGAGACTCCACCGTTGGTGACCCAGGCTTTCGTGCCGTTGAGCACATAGTGATCACCGTCGCGCACGGCACGCGCCTGGATGCCCGCGGCGTCTGAGCCTGCTTGTGGCTCGGTGAGGCAAAAAGCGCCCAGAATTTCTCCGCGCGAGAGGCGTGCGAGGTATTTTTTCTTTTGCGCGTCGTTGCCGGCTTTCCAAAGGGGAACGGCGACGACGGAATTCGTGACGCTCAGCGCGACCGCCGTGGAAGCATCGACGCGAGCGACTTCTTCAAGCATGAGCGCGTAACTGACCGTGTCCGTGCCTGCTCCGCCCCATTCTTCGGGAACCAGCATGCCGCAACAGCCGAGCTCGCCAAGCTTTTTGAGCTGCTCGGCCGGGAATTTTTCCTCGCGCTCGTATCCGCGCAGAATAGGGCGCATTTCCGTCTCCATGAACTGGCGGACGGTGTCGCGAATCAAGATTTGGTCGCTGCTAAGTGAAAAATCCATGAAGAAAAGGGTACCCGCGATGCTAGCACAGCGCGCGCGGAAAACGAAAAGCCAGCAACGCCAACCGCCGGAACATACGCCAGCAATATGCTAAAGAGTCGGCCTCAGAACTGCGAAGCAGGGGCTTGAGCTGCTAAGGCCGTCCGGACTTCTGAGCATTGGGGTCGTGGCGAAAGCCACGACCCACACAGATTCTTTCCCGCCCAGGCTCTGCGGCTGCGTTTTTCGACGTCCTCAGGTTAGTAGTTGTTGTTGTCTTCTTTCTTCGGCACGGCAGGCGGTCTGAGGCGCTCGTTCAGGCTGGTGGTGCGCCCCGGTTTCACCCGCACTGATTCCGTTTTCGATACTTTGTCCTTGGATTCGAACAGTACGGTGTACCGTCCGGGCTTAAGGCCTTCGAAGCGGTATTCGCCGGTACCGTCGGTGGAAGCGCCCGTAGACCCTCCTTGTTTCGCGTCACTGGTTGTTAAGGTGACCTTCGCGCCGGCCAGCGGCGCGCCATGTTCATCGCCAACATTTCCGACGATGGTGCCGGTATCTTTTTGCGCGAACGAATGTGCCGGCGAGAGCAAAAGGAAAGCACTGACCACAACAATGCTTCGTGCAATTCGGCCTAGTGGCATATTCCCCCAAAATTCAAATGTGGAAATGCGCGGAGCGCGCGGATTCTTTCTCTGGACTTAACCTTAAAAACTCGCGACTTACAGTTTCAGAAGCTCGCGCAGACGCTTCGTTTGCGCGCGCGAAACTGGAATTTCGCTGGCGCGCTTGTCGTTCATCTTCAGCATGTAACTCGATTTGAACCACGGTACCACTTCCTTGATGTGGTTGATGTTGATCAGGTAGGAGCGGTGCGCGCGCCAGAAACGGTCGGCGTCGAGCGACGCTGCCAGTTCTTCGATGGTTCGGTAATTCGAAACGCCCTCGAATTCGCGCGTGAAAATGGTGATGGTGCCGTCCTGGATGGAGGCATAAATCATGTCGTCCGCATCCACGAGCAACATACGCGCCTGCGATTTCACCAGGAGTTTTACGGGCTGCGAGGGACGGGCCGCGACCGCAGGCATGGCCAGCTGTCCCATTAACGTTTCCAGGCGTTCGACCGGAGAGGTATTGGCTTCGACCATTTTTTTCGCGCGCTGCAAGGCTTTTGAGAGGCGGGCCCTGTCGAAGGGCTTTAGCACGTAATCCACGGCATTTACATCAAAGGCCTGAATGGCGTAATTATCAAAGGCGGTGGCGAAGACGATCTGCGGGACGCGCTGCTTTCGTTCGAAGAGTTTCTTGATTACGCCAAACCCATCGAGGCCGGGCATCTGCACGTCCAGAAATACCAGATCCGGGTCGTGCTCCTTGATCAGCGCGAGCGCTTCCAGACCGTTCTTGCCCAAAGCGATTACGTTCACCTCCGGGAAGCCCTTCAGCAAATATAGAAGTTCCTCCCGGGCGGGACGCTCGTCGTCAACGATGACAGTATTGATGGGCATGGAGTTTGCCAGCAGCCAGTATATGCAAGCGGCATATCGGCGGCAAGAAATCGGAAGATTAATGCGGCGATGCCTCCGCGCGGCTGCAACGGTTAAAGGGCGTCCGAGCATGGCACGGTGAACGGTGAGGTGCGCTAAGATTACTGCGCCCATGGGGCGCCGGGAGCCAACGTGAGGACCAAGAAGATCGCAAAGACGAAGACGCTTGGGAAGGTTCTGAGCAGCAAGCTGGTTTTCAGCGGCCGTGTATTCGATGTGCGCAGGGAAGAAGTTGCCGAACCCAACGGCGTCAGAGCGACGCGCGATTTTATAGAGCATCCCGGATCGGTGGTGGTGCTGCCGGTATTTCGCGACGGCCGCATCCTGATGATTCGCCAGTATCGCCATAGCGCGGGACAGTATCTTTGGGAACTGGTTGCGGGACGCCGGGATGGCAAGGAGACCTTTGCACTCGGTGCGCATCGCGAACTGCAGGAAGAAACGGGCTATACCGCGCGAAGCATGCGGCAGTTGCTCGATCTTTATCCCAGCCCAGGATTCCTGCGGGAAAAGATGGTGATATTTCTGGCACAAGGACTGCAGGCCGGGCCGGCGAATCCGGAGGCGGACGAAAAAATCACGCTGCGAATTTTTTCGTTGCGGGAAATACTGCAATGGATACGCCAGAGCAAAATTCGCGACGGGAAATCTATCGCGGGAATTCTTTACTACGCAAGATTCATCAGCAGAAAGTAGTTCACGAGCAGCCCGCTTGTGGCACCCGGGCGATTTGCGTCTTTTGTGGAATTTAAGCGAAAAGCAGATCCCTCGCTGCGCTCAGGATGACAACCAGGTCGGGCTCGACGTTGGGCTCAGGCTCGTTCTCCCATCTGCCTGTCCTTTGGTTCATTGGGCGATTAAACACCGCACGGCCACTCGAATCAGCCAGCGTGCTGCCGGCTGCTAGACTCCATTTATAGGAGTCGCAACCATGCCAGCCGCGCCGCTGTTCAAGACGCTCTACAAAATATTGAGTTGGACCAGCCTTGCAGGCTTGATCCTCACGATCGTCCTGGTGTTCTGGAAATCGCCGGCGCCGAACGTAGCGTTTGATCCCAGCGCGGCCGCGCGCGCCGAGAAGAAATTTGAAGCCGCCGATGAGGCCAAAGCCGCGGGACAACCTGGACAGGTGGCGCTCGACCGTACCGAGCTGAACTCATATCTCGCGCAAAACCTACAATTGGAACCGCAGCCGGGGGGCACGGCCAACGTCGGCGCGCCCGGACAATCCGCCAGTGGAGCCGCGACCTCGCAGCCGGCCAATGGAAACACGCTGAGTGATCCCGCGGCGGCCGTCGCCGGAAACGAGCAGCCGACGCTCGAACAAGTGCAGTCGTCCGTGAAGGACGTGAAGGTGGATATGGACGGCGATGTGGTGAAGGCTTATGTGCTTTTCGATTTCCACGGGAAAGATTTGTCGCTCGAACTCGATGGCCACCTGAGCGCGGACAACGGTTACATGAAATTCGAACCGATCAGCGGGAAACTCGGTTCACTTCCCTTGCCGCAGTCAACCCTGGACGCCGCCGTTGAAAACTTGATGGCGTCGCCGGAGAATCGTGAAAAGTTGCGGCTGCCAAACGACATTAGCGACATCAAGATCGTGGATGGGCAGGCGGTGATTCAGTATAAGCAGTGATGGAAGGCCGCTATCGTTCCCCGCGCCAACACCGATGGCGCGCTAAAGTGCGACGCTACAAATTCAAATGCTGGGCTTGCTAACGGGCTGCGCGGTCTTGGATGGCTTGAGCAGTGGCTTGGGCCTGGACCGCCACTTGCGGCGACATCCCATCCACCCCATGCACGAAGCGCCCGACGTCCGGCAAATCCTCCGGCCGCCCGGTGAGATACAACGCGCGCAGCGCTTCCCAGGCCATGCTTTCGTTTGGCGCAAGCGAGAGGATCGGCTGACCCACCGTTACTGCAGCGCCATCGGCGACGAGCCAGCGGTCCACCGTACCGGGAACTTGCGCGCGCACTTCGTTACTTTTCCCGCCCGATTCGATGTGAGCTACCAGTGTGCCGGGATTCACGATGTCCGCGGTTTTCAGGCGCGTGGCCAGCACGCCCGCGAGCGGGGAGTCCATCACATAGGGACGCAGCATTGACACGATCAGCGCGTGCCCTGAATCATCCTGAAAGCGCACCAGTGAAAGCGCGGCGTTGCGCTGCACCATTGGATTTGGATCGTTCAACATGCCGAGCAGCGCGTCGTGGAATTCGGGGGAAGTATTGTCCTGGCCCATCACCCAGGCGTCGGTGACGCGGATTTCGTCAATCGGATCTTTGGCTAATACCACCATTTGGGGATACCAGCGACGCACGGACGGATCGCCCTTTTCGATGCGCGTTTCGAATTGCGACAGCACGTGCTGAATTTCGCGGGGGTGCGAGCGGTCGGCAAGAGCTTTGGCAATTTGATTATCCGTGATGGGCCGGCCGAACCACGTGGCATTCCAGAAAAGAAAGGGCATCAACACAAACAGCAGCGCGAGAACGAGGATGGCCAGAGCCCAGCGACCCCCGAAGGATTTTTGTGGTTGTGCGCTTGGATTCATCCGCTGACTATTGGATGCCGTAAAACAAACATGAGAGGGTCAGGTTTCGGCAGGACGAAGGCATGGTTCCGGATTACTTCGCGGTCGGCGTGGACTGGACTGGCGGCACCGCTTTCTGCGCTGGGGCAGAAGCCGACGGTGCGGCGGCTGCTGGAGCCGCCGCTTTCGTAGTTGCGGCCGGCTTCGCTGCGGCCGCGGTTTCTTTGCCTTGCGCTGACCGAAAAACCGGGATCAGTCCCGCCTGCCAGAGCATTACCGCCAGCATGATGCTGAATATCCCGCCCATCATCAAGCAAATGAAAAGCAGCATGATGCCGTCAATCCCGCTAGTGAGCAAGCCGCTGGTGATGTCCCACACGATGCCCCAAATCGCAAGAACAATAAACAGCGCGGACAGGCCGCCTAGCTCGATCCAATTGGACTTGGGCGTCATGCCTGATTCCCTTCCCGTTACGGCTGCCGTCATCGGGCCAACTTATCCAGAATCATCCAACCGAGCAGCAGCGGAATATGGGCCACGGTGGCATGCATCAGCCACTTGGCGCGTACGTTGGTGCGGGAGCGATTGGCCCAGGAAGATACTTGGAGCAGCAGAAGACCCAGAATGAGGGCGCCGTAAAAATAATGAATTCCCGCCATGCCCATCACGGCGGGCAGCAAGCTCACGGGAATTAGAATGGCCGAGGTAGCGACAATTAGGCGGAAGGTCTTGTCTCCTTGGCGGTCTACCACCGGGAGCATCAAAATGCCCGCGCGCCCATAATCCTCGCGGTACATCCAGGCGATGGCCATGAAATGCGGGAACTGCCACACGAACAGTATCGCGAAAAGGACCCAAGCGCCCAGGGATAGCGAGCCGTGGGCTGCGGCCCACCCTATCAGCGGAGGCAACGCTCCAGGAACAGCGCCAACGGCGGTGGCGAGCGTTGTGCGCGTTTTTAACGGCGTATACGCGGCCAAGTACGAGACGCTGGTCGCTAACGCGAGAAAGGCCGCGAGAGCGTTTACTGCGAGCGTGAGCCAGAGCGTGCCGCCAATAATCGTGGCCACGCCGAAGATCAGAACTTCTTTTGGCCGAAGAATGCCCGCGGGCAATGGACGGGAGGCGGTGCGGCGCATCACGCCATCCATGTGGCGCTCGACGTATTGATTGAGCGCAGCGGTGCCCCCCGCGACGAGCAGCGTGCCGCAGAGCGTGTGCATCAGGCGAAACCAATCCATCGGGCCGCTGGTGCCGAGGTAGAACCCCGCTACGGTCGTGATGACGACGAGAAAAGTGACGTCGGGCTTGGTGAGGACGACGTACGCCCACGGCCTATCGTATGCGGCAATTGCTTCCACGCGTCCGTTGCTCATCGGTCGGTGTCCACTGTTTTCATGCCCTGGAACTCTGCGCGCTGGACCTGGCGATTCCAGATGTTGCGGCAGCCGCGGCGGTGCCGCTTCGAATCAACCGATAGCTCGCGAGAGTGAGCAGTACGCTGGCAGCGAGCGTCAGCGCACCCACCAAAACGTGCGCTACGGTAAGAACCACGTAGGCCATCGTCGGTTGTCCGGCCTTGATTTCCTGAACTACGGCCCAGTACGCAGCGACGCCGAGGAGAATCTGGGTGCCGAGGAAGGCTTGCAGCAGGATGCCCCAGCGCCGCAAGTCGCGAACGGAGCCGAACCGCTTGCGAATCGTGCGACCCGTCCACACCGCCAGGAACAGCACGACCACTGCGCCAATCAGGTGCGGCAAAATCCCGAATGCGCCGTGGCGAAAGCCCGCGCCGAGGATCAATTGCATGAAGATTGCGGCCGTAGTAATTAAAGAGAGGTTGCGGACCGAGGGCGAGCCGGGATCGTCAAGTTCGGCCAGATTGCTGTTCCACCAGCCGCTCGTAAGCAGCGCCAGACTGACAACGGTGACGAAGAAAATTTGGGCAAGGATGGCATGGATCGTGGCGGTGAGCGCCGGATCGTGGAACAGGACGCGCATGCCACCCAGCACCGCTTGCGCGATCACGAGGCCGAGGGCCGTCCATCCCAAAGTTTGCAGGAAACGCGAGCCGCGGCGCGCGAGCCAGATTGCGAGAACTGCGGTGAGGATCGCGACCGTACCGGCCATCAGGCGATGGGCGTACTCGTAGCGGATGCCCCCGACGAGCGGCGGAATTATTTTTCCGTAGGCGAGCGGCCAATCCGGAACCGAGTCAGCGGCGTCGTTGCTGGTGACTAGCGCGCCAGCCATCAACAGCAGAACCGTGCAAGAAGTCGTGGCAACGGCAAAGCGGTGAAGGGCTGCAGGAACCCGCGAGATAGTTGTCCGCTTGTCCATGAGTCGCCGCACGTCTTTCAGAAAAATACCCTAACACATTGTCGAGCGTAATTCATGCGTTCGAAATGACCGTACACCGACCGCAGACCGATCAGACTCGATCGCGAGGCGCGTCCATCTGGGGCGGGTCTAAGACCCGCCCCTACAGGGGTGCGCTCGACTAATCTGCCGGCGGCGGAGCCGGCGCCGAAGCGTCGAACTTAAATTCTACTGTCTTGGAGTCCTTCGGGCCGATGGTCACGGTCTGGTCCTGTGTGCCGTACTTTTCCTGCCATGCCTCGATGGTATACGTTCCGGGCGGCAGGTCCTTCAACTGGAAGGTGCCGTCCTTACTGGTAACGGCGTAGTAGGGGTTCTTGAAGACGAAAATGTAGCTCTTCATCCAGGGGTGAACGTTGCACTTTACCGGGATGGCGAGTTCGGGCCGCGCGAAAGATTCGTCAATCGGCGAGGTGCCGGGAGCCTGCGACTTGTTCCACTCGCGATTGTCCTTCGGCATCGGATGGATATTGTGCGTGGTCTGATCGTCGTTCTTTACTTCGAACGTCTGGCCGACCATCAGTGCGACGACGTGCGGATCGTACATGCAGCCCTTCTGGGCCAGCGGCACAGCGTCTTTGGGCGTGTCGAAGACGTAGTCGCCCAGGCCGTCCTTGACGAAGATGACCACGTCACCGAGATCACCCTTATCGTCTTCGACGACCGTGGGCGGAACGACCGGGGAAGAATGAGCTTTCTGGCAGTAGGGCTCGGCGCTCATGTTGATGGCTTTCTCCGGCGCCGGCTTCCCTGTGAGAGTCACTTTGCCGCTGACGGATCCGGCGGTTGAGGCGTCCACCGTCTTTCCGGCAGCCGCGGGGGCCGCGGGCTGCTCGGCGTTTTCATTGCTTTCTTTCTTGCCGCATCCGTTGATGGCAATGGCCACAACGGCTGCGAGAGCGAAACTGAAGTATCTATTCCTCATTTCGAAAAAAACCTCCTTGTTCCTTGCTGGGTATTCTAACAATTCCGAGCCTTGCCATTGCGCGATTTCTTGCGCTGGGCCGCAGCGTGGGCCGCGGACCGAAAAGCAGATGCCTCGCTGCGCTCGGGATGACATTCCCGGGGCGGAAGCGCCGGACGAGTGATCAATCTCGCCGGAAGTCACAGTGCAAAAGAGCCGGCCAGACGCCAGCGCTACTTGCCGCCTGACGATTTCGCTGGGCCACCTCCGGAAGGCGTGCGGCCGAGTAATGCCGCCTGCTCCTGTGGAGTCAACGAGAACATATAGCGCACGAGAAGTTCGGCTTGATCACCGTGATACTGCGCCATGGCTCCCGGAACGGGGCCGGCGAATACCCAGTTATCGCCGTCCTTGCGGAAAAGTCCCGAAGGCATCGCGGTGCCGGGAATAATTTTCGCGGGATCGGTGATCCATCTCTCCGTCCATGCCGGCTGCAATCGTTCGCGCGCCAGCAGGAAATTCGGCGCCGAGGCGTTCTGGTCGTGCGCTTCGTTGCCCGTCATGTGGCATTTGAGGCAGGGCGCGGCAGGGCTGGTGAACAAGCCGCGCGCCATAGCCTTCTCCGCGTCGCTGAGCGGTTCCACTTTTGGCGGAATGAATGGATCAGGCTGGGCCGACATCGCTTCGAAGAATAGCGTTAGCTTCCTGATTTCGTCGTCCGACAGGAAAAACGTCGGCATGCGCACTTGCAGATATTGGCGAACGCCATTGCGATTGGTGTCCGTGGTGCTGAGCGCAGGATTCGCCAGGAATTGGCGCAGCCATTCGGGATTCACGCGCGCGCCTTCGGTGGTCAGCACCGGCGGCAGGTTGGCCTTGTTTTCGCCCTGATACATCGGCAGCGTCATCAGCACGGATTTCTGGCCAACGTCAATCTGGTGGCAGCCGATGCAGTTATATTTCGTGACGATCCACCAGCCGTCCTGAACGTATTTGCGGCGGTCCGCAGGTTTGTACATGTATTCCGGCGGCAGAGTGGGATCGGTGCTGCCCAGGAGCATGGTCACAAGCGCTTCGACTTCGGCCTGGGATTGCAGGTTCGGCTTGGGCATGCGCAGCGCGTCCATCGGGTTCGCGTGATACTTCCCCTGATCATAGACGCCGGGGTTCTGCAATTTTTGCTCGAAGAAGCCTTTCGGATCGAACCAGGCGATTTCTTTCGCTTGGCGGACGGAGGGTTTGCCGTCCGGCAGGACGCCGCGCTTGGCGTCTTCGGTCCACAGCGCAAAATCGAGCCGCTCGATGGGCTTGCTGCCTTCGTTGGTTAGTTCGGTGCCGATGCGGCCTTCATCTTCAAGGCCGCTGATTTCGTGGCAGCCGGCGCAGCCGAAATGGCGGACGAGTTCCTTGCCCTGCGCGGCGACCTTGGGATCGTCCATGTACTCAGCGGCGGCGTAGGTTGCGTCCGCATGCTTCTGAGTCATCAGATAGCTGGCGATGTCGCGCGAATCTTCCATCGACAGGCGGAGGCTCGGCATGATCGTCGGCTGCTGGACGAGGAGTTCGTGGCCATCGTTTGGACAGCGCGAGTGGTCGAGGTCGAAGACGTACGGCAGATTGTGCTTGGCGTAGTCTTCCGGGCCCAGGTCTTTCTTTTCGTAGGGACAATAGGGTGCCGAGCGCTGGCGCGGGTTGTGGACCCAGCGCACGAGGTAATCGTAATTTTCCTTCTCGCCTATGCGGCTGAGATTGGCCGCGAAGGTGCCCCCCACGGCGTTCGCACCTTCGCCGATGGCGTGGCACGCGAGGCAGCCGCGCGATTCCAGCAGCACCTTCCCGTGCGCCGCGTCTCCCGCGGGCTGCTTCTCGAGCGAAGGACCGGAGAGCGAATCCTGCCAGATGAAAGCGGCAACGGCATGAATTTCATCTTGTGAAAGCCGGAACTGCGGCATCTTGGTCGTCGGGCGAAACTCGGTGGTGTGCCCGATCCAGTATGGAATCCATTCCTTGCGGAGTTTCTGACGAGCTTCTTTCAGGTCTGGTCCGACTTTCTTGATCTCCTGCAGCAAGTCGTGACTGTGCAACTCGAGAGCCTGGCTCTGCGCGTCCATGCGGCTGATTTCGACCGTGAGGTTGGTGGCCTGCGCATAGTATTTGTCCGCGGTGGCGTTGTCTGCCGCCGTATCGCCCAGCTTTTGCAGGCGCGGAATCTCCAATTCGTCGTCAGCTTTCGTTTTTGCGAGTTGCAAGATCGTTTGCCGCACGTTGACGAGCTGCTCGTCTTGATTGTCGAAGCCCTGGAACCGGTGGCAGCCGATGCAGCCCTTCTGCCGATAGAGTTGCTTGCCTTCGTTCAAAACCGGGGCGTGCTCGGTGACCATGTCCGCGGCGTGGCACTGCTGGCAACCGGCATCGTAGTTCTCAGGATAATAAAGCGGCCACAGCCAGTGTTCGTACCGGCCGTGTCCGCGCTGTACAGAATTAACGGCGCGGCCATTGCCTCCGTGACAGGGTGAGCATCCGAATTTTTCCAGCGGATGGTATTGCAGCAGCAGCAGGTCAGGATGGCTGGTGAAGGGCGCGTCGTTACTCTTGGCCATGCCCAAATCGGCCTTGGTGAGCGTAAGCTGCGGCGGAACATATTTCTGGTCGGTGGCCACATGGCAGGACTGACAGCGATCCACCAGTCCAGCGCCGCCAAGATTATTGAGCGACGCACCCGGAGGATTCACGTTGATCTGAATGATGCGCTCGTCGAAATCCTCCATGGAGTGCTGGAGGCTCTCGAGCGACGTCGAACTGAGTCCGGGGAGGTGCTCGGAAGTATATTGCGCGAGTTCTGCGCGCGCATCTTTGGCGGGCTTGTCAATTTCACCACGCTTGGCGACCAGCGCCGCGCGCTGGGCCATAATGCTGGTGAATGTGTCATTGAGCTCGTCGCCGGTGAAGGGCTTATCTCTTAGAATTTTGCCGTCGCCCAACGGCCAATCCACTTTCCAGACGCTCTTCCGGCCGTCCATCAGATCTTTCAGGCGCGCGGCTTTAGCGCTCTTGTCGGTGGCCGGCACGATTTCGTACTGGTAGACCAGGGAGCCGATTTTTCCGCGTGCGTCCTTGAAGGCATCGCCCATGGCGGCGCGCTGGTCATCAAGTAGCGCGATTTGCGTGGCGATATCTTCGTCTTGCGCCTTGGCTGCCTTTTCAGCTGCGTCCACTTTCGCGAGCAACGCTTTGTACTCGGCGGAAGAATAGACCGCGTCTTCGCTCTTCTTCTGATTCTTAAGTGCTTTCTGCAGGTAGCTGGAATAGGCCTTGGCGAAGCGGCTCTGATATTCGCGCCAAGGTTGCAGGCCGTAGAACTCGACGTAGAAAGACCACGCCACCGTGAGAATTAGCAGGAAAGACGCAATCAGTAACGGGAGCGCGAAGGAAGTGCTCTTGATTGGATCGTCAGGGCCGGCTTCGGGAGTACGATCAGGCACCAAGAGCCTCCTTCGATGTGCTTGGCCAATGCCCAATACTGATTGCAGGTGCCTCGGTCACGATGTTTCTCCGGGATGACGATTCTCGGCGGTTCGTCATATGCTGAACCATGGGGTCACCCAGATGTACTTGATCGTGAAAATAAGCCGCAGCAGAATTTTTACCGGCAGCGAAAACATGAAAATCAGGAACGTGTACATGGTGACCAGCTGCAACAGGCTCATGCGCTTGTAAATCTTGCGGCTGAATTCGGTACGCATGCAGATCCAGTGCACTAAAAAGCCCGCGGCAATAAAAAACAAGACCAGGGGGAAAATCCCGAAGATCACGCGCGCCCAGATGGCGCCTTGGTCTTTCGTCGTGTGAAAAATTGTCGCAAACCAGGAGCCATCAATCCCGAAAACCTGGTCCAGGTTCCGGTTTACGGCGTAATCCACTCGTTCGGCGTCCCAGGTCCTCCCCGGCCAGAACCACATCCATCCAGGGCCGCGGATGAAAGTACCGATGACGATCATCAGCACCCACAGGCCGACGAATCCGAATAGGAACGTCCAGATCGAGAAACGCCGCTGCTTGTAGGTGTAATAACCGTTGCCCAGCGGATTCGCGTCAATGTAAGGAATCACCATCAAACCGACGATGACCAGCGTGGGCATCACTACACCCGCGATCCAAGGATCGAAGTAGACCAGCATTTCCTGCAGGCCCAGGAAATACCAGGGAGCTTTCGCCGGGTTCATAGTGACGTTGGGGTTGGATGGCTCTTCGAGCGGCGCGTTCAGCGTGAGCGACCAGACCATCAGCAGGATCGTGATGATGATGGCCACCAGGAATTCCATGCGCATCAGGTAGGGCCAGGTGTGAACTTCGCGGTCCCACTTCGGATCCCATGCTTGCGTCTTGCGATATTTCGTTTTAGCCAACTGCGGGTCGGACTCGAGGACGGCGATCAGTTTGTCGTTTTCGATTCCCTGCTTCAGCGCGTACCAGAGATAGAACGGAATAAAGAACAGCAAGGCAACGATCGGTACGTTGTCCGGAGCCGAGGCAATTTCCCAGATTTGGTGCCAATCCATCCGTCAGTCTCCTGCTGCTGGGGACGATTTCATTTGTCGTGCTGACCCATGCCGCTTGGCCGCAACACCACCGGCCGAGGATTCCGTTCTTCCTTGATTTCGCTTTCGAGCATCACCGGGGCTGGGCCCGAAATGCCACCGTCCTTGCGAACGCGCCAGAAATGCACCCCTAGAAAAATGGAAACGATGAGCGGAATCGCGATGCAGTGCCAGATGTATGCGCGCAACAGCGCATTGGCGTCCACGATCGAGCCGCCCAAGAGCGCAAAGCGGACGTCGTTGTACGGCGTCATCCCCAGGAGCGCGCCGAACGGCCCCTCGTGTCCTAACAGTGGCGTGGCTCGGGCCATATTCGTTCCCACGGTGACGGCCCAGAAGCCGAGCTGGTCGTCGGGCAAAAGATACCCGGTGAAGCTGAGGAGCATCGTCAGCACCATCAGCAGCACGCCGACGCACCAATTGAATTCGCGCGGGCGTTTGTAAGAGCCGGTCATGAACACGCGGAACATATGGAGCCAGACCGCGATAATCATGAGGTGCGCAGCCCAGCGGTGCATATTGCGCAGCAGTTTACCGAACGGGACGTCGTTTTCGAGATACAGAATGTCGCGGAAGGCCTGCACTTTCGTGGGGTGGTAATAAAACATCAGCAGAACGCCCGTGAAGGTGAGCACGATGAAGAGGTAAAAAGTGATTCCGCCCATGCCCCAGGTGAAATTGTATTTTGTGGCGTCCCGATTTACTTTGGCCGGATGCAGGTGGAAAAAGACGTTGGAGAGCACGCTGAGGGCGCGGTTGCGCGGCTCCTCGTCGTGCTTGACGCGGAAGATCGAGCGATAGAGCTGGGTCTTCTCAGGCTCTTTCAGCCCGTCGGCCTGCTCCTTGGCCTTCGCCACCAGCGTCTCGCGGAGCGCGGCAGCGCTGTCCTGCACTTTATCCAGGACGCCGGTTTTCGGTTTGCCGTCTCCGTTTTCTTCGGGCATCGGTCTCGACTCTTTCGAACCCCGAACCACTTGGCCTGTGTTGCTTATCACTGTGCGCTACACGTTCAGATAAGCTCCCGGATCGTTGAAATGGTTTACTCCGGCGCGCGGATCGTCCACAAACAGCCGGCTGGTATCCACCATTATCTGTCCGGTGGGATCAAGCGAAACGTCGGCACGATCCATTGGGCGCGGGGCTGGGCCCTCGAAATTTACGCCTTCACTGTCGTAACCGCTGCCGTGGCACGGGCACTTGAACTTATTTTCCGCGGGCTTCCATTCGGGCGTGCAACCCAGATGAGTGCAGCGCGCGAAGATCACGAACAGGCGATCCGGCTCGCGGACCACCCACACGCGATTGGTCATCAAAAAGCGCTGGTCAATTCCCAGCGCAAAATCGGAGGGAAATCCTATATTGAAAGTCGTATTGGGTTCGTAGAGCGCGCGGGGAAAGAAAAACCGGAGGAACATCAGGAAGTTAACGCCCAGATAGCCCCAAATACACGCCCATACAATTCTGCGGCGGCCCGTATTCACCGCCTTTGCCGCGGCTTGTGCTTCCGGCGTTTGAGATGCACCCGCTTCGGCCGCCACAGGCGGCGACGCGGGTTGTCCCGGCTTCCCTTCGGAAATTTCTGCCATAGGCCCGTTGAAATTGCTGTCCTGCAACTACCAATTAGGAATCGAAAATGGGCGAATCAGTGCGAAGAAATGAACATTGGGTTATATGATTTGGGAGCGGCGCTGTCAAGACATTCTCGACGAAAATTTTGCGAGTTGATTTCTTGTCGGCGCGTGGGAACCGGGCGACGCCGCCCCCCCTCTGTAAGCGGGTTAAGTTGCGAGCGAGGCGACACCGGCGCGCATGCCCACCGAGCGCAGCACGAGATCGGCCAGCGCGCGGATCAACAGCGGCGAATCGTTCAAAGCGGGCATCATGTGAAATTCCGTCACGCCCAGCGATTCGGCCTGCTCGCGAGCTTCGATGTTGATTTCGTGCAGCGTTTCGATGTGCTCGGTGAGAAAGGCGATCGGGATAACCAACATGCGCGTAATTCCGCTCTTGGCCATGCGCGCGATCGTTCCGGTAAGCGAAGGTTGCAGCCACTTTTGCGGCCCCACCTTGCTCTGATAACAGAGCACGTACGGATTTTCCCAGGAACCGAGCTCGCGAACGAGTTGGACGGTTTCTTCGATTTGCTTAGGATAAGGATCGCCCTTTTCCACCAGCGTCATGGGCAATCCGTGGGCGCTGAACACCAGATGCACTTCGTCCGGGCGATCCAGGGTTGACAGCACTCCGTTGATGCGTTCAACGATGCCGGCGATGTAATCGGGATGATCGTGGAAGTGGTCAATGATTTTGACGGGCGTTCTGGGCTTGTACTGGCGCGTCCATTCGTTGAGGCTGCTGCGGGTGGTGGCAAACGAATAGTGCGGGTAGAGCGGCAAGAGCACCAGTTCGTCGTAGGTTTCCCGATCGAGCGCGGCGATGGCTTCAGCGGTGTTGGGATGCCAGTAGCGCATCGCGACGACCGTGCGGGCGGGGATGTGTAGCTTCAGCGCCTTTTCCAGGGCACGCGCTTGCTGCTCCGTGAGACGGCGAATCGGCGAGCCTCCGCCGATTTCCGCGTAGTGTTCCCTGACGATTTTTGCGCGGGTCGTGGAGATCAGCTTGGCCAGCGCCTTGCGCGCCAGGAACGCGCCGGGGAAATTTATGATGTCCGGATCGCAGAACAAATTATAGAGAAAGGGTTCGACCGCCGCCAAGCTTTCCGGCCCGCCGAGCTGAAACAGAACCACTGCGATTCTCTTGGCCCCAGCCATCGCGCACCTCTTGCAAACTCAGCCTTGCCCTTGCCGCAATTGCTGCTTCAGCCGCTCGATTTCCTGACGCACTTGCGTGATGCGTCGGGCGACGCTGATCTCGTATACGAAGAAGACGGCCCAGACCACCATCCACGCGGTAAACAGAAATTCAAAGTTCTTCATCGTCCAGCCTTTCGCAGCGCGGGCTCATTCGCATCCAGTGCATTTGATCCACCTTGCGAACCGCGGGATTCGATTTTGAAGCGGAGCTCCTCACATTCGTTGCGCAGCAGTTCCAGCCTGTAGCGATCCACGAGCACTAATATCATCACGCAAAAGACGGCAATAACGCAAAGCAACAAAACCTTGGCGATGGTGGGATCGAGGCCGGAGTTCGGACCGCCCAAAATCACGGGCTGAGGGTGCTGAGTGCGCCAGAGACGGTTCGAAAGATACACCAGCGGAATGTCAAGCGAAGCGAAAATCCCAAAAATCGCAGAGAGCGACGCTTTCTTTGCCGGGTCCTCGAGGAGGCCGCGCAGCAGTAGATAGGCGATAAAGAGCAGCCACAGAATGAATGTGGAAGTGAGCCGGGCATCCCAGGTCCACCAGATGCCCCAGACTGGACGCGCCCACAGCGGTCCCGTGATAAGTCCGATGGTGCAGCAGATCACTGCCACTTCAACGCCCGAGACGCCCAAAGCGTCCCATTTGCGATTGCGCGTGATGAGATAAGCGACGTTGGCGTAGAAGACGACGGAGAACGCGGAGAACATGGCGATCCAGCTTGGCAAGTGAAAATAGAAAATGCGCTGGATCGCGTGCATGGTCTTTTCGTCCGGCGCGATGAAGAGCGCCGCGTAGCCCGCTGCGAAAATCAGCATGGCCGTCAAGATTGTCAGTGGTAAGCGCAGCTTCATTCGTTGCGATCCCTCAGTTTTCCATCAGTCTTCCATCAAATAGTCGCACAGAAGCCAGGATGCCGTCAGAAACACAATATCAAATCCGCCGAGGAATGCGACCCAGGTGCGATCGAGGGCCGGTTGTTCGGCGAAGAGCGCGGCCGTGGATTCCACCGCGGCGATCAGGAGCGGCGTGAGGATTGGGAGCAACAGCAACGGGAGCAGCAGTTCGCGCATCCGCGCATGAGCGGAGATCGCCGAGAATACCGTGCCAGTCACCGTTAGTCCAAGCGTTCCCAGCACCAGCACGAAAATCAGGCGGCCTATGATTCCCGCCAGGGAAACATTGTAGAGCACCGCGAAAATCGGTACGAGCACCAGTTCGGCGAGCGACATGAAGATGAAGTTGGCAAGAATTTTGCTAAGCAGGATCGCAAAACTGGACAGCGGCGCCATGCGCAGAGCGTCGAGAGTTTCGTTGGATTGTTCGCGCGAAAAAGAGGGGTTCAACATCAGCGAGCCGGCGAACAGGAACGCGATCCACAAAAGGCCGGGACCATAACGGCGCGATTCCGCCGGTGTGGGGTCGAATGCGAAGCTGAATAGCACCACTACCACGAGGGCGAAGATGATGGTCGCGGTCAGGAGTTCGCGCGTGCGGAATTCGAGGCGCAGTTCTTTCGCAAGGATCGTGCCCGCGGCTCTGACGGTGGTCAAAAGCAGATCCCTCGCTTCGCTCGGGATAGCCACGCGCGTTTATTGGCCTGCGACGATGCGCGAAAGTTCACGAGCCTAAGCCTCGGACCGCAGCGCTGCTAGCAGTCGAGCGGGATCGCCGCCTGAGCCGCTGTCGCCTTCGACGCGGCCGCTGGAGAGCGCAATGGCGCGCACGGCGAGGTCGAGGGACTCGTTGCGCGCATGCGTGCTCATCAGCACGGTGCAGCCCTGTTTTTTCAGTCGCGCCAACCTGGCTCCGAACCACGCCAGTCCTTGGCGGTCGAGCCCCGCCGCAGGTTCATCGAGCAGAAGCAGGCTCGGGCCATGCAACAGGGCGCGGGCAATTGCGAGGCGCTGCCGCATGCCGCGCGAAAAGGTCCGAACAAGACTTCCCGCGCGCGTCGTCAAGCCGCAATCCTCGAGCGCAGCCGCTACGCGTGACGGAATATTGTCCAGGGCGTAGAGCTTCGCGAAGAACGTGAGATTTTCCGCCCCTGTGAGGTCGTCGTAGAGCAGCGTGCTGTGAGCCACCATACCGATCGCGTGTTTAGGTCTCAGAACGAATGCCTGTGCGCGGACGCGCTCACTCTTGCCTGTTGGTCCAGTAGGGAAACTTACGCCGCCGCGTGTGGGATTCGCGAGGAGGGCCGCAATTCGCAACAGGGTCGTCTTCCCCGCCCCGTTTGGTCCTAGCAGTGCGACAAATTCGCCGGGCAGAATTTCGAGCGAAATATCGCGCAGAGCTGCGAAGGCGCCAAAACGCTTTTCGACACCTTGAAAAGATACTCCCAGTGGTAAAGCCGCCGGCTGCGAAGACGCGCTCGGTGCGGCCAATGCGTTGCGCCTAGCCTCGCACGAAGCCGCGGAGCGTTCTTTCAACGCGCTCGCGCTCGCGCGCGTAATCTTCTTCGCTGATGGTGCCGGCCTGGCGACGAAGTTCCAGGCGGAAGATGCTGTCTTTCAATTCGTCCAGGCTGCCGCGCACCTCGTTGTCTATGGCCGCAGATGTTTCGGCCGCCTTCGGCGGCACGATGGACGATGCTGTTGCGTCTTGTCGCGGCGGTGCGGAACTAGCACGCGCAGCTGTGCCCTTCGCGCTGCGGGGCTTCGCGGCGTCAGCTTCCGCGACATCTGTGCCATTCGAAGCAACCACAGGACGGGGCCGCAGCCAAAGGTATGCGAACCCGAGGAAGAAAAGTGACGCGAAGCCGCCGGTCAGAATCCATTTCAAGCCATCGAGCCGTGCGGGAACCGTCGTGGCGCTTACCGACTGCGCCTCCGCGCCGCCCGCGTCCGACGCACGCGAGTTCACTGAAGGATTCTGCGAGTCATCGGGGCTCACACCCGCACCCGCGGCGCTGCCCCCTTGATTGGACGCGGGCATTGGCGCGGTGCCGGAAACGGAAACGTCGATCGGCGCATTCGCGGCGACATTATCGCGCATGTAGACGTTGAATCCCTGGTCCTGGCCTGCCGGCGAAATCCCGCTGCCGGAAATTTGCACAGTGGGCGGCGCGGCGATGATCAGCCGCTCGGTGGCGTAGGGCGACACGTTGCGCAACATCAGGTGATTCCCTGCGTACGGCATTTTGTAGGACAGACGCACACCGCTTTCGCCCGGACGGAACGGAAAGGCGATGGCCATTTTGTTCTTGCCCTTGTCAATCGTTCCTTGACGGACGGGCATGCCCGAGGCTCCCCAGGCGGCAGCCTGGTCAAAATCAGCGCCATCGGGCAGCGTGAAATTGAACGAGCCGTCTTCGCGATAGAACGCGACCGGGGGCTGCGTCTTGTTGGCGATCATGTACTCCTCGCCGACCATCAGGTCCGAGCCGTTCGGCTGCAGAATGATGGCGTGATTCGCGACGCTGAACGCATCGGGCTTGTCCGTAGGTTCGAAAACTTCGACGTCGGCAGTTGTTTTTCCGGGAGTGATGGGTTCGTGGTAATTCACCCCTTTGTACACGACGCGAACGAGCATGGGTCCGGTGCCGAGTTGCGGATTATCGAAGTGATAGTGGCCTTGCGCGTCCGTCTTGGTATTGGCCACGGGCTGCATGCCGCCCTGCAGTTGGATGAGGATCACGTCCGCGCCGACGGCAAGCCTTCCATTCGTGCCATTCTTCACGGTGCCGTCGAGCGTGCCGGCGAATGCGCTCTGCACGAACACAGCTGCTGCGGCGAAGGCGAGCAGCGAGAACTTGCTTGCGGTCCAAATGATTCGATTGCGAGTGCAACGAGCGTTCATGAATTTCGCACCTTCTCCGTGGCCGCCAGTTCCGCTGGCGTTTGGCGCATGGAAGCCTGGCGCGTGGCCGGCGTGGGGGTGCCGCCGGTTAGCTGATCCATTTCGGCGAGCACGCGCGCGGCTTCCACTTCGAGCGATTGTTTGATCTCCTCGTAATCCTGCTCGGAAAATTTTCCCGCGCGGAATTCGAATCGGAGATCGCGCAGGTTTTCGTAAATGGCGTCGCGCCGCTCCATCAGCTGGTCCAGTTTCGTGCGATGGGGCGCCGAATCCGACTCGTCCACTTTGACGTTAAATATAAACAAGATGGCCGCGGCGGACAGAAGCGCACAAGCTATGGCGATGTCCACGCTACTCATCGTTTTCCTTGTGCGGTTCCCTGCCGGCCTCGCGTTGCACTCGGGCGAGGAATCGCGAGTCTATTGGAGGGCCACCAGCCGGCGCCAGAGTGGTTTTTTGTTTCCAGCGACGTACGACCTGCCAGACCAGAACCAGCGCCATCAGCGGCAACAGCACCGGCATAATCCATGCGAGAAGATCGAAACCCTTCTTCGGAGGCTCGACCAGAACCGTGGGTCCGTATTGCGCGACATAGGCTTGGAGGATCGCGTCGTCCGATTCGTGGCGAGCGACGCGCGCATCGAGGTCCTTCTGCATGCCGCGCGCAGTTTCGCACGGTCCAGAAAACGTTCCGCCCGGATGGCTGCAGAGGCCAGCGGAATCTTCGCAGCCTCCGCACATACACATTACGCGCTTGCTTAGGTCCTTCGCACGGGGCAATTCCTGGGCGCCGGCTGGGCTCAGAGAGGTGACCGCCAGCGACATCGCCAGTGCCGATGAACGCAGGAAAAGGCTTAAGGCAGAGGACGCAGAGAAAGGCCGCAGGGGGCGCGAAGACTTTTGGGCGCAGTGCAGAGTTCTGAGCGGGTTAGTCATGGCCTTCTACTCGGCTGGCGATGGGGCCGATCGCTGGCGAGGCGTCGGCGATCGAGCCTGTCCACGACCTTTCGGTGACGGGACGAAGGACGAGCGCACTCCGGCGATTCGGGATCAGCGCGAGAATCGTTCCCAGCACCACCACGATTCCACCGAACCAGATCCATTTCACCAGCGGCAGCAAGTAGGCGTGAACGGATGGTCTGCCGCTTTCCGGGCTGCGTCCTGCATAAACGACGTAGAGGTCACGAAGCGGCGAGGATTGCACCGCGACCATTGTTTCCGTGATCTGGCTGGTGAGGAAAAGGCGCCGCTCGGGATAGAGCATCATGTCCGACTTGCCATTCTTGAAAACTTCCAGCGTAGCGCGGTCCGATTGGTAGTTGCCGTTGGCGACCTGATCGAAATTCTGGCAAAGGATCGTGTACGGACCGATTTTCAGAGTGTCACCGATGCCGAGGTCTTTTTGTATATCTTTGTTGAAAGGCGTTCCGGCGATGCCGATGAAAACCAGAACCATGCCGAAATGGACGATGTAACCGCCATAGCGCCGTGTGTTGCGCATAGTGAGTTCGCCTGCGGAAGTGAGCAGGTCGGTGCCATCTCGTGAGGAGATGACCCGCGCGCCGCGATAGAACTCCGACGAAATCGTAAGACTCACAAATACACAGAGCATCAAGCACATCAGCGCATACAAATTCAGAAAGCCGAAAACGAGCGCTACGACACCGGCAACCGCTGCACCGGCAGATGGCCACGCAAAGTTCCGTCGAAGGGCGTCGAAGGATGTTTTGCGCCAAGCGAGGAGCGGCCCAACACCGGTTAGTAACAACAGGAACAGCGCGATGGGGATCATCACTTTATTGAAAAATGGTGGACCGACGCTGATCTTGCTGCCTTCGACCCATTCGGAAAGGACCGGGAAGAGCGTGCCCCACAACACGGCGAAGCACGCGGCCAGAAGGATGAGATTGTTGAACAGGAAGCTCGATTCGCGCGAGACGAGTGAATCGAGCTGGTTGTCGCTGCGGAGGTAATCGCGATTTTTCCAGTACGCCGCGAGGCACACCACGAAAACGATCACCAGGAAACCCACAAACCAGCTGCCGATTGAGGATTGCGCGAAGGCGTGCACGGAGCTCACCACTCCGGAGCGCGTAAGCAACGTACCTAGAATGCAAAGCATGAAAGTAACGAAGACCAGCCAGACGTTCCATACTTTCATCATGCCGCGTTTTTCCTGCATCATCACCGAATGTAGAAATGCCGTTCCAGTGATCCATGGCAGCAGCGAGGCATTTTCGACTGGATCCCACGCCCAGTATCCGCCCCAGCCCAGCACGGCGTAGGCCCAGTGCGCGCCCAGGAGAATGCCGATGCTTTGGAAGCACCAAGCGATCATCGTCCAGCGGCGAGTAATGTGAATCCACTTCTCGCCGGGATACCTTCCCAGGAGCGCCGCGAGCGCAAACGCGAATGGCACGGTGAAACCCGTGTACCCCAGATATAGCATCGGGGGATGGATCACCATTTCAGGATATTGCAGCAGCGGGTTCAGGCCGCGGCCTTCGGAAAGTTTTGCGAGGTGCATAATCCCCGCGCCGTCCACTCCGGCGATTACTTGAAACGGCGTGGCCACGAAATTATTCAGCGTGAGGAAGAACGTTTGCACGCCGGCCAGAACGACTCCCACGTAAGGCATCAGCTCCGGATGGCGTTTGCGATTGAGGAACAGGACGAAGAACGCGTAACCGGAAAGCAGCCAAGTCCATAGCAGGAGTGAACCTTCCTGCCCGGCCCATAATGACGCGAACTTGTAATAAGGCGGCAGCGCACGATTGCTATGCTCTGCGACGTAAGCCAGCGAGAAATTGTTGGTGAAAAAGAAGTACTCGAGGCAAGCGACCGCGATCGTGACCAGAGCGAAGACAGCCATGCCCGCGTTGCGGGCGCTTTTTGTGAGCAGGATTCGGCGGGTTAGAATGCCGACGATCCCTGTTACAACCGCGTACACCGCCGCCAGAAACGCGAGCAGCAGTGCCAACGAACCCAAAATATCCACGGATTTCCCCCGCGCTGATTTGGCTCTAGTTACACAAGGCGCTAGCTTCCCGAAGGCTGCGCGTAGGGATCCTTCGAGGTTTGCCCCGGCTGCGGAGCGGTCGCCGGAGTGCCAATCGGGGCAGCTTCATACTTTGAAGCGCATTTGGCCTGAACTTGCTCCGCTTGAAACCGATTGTCCGGCATTATCTTGCCTTCCACCAAGGCCTGAGCGCCATCTTTGAAAGTGTCCGGCAAAGGATCGCGTCCCACGTAACTCACCGGCAGGTCCTTGCCCTGCTCGGTGAGAACGAAGTTCACGCGGTCTCCCAGGCGCTCGATCGTTCCAGCGCGCACGTTGCCAGAGACGCGCATGCGCTGATGCAGGGATGCGCCCCGTAGTGTCGAAAGCTCTGTTATGGTGTGGTAGTAGGTCTTGCTTTGGGTGAAGCCCACGTAGGCTAGCGCCAACAATGTCACGACGATAATCCCCGAACCTACCAGGAATTTGCTTCGGGCATTCATGCGCGGCACTCCCGATTGCACTTCAAGAGGAGTGATTCTAGCACAACGCTCGCGCGCACTCGAAAGGCTATTCTTGACAATTCTTTACGCACTCGACCGCGAGGGAGTTGGGTCCACAGGTCGCGCTGCAGCACGCAACACATGGGAGGACCTGGTTCGCCTCGGCAAAGTCTCTCTCTGTACGGCCTCGGCGTCTCTGCAATGGTCTATCTTGTCCCGCGTCGAAGCGAGAACAGCAAGAAACCAAGACCACCGCAGAGCGCCTAGAGACAGACGCCGGGATAGCGCCTCAGAACGCCTAGCACTCGCGCCCCCTGCTGCATTCGCTACCAGCTTCCGCAAGATTCAACAGGGATCAGAATCGGTACGTGAGACCAACGTAGGGTTCGGCCATGTGCGTGGGAGCGTTCGTGAATTGACTGGCGAGCGTGAAATCAGGAGTCCGATAGACGAGTCCGCGATAGCCAACCTGGAGGCTGAGCTGATGAGCGAGTTTGTAGGTGACGCCTCCGCCGTAGAGCAAGGCCGCGCGGTCCTGCGACAATGCTCCGCTGCTTGTTCCGGCGGAGATTGGCGAAAAGAATAGAACGCCCGTGCCGGCTTCGACGAAGGGATGGAAGCGAGCTTGTTCGGAAACGCCGAACGTGAACTGGTATGCGAACGAGGCCTCGTTGACGTTTGCTTGCGTCGCCGCACCGTTGTTGTAGAACTGCGCAAATCGCGTGTGGCTGTAGTTAACTTCCAGGGCGCTCCAGCGATTGAAGTGATAGCGATAGTTTACGAGGAGCCCGCCGGAATAGCTGGGGCTATCCGAGACTCCAAATCCGGACGCAGACTTCTGGAAATTTCCGGTGAAGTTAGCCGACACCTCCGAGTTGCCTTCCTGCGCGAGCGCTGGCAAGGAAAATAAAACCAACGCCGCCACAGCCAGACCTGTCTTAATGCGCATTTGCAATTGCCTCCGATTTTTGGATTGATCCGCATATCCACACGCGCACACCCGTGGCTGAGCAAGACCAATCTGTTTTTGTTTTTACAACTGCGTACAACCAGCGCGTTTCAGGCGCGGCGGTTAGCGCGCCGCTGCCTGAGACACTGAGGAGCTCCGGTGCGTTGGATGGACGAGGTATGAAGGCGGTTGCATATTTTCGTGGAAAGCACTCCAAATATTCCTGGAAGATTTGGGAACTTTTCTCGCGGCTCGTTCAGGGAATGGCTAGGTGATTTCATGCGGTCGCGGCATATCTCCAGGGGGCATTTCTAGCCTTGGCGCGCGAGCGATTTGGCCAATCGCTCGCCGAGCGAAGTGCCGAACTCCGCCTGCGACTGAGGATCGCCAAGGAAGGGGTCGTCGAACGGTTCGCCGTCCTGCAGGATCAGTTTTTCGTTCCATCCCTGGAGCTGGAACAGCGGGATCACGTTCTGCAGTGCGCGCGAAATCGGCGCGATGAATTTCGGCTTGTAGGAGGAATTCACCCGCAGCACCAATGACGGAGCGAGCCGTTCAATCGTCTGCACTAGCTCGCTTTTTGATTCTACAGGGCACTCCACAGCGTATGCCAGGAAGAATCCGCGCTTCTGAAACTCAGCAAGGATGGATTGTTCTGAGGCAACTGGCCCTCGTGCATAGTCGATGGACTTCGCCATCTCGTCAAAGAACATGCGCGACGCAACCGAACGCTCGCCCGGGCTTCCGGCCGGGCGATAGAAATAGTCCTGCAGTTTGGCTGGCGGTGCAGCATCCAGGAGCAGCACGTGGATATGAATCGGGCGGCAACGCGTCGCGAGTTCCAGACGCTCGATGCGCTGTCGGATGTGCGCTTCATCCACGCTGGCGCCGCAACCATCGCAAACGGGCATGCCTGATCCTCCCCAAGTATTTGGCGGAACCCTAGAAAATATCACAGGCGGAGTGAATGATCTGCCCATGGAATGATAACCACAAAGGAAATTTGCAAACGGCAAGCTAGATGCGCGAAACGGCGCTGCCTGACGAATGTAGCCTACTTGTGATCGCTCTCGGTTTTCTCGTTATTCGGAGCAGAACTGGGGGTGGCGCTGGGGACTGACGGTTTGGGGTTGTTCTGGGCGGCGGCGCCTAATTTGGCGCGCAGGCAACCCACCAACTCGGGTGCCATTTCGGAGATGTTCATGCCTTCGGAGACCAGAAACTTGCAGCTCAGGATCGGACGAGCCTGGTCGTCGTCGGAAAGCTGGCAATTCACCTTGCAGTATTGACATTCCTGATTCCAGCAAAAGCGCCCGTAGGGGACAGTTTCGGGGCTAATGAACTGAAAAGCGCGTAACAACGAATTGCGTTCCGGAACCAGGAACGTCTTTCCCAGGATGGTAATTTCCACTAGCTTTTCGTACGGACGGAAAAGTTCGGACATAAGTGGCGCGCTCGTGTCTGCCATTGGAATGGGTCCCCTGCTATGCAAGCTAAAGCACCGCGTAACGCAGGGCAATCAAAACAGGATCCGAAAGTGTTCAATGCTCCAATGGGGAAGGAATTGCGAAGCAGAATGCTCTGAGGCATCCGCCACCTGTGTCGCAGTCCTCGGGCGTACTCCTACTTCCCGACGCCAAGGGCACACGGGCGGGCCTGGGACACCCCCAGCCGGGCGCGGCGCTCTGATCAGGTGTTTAGGCGCTCAGGGTGTCCGGGTGCCTGAGGAACACAAGCGTGTAGGTACCGAGGGCGATGCCGAGCGGCCCGTTGGTCAAGCCGAAGAATGCCGCGACCAAGCCGAGCCCGCGCGCGGATGCCGCGCCAGACATTAAGTTCAAGCCAGCGATGATGCAGATTACGCCTGCCACGATTCCCAGGATGATCACGAAAATCAAGAAAGCGTGGAAGACATTCATTAAGGCAAATGGATTGGGAACGCGCGAAAGCAGCGCGCCCCACATCAGAGTCAGGGTGCCGCTGTACAAAAAGACACCGAGAGCGCCGATCCATCGTAGCAGGCCGTACAGAATCCAAAGAATTCCGAAGTTGCGCATGCCGAGCACTCCTTGTTGCTTGCGAACCAAACTGGCAAGCGCATGGGACTACAAGCGACGAAGAGTGTCAAGGAGCGAAGAATTGACCCATGCGACGGAATTTGTCGTAGCGCTGGTCGATCAGTTCGTGCGGGGTAAGGGAGGAAAGCTCATCGAGCGCTCGAGCCAGGAACGGATCAAGAAGCTTGGCGGCGGCCTGATGGTCGTAGTGCGCTCCACCTTCCGGCTCGGGAACGATTTCGTCAATCAATTTCAATTCGAGCAGATCCGGCGCGGTGATTTTCAAAGCTTGCGCCGCGATTTCCGCTTTGCTGGCGTCGCGCCACATGATAGAAGCGCAGCCTTCCGGTGAAATGACGGAGTACACCGAATTCTCGAGCATGTACACGCGGTCGCCGACAGCTATCGCCAAGGCGCCGCCCGAACCGCCTTCGCCGGTGATCGTAATCAAAATTGGGACAGGGAGCCGCGACATCTCGCGCAAGTTGAAAGCGATTGCCTCCGCCTGCCCGCGCTCCTCAGCGTCCACGCCGGGATAAGCACCCGGGGTATCCACGAAAACCATCAGCGGCCGGCCGAATTTCGCGGCCAGTTGCATCGCGCGCAAGGCCTTGCGATACCCTTCCGGCTTGGCCTGTCCGAAATTCCGCGCCAGCCGCTGTTTCGTGTCGCGACCCTTTTGACTTCCCACGATCATGACGGGCTTGCCGTGAAATTTCGCCATGCCGGTGATGAGCGCCGGATCGTCGGCAAAATTGCGGTCGCCATGGATTTCCGAGAAATCGTCAAACAGCAGACGGATGAAGTCGTCCGTGTAAGGACGCTGCGGATGCCGCGCCAGCAGCAGCCGCTGCCACGCTCCCAAGTGAGTGTAGAGGTCCCGCTTGAGCTCGTCTACTTCCCTGCGAATACGTTCGATTTCCCCCGACTGATCGCCGCTCGGTGCCGAGAGCAAGCTGAGTTCAGCGACGTCGCGCTCCAGCGCGTCAATGACACGCTGCTTCTGCTTGTCTTGTTCGCCTCGCGAGCTGCCCGGCATGTTTTCGCTAAGCCCTGGATTCGGCGCCTGCTGCTTGGTAGCGCCGCGCGGATTGACTCTTTCCCTCGGGGAATTCGCGGCGCTCTTTCCGGTTGCACGGGCATCTGCACGAGAATTTGGCGCGGCTTGCTTGGCGGCGGCGTCGCGCGCGGCGCGGCGAGCGGCCTTGATGGCGCGGAACTTCTTCATGCGCGCTTTGCGTTCGCGCCGCTTGCGAAGCTTTTCCGCAAGAATTTGCTGCTTGGTCACAGGGTGCACCTTCAATTGCATTTCCGAAACGAATTGTCGTGCGCTAATCGATACTTCAGCGGAAGCCGCAATTATTTTGCTGCATTTATGCCGCAGCCGGCTTCGGCCTACCAAGGGATCTATTGAACTAATGCCACGGAATCTGTACCACAGATCTCGCGGACTCGCTCGACGAGTTCGCGGTCAGCCAGCACGGCGCTGCCAGCTTCGAGCGTCGCTTGCGTGCCGTCGTCCTTCACTAGATCGAACGTGACGCGGCACCGTCCGGGCCTGCTTGAAAACAACTTTTGTAGGCGGTCGAGAGCTCCGGTGTCCACGGTGCTCAAATCCACGCGAACACGCAGCAGACTGGGCGGGCGGTCTGCCACCTGATCGAGCAAACGCGCGTCGGCCACAATCAGGCGCGTGCCGACATCCTCCACAGCCACGCGGCCCTTTAGCAGCAGCGGAGTATTCGCTTTCAGAATCGGCTCCAGTTTTGCAAATGCTTCCGGAAACGCCAAGGCCTCGATCACTCCCGTGCGATCCTGCAGAGTGAGAATGGCCCAGCGAGCACCACGCCGCGAACGCATCGGACGGATCTGCACGATGATGCCAGCCACGACAATGTCTTCGCCATTTTTTCGGCCTTCCATCGTGGCAAGTTCCACGGCATTCAAATCTTTCAGGCGGCCTGCATGTTTATCCAGAGGATGTCCGGAGATATAGAATCCCAGCACGGAGTATTCGCCGGCGAGCTGCTGTTCCTCCGACCAATCTTCCGCTTCAGGCAATTCCGCTTCCTGCCACGGCTGCTGGTGAGTTTCGCTCGGTCTGGAGAGAAATAGCCCGCCCTGCCCTACCGTTTTTTCCTGATGTTTTTTCTGCCCTCGAGAGATTGCTTGATCAATCGCGGCGAAGAGCCGCCCGCGTGAGCCACCGCCCACGCAATCGAGCGCGCCCGCCTTCACCAGGCTCTCCAGCACGCGCTTATTGAGAAATTTTGGCTCGACGGACTCGGAGAATCCGAAAAGACTACGGAAGCTTCCGACGGTCGCGCGCGTTTCGCAAATCGCCTTGGCGGTATTCTCACCTACGTTTTTGATGGCGGCCAAGCCGAACCGGATATCGTCTCCCACAGGCGTGAAGTAGAGTCCGCTTTCGTGCGCGTCCGGAGCGAGTACGCGGATTCCCATGCCGCGCGCTTCATTGATGTACTTCACGACTTTCTCAGTGTTCCCCGCTTCCGAACTCAGCATGGCGGCCATAAATTCCACCGGATAGTGCACCTTCAAGTATGCCGTCTGGTAGGCCAGCAACGCATACGCGCAGGCATGCGCTTTGGGGAATCCATAGCGCCCAAATTCTTCCATCAGGTCGAATAATTTTTCGGCTTTTTTCGCCGGGACCTTTCCCGCGGCGCAGCCTGCCAGGAACTTTTCCCGTTGCGCGGCCATGACTTCCACTTTTTTCTTACCCATCGCGCTGCGGAGAATGTCGCCGTCACCCAGCGAGAAACCGGCCAGGCGATTGGCGATTTTCATCACCTGCTCCTGAAAGACGATGACCCCCCAGGTTTCCGAGAGAATTTCCTCAAGTTCTGGAAGGTCGTAAGTGACTTTCTTCTTGCCTTGCTTGCGGGCGATGAATTCATCGATCATGCCGCCCTGGATGGGCCCGGGACGGTATAGCGCGTTGAGCGCGGTAAGGTCTTCGATGTGGGTCGGCTGATAACGCTTCAGGATGTCGCGCATGCCATGCGATTCAAACTGGAAAATGCCGGTGGTATCGCCGCGCGCGAACAGCGCATAGGTGGGCGCATCGTCGAGCGGCAGGGCCGTAAGATCCAGACTCACTCCGCGATTTTCTTTGATCATGCGGACGGAATCTTCAAGGATCGTCAGCGTCGTCAACCCGAGGAAATCCATTTTCAGCAGGCCGATGCGGCCGAGCGCGTTCATATCGTACTGCGTGGTGATTTCTTCCTTGTTCGACTTGTAGAGTGGGACGATCTCGGTGAGCGGCCGCGGCGAAATCACTACGCCCGCGGCGTGCGTCGAGGCGTGACGCGCCAGGCCTTCCAGGCGCATGGCCACTTCGAGCAATTCCTTACCTGGCCCTTCCTTGCAGGCGGCTGCGAGCTGCGGCGATTGCTTGAGCGCTTCCTCCAGCGAAATATTGAGCGTGAGCGGAATCATTTTCGCCAGACGGTCCACGTCGCCGTAGGGCATGTCGAGAGCGCGGCCGGCGTCTTTCAACACGGCTTTCGCTGCCATCGTTCCGAACGTGATGATTTGCGCGACGCTTTCCGCGCCGTATTTCTGACGCACGTACTCGATCACCTCGCCACGGCGGCGCATGCAGAAATCAATGTCAATATCCGGCATGGAAACGCGCTCGGGATTCAAGAAGCGCTCGAAGATGAGATCGTACTGCATGGGATCCACGTCCGTGATGCGCAGCGAGTAGCTTACCAGGCTCCCTGCCGCGGAGCCGCGACCCGGGCCCACCGGCACACTTTGCGCACGAGCGTAATGAATGAAATCCCAGACGATCAAGAAGTAGCCGGCGAAGCGCATGGTCTTGATCATTTCGATTTCGGAGGTGAGCCGGGTTTCGTAGTCGGAGAGCGGGCGGCGCAGCTTCCCTTCTTTTTGCAGGCGCTCGATCTGCGGCATGCGAGAGGCGAATCCTTCGCGTACTACTTTCTCGAAATACGAATCGGTAGTGTGACCTTCCGGTACTTTGAATTCCGGGAAAGGACTGCTGACGCGCTGGATTTTTACGTTGCATCGCTCGGCGATAGCCATCGTGCGCCTGAGAGAGTCCGGCAATTCGCGAAACACCTGGGCCATTTCCTCGGCGGTCTTGAAATAGAACTGATCGGTGGCAAACTTCATGCGCTGGCCGTCGCTCATGGTCTTGCCGGTCTGAATGCACATGAGGACTTCCTGCGCGTGCGAGTCAGACTGCGTGAGATAGTGGCAATCGTTGGTGGCTACCAGCGGAATGCCGGATTCCTTGGACAGGCGCACGAGGTCGCGATTGACGCGAATGTCCGCCTCCAGGCCCTGATCCTGAACTTCCAGGAAGAAATTCCCTTTGCCGAAAATATCGCGCAGGCGGTAGGCGCTGGTTTGTGCCTGGTCGTACTTTTCGGCGAGCAGCGCGTCGGCAACTTCGCCACGCAGACACGCGGATAGCGCAATCAGCCCCTCGCTGTGCTTAGCGAGCAGCTCGTGATCCACGCGCGGCTTGTAGTAGAAACCATCGAGATAGCCGGTCGAGACCAGCTTGATCAGGTTCTGGTAGCCTTTTTCGTTCTCGCAAAGCAGCACCAGGTGATTGGATCGCTCCGCGCCGGTGCCGCGATTTTTGTGATTGTCCGGCGCGACGTACATTTCGCAGCCAATGATGGGCTTCACTCCGTGCGTGGTCGCCTGGTGGTAGAAATTCGCGGCAGCAAAAAGATTTCCGTGGTCGGTCACCGCGACGGCGGGCATTCCCCGGCGCGCGGCTTCGGCGGTCAGTTCACCGATTTCGCATGCGCCGTCCAGAAGAGAGTAATCCGTGTGCAGATGTAGGTGAACAAAATTCGAGGAATGCATGCAGGCTTATTTTAAACCACCTTGAAAGATTCGGGTACGGGCAATCTGACGTCACGAGAAGCTTTTGCACCGAGCGCGGGTGCCACAAAACCGAGACGCACTAGCTTCGAGATGGCACGTCTCGAACGCGAAACACGCCCGAAGCCGCAAATCCAAGGCTGCGCACCTGCCAGGCAACCTAGCGTCAGGCAAACCTAGCGTCGTGATTTCTTGGCTGAGTGTGGCTTGGACTTTTTAACCGCCCCGGAGTGTTTTTTCGCCGGAGCGCTTGCCGCCTTTGTGTCGTGCTCGGCCTTATCGTGCTTGGCCTGCGCTTTCGCGCCAATCGCAGCCGCCGCGGAATGCGACGCCTGCGCGGAGGCGGCGGAGGACTTTGCTGCAGGGGCCGGCTTTCCATGCGCGGAGGGAGCTGCTTTCGTGTCCGCAGGCTGTGCCTTTGACTTCTCACGGCCTTTCGATTCCGCGGCTGCTCCGGCGTCTTTCTCGCCTTTCCGCTTTCTCTCTTTCTTTTCCGGCTTCTTGGGTTCGTCTTTGATGCCCGCGAGATTTTTCAGGATTTTGGTGCGATCTTCCGGCGTCTTACCCTTCCCGCGCAATTGCAATTCAAAAAATTGCTCGACGACCTTGTCGAATTTCGGGCCACGCTCGACCCCCAGCGCATCAAGCTCGGCCGCCGGCGACGCCATGCGCAGCGGGCGCCACTTTTGCAGGTAATTGCGAATTTTAGACAGTGCGCGCGGATTCGGCATTTCCACTTCGATGAATGCGAGCGTTTCGGCCGGCAAGGAAGCCAGGTAATAATAGGCCTCCTTGGCCGTGTTGGTCTTGGCGCTCTTGAGCATCTTCACCACTTTTTGGGTTTCGGGAACCAGCTCGGCAATTTCTTCGACCTCGCTCGCCCGGTATTCCAGGTTTCGCAGTGCTGCGGCGGATTCCCGTGACTTCAACCGGCCCAATGTGTAATACGCCACCGCCAGATGCAAACGGGGCCGCAGCCCTGCTCCGTAGAGATTAGAACGAACGCGCGCCAGCTTGTTCAGGCTGTCGTAGTCGGGCTTGCGTTTCTGAAGTGACGGATGAATGAGCGCGAGCAGGCCATGCGATTCCCACAGCTTCAGGGTCGCGACGGGATTGTCCTCCCGTGCCAACGCGCGCAATTCGTGGCCGACGTCCGCGCCTTCAATCCGGTCGATAAGCTTCCGCTCCATCGCCAAATCGAACCATTCTTGGCTGCGCGATTCCATCTTGAATCCCATGCGCGCGGCGTAGCGCAGGATACGCATCAGGCGGATGGGCTGATTCGTGAACGCGTGAATTGAGAGCGCGCGCACTTCCTGCTTTTCGAGGTCGGCGAGACCGTTCATCGGATCAAGCAAGAGGCCGCGGGATTGTGTATTCAGGGAAATGGCGATGGCGTTGATACCGAAATCGCGCCGGCGCAAATCTTCCATCACGCTGGAAAAGCGGTATTCGGGCTTGATGCCTGGACGCTCGTAGTAGTCTTCGTGCGCGGCCGAGACCGAGCCGTCCACGTCGCCGGCGAAAATCATTTCATGATGCCGGATTTTCTCGCTTTCCCACACCACGCGGGCGCCGCCCTTCTCGAGCTCGCGCACCATTTTCAGGGGATTTCCTTCGACCGTGAAATCGAGGTCGCGGATGGGCATGCCCGAGATCAGATCGCGCACAGCACCGCCGGTGAGGTAGACGTTCACGTCCTGCGTGCGCGAGAGCTCCTGCACGCGCTCCATCACCGCCCGCTGCTCGGGGGAGAGCCGACTTTCCAACAAGTACATGTAATCGGGCATGAAGTTTCCGCCTTCGTCAAGATTCCCTGCGAACCGTTTCAGGCGCGAGGGTGGTGCGCCTTATAAACTTGCTTCAGTCTCTCTTCCACGACATGGGTATAAATCTGGGTGGTGGCGATGTCCGCATGGCCCAACATCATCTGCACCGAACGAAGATCCGCGCCGCGGTCCAGCAGGTGCGTGGCGAAGCTGTGGCGCAGCATATGCGGTGAGAGTGTCTTGCGCAATCCCGCTTTTCTCCCGTAGGCAGCGAGAAGTTTCCAGAACTTGATCCGGTTCATAGCCTTGCCGGTGCGGCTCGCAAATAGATAGGGCGACATTCTTTCGCCCAAAATTTCCGGCCGCGACTTCTTCATGTATTCCTGAACCGTCGCAAGCGCGCGGCGGCCGACTGGCACCAGCCGCTCCTTGTTGCCTTTTCCAATGCAGCGCAGACAGCCCACTTCCGTCTGCAGATCCGCTGTTTTCAGCCCGCACAATTCCGAGACGCGAAGCCCGGTCGAATACAATAGCTCAATCATGGCCTTGTCGCGCAGGCCGCCCGTTGTATTCGTATCGGGCTGCGCCAGCAAGCGATCCACTTCCTCGAGGCTGAGAAATTCCGGTAGCGCCTGGCGGAATTTCGGCGACTGGATGTTTATGGCCGGGTCCTCCTTAACGAGCCCTTCGGTGAAAGCGAAACGGAAAAAGTGCCGGATCGTCACCAGGTGGCGCGCGACGGAGCGGCTGTCCAGCTTCCGCAGATACAGTGTGCGCAGGAAGTCCACCACGTGGCTGCGCTCGATCTGGTCAGTGCTGATTTTCAGTTTCGCGGCAAAGGCTGCAAACTTCTCCATGTCGCGCCGATACGCATGAATCGTGTTCGACGAGAGGCCCTTCTCCACTCGCAAGTAGTTCAAGAATGAGCGAATCTGCGCTTCCAACTTACCGCCCCCGAATTACCGCTGCTCTACGACTTGCAACTTGCCGATCTATACATCCAGCCCAGTCGCCGCTACTTCCGGCTCGGCCCTGCGCAGCAACAAAAACAACTCCGGCAATTCTTCGCAGCGCAGCAGCCAAGCCAGACCGAAATAAATACCTGTGGAAAGCGCGATCATCGCGAAAAGCAACCCGGCGCGCGCCAGAAAATGCTCCTCGGCCGCAAAGTGCGAATATTTGAGCGACGCAACACACACCGCCGCCATGGCCACGGCGCATGCAATGGTCTTCGCCAGCGACCCTAAAATCGCTCGTGTGCCCAAAGCACCGTATCGCCCGCGAAAAACCAAGAAAAGCGCGCCGAAGTTAAAGTATGCGGCCAACGAACTGGCCAGCGCCGGGCTGGCGTTCCACAAGAATCGCCCGAAGGCGAAAAGCAGAATAATGTTAAGCGTCACGTGCAGCCCGAGCGCGTAAGCGCCTGCCTTGGCCGGCGTCACCGTGTCTTGCGTCGAGTAATACATCGGCGTAATCAGTTTGATGGCGGCGAAGGCCGGCAAACCCAGCGAATAAAAAAGCAGCGCGTGGGCCGTGAGGGCCGTGGACTCGGCCATAAACTCGCCGTGCTGGAAGAGCACCTGCGTAATCGGAACGCGCAGCAAGATCAAACCGACGGCTGCAGGAATCGTGATGAACGATACGACGCGCAGTGCGAAGCCGAACGTTTGTTTCATCTCGTCGTGCTTTCCGCCCGCCACTTGGTGAGACATCGTCGGCAGTATCACGGTCGAGATCGCGATCGCGTATACACCCAGCACCAACTCCATTACCCGGTCCGCGACATACAGTGAGGTGATGCTCCCTGTCGGCATTCGCGACGACGCCGCGAAGATCGTGTCCACAAAAAAATTTACCTGAAACACCCCGATGCCGAAGACCGCCGGGATCATCAGCCTGCCGACCCTTTGCACGCCGGAATCCTCGAAGGTCACGTCCGGGCGAAATCGCATTCCCAGTTTGGCCAGCGCCGGAAGCTGGATGACCAACTGCAAAACCGAGCCCAGGAGAATGCCAACAGCGAGCGCCACCGCCGGGCTGCGATACGCGGCCGGCGCCCACTTCATAATGGGCCGGTAGATCACCCCGAAAGAAAACGCAATGAAAACCAGATTGAAAAAAATGGACGTCGAAGCCGGTAGCCCGAACCGGTGAAAACTGTTCAGAATTGCGGATGCTAACGCCGCCAGCCCCAAAAACAACACGCACGGGAAAATGATCCGGTTCAGGTAGACCGCTAAATCCCACCGCACATGCTTCATGCCAAGCACGGTGAAGACGCCGATGACCTGCCGCGAAAACACGCAGCCTAGAACGGCGACCACCCCCAGAACCACGGCCACATCCCAAAACGCCCTCTGCGCGAACCGCCAACCCTCTTTTGGCGGCTTGCCGCGAAGGTAGCCCATAAAAACCGGGATGAACGAGGCACCCAGCGCGCCTTCCCCGGTCATACGTCGTATCATGTTGGGAATGCGAAAAGCCAGGATGAACGAGTCCGCAGCTGGCGAGGTGCCGAGCAAAAGGGCCACCCGCTGATCGCGTAAGTACCCGCAAACGCGGCTGATAACGGTGGCCAGGGCAACCACAGAGGCAGACTTTAGAATCTTGCCCTTTTCGGTCAACCGGCGGCAGCTCCGATGCTAACCCTTTAAGCACCAATAACTTGACAAAAACCAAGGCAAGAATAACATAACCCCTTAGAACATGGCAAGAATCTCCCCGTAAAAAGGCCTAAATTTCGTGAAAGAACGAGCTTCAGCCTCCACCCGCAAAAAGGTGGTGGTGTTGCTTATGGACAGAACGCCGCTGAAGGGATATCTCAACGCCGCCAGCCTCGGGAAGGCCGAAACCATTGACCTGCTGACGCCGGACGGGGAGCACGTAGCGATCGCTTTGGACGATGTGAAATCCGTCTATTTTGTACGGGAGTTTAAGGGGACCTTTGAGCCGGAGCGAAAGGTTTTCCTGAGCCGGCCGAAACTCGATGGCGTGTGGGTGCGGCTGAGATTCCGCGACCAGGACGTGATCGAAGGCATCGTCGCAAACGACCTGTTGGAGCTACTCGACAACGGGGTGCAACTAACGCCGCCGGACATTCACGGCAACAACCTGCGGCTATTCATCCCACGTCCGGCCATCGCGGAAATGAAAGTGCTGGGAGTCGTCGGCGCCTCGCGCCAAACGCGGCGGGATTCAAGTGCCGTGCCAACATCACAGACCAAGCTCTTCAACGAATAACCGCGTCGTCGGTTCCCTCTCCGCAGTGCCTTTGCAGAGCGCGGCTGCGGTCCGCACGCGTCCGTTATCATCCATCGCGTCTATGTTGTACATTGGCCGTGCGCAATTTACGGCGTGAGGAGACGTGCAACATGAAGCTCGGCGAGATCGCGAAGCAGCTCGAGTGTGACGTGGACGGTGACGCGAGCCTGGAAATCACCGGCGTGGCGGGGATTGAGGATGCTCAGCCGGGAGAATTGACGTTCTTCGTCAACCGCAAGTACCGTCCGGCGCTGGAGACGACGCAGGCTTCGGCGGTCTTCGTCGCCAAGGACGCCGGACCGATGCGGATCGCCGCGCTGCGCTCGGTGAATCCTTACCTTGATTTCGCGCGCGCAATCGAGATCTTTCATCCGGCACCGCGCTTCACGCTGGGAATCCACCCGACCGCCGTCGTGGCCGAGACTGCGAAGATCGCGCCCGGCGCTCACGTGGGGCCGTATTGTTTCGTGGACGAAGGCGTGGAAATCGGCCGCAGTGCCGTGCTGCACAGTTTCGTGACGATCTATCGCGGCGCGAAAATCGGCGATGATTTCTTCGCACACTCGCGCGTTACCGTGCGCGAAAACTGCCGCATCGGCAACCGCGTGTTACTGCAAAATGGCGTCACGATCGGCAGTGACGGCTTTGGATTCGCACGCCAACACGATGGCACCTGGCACAAAATCCGGCAGTCGGGCATCGCGGTGATCGAAGACGATGTCGAAATCCAGGCCCACACTGCGATCGATCGGGCCACGGTAGGCGAGACGCGCATCGGGCGCGGAACCAAAATTGACAATCTGGTCCAAGTCGGCCACGGGTGCAACGTCGGCGCGGACACCCTGCTCTGCGGACAAGTGGGCCTCGCCGGGACTACCAAGGTCGGCAACCGCTGCATTCTTGCGGGACAAGTGGGCGCTGCGGGGCATCTGACGATAGGCGACGGTGCGATGCTCACCGCGCAATCAGGCGTGCCAACTGATGTGCCTGCGGGCGCGATCTATTCGGGATACCCGGCCATGGACAATCTGGCGTGGCGAAAATCGGTGGCTGTGTTCAGCCGCCTGCCTGAGCTGCAGAAGGAACTACGCGAATTGCGTGAGGCCGTGGCCAGATTGAGCGCGAGGTGAACACGACGCCGCGAAACATGCCTGCGCGGGCGCCGTCATTTTTCTGCCACGGGTTTTTGATCCTCTGGCAAACCAGCCGCAACTAGATTCTGTACTCGCTTGCGCAACTCGTCTCGCTGGTCCGCAGAGTACTCTGCCGAGTTCACCGGCGGGCCGAAGCGCACGACGACTTCGCCGGGATGGATGGTCCAGTCGCCCTTGCGCATCAGCCGTTGCGTCCCGGCAAGCGATATCGGAACGACAGGCACTCCAGCGCGAATGGCCATCACGAAAGTTCCCTTCTTGAATGGCAGCAGGTGGCCGTCCGGACTCCGCGTTCCCTCCGGGTAAACTAAAAACGAAAGTCCTTCCTGCAGATGTTTGACGGCAATATCCACGCTTTCCGCCGCCGCTTCCTTATCCGCGCGATCCACGGGAATTAAATTTGCAAGGTGCAGCGCCTTTGACAGAATGGGAACGCGAAATACTTCTTTCTTGGCCAGCAGTGCGACGCGCCGGGGAATATGCGGCACGAGCGCGACGGGGTCAATGTTGGATGCGTGATTCGAAGCAAACACACACACACCCGCGGGAATATTTTCGACGCCATCCGCGCGGATGTGAATTCCCGCGATGCGCATCGTAGTCCGCAGCGCGCCGATGAATACCCAGTACATGAAGTTGGCGTCCCGGGTGATCAGGGTCCACCCGATCAGCAACGGGAGTACGAATATCAATGCCGGTGCGACGAAAGCGAACACGGCGATTGTGCGGATCATGAATTCACAGACGCGTTCGAAGCGGGAGTCTTTCCACGCAAATTGTCGGTCCTTCAGTTCGTGGTTCCCTTCAGCCAGCCGTCCCGGATGCGGCGTTGCTTTTCAGTTATGGAGTCCATCGCGACGAGCGAAAATCTTTTCAAGTCATTGGCGCCGAGTGCGAAGTTGATGTCCAAGTCTTTGTCGTCCCGATGCACGCGCAAATTGACCTTTTCTCCGGGCGAATGCTCGTGCAGCCAGCCAGGCAGATAATGCGGAAACGGCTGTCCGTTGAGCGTGAGCAGAGAATCCCCAGACTTTAATCCCGCCGCTTCCGCAGGAGTGCCCGGAACGACTTGCGAGACTTGCATTGGCGCGCCGGGCGCGTGGCCTACCGTCCAAAATCCGAGATCGGCGCTCTTGTGCATTTCGACTTTCAGTCCCAAGCCCGCGGCATTGAAAAACTTCTGGTAAGGAATTTCGTCCGTACCGGAGATAAACGCGCGAAAAAAATCGTCGAATTTCACTTGGGACACTTCTTCCGCCACCGCCTTGACGCCCTGCGAATCATCATAAAAGCGACCCTGCTTGGCATAGAGTTCATTCATGCGCCGCATCACGTCATCGAGCGATTTCCGGTTGTCCGTAGCGTCGCGAATGGCGAGGTCCAGCAAGACGCCGGCAATCTGCCCCTTGTTGTAATACGAAATGCTGCGGTCCGGCTGGCGGTAATCGTCGTATTTTTCGAGCCAGGCGTCGAGGCTGGATTCTTCCAGGCTCTGCCAGGCGTGGGCTGGACGCGAATCGAGCTCGCTGATCTGGCCGGCGAGGTCGCTGTAGAACTGATCCTTGGTCCACAACCCCGTGCGCTCCAAGGTGTATGCGCCATAGGTGCTAGTCACGCCTTCGGCGAACCACAGGGCGCGCGTGTACATTTCCTTGGTATAGTCCACCGGCTCGAGCGTCTGCGGCCGGATGCGCTTTACGTTCCACGCGTGGAAAAATTCGTGCGCGGCAATTGCACCGGCGCTTTCAACGGTCGACGCCGCAATCGCCGTACAGTTGGCGTGCTCCATGCCACCGCCGCCGACTTCCGGGTACGGGCCGAAGTGCAAGAAGAACGTGTACTCGTGAAACGGCGGGCCGCCCATTAATTGCAATTCGTAGTGGGTGATGTGCTGCAGATACGTTTGCAGGCGGTCGCGGCGCCAGCCGTTGCCGTCCACGACTACGCGAAAATGCGCGCCAGTCTCATCGAATGCGAACTCATCGAACTTGCCGATCTCCGTGGGGGCATCCACTAGTTTGTCGTAAGTGGCGGCTGTAAATGAATTGGGCGTCGGGCCCGGGGGCAACTCGGCGGCCGCACGCCAGCCCTGGGGCACATCATCGAATTGAACTGCCGTGTCTTCGCCGCGGCGGGTTGGCACGTACATCAATACTTCCGCGAAATTCACGAAGGCGTGATGCACATCCAATTGCGAGTTGAAAGGCCCAGGATCGTCCCATTCGACGGTGTAATTGATATTTGCGACACGTGAAGGGGCGCCCGGCAAAGATATTCTCCAGGTCTGCTTGTCCAGTTTGCGCACGCTTAAGGGATCTGCTGGCGACGCCGACTCGCTGACGCGCACGTCGCGCACGCGATACACGAAATCCCGCACTTGGTACAAAGCGTTCCACGCCGGAAGGGCCACAATGATTTCATGGTCCGCCTCGCCCGCGGGAATCTGCATGGAAACCTGAAATTTGTGCTGCTCCGGATTCTTGAGCGAAATGTGATAGCCAATCGTTGCAGCCGCGGGTCGTGCGAAAAGCAATACGCTGACGGCCATAACGATCCGCTGAGCCACTTTCATTTACGAACTCCCTCGAGTGATCTCAATTTTTCCAACAACTTGCCGCTCAACCCGTCGAAGCTGCCGTTGGACATCACCATCACCAGGTCCCCAGAGCGAGCGTGAGCGGCTAGGTGGTCCGCGATCGCCGCGGCTGAGTCGAAGGCCTTAGCGGGACGGTTGCGTGCGAGCAGTGAATCCGCGATGGATTCGGGCGAGAGGCGCTCGGCTTCTTCCAGTAGCTGCGCACGGTTCACCGGACCGATTAAGATTTCGTCGGCAATCGCCAAGGCATCTGGCAGCAGATCCTGAAAAATCTTGCGCCGCATGGTGTTAGAACGAGGTTCGACCGCGGCCCAAATTTTGCGTCCCGGCCAGCGGGTGCGCGTTGCTTCCAGCGTCATACGGATGGCCGTAGGATGATGCGCGAAGTCTTCCACGACGAGCACGCCACGTTCCTCGCCTTTTATCTCCATCCGCTTGCGGACGCTCACGAAAGTCGCTAACGCTCGTTCGATAGCCTCACATTCGACGCCGCGGCCATAGGCAATCGCGAGGGCCGCGAGCGCATCGAGCACGTTATGCTTCCCCGCCACCGGCATGCGCACGCGCGTTACTTCCCTGCCGCGCAACGCGACGCGGAATTCGGTGGCCTCGTCGTGCCATTGAATATCACCCGCGAACCAGTCACACTCAGCAGTCAGACCGAATGTCTCCACGGGGCAAAATGCTTTCGCGACGGTTTCGTGTAGTTCTGGACTCTCGCCCCAGATTAAGACCTTTCCGCGCTGCGGCACGAGATTCACGAGCCTGCGAAATTGCAGGGCGATCGAAGCGAGATCGGGATAGATGTCCGCGTGATCGTACTCAAGAGATGTGAGGATCAATTCGTCCGGATGGTAATGAAGAAATTTTGGTCCGCGGTCGAAGAAAGCGGTCTCGTATTCATCTCCTTCGATGATGAATTCCTCGCCGCCTCCCAACCCGTAACTGCGATCGCTGAAATTCGGTGCCACTCCGCCAATCAGAAAGTCCGGCTTGCGGCCTGCCACTTGAAAAATCCACGCCAGCATCGCCGTGGTTGTGGTTTTGCCGTGCGTTCCGGCAACGACAATCGAGGTATGCCGCGGAATGAAATATTCCTCCAGCAGTTGCGGCATGGAACAGTACGGCAATTTTTCATCGAGGATGCATTCGATTTCCGGGTTGCCGCGCGCGATCACGTTGCCCACAACGCACAGGTCCGGCGTAGGCTTCAGATTTTCTTCACGAAATCCCTCGTTCCAGCGGATGTCGAGGGAATCAAGCAGCGTCGAGGCAGGCGGGTACACGTTGAAGTCCGAGCCCGTGACGTGGAACCCGCGCTCCTTCAACATCCCTGCCACCGGCGCCATGGCCGCACCGGCGATTCCGAGTAAATGGATGTGGTCGGCGATCTTATTTGTTTTCGTCGAGATCTTTCGTCTCCTCGTTGCGACGAGCCACTAAGCGCGGCAGGCCGGCTCCAGGATTTCCACTCGCGAAGTGTCGTCCGCTTTGAGGCGCGCGCGCACTCCCAGTGGCAGCGTCAGCATGGGCCTTTTGGTGTGGCCGATCGCCGCGCCCCAGACAATCGGAAATCCCAACGTTCCCAAAATTCGCCGCGCGACGTCCCGCACGGTTTCGGTCCCCTCAGGCCCCTCACACTCCGGAAATTCGCCGAGCAATATGCCCGAGACTCCGCGCAATTTTCCGGCTTGCTTCAGGTGCATGAAAGCGCGGTCAACCTGCCAGGGCTTCATCCCCCGGTCTTCAAGCACCAGGATCGCGCCGTGCGTGTCCAATTCCCAGGACGTTCCGAGCGCAGCTTCGATCAGCGTAAGGCACCCACCGACCAATGCGCCATCCGCCGAACCAGGCATGATTGCCTCAGTTCCCGGCAACGCAATCGGCCAACCCTGTTTTGTCTCGGTGAGCGCTCTTGTGAGGCTCTCCGGTTCGTATCCCTCCGGCGAGCCGGGGCCCCTGTCCAGGCCGGCGGCCACCATCGGTCCGTATAGCGTGAGCCAGCGGAACTTCTGCCAGAGGAAGACCTGCAGCGACGTCATATCGCTGTAGCCCAGCAGAATTTTCGGGGTGGCCAGCGCCACACTCAGGCCCTCGAGCAAATAATTCGAGCCGTAGCCGCCGCGCGAACAGAAAATGGCGCTGGTATCGGTCTCGGTGAGCGCTTCTTTCAGCGCCGCGGTGCGCTCGGCTGTTGAACCTGCAAAAAATCCCCCGCGTGCCAACACGCGCCCGCGAGCGATTTTTGGCTGATAGCCGAGCCGCTCGATTTCCTTCATGCCGTGCTCTAGGCGAGATTCATCCACCGGACTCGCGAGCGAAAGAATGCGCACCGAAGCGCCGGAGTGGAGTGCTGCAGGCTTGAGAGTTTGCGGCATGTACCGCAAAGGAGAATAAGGAATTTTACGCGACGAGTCCAGCCACGCTCGTGCGGGTGTTTACATCCGAGCAGTAGTCGCGGACCCCTGAACGTGCCGGGACGGCGTGTGCTCTGGCAATTTCAGCCTACTGGAACGGCGTAATCGTTAGATATACGTCGCCAATACCGCTCGCAGGTTCCGCCGCTACCGTATCCGGTGCGTAGAACGCCGCGAAGCGTCCGTCGGCGCTGATCGGGGCAGCGCTGTATTTGTCGACGACCAATGACGATGTCTTTGACGGAATAGCCGCATTCGCACTGCTCAGACTTGTCAGCGATGCCTGCGTGTTGCCGAAAGAGGCAGACGCTGAGGAAACTGCATAAGTGTGCGGAGCGCACGGGGTGGTCGCTCCAAAGCACGTGTCGCGCACGAGCAACCAGCCCTCGGTGTTGACTTCACTCGCGGGTGTGTTCGAGGCGGTTCCAGAAACAAAGGAGACGTATCTTCCCAAGGCGCTAATTGCCGGTGAGAAGTTTTGCATTTTTGCATTCGAGCTGCTGGCGTCTGTGGAGATCAGCGTCGTAGTGGCCGCGCAACCATCCGGCGCCGTCCTGCCCATGCATGTATCTCGAAGAACCGCCTTGCTTATGCCGCCAGTGTTTCCAGTCGTGGAATCCGCCGGCTGCGATTCGAACACCACAAAGCGGCCATCGCTGCTCACTGACGGCGAAATATTGGCGCCGCCTAGGACTGCACCGTCCTGCGAATAAGAAATTCTCTTTGCAGAGGGATTGCAAACCACCGGAGCATCAATCCCCAAACAGGTGTCCGCCAGAACGATTTGCGAAGTGCTCACGGAAGTCTGGCTCGCGGATCGCCCGGCCCACATTTCAAAGGCAATATACCTGCCGTCAGCGGAAATCGCCGGGCGTCCGGCTTGCGCGCCGATAGCACGGTCCTCATCGTCGGTCGCGACTCGCATCGTTTTGGGGACGCAAGCCTTCGTACCCGTCGGCCCGGCGCAGGTGTCGCGAACATAGACTTGAGGCCCTGACGCCGCGGTTTCCGCCGCAAGATTCGTCGCCGCCGAAACGAAGGCGACGAACCGGCCATCACCGCTGATCGAGGGACTTGCGCTCGGAGCGTTTGCCGCGCCCCCATCGTCCGCCACAGAGATCATTTTCGTGCTTGGAACGCAGCCTGACGGCGCCTCCGTGCTGGCGCAGAGATCGCGAATGTACAGTTCCCAATAACCCGGCGGAACGGTACCGCTGTCGGAGACGAGATTCGTGGCACGGGAGATAAAGCCGACGAACCGGCCGTCGCCGCTGATGGCGACTTGCCTGCCGGTTTTTCCGTTCGGCGCGCTGCCATCCGGCGCCACATCCACGGCACTGGTTCTGGCGCTGCAATCCACCGCGCCGACGCAAGTGTCACGCACAAAAATATTGCCGGTGGCTTCCTGCGATACGAGATTTTTTGCTTGCGAATAGAAAGCTACATAGCGGCCGTCGGCGCTGATGGCGGGCGCTTCGCTGGGCCCGTTGGCCGGCCCACCCAGCGCGCTTACAGAAACAACCTGCGGAAATTTTGCCGCCGCAGTGGCACTCGGAGAAATCGTAAAGTTGAATGGCGCCGACGTGGCGACACCCCCGTTCGCGCCGAAACTGGCTACCGTGATCGCCGCCGTGCCGGCGGTAGCAATGTCGGATGCCTGAATGGCTGCTAGCAACGACGTTGAGCTTTTATAGGTCGTCGTTCGCGCGCCGCCGTTCCAATCAACCACGGATGCTGGAATGAAATTCGTGCCGGTGACGGTCAGCGTGAACGCGATGCCACCCGCGGTGGCGCTGGTAGGCGAAACCGAGGTAATCGTGGGCGTGGCAGGCGGAGTTGGCGAAATTACGAAATTTACCGCCGAGGACATGCCCCCGCCGCCGCCGGAATTTGCAACCGTGACTGAAGCCGTGCCCGCCGTGGCAATGTCGCTTGATTTGATTTGCGCTTGGAGCGCGTTCGCGCTCACAAACGCGGTGGTCCGCGAGCTGCCGTTCCAATTGACCGTCGAATTCGAAGTGAAGCCGGCGCCCACAACGGAAAGTGTGAACGCGGAGGCTCCCGCGACTACACTGGCTGGCGAGATCGAACAGATCACCGGAGCACCGGAAGACGACACAATGAAGCTCACTGCAGGCGAGAACACAACGTTTCCGCCGCCTCCGTAGGTAAACACGCTGATATTGTTGCAGCCTGTCGTAAGAATATCGGTGGCGGTAATTTGCGCAGTCAACTGCGTCGGACTCACGAACGCCGTCGTGCGGGGGCTGCCATTCCATGCCACGATGGAACCCGTAAAGGGCGGCGTCGGGTTGGGCGCGTTGGGGTTATTAGAATTACCCGAAACAAAATTCGCTCCGTTCACGGTGATGGTAAATGCGGCACCTTTGGGGCTCGCCGTCGTAGGGCTCAGGCTTGAAATCAGCGGCGAGTTTAGCTGTGCCGCAAAAATTTGGAACGTAGCCGCATTCTGGCTGATGCCACCACCGGGTATCGGGTTGGAAACCGTAACTGCCGCACTGCCCGGCGATGCCACATCCGACGCCAGCACGGTAATGGCGATTTCATCCGTGTTGAGGTTCACGACAGAGGTGCGTGGTGAGCCGTTCCAATAGGCGGTCGACGTGCCGGACGATCCAGCGATGAAACCTGTTCCTTGGATGAAAACTGTGAAGGATTGGCTTCCGGCTGTGATACTTGCGGGATAAAGCGCGCTGATGACCGGCGTGGGATTTGGCTGGACCGAGGAGCTGCTGGAGGTACAACTCGAGGCTACGATGGACATCCACACGAGCATCCCGAGCGCGGTCCACCGCAAGAGCATCAAGCCAGCCCTCCTGTAATTTTCAGTTGTAGAGTTCGCGAAAACTTGCGTGCCCTTCGTTACCTGCGCCGGGATAGCGGAACGAGGAAAGCGATCAAATCGCCTGCAAGTCCCCAAAATATGAGCCAAGAATTGATAGCATCCCAGCGCACAACCGTCAACTCGGATTCCCGAAGCGGGTGTTTGGTTGGCCGCGCAGAGCGCCGACTTACAGTAGGTGTCCACGGCCATCTTGCGGCCCAAAATGGCTTAACGATCGGGAAGGGCCCCCGCATCGCGCCGACGATTGCGATCCTTTATGACTGCGACGGCCGCACTTCCCCCTTGGCGTTTAGCGTTCCAAATTTCGTGAGCAATTCGCGTTCCTGCGGGTAAGTTACCTCTGCTTCGAAGTCCACCACCATGGCATCGTCCACCTTGTGCGTTTGCCAGCGACGGGCGCCGCTTGGCGCGTGGTAGGGTCAAGGGAAGTCTACAGTTTGAAAGAAGTGAGCTTGGAGAACAGGTGCGCACGCGCGGTAATCTCACGGCGAGTCAGTTTCGTCAACCGCTCAACGCCGAATTTTTCCACGGCAAAGCTTCCCAGCACGGATCCATAAACCATGGCGTTGCGCAGCGTGTGCTCCGTGATCTTGCCGACGCCCGCCAGGTAACCCATGAAGCCGCCCGCGAAGCTGTCGCCGGCGCCCGTGGGATCGTACACTTCCTCGAGTGGATAGGCGGGCACGGCAAAAAGAAACTTTTCGTGAATCATCAGCGCGCCGTGTTCGCCGCGCTTGATGACCAGCGTCTTCGGACCGATCTTGAAGATTTCTTTAGCCGCGCGCGTGAGGTTGTGCTCCTCGGTCAGCTGGCGCGTCTCATCGTCGTTGATTACCAGAATCTGAATGTGCTTCAGCGTTTCTTTCAATTCGTTCGGAGTGCGCTCGATCCAGTAGTTCATAGTATCGAGGCCCACGAGCTTGGGCTTGCGCTTTACCTGCTTTAGCACGGACCGTTGCAGTGTGGGATCAATGTTGCCGAGGAAAATGAACGAAGAATCGGTGTAAGAATCCGGCAATGTAGGATTGAAATTCGCAAACACGTTGAGTTCGGTGACTAATGTCGTGCGTTCGTTCATGTTCTGGTTATAGCGCCCGGCCCAATAAAATGTCTTACCGCTCGCGCGTTCGACGCCCGTCAGATCAATGCGCCGGTGCTGGAAGACAGCCAGCTCCTTTTCGCTGAAATCGTCACCGACGATCGCCACCATGCGAACCGGCGCGAAATGGCATGCGGCCAGCGCTATATAGCTAGCCGCGCCGCCCAGCATGCGGTCGCGCTTGCCGTGCGGCGTCTCGATAGCATCAAACGCAACTGAGCCGACTACCAACAAAGACATATGTTCTCCCTTGCGTCAGGATAAAAGAGCGCTGGCAGGTCGCGCCCGGCTGTGAGCTCGTTCACAGGAATGCAAGTGCAAGCCTCAAGTCAATCAATGTACTTGGCAATGATCGGCGCCAGGCGCTTTTTCGTCGCTGGTGGAATCATAGCTCGGTCTGTGAGAATGGCGTGCGCCAAGGCCCTCCCGCACTTGCAGCCGCGCTCGGCGGGCAACTGTCGGACTGCTTCGTGCAACACGGTTTGCACGTTCGCGGTGTTTCGCGTCAGATTCTCGATGATCTCCGTGACGGTTACCGCATCGTGTTGCGGATGCCAGCAGTCGTAGTCTGTGATCATGGCAATCGTGGAGTAGCAGATTTCCGCTTCGCGCGCCAGCTTTGCTTCCGTCAAATTGGTCATCCCGATCACGTCGAAACGCAATTGGCGATACGTGTGCGATTCCGCCAGGGTCGAGAACTGCGGGCCTTCCATGCACACGTAAGTGCCTCCGCGATGCGCTTTCACCCCGGCGCGGTCACAGGCGTCCGCTATATGCGCCGAAAGGTGCGTGCAGGTCGGCTTGTCGAAACCCACGTGGGCGACAATCCCGCCGCCAAAAAACGTGGCCGCGCGCCCCTGGGTGCGATCGAAAAACTGGTCGGGCACCAGGAAATCCATGGGAGGCAAGTCATCGCGCAGCGACCCCACCGCACTCACCGAAATGATTCGTTCCACGCCGAGCATCTTCATCGCACAGACGTTCGCGCGATAGTTGATTTCACTGGGCGAGTACACGTGCCCGCGGCCATGGCGTGCGAGAAAGGCTATGCGCTTACCTTCCAGCGTTCCGATCACGATCGCATCGGAGGGATCGCCGAAAGGAGTCTTCACGCGGACTTCACGCCTATCGGTGAGGCCGGCCATGTGGTACAGGCCGCTACCGCCGATAATGCCGATCTGCACAGCTGCGCTCTTTGGCTTGCCTTTTCCTTGCTTGCGTTGCTTCGCAGTCTTCGCCATGCTCAATCCACCTTGATTGGTTCAATTTCCCAAACGCCGCCGCGGTCTCGCACATAACCCGCGGGCGTCTTCGCGTCGTGTCCGAATAGCGCGATCCATCCTTCCTTGATCACTTCCGGAATCCATTTCTTTTTGTTTTCGAGCGTCGTCATAGGATACAAGTCGTACCCCATAATCCACGGCAAAGGCAGGTGCGCAGCCGTGGGCACCAGGTCGGCGAAGAAAAACGCCGTTTTGCCGCCGCCCGTGAGTTTTACGCACTGCATATTCGCGGTGTGGCCCGGGACGCGAATCAACTCCACTCCTGGAGCGATCGCGCGATCCGCTTCGAGCAGCGCTATTTTGCCGCCCGCTTCGATGGGCATGTAATTCTCGGGGAAATAGCTCGCACGGTCGCGCTCGTTGGGATTCTTGGCATGTTCGAATTCCCCGCGCTGAACGACGTACTTGGCGCTGGGAAAGGAAGCAACGACCCTGTCTTTTTCCACGCGCGTGTTCCCGCCGCAGTGATCGAAATGCAAGTGCGTATTAATTACGATGTCTATCTCGGTGCGGTCCAGGCCGTGGTCACGTAAACGAGCGTCGAGGAAAGGACCGTCGATCCCGAAAATGTCCCGCAGTTTCGGGCTCATCTTTCCCCCAGCGCCCGTCTCCACCAAGATGGTCTTCCCGCCTGCATGAACCAGCAGGCAGTTCATCGCCAGTTGAATCCGATTCCGCGCATCCGCCGGGATTTTCTGTTCCCACAGGACCTTGGGTACCACCCCAAACATCGCGCCGCCGTCCAAATATACGTGCCCATCCAAAAGAATGTGAAATTCCAGGTTCCCCAGTTTCAACGTTTCTCCCCGAGTCCCGCCCGCGCCAAGATCTCATTCACAGCGCCGTAAGGGTCAATTTTTCGTTCCGCCACTTGAGCCGCAATCTTGTCGAGCTGCGTTTCGCTCAAATGGTTTTTCGCGACCCGCTCCATCAGCCGCGTTTCGAGCAACTGCAAAATCCATTCTTTCCAGTGCGCAATTTCGCGCGACTTGCGCTCGTGCGCCTTTTCGAAATGCTGCCGGAAAAGCGCGATCTGGCGCTCCAATTCGTCGATGCCTTTGTTTTCCGTCGCAACTGTGCGCACTACGGGCGGCTTCCAGCCGTCGCGCTCCGGCACCAGCTGTAATATCGCCCTCAACTGCTGCTCGAAGCGGTCGGCGCCCTCGCGGTCGGACTTATTCAAAACGAAAATGTCGCCAATTTCCATGAGTCCGGCCTTCAAGCTCTGAACATCGTCGCCCATGCCGGGCATTAACACGACCAGCGTGCAATCCGCTAAGCGCACAATTTCAATTTCGCCCTGTCCGACGCCCACCGTCTCGACCAGGATGATTTCCTTCCCGGCAGCGTCGAGCAGCAGGGTGGTGTCCCGGGTCGCTTGCGACAACCCACCCAGAAATCCCCGCGTGGCCATGGAGCGAATGAAGACGCCCGCATCGGTTGCGTGGCCTTGCATGCGCACGCGGTCGCCCAAAATCGAGCCACCCGTAAACGGGCTCGAGGGATCCACGGCAATGATTCCGACGGTCTTTTTCTCGCTGCGATACCGCGCGGCGAGGCGGTCCACCAACGTGCTCTTGCCCGTCCCCGGCGCGCCGGTGATGCCGATGCGATACGCCCGGCCGGTGTGCGGAAAAAGCTGTCGCAAGATTTCTTCCGCCTCCGCGTCGCGATCCTCGATGGCCGAGACAGCACGCGAAATCGCGCGCACATCTCCCGCGCGCACTTGTTCGGCCCAGTTTTCGACGGACACAGTCATAGCAACGTCAGTTACGGCCTGGGAATGGTATCACTGGAACCGATTATTACAGATGCACGCAAGGAATACGTCGTGGTCGGTTTCCGATAACGCCGTTATCCTGAGTCATGCTTGGGACAACTTCCGCCTCCTCCATTCGCCGATTAACTCACAATCCCGCCACCATAGAGGACGGAAAGTATCTAGGAGCGTCACGCGATAACTGGGAGTCGTAATGAAAAAAGGAGAACACCTGATTGGGTTACTATGCGTCGTTCTCGCGTTCGTGCCGTTTGTAGTAGCCGCCATATACATTGCGCTGGATGTCGGGCTTTCCCACTTGAAGGGATGGCTGATCATCGGCTTGCCCGCCTTTCTGTGGCTTGGCCTAACCTGCCTTCACTATAAGCGCACGAGCACTAAGCGAGCGGCCTGGCTCTTCGCCCTGTTCCCCATAGCATTTGTGCAGACTGTGTTTCACGCTTATATATGGATATCGAACCGGTATCCGTCAAAGTGAGGCGCGACCCGATCAAACCTCGACACGGCCAGCAAGACTACTTCTGGCCCAGAATCTGGCGCGCGATCACCATGCGTTGGATTTCGCTGGTGCCCTCGCCGATGGTGCACAGTTTCACGTCGCGATAGAACTTTTCCGCGGGGTAATCCTTAATGAATCCGTAGCCGCCGTGGATTTGCACGGCTTCGTTTGCTACACGCACGGCCACTTCGCCGGCGTAGAGTTTGGCCATGCTGGATTCCTGCGTGATTCGGGCGTCGTAATTCCCTGCCGTGATGGCGCGGTCGGCGAGCCAGGCGGCTTGATAGGTTAACAGCCGAGCGGCTTCGATCTGCGTGGCCATGTCGGCCAGTTTGAACTGGATGGCCTGAAATTCTGCGATGGCTTTGCCGAATTGCTTGCGCTGCTTGGCGTAACGCACCGAAGATTCGTACGCACCTTGTGCCATCCCCAGACCCAGCGAGGCAATGGAAATTCGCCCGCCATCCAGTATCTGCAGGCTGTTGACGAATCCCTCGCCTTCCTTGCCCAAGAGATTTTCCGCGGGCACCTTGCAGTCCGAGAAGACCACCTCGCTCGTGTCGCTTGCGCGCAGACCAAGCTTGTTTTCTTTCTTCCCGGGCTTAAATCCCGGCGTGCCCTTCTCGATGATGAACGCGGAGATGCCGTGGCTTTTCTTGGGGGCGTCCGTGACCGCCATTCCCACGCAGACGTCCGCGTAGTGGCCATTGGTGGTGAACGTCTTCGAGCCGTTGATGACCCAGGCGCCGTCCTTCTTGACGGCCTTGGTGCGCGTGCCACCGGCGTCGGAGCCGGCTTCAGGCTCGGTGAGCGACCAGCACCCCAGCTTCTTGCCTTGCGCCAATGGCACTACGTATTTTTTCTTTTGGTCTTCGCTGCCGAATTTATAAATGTGGTTGGTGCATAGCGAATTGTGCGCGGCCACAATGATCCCGACGGAACCGTCTACGCGCGACAATTCCTCGATGATGATGGCGTATTCCGCGTAGCCCATGCCCGCGCCGCCGTACTTCTCCGGGAAAATCACGCCCAGAAATCCCATGTCGGCCATCTTGGGCATCAATTCGGAGGGAAACTTCGAGGCTTCGTCCCACTCCATCACGTGCGGCAGGATTTCGCCTTCGGCGAACTCGCGCACCGTTCGCCGAAGCTGCTTCTGTTCATCGGTCAGTGAAAATTCCACGTTCCCTCACGCATAACGAAAATTTATCTCGCGATTCGCTTTTCATTTATACCACACGCATGGGGGAGACGGTATTTAGGGCAGCGTATAAGCAACGATGGCGTCACTTTGCTTTTCTTCGTTGACGTGGGAGTGGCCGCCGGCGGCGATCACCAGGTATTGTTTTCCATTTGGCCGCAGTTGGTACGTCACAGGTGTCGCGCCGCCACTGGCCGGAAGTTCGGCTTTCCAAATCTCTTTGCCGGTCTCGACGTCAAACGCGCGAATCTCGGGATCAATCAGAGTTCCGGCGATGAAAACCAGCCCGCCTGCAGTTACGATTGGACCACCGAGGCTGGGCGCTCCCCAAGGAACGATTGCCTGGCTTGGCGCGAGGGAGCCCAGGGGGACCTGCCAGCGAATCGTTCCTGAATTCATATGCACGGCCGTGAGCATTCCCCAAGGCGGTGGCGCGCACGGCAGACGATGTGCCTTCGCAAAAAGAAACGTGCGGAACATCCCGTACGGCGCACCGCGCTGCTGGGTGTACTCCAGATCTCCCGTGTTTTTGTCCACTGCGTCCCAGTATTTGTCCGCCGCGATTACTCCCATCACAGCTGGAAGGTTATTCGTGTTGACTAGCAATAGGCCGTGCTGCGGGTCGTATGCGTACCCGCTCCAGTTCATCCCGCCGACATTTCCGGGCATTGAAAGCGACCCGTTGATACTCGGCGGTGTGAAAATCCCGTCATTCCGCAGGCTTTGGATGCGTTGGCGACAATAGTCGCGATCTTCCGGAGTGATCCCCCACGCATCGTCCGCCGTCAGCCTCTGCGGACTGAGCACTGGGGGTGCCCCAGGAAAAGGCTGCGTCGGCGACGTTACTTCTCCGGGCACGTCGGTCTGCGGGACGGCCCGCTCCTCAACCGGGAACACCGGCTCGCCCGTGTCGCGATTCAGCACATAGAGGAAGCCGGTCTTATTGCCTTGAACCACGACCGGCACATTTTTTCCATCGTGTTGCACGGCCGCGAGCAGGGGCGGCGACGCCGAATCGTAGTCCCAGAGATCGTGATGCACGAGTTGAAATCCCCAAGCCATCTCTCCGGTTTTCGCTCGAAGCGCAACGATAGAATCGGCCCACTTGTCGTCGCCCGGGCGCATCCCGCCGTAGTAGTCCGGGCTGGCGCTGCCGGTGGGCACGAACACGAGATCGCGTTCTTGATCTGCGACCATCACGGACCACGCATTCCCTGCGCCGGTTCGCCACGTTTTCGCAGTCGTATCGTGCGTGGCCGTCTCGGCGTCGTTCGGCGGCAAGGGCTCCCATTTCCAGCGCAGCTTGCCGGTGCGCGCATCGAACGCTCGCACCACGCCGCTGGACATATCCACACGGGCGTTGTCGTCAATGGCCGAACCCACCACCACGATGTCGTCAATCACCACCGGCGGAGAAGTCATGTGGTATTCACCTGGAATGTAGCGCGTGACGTCGCGAAGGCTCACCTGTCCACGATTGCCAAAGTCCGGGCAGGGATCGCCGGTCGCTGCATCGAGCGCGATCAGGCGGGCGTCGAGAGTAGCTTCGAAAATTGTGCGGCGGCAAGGTTTCCCTTTCGCGCGCTCCGGGTCGCGCCAAGTGGCGACACCACGATTGATCAGGCCGTCGCCGTAATCTCCGGCGATGTCAATCAGCGGGTCGTAGGCCCAGCGTCGCTTTCCAGTTTCCGGGTCCAGCGCGATCACGCGATTGAAGGCGGTGGTCAGATAGAGCGTGCCGTCGACCAGGATCGGGGTCGTTTCCAGGCCGCTGCGCTTCTTGCCGCCAGTGCCGTCGGAAATATCGCCTACATGAAAAGTCCAGGCGACCTTCAGCGTCGCCACATTCTCCCGATTGATCTGCTTGAGCGGCGAGTAACGCATGCCGCCCGCATCGTGACCGTAGTAAGGCCAATCGCTGCCGGATTCGCTTGCATGATGCGATGTTTGCGCCAGAGCTCTCGGTGCGCTAAAGCAGGCCAGCGCCGCGATACCAATCGCAGCCGTTCGGAGAAGCTTCCGCATTAAACCCTCCCGCACAGATGAGAAGCGACGTAACTGCGATTATGGTTTTCGCCGCCGCAGGGAGCTGGAGCGCGGAGGCAATGATCGGGCAACTCTTTGGCAGCAACTAATGAGCGGCGGCAGGAGCGCGCCGTGCCAAAACTTCGCCGATCGCCGCAATTGCACGCTCGATTCCCGCGCGGTCCACGTCGTAGTGCGTCACCATGCGGATCGAATATTTGTCCGTCGGAGCGCACAGGACCTTCTTCTGCGTAAGATCCTCGCAAACTTCCGCGGCTGTGCGGTCGGTTCCGCGCACGTCAAAAATCACGATATTGGTGACCACGCGTTTCGGATCAATCGTCACACCTCGCACGGCCGCAAGACCCTTCGCCAGGTGCTGCGCGTTTTCGTGGTCCTGCCAGAGGACCTTCGGCGATTCCTCCAGCGCTATGAAACCGGCGGCCGCGAGCACTCCCGCCTGGCGCATTCCGCCGCCGAGCATTTTTCTATTAATGTGTGCTTGTTGGATGAACTCGCGCGGCCCGACCAGCATCGAACCCACGGGTGCGCCGAGGCCTTTGGACAAGCAGAACATGACCGAATCGAACTTCCGGGTAATTTCCCCGACGCTCTTGCCCAGTGCGGCGCCCGCGTTGAAAATGCGCGCGCCGTCGAGGTGTACGAGCAAACCCGCCGCATGCGCCCGCTCGCAAATATCTTCCGCGACGGCCGTGGGATACACCGTACCGCCGTGCATATTGTGGGTATTCTCCAGAGTCACCAGCGCCGTCTGCGAGTCGTAGTAGATTTTTTCACGCACCAGTGGCTCGATCAGCTCCCAGGTGAGTATGCCATCGGGCGCCGGGACCGTCCGCGGCATCACGCCCGCCACCGCGGACATGGACGCAAGTTCGTACAGATTCACGTGCGCGCGCTGCTCGCAAATCACTTCATTGCTGCGGCGCGTCCAGCCCATGATCGCGAGCAAATTTCCCATGCAGCCCGTGGGAACAAACAGAGCTGCCTCGCGCCCGAACATTTCCGCGGCGCGGTCCTGCAGCCGGTTCACGGTCGGGTCTTCGCCGTAAACGTCGTCTCCCACCTCCGCTGCGGCCATAGCCGCACGCATCGCGGGCGTCGGGCGCGTCACTGTGTCGCTGCGCAAATCCACGCCGTCTCGGTTGCCTGTTTCCTCCGTTGCCCTAGACACGCTGCACTCCCTGTCCCAGCAATTCGACAAACACTTCGTTCGAAACCGTCAAACGATCCGGCGCGAGGCGCAGTTGCGTGCCGTCCAGTTTTACGAGCCCCTCCTGCCGAAGCGGCGCGATGCGCTTGTGCAAGTTCACTTCGTACTTGCGCTCGATCTCGCCCAGATCAATTCCTTCCAGTTGGCGCAGGCCCAGGAATAATTCTTCTTCGAGCGCTTCTTGTTGCGTAACGCGCTCGATCTGCTCGCGCGCGGAAATTCCCTGCTCGATCGAGGCGACGTACTTCGCTGAATCATGGACATTCGACCATCGCCGCGCGCCGTCGAACGAATGCGCACCCGCGCCGAATCCGATATACGGCTCGCGGCGCCAATATTTCAGGTTATGCCGCGAGCGAAACCCCGGCAATCCCCAATTCGAGATTTCATAGTGCTCGTAGCCAGCGCCGCCCAGCCGCGCGGAGGCCGAGTCGTAAAATTCCGCCATGGCGTCGTCAGTGGGAATCGCCTTGGCACTGTAACGGTTGCCGCCGGCTAGCGATTCGCTACCCAGGTGGCTGCCTTCGTCAACCTCCAGCATGTAAATCGAGATATGCTCGGGACCAATTTCCAGGATCCGCGCGATGGATTCGTCCCATGATTCGCGCGTCTGATGCGCCAGGCCGGCGATCAGGTCCATGCTGATATTGCTGAAGCCGGCTCGGCGCAAAATCTGTGCCGACGCAAAAATGTGCGAGCGGCGATGCATCCGGCCAGCTGCTTGCAACTCAAGATCGTCAAACGACTGCACGCCGAGGCTGATGCGGTTGAAGCCAGCCGCCCGCCACGCCGCTGCTTTCTTCGGTGTAATGGTCTCGGGATCGGCCTCCAGCGTAACCTCCGGGACCATTGCCGGCGCGAGCGCGGGATGCTCCGCGAGGCCGAAAGTCGCGCGCAGAGAATCGAGAATGCTTGCAAGCGCGGCAGGATCCAGCAGGCTCGGTGTACCTCCGCCAAAATACACGCTGTCAAGCGTGGCGCCGCGCAACGCCGCCAATTCCTCCGACGAAGTCAGCGCGGCAATTTCCTGGCAAACGGCGGCAGCGTAAGGCTGATATTTGTCGCGCGCGACCACACCGGTATGGAAGTTGCAGTACGTGCATTTCGTCTGGCAGAACGGCACCTGGATGTATATGCCTAGGTTCATTTGGGCTTCGCAACTACGTCAAACTCGTCCGATACCGCCTGCTTCATCGCCTTGGGATCGTCGATGGCTTCACAGTGGAAGCCAACGCCTTCCACGCTCACATCCTTGTATGGCAAACGCAAGCGATACGTGCCGGGCACCAGAATCTTGATTTTGAATTCCTCAACTTCACTGCCGTGTATTACGCGCGAGGCGACGATGTCGCCGGAATTGCAGCGCCACAGCTCAATATCCCATCGTTTGCGCCCGCGTTTCTGGATCGTAAATGCCGGCACTTTCGCCGCGGTTTCCGCATCAATAATCTTTCCGCACATCGTCATGCAATAGGTAAGCCGCTTGTCCCCATTATTGCGGATGCGAACTACGAAAGGCCTTCCCGCGACTTGCTGGTCCCCCAAGACTTCAATCGAAAGATTCTCAACATCCGCCGAGATCGCCAGGTTCGTGAAAAAGATAAGCAGGGAGACGGTAGCCGCTGCTCGCAGGGAGCGCTTCATGGGGAAAGAGTTTACCGCCAAACGAATCCCACTTCACGTTAAAGCGTCCGGAACGATCTTGAGGTGTAATTCCCGGCTTCGCGGCCCGTCAAATTCGGCGAAGAAAATTACTTGCCAGCGGCCCAGCGCGAGCTCTCCGCCTGTGATCCAGACGGTTTCCGTAGAGCCTACCAGTGAGGTCTTGATGTGCGAATCGGAATTCCCTTCCGCATGCGCCGAGTTTGCCACGCGCGGAACCAGCCGGTCGAAGGCCGCCTCGATGTCATGCGCCACGGCGGGATCGTAGCCCTCATTAACGATCACGCCCGCCGTCGTGTGCGGCACGTACAAGTGACAAACGCCACTCACGCAACCAGAATCGCGCACGACGGCAGCAATCTTATCGGTGACGTCCTGCATTTCCGTGCGGCGCGCGGTCCGCAGGTGCAGCACGCGCATCTGTCCGCCGCCGCTGTTTTTCGCTGCCGTCTTCATCCTGTTTAAATCTTACAGGTGGGTCCCCTGTGGGGGGTTGCGGCGTTGCGCTTGCTCGCTCGCCAGCGCGCGTTCGCCTTGAGGCGTGGTAATGACCGTGTCGGGCAAACGAATCGCAGCGTAGGCAAAGGCCGCCAGGGCAGCGCCAATCAACGGTGCGACGATAAACAGCCACAGTTGTTGCAGCGCCCATCCTTGCACGAACAAAGCAGGTCCGATACTGCGCGCGGGGTTTACTGAAGTATTTGTAATGGGTATTCCGACCAGGTGAATCAGCGTCAGCACCAGGCCGATCGCCAGCCCCGCAAATCCCACCGGCGCCTTTACGTCCGTCGCGCCCAGAACCGTTACGACCAGAAACATCGTGAGGATCACTTCCGCAACGAACGCGGCCGGCATTGAATAAAAACCCGGCGAGTGTGTTCCATAGCCGTTTGCGCCCAGTCCGCCGGCAGCGAAATTGTAACCACCTTCGACGCCGCTCGCGATGAATAGAATCAACGCCGACGCGACGATGGCACCGAAAATCTGAGCAACGACGTACATCGCCGCGTCCTTTGTGCCGATCCTTTTCGCCAACAGCACGCCGAGCGTCACCGCGGGATTCACGTGACAGCCGGAAATCGGCCCAATGGTGTACACCATCGCCAGCAGCGACAGGCCGAACGCGAAGGCAACCCCTACGTACCCGACGTGGCTGCCAGCCAGCACCGCGCAGCCGACGCCGCCGAACACCAGCACAAAAGTTCCCAGGAATTCCGCAAGATATTTGCGCACGGGAAGGCCTCCTTCCTCAAAGTGCGGCGAGTATACACCAGCGATATAAAAATCCCGTAAACGTCGCCGCCTGGGATTTGCAGCCACCTTCCCCCATGCAGTAAACTCACGGATTCGCTTTCACCCGGGGGCCATTCATGCTCGTGGTAATGCGTTCTCACGCAACCGATGCGGAAGTGCGCGCCGTTTGCGAGCGCATCGAGACGTTGGGCTACAAAGCGCATCCGATTCCGGGCGCCGGCCGCACCGCGATCGGCATCACCGGTAACACCGGTGCTGTGGATATTGGCTCACTCGAGTCCATGCCCGGCGTCGTCGAGTGCATCCCCGTCAGCAAACCTTATAAGCTCGTCAGCCGCGACGTAAAAATCGAGAACACGGTGGTTCGCGTTCCCACGCCTTTGGGCGACGTGCTGTTTGGCGGCACGGACGTCGCGATGGTCGCCGGCCCTTGCGCCATTGAGACGCTCGAGCAGTCTTTCACCGTCGCCAAGCACGTAAAAGCAGCCGGCGCACGACTTTTTCGTGGCGGCGCCTATAAGCCGCGCACCTCACCCTACAGCTTTCAAGGCCTCGGAGAATCCGGCCTGCAAATCATGGCGAACGTGCGCGAAGAATTTGGCCTGGGGATTGTCACGGAAGCAATTGACAACGAATCGCTGGATTTAGTGGAAAAATATGCGGACGTCATCCAGATCGGCGCGCGCAATATGCAGAATTTCTCATTGCTCAAACGCGCCGGCCGCTCCAAAAAGCCGGTTCTGTTGAAACGCGGGATGTCCGCCACGCTGGACGAATTCCTGATGGCTGGCGAATACCTGATGTCCGAAGGAAATTACAATGTGATCTTGTGCGAGCGCGGCGTTCGCACGTTTTCCGATTTCACACGTAACACACTGGACTTAAGCGTCGTTCCCGCGGTGCAAAAGCGCAGCCATCTGCCGATCGTTGTGGATCCTTCCCATGGCACGGGACGCCGCAATAAAGTGCTGCCGCTTTCGCGCGCCGCCGTTGCAGTGGGCGCCGACGGACTGCTCGTCGAAGTCCACCACGATCCTGATCGCGCCCTCTCGGATGGACCGCAATCCATCCTCCCCGAGGAATTCGAGCAACTCGTCCGCGAAGTGCGCCAGATTGCCGCCGTGCTCGGCCGCGGCTTCAATTGAAACTGCGCTTTAATTATCGCCTCGTCTTCCTGCTCTTAATTCTCGCGGGCTTAGCGATCCGCGAAGTCGCACTGGAGCTGCGGCCGTCGTTTTTGCGGCCGGGGCTCCATTTGTTCGCCTACGTTGGGAATACCGCCGACGGCACAGTTTCGGCCATTGATCTCATCGCGCTGTCTCCCATCGCCACGATCGCCGTCGGTCCCGGGCCGAGTGGTTTGCGCGCCCACCCCACGCGTCAGGAAATCTGGGGACTCAGTTCCGCGGGCGGTTACGCATGGGTTCTCGACGTCCGATCGAATCAGGTCGTGGCGCGCATTCCCGTCGGAGCAGCTCCCTACGCGCTGGATTTTTCGCCGGACGGGCGCCGAGCATATGTGGCTGCTTCGGGCCCGGGCACGGTTCTCGCGATAGACACGGGTTCCCGGCAGATCGTGGCTCGAGGACGTGCTGGACGACGACCGTGGATCGCTCGCGTGACGCCGGACGGCAAAACGGTACTCGTCTCCAACCGGGATGACGCGACGGTTTCCCTTCTCGATGGCACCACCCTTGCGCCGCTTGGCGTGATTCCGACCGCACCTGATCCCGAACAGATCGTTATCCTTCCGGATAACTCCAAAGCATTCGCTACTTCCGGATCGTCGAATCAAATTTCCGTGCTGGATTTGAAACGAAAGGTCTTGCTGACGAATCTCGCGCTCGGCGGCGCGCCCGACGATCTGGTCTTGAAGTCCGACGGCGGCGAACTCTACATCTCCTCAAGCTCCGCGCATGGACTCTTGATCGTCAACACCGGAACAAACGAAGTAGGCGACTTCCTGCTCCTGGGCATGTCGCCGACCTCCGCGACTTTCGCTCCCGCAACGGAAACACTTTACGTCTCCGACACAGCTGCGGGCCACATCGTGCCGGTCGCCGTTGACACGCGCCAAGTGGGCCGCCCGATTCAGGTGGGCCAATCCCCTGCAACGTCTCGATTGACGCCGGGCGGCGATATTTTGCTGGTGGTTGATACGGGCTCGAACGACCTCGCCGTCGTACGGACGAAAACGATTGCGGTCGGCCAGCCCGGGCTCTCACCTCCCAGGCCGCCCACCGCGCTGATACCGGTGGGCGCGCGGCCGCGCGATCTGGCCGTGAAAGTCTTCTGATATTTCCATGTGAACCTACTACTGCACGACTAGCGTCAGAGGAAGGGTTCAAGTGGCGCCACCGGAAGTAGCGGTGATCGTCAGCGTGTATGTGCCCGGTGGTGTTCCCGCTGCGGCGGTTGCCGCTTTGCTGCCGAAAACAATTGGCGCAGACCGTGGCAATGGCCATTTCTACAAATAAATTTCAGTCGTCTATGACTTCCGCTCGGGCTCGATTGTCCAAGCAAAATTCTCCTCACCCAATCCGAGCTCCAGCATTCCATCCACGGGCAGAACTTCGATCGGCAGCCCACCTTCCCACATGGCCACACTCATCAGTAATGAGCGCCGTCCCTGTAGATCGAACAGTTCCCGCGCCATGCTCACCTCGATGATTTTTCCGTACGCCGCAGTGACCAGCGACTCAGGATGAAGCAGGCATAGTCCAGCCTGTTCCAGGATGCACCCGGCAAATTTGCCCTTGGCCACGCGCACCGTGATACGTGTCTCGCGCGAATCCCACATCGTGAGCCGCAACTGGAAATCGGGAATCTCCGCGATTGCGCCGGGAATAGGATCCACGCGCAAAAAAAAGTGGCTTTCGCTAAATCCGTAACGGAGGTCGGCAAGAACGCGTCCGCGCCCATGCATCGTGCCTCCGCGCGAGTCCGTGACGTACAGCCCCGCACCAAGCCACTCGAAATAGCTGCTCTCGCGGCCATCCACGGTCACTTCCAGACACGATTCCGGCGCCTCTCGACGTCCACGCTCCGGCGCCTTCTTGATCGGATGCGCCAGCGCCTCGGGCGCGTGTTCGCCCAGCGCCGCATAAATCTCCGTCAAGTGTTTGCGGTAAAGTTCGTCAAACTCGGCATCGTTTACCGATCCATGTTCTGGACCGTACCACCAGTTCCAGTCGCTGCCTTCGGCGGCCAACACTGCTTCGTAAGCGCGCTGCAATCGTGCCGAGGCGGCGCTATCGCCGGGCCTCCGACGTTCGGCGTGGCGCGTGTACACTTCCCGCGCATCTCGTAGAAGATCCCACGCGCGCACGTCCTCCCGGTGGCCGATCCATACGTCGAAATTGGCGTTAATCCATGAAGCAGGGAAGATTCCCTGCATCGCCGGCGCGTTGCTGTTGGCTTCCACTGCTTCGCTCACGGTGAGAGCGCGCATCTCCGGGTCATTCTGCACCCTGCGATAAAATTCACGCAGGAATTGCCGTCCATTCTCCGGGTAGTATTCCCAGGCGTTTTCACCGTCCAGGATCACACTGACGGTCGCGGTGCGGCCTTCCGGTTCGCGGTCCCCGATTGCGCGAATCCTGCGGTGCAAATCCTCCGCCGCAGCCACCGCGCCCATGCGGCTGTATACGAATCCCACCAGGTCCGACATATAGTGATCGCGGAAAAACCCGAAGATCTCTTTCCCCGCTCGCTGCAATTTCCAAGGAGTGTATAGATCGGCGCCGTTTTCCGGATATCCTCCCGCGTCCCGCCAGAACCCAATGTTTCGCGTGCGACCCAGCACTCCTTCATCGGTCGCGAACCATTTGAACCCCAGGTCCATGCCGATCTCGAGCACCTGGTCGGACACCGATCCCTCAGACGGCCAGAATCCGGCTGGCGGCTTGCCAAACACCCGCTCGTGATAGGTCCTCGCCCGCAAGAGTTGCTCTTGAGCATCTTCGGGATAACGAAACGGAGGCTGCGGCAACGGAGTGTGAGGGTTCGAAACCCGCGCGATGTCCGTGTCGCACAGCAGCGGCAGAATCGGATGGTAATAAGGCGTCGTCGAAATTTCAATCTGTCCGCTTTCCGCGGCGATGCGGTATTCCGGAAGCACCGCCCCGAGGAGTTCAAGCTGCTTTTCCTTCAGCAGGCTCTTATCCCGTTCGGCGAAGTCCTTCCCTTTCGCTGCGAGGGCATTCACAACGGGGTCTTTCGCGATGTACTCCTCGTCCATCCACACCAGCTGCGAAAGCAATTGCAGGTCGCGCCAGTCCCGTTCGCTGAAATTAGCCAGGCAGGCTTCGGCGCCTCCGGAGCGCACCTGCGCGTGCAACTCAGCGAAGCGCGGCCAGCGCTGCACGTAGCCCTCGTTCACTTGAAACGCGCGCTCCAGGATTTCTCTTTTCTGCGCGGACTCCAGCTTGTCGGCTGCCGCGAAGGCAGTTTCGAACCACGGCTCGCGAAACTTACCGCTGGCGTACTCTTCGATCTGCGCCGCGAGCAGCGGCACAAAATTAAAGGTCGCGTGTACTCCGGGGAATTCTCCTAGCACTTTCACCATTCCCCAGTAGTCTTTCAGCGCATGCAGGCGCGTCCAGGGAAGCATGTAACGCCCGGTCGAGGGGTCCCGGTACTGCGGCTGATGCATGTGCCAGACTAAAACCAGATTTACGCGGCTCAATGGCTGGGCTCTCGGGCGGGGTTTATCCGCATCTGTGGACTATTCATTTCGCCGATCTTGGGCACTCGCTGCAACTGTATGGTTCGCGGTCGCCAATCCCACACACGCACCATGTTAGAATCTTCTCGCGCACCCATGCGCCTGCTCGACAAATATATCGGACGTGAAGTCGGCTCGCACGCTGCGCTTGGCCTTGCTGTTTTCACCTTCGTTTTCTTTGTCCCGCAGCTCGTCCGCTTGATGGATTTGATCGTTCGGCACTCTGGCGGCGTTGGAATGGTCCTGCTCATCTTCCTCTGCTCGCTGATTCCCGTGCTGGCCTTCACCATCCCCATGGCAGTGCTGGTTGGAGTGCTCATTGGTCTGGGCCGGCTTTCCGCGGACAGCGAGATCGTGGCGCTGCACGCTTCCGGAATCAGCCTTCGACGTTTGCTCGTTCCCATCGGTTGCGTGGCGCTGGCTTGCGGGCTGGGAACGCTCGTTCTAACGTTCTGGCTCAGCCCCTTGTCGGTGCGCACGCTGCGGAGCCTGGAGCAGCGCTTGCTTTCGTCCCAGGCGCCTTATGCCATCCAGCCCCGCGTCTTCGACGAGCGCTTTCCGCACCTCGTATTATACGTACAAGATGTCGAGGCCGCAGCGACGCGATGGCGCGGTGTGTTCCTGGCGTCTTCCGGGCAAGCCGGCACGACCGATGTGACCATCGCAGCGGACGCACAGGTCGTCGCCGGCTCGGAAGAGAATCAGATCGAATTGCATCTGGGCACTGGCAGCACTCATGAATATGACCCGCGTGATCCGCGGCGTTATAACGTGACGACCTTCGGCGAAAGCGAGATCCCCGTCGAAATATCCAATCCGGTAACCGGCCCGAAAACCGTTGCTTTAACCGATGCTGAACGCTCCGTTTCCCAGTTGCTCCGAGAGCGCGGCCCGAATTGGCGCGACGCACGCGTCGAATTCCACCGCCGCATTGCCTTCCCTGCCGCCTGCTTGGTGTTCGCACTTCTGGGCGTGCCAATCGGGGTACGCCCGCGCCGCGGCGGACGCGCGGCCGGTCTGATCCTGACTCTAGTGTTGATTGGCGGCTATTATTTTCTCTTCGTCACCGGGGCGCACATGGCTCAGCAAGGTTCCATCGCTCCCTGGGCCGGCATATGGGCCGCGAATATCGCCGCCATTATCCTCGGCCTCATTTTTTTGCGCCGCATCGAATCCATTCGCAGGCCCAGCCGCATAATCGCGTGGTTCGATTCCTACTTCCGGCGTTCTCGTCCCGCACAGCGCCGCGAAGCCGACGCGGCCCCCATACCGGTTTCGAACGGAGCACTGCTCAACGGCTCGGCGGCGAAGCCCGCCCTCGTTGCGCGTCATGCGATGCCGCCCGGCGATCCCGTCGCTTTTCCGATGCTGCTAGACGTGTACCTTCTGCAGCGATTTTTCTATTACTTCCTTGTGCTGCTGGCGGGCTTCGTTTTAATTTTTGACGCTTTCACGCTTTTCGACTTGCTCGGCGACATCTCCAGAAATCACATTCCGGTTTTGCTGGTTTTGAACTACTTCCGCTATTTAATTCCGCTCATGGTCTATCAGTTGGCGCCGTTGGCGACGCTGGTGGCTACACTGGTGACTCTGGCGGTCATGGCAAAAAATAACGAGGTCATCGCTTTCAAGGCGAGCGGCATCAGCCTTTACCGCCTGGTTCTTCCGCTCACGCTCGCGGGATGCATCGTGGCGGGCTCCATGTTTTTGCTGGACGATACGTTTTTGCCCTACGCGAACCAGCGGCAGGATGCCTTGCGCAATCAAATCAAAGGCCGACCGCCCCAGACATATTTTCAACCTGCGCATCAGTGGATATTCGGAGAGGACACCAAAATCTACAACTATGAACTCTTCGATGCCGACCAGCAGCTGTTTGGCGGACTCAGTGTGTTCGAGCTCGATCCCGACACCTTTCAAATCCGCCGCCGCGTATTCGCTACTCGCGCCACCTGGGAAGCGTCTGAAAATACCTGGGTCCTGACCGGTGGCTGGATTCGCGATTTCAATGGCGGCAGGGTCACCCGGTATACGCCCTTTAAAGTAGATTCCCTCCCGGAAGTTTCCGAGCCTCCCAGCTATTTCCGACGGGAAGTCCGCCAGTCGTATCAGATGAACTGGCGGCAACTGGGCGAGTACATCCTCAGTCTTCGGCACGCGGGATTCGATACCTCGCGCCTTTCCGTGCAATGGCAGAAAAAATTTGCTTTCCCGCTGATTGCCGCCATCATCGTTTTCCTGGGCGCGCCCTTTGCGTTCCTGGTCGGCACGCGCGGCGCCATCGGCGGGTTGGCTCTGGCTGTCGGCATTGCGATCGTCTATTGGGCGGCAGCCGCGCTGTTCGAGGCTATGGGGTCTGTCGGGCAACTCCCACCGCTGCTGGCTGGGTGGGCTCCTGACGCGATTTTTGGCTTTCTCGCCGTATATTTTTTCCTCAAAATGCCCACTTGAGCGCAAGGCGCGCCGCCAATTTGTCCAACGACACCGCAAGATGTCATTACTAATCAATCACAAGTACTATTGGCGAACGCCCCATTCGCCGCGAAGATGGAAGGCGTCTCGCGCCGCCGCAAATTTCAGGTCGCGGATGCCACTCATCTGCGCCCATCGTCTTGGGGATTTAAATGAAACTTCGATTCTTAGCTTTGATTCTCGCGCTCTCAGCCGTTGGAGTAGCGCGCGCCGGCTCAACCGGATACGCATATTGTGGTACGTACGACGCGTACGTCCTGCTCTACAAATCCACGGACCAATTCGAAGAGTTGGGGAAACTGCGTTGCAACGAAAAAGTGGAAGTCATAACCCGCTGGCTGCAATATTTCCAAGTCCGCACCAATGATGGCCGGGTGGGCTGGGTGCGTTCCACCGACATTTCAGGCGCGCCTGCATCGCTCGCCGAACCCAAGACGCCGTTCGGTCTGACCGATCCGGGGGCGCCTCCCCGCGAAGAGGTCGCTCTCCCGCTCAGCAATAGAGACATCCTGAATATGCAAGGCTTGCGCCTGGGCGCCGACATGATCATCGCTAAGATCGGATCGTCGCAATGCGATTTCGACACTTCGCCCGCAGCGCTCCAAAAACTCAAATTGGCGGGCCTACCCGACAAGGTGATCCTGGCCATGATTCAGGCGCCGCCCGCTTCCGCGAATCCCGCCCCGAAGCCAGCGGACCTCCTGGATGTCGAAATTCCAGACGGAACTCCAATCGAAGTCACGCTCCGCTCGGAGGTTTCGTCAGAAAAGGTTCAGGAAGGCACCATAGTAGTAATGTCCGTGGTCGACGATGTCTGCGTCAAGGGATTAATCGTCTTCCAACACGGGTCCGAAGCGCGCGCCCGCGTAATCACGATCACGCAGCCGGGAAGAATGGGCCGCCCCGGCGAAGTTTGGTGGGCGATGCAGGACGTAACCGCTGTGAACGGAGATCGCGTTCCGATAGACTTTACTTCCAGGGAAGCCGGCACGAACCCTTCCGGCGGGGTTGACGGCGCGATCGCGCCGTCCTGGGAATTTCGCAAGAACAAACCCACAGTGATGGCTGCCGGGCGTAGCTTCCAGGCGGTTGTGCACGGAAGAACGGTGCTAAAGGTTTCGCAAGCTCTCGCCGAAACTTTGCAATCCCCTGCACCGGCTGACAGCCACACTTCAAGTAAATCCTCAACGCAGCAGCCTGCGGCGCCGTCTCCGAACAATCAACCAGAGAAACAAGTCTCGAGGGGTGCGACCGTTCCGTCCGACTCAAAACCGTAGTTCAATCTTTTCTTCAACATTGCAGTTGCACCACGGCTAATTGCTTCTACCTGCGTTATCAATGCTTTTGCCTTGGTCGGTTGCATGCCTCTCCCTTACGCTTTGGCCGCCTGGCTGCGGAACTCGCCGGAAAATTCCCTCAGGAATTGATCCATCGTAATTGGAGGCCGTCCCAGCAATTTCTGCAGAACTCCGTCCACGGCGCCACCCTGCCCGCCGGTGTAGTATTCCTGCAATTCAAGGAGCGCGGTCACTTGCCAATCCGGCATTCCCTGCTCGAGCATCGCCTTGCGCTGCGCCTCCGCGGGAATCTCTACGTAGCCAGCCGCGATCCCGGCGTGCCGCGAAATTTTCTCCGCGATCTGCGTGTACGTCAGCGCTTCCGGACCGCTCAGTTCGTACACTTTTTCATCGTGCTCGCCTCCCTGCAGCGCTTTCGCCGCCACCCTAGCGACGTCGCGCACATCCACATAGCTAGTGCGCGCGCTGCCCATCGCTCCGTAAAAAGCGCCCTGCTTGCGAATGCTCGGCGCGAAATAGGTCAAGACATTCTGCATGAAACTGTTTGGCCGCAAAATGCAATGCGCCATTTTCGTGCGGTTGAGTTTCTCTTCCACCTGTCGGTGCCAGCTCGGAAACGATTTTCCGTAGTCTCCGGCTCCCAGCGCCGAATTCAAAACGATCCGGCGTACCCCTGCTTCCACGCTGGCGTCAATCGCGTTGCCTTCGAGCTGAACCAGCTCACGGATGGGTGAGCACACCAGGTACACGCTCTCGACGCCGCGAAATGCCGCTGCAAGGCTCGCGTGGTCCGCAAAATCCGCTACCACTGTTTCGGTTCCCGCCGGGGCCTTGGCTGCATCGGTCTTGGAACGATACATTGCGCGGTGCTTCGCACCACTCCGCGCCACTTCCGTCAGCACCGCCTTGCCGGCGGTTCCACTCGCACCCGTGACTAGTATCATTTGCTCTTCTCCCGGTTATTGATCGTCAAGAACTTCAAAATCCCTTAGGCTGGATCCACTTCCGCCCCGTTTCGTTTTTCCTCGAGCTACTTCTCGCAAATGGTATAACTGTCTGGCAAGCGCCGGAAGTACGCACAATTAGGTAAGCCCGGGAGGCACGGTGAAAAATCATTTCGGTTGTCCCGTGCAAGCCACCATCAACGTCGTTAGCGGCAAGTGGAAAGTCCTGGCCATCTGGCATCTGGGTTTCAGCGCGAAACGCTTCGCTCAGCTTCGCAACCTTCTCTCCGGCATCAGTGAAAAGGTTCTGACCGCTCAGCTTCGACAGCTGGAAGCTGACGGAATTGTTAAACGCAAGGTCACGCACGCCTCCCCGCCTCAGGTCACTTATTCGCTGACGCCCGCAGGCGAACAATTGATTGAACCGCTAAGCGTCCTCTGCGCGTGGGGCACCCAGCACCTCGGCGTTCCGCCCAATCTTCCGCGCTACCCAAAAACGCAAACTGCAAAGAACGGATGAAGCTCCGCGCTAACTGGATTCAAAGGTCGCCGACGTCACGCGCCGCGGGTCCATGTAGCGCGAAGCTCATGTTTTTGTTGAAGTCGCTCGTAGGCCTTATCGGAAAATCAGGCGCGCCACAAACGCGTCATCGGTGAACCCTTCTCGGGGGCTTCATGTACGCCTGGAAATGTCGGCTGGCCCACTCTCGTCTCGGACAACCTGTACCGCACGTGTCTGCCAGCTGTTTGAAAGTACTATTGCCAGCCATCCTGCACTGGTCAAAAAATAGCGCAGTGCATGGCCGGGGGTCTTCGTGACGCTATCCGAGGAGCCGGCTTGGGGACTTGGGATGAAAAAAACCTTTCTCTTGATCGCGGTAGTTTTTATCGCAGCGATGCCAGGACGCGCGGACACCGCTGCATATGCTCATTGCGGAACCTACGACGGCTATATCCTGCTCTATAAATCTACGCAAAAGCTTGAAGAGCTTGGCAAGCTGCGCTGCGGCGAAGAGGTCTCAGTCACGAGCCAGAGCGACGATTACTCTCAGGTTCGCACTGCGGACGGCAGGCTGGGATGGGTGCTTAGCAGCGATCTTTCTACCGTTCTCCCTCCGCCCCAGGAAACGTTTACCTTCGAATTGACCGCAAAGCACGAGCCGCACACAACTCCGCAGCCGGAAGCTCCGCGGGAGCAACCGGTTGTCGCGCCCTCGACCGCTGCGACTCCGCTCATCACCAACGTGAACGTAATGAAGATGCAGGGCGATCGCTCCAATCCTGACGCAATCATCGCCAAGATCAATGCTTCCCGCTGCGATTTCGATACCTCGCCGGCAGGCATTCACAGACTGAAGCTATCGGGCGTCTCGGATCGAATCGTGCTGGCGATGCTGCACGCACCAGCTGCTTTTGCCTCGGTTGCGCCCGATGGTGACGCCACTATCGAAGTCACAATTCCAGACGCTACGCCTGTCGAGGTGGCGTTGAGCGGCGATGTGTCTTCTGAGGGTTTGCAGGAGGGCACGGTCATTGAAATGTCCGTCGTCCATGATGTAACGCTCGACGGCGTCACAGTCTTCCGGAGCGGCGCGCAAGCGCGGGCACGCACAATGGCGGTCCGACGCGCGGGTATGGGAAGTTCGGGACAGGTGATTTGGTTTATGCAGGACATTCAGGCCGCCACCGGCGAGCGTATCCCGGCCAATTTTGCAGCGGCGCAAGATGGCAAGACGGCTATGGGAAACTTCGCCGGTTATCCCTACCTCATTTCCGAATTCCGCAGGAACGCGCCAGCCATCGCATCTGTCGGCAACCAATTCACGGCTGTCGTCACCGGCAGCATTCAACTGCGCATTCCGCGCCCAGCCAGCGCCGATCAAGCAGCCTCAAAACCTGCAGTTCAACCTGCACTTCAGAGCGCAGCAACGGCGAATGCTCAGACTAGCTTTCCGGCTGCAGTGCAAGCTCCCGAGCAGCAAGCTGAAGTAAAGCCTTAGAAGGTGTTCACTGCGCTTCAGTCAGACTCAACGAATCGCCGGGAATCATTTGAAGTAACGGTTTAGCCCGCCCGCGTCGCGAGGAACCTAATACTTTGCACGAAATGTCGGCTCGCCAGCGCTAAATTGTTTCTATAACATCGCAAGCCTTGAGAAATCCTACGGTCTTAAGGTGTTAGTTCAAAGCGCGCTGCCGGCGAGCTCACTTCACTCCCCCACTTTGTCACATGGCGACCGTCGCGAGGCCACGCCACCATCCCCGATGCGCCGTTTCTAGGCCGCTCGCGGCCCGCGCAAAATACGCGCTGGCAGTAACAATATCCCGCGCAGCAATTCGAACACGCCTTCGAAGGCAATCCCCACGATGCGGAATGGCAGCAAGATCAGCCAGACAATCGGATAGAGTACCAAGGCAAGAAGCGCCAGCGGCCAACACAGCACCAACAAAATGCACCAAAGTAGAAATTTCATCATGGCCTTCCTCTCGTCGCTCCCACAATCGTATTACGTCGCTAGGCTCATTTCGTTCCGTGTGGACGTTAAATGAATCCGGCTCGCACGGATCATTGCGCAACGAGCGAGCGGATTTTCTGAATTACCAGATCAATTCCGACGTCGTTATATCCGCCTTCGGGAATGATCACATCCGCGTATCGCTTGGATGGCTCGACAAACTCCATATGCATCGGCCGCACCGTGTTCAGATACTGGTCGACGACCATCTCCATCGTGCGGCCGCGCTCGCGAATGTCGCGAACTAGCCTGCGTATGAAACGCAGGTCCGCATCGGTATCCACAAAAATCTTGATGTCCATCAATTCGCGCAGCGGCTTGCTTTCGAAGATCAGAATGCCTTCCACGATAATCGCTGGCCGCGGTTCGATGCGCGCCGTTCCTTTCAGCCGTTGAAAGTTAGCGAAATCGTACGTGGGGCGTTCGATCGCTTGCCCTGCGCGGAGCCGCCGGACATCCTCCGCCAACAAAGGCGTATCCATCGAATCAGGATGGTCGAAATTCACTTTGACGCGTTCTTCGAAAGAAAACTCGGGGTAGTCGCGGTAGTAATTGTCCTGCTGCAGAACCACGACGCTGCTTTCCGTTAAGGCCTCGATGATTCGACGGGTTATCGTCGTCTTCCCCGATCCCGTGCCGCCGCAGATCCCGATAATTAAGGGCCTGCTATCGAGCGATCGAAGATTGAGTGACGGAATGACGTTCTCCTTCGATGCTACAACGGGCTGGGGACATCCCTCGGGTTCCTTGAATGTGGCGGCGCCACGTTATTTATGCTTCGAGTTTCCCCGTGCCTTCTCTTCAATCTCCGCCTGTGCAGCAGCCAGGCGCGCGATTGCCACGCGAAATGGCGACGCGCTGACATAGTTCATCCCCACCCGGTGACAAAACTTCACACTGTCCGCATCACCTCCATGTTCGCCGCAGATCCCGATTTTCAGCTTCGGGCGCGTTTTACGGCCGCGCTGAATTCCCCATTCGATCAGCATGCCGACGCCGGCGACGTCCAGGGTCTGGAATGGGTCTGCCGGAAAAATTCCGGCTTTTCTTTCATCTACGTAGTCGGGCAAGAACCTGCCAGCGTCATCGCGCGAGAGCCCCATCGTCGTCTGCGTCAAATCGTTCGTGCCGAACGAAAAGAAATCTGCGACTTCCGCGATTTGGTCCGCGAGCAAGGCCGCGCGCGGCAATTCAATCATCGTACCGACCAGATATTCAAGCTTCACTTTAGATCGCGAAATGATTTCTCCGGCGACTTTTCGCGTTTGCTCTTCCAGGATTTTCAATTCCTTTTTGTCCATCACGAGCGGATGCATGATTTCAGGAAGTACTTTAATGCCCCGCTTCTGGCAATCGATCGCGGCTTCAATGATTGCTCGAACTTGCATATCGAGGATTTCCGGATACGTGATGCACAACCGGCAGCCGCGATGTCCGAGCATGGGGTTGGCTTCGTGCAGTTGGTCCGCGCGGCGCGCTACCGCTTCCGCGGAGATTCCGATCTTGTTGGCCAGTTCAGCTTGTTTCGCAGGATCGTGCGGCACGAACTCGTGCAGGGGCGGATCGATCAGGCGGATGGTGACCGGGTAGCCGTTCATGGCCTCGAAAATACCTATGAAGTCCCGCCTCTGGAACGGCAGCAGCTTCTCGAGCGCTTTGCGCCGCGCCTCCGGGGTCTCCGCCAGGATCATTTCCTGAATCGCCTGCTGGCGCTCAATACTTTTTTCCGGATGTTCGAAATCCTTGAAGAACATGTGCTCGGTGCGGCATAGACCGATGCCCTCCGCGCCCATTTCGCGCGCCACTTTCGCATCGTGCGGCGTATCGGCGTTCGTTCGAACCCCAAGCCGGCGTGATTGATCAGCCCACTTCATCAACGTATCGAAAGCTTTCGGCGGTTCTGGACGTACCAGCTCGATTTGTCCGGTATAGACCGAGCCATCGCCGCCATCGAGCGTAATCCATTCTCCTTCACGTACCGCACGCCCGTTGGAACTCATGGCCTTCTTCGCGAGGTCAATGTCCAGTTTTTCGGCACCGACAATGCAGCACTTGCCCCACCCGCGCGCAACGACTGCCGCGTGGCTGGTCTTCCCGCCCGTCGCGGTGAGAATCCCCTGCGCCACGTACATCCCGCCAACATCTTCCGGGCTAGTTTCATGCCGCACCAGAATCACCTTCTCGCCGCGTGCCGCCCACTCTTCGGCTTCCTGCGCGGTGAACACCGCTTTGCCGACGGCTGCCCCGGGCACGGCATTATTTCCAGTCACCAGCAATCGGTTCGACAATTCGCTGCGTGACATCTCGGGATTCAGCACGGGGTAGAAAAGCCGTTCGACGTCTTCCGGCTTGATTCGTTCAAGTGCCTCTTCAACTTTGATCAGCTTTTCGTTGACCATGTCCACGGCGATCTGAAATGCCGCCGAGGGCGAACGCTTCCCCGTGCGCGTCTGCAACATATACAGTTTGCCGTTCTCGACTGTGAACTCGAGATCCTGCATGTCGCGATAGTGTTTTTCGAGCGTCTGGCGCACGCGTTCGAGCTGTGCATAGACTTTCGGCATGCGCTTCGCCATTTCTTGCAAGTGCATGGGCGTGCGGATTCCCGCTACCACGTCTTCGCCCTGTGCATTAAGCAAAAAGTCACCGAAGAAAGTTTTTTCTCCGGTTGAAGGGTCTCGGGTGAAGCACACTCCTGTGCCCGAATCGTCGCCGGTGTTGCCGAAAACCATCTGCACCACATTCACAGCGGTTCCTAGCAGGCCGGTGATTTTTTCGACCCGCCGGTACGTCTGCGCCTTCTCGCCCATCCAGGAATCGAACACCGCGCCAATTGCGCCCCACAGCTGCTCTTGCGGATCTTCAGGAAACGCCGTGCCGGTTTTCTCTTTGTAGTAAGCCTTGTATTCCGCCACCAGTTTGCGCCAGCCCTCGGCGCTGACTTCCGTGTCATCCTTCACGCCGAGAGACTGCTTCATCGCGCGCAGTTTGTGCTCCAATTCTTCCTTGGGCAGCCCTATCACCACGGACGAATACATCTGCACGAAGCGGCGGTAGGCGTCGTATGCGAATCGCTCGTTCTTGGTGGTGCGCGCCAGGCCTTGCACGGCTTTATCGTTGAGGCCGAGGTTCAAGATCGTCTCCATCATCCCCGGCATAGAGCGAGCCGAACCGGAACGAACGCTTACCAGCAGCGGGTCCTTGGCATCGCCCAGTTTCTTGCGCGTTAGTTTTTCCAGGCGCGCCAGGCTCTTGGTGACTTCCGCGCGAAGTTCCTTAGGATATCTGCGCCCGTGTTTTAAGAAATAGTCGCAGGTCTCGGTGGTGATGGTAAAGCCCGCCGGCACCGGAAGACCGATGCGCGTCATCTCAGCCAAGCCCGCGCCTTTGCCGCCGAGCAGGTCGCGCATCTCCCCGGTACCGTCCGCCTTACCCGCCCCGAAGAAATAAACGTATTTCATCTTTGACCTCGAGAAATGATTTAGATTCGAAAAATGCGGCCAGCCGACTGCACTCGGTGAATCTCATGCAGCAGTTGAATAGCATCCGTCGGCGCTCCGACAACTCAACGCTTACCTCACAACCTCATCTGCGCTCAGTTCGGAAAAATCCGCAATCGTAGAAAATTCTTTAAGCAAGCTTCCTAGCAAGGCCAAACGATTTCGTCGTACGTTCTGGTCCTCAACCATCACTAGAACCTTGTCGAAGAACGCATCCACCGCCGGGCGGAGTTCGGAAATTGCTTCAAGTGCCTCGCGATACTTCCTGGCCTTCTTCTTACGAGTCGCTTCGCCACCGATTCGTTGCGCGGTGGCGTGAAGTTCGCGTTCCGCCGGCTCCCACAACAAGTCGGCTTCGATCGTGAGCTGCGATTTGTCCGCGCCGCCCGCCGATTTCTCCAGAATGTTGCGGATGCGCTTGAACGAAGCCGCCAGCGGCACGAAGTTTTTCGTATTGCGGATCGCCTTCACTGCGGTGACCCGGTCCGCGGCGTCTACCAAATCGTCTGCCCCGGCAGCGAACGCTGCGTTGATTTCGTCAGCCGCGAATCCGCGGCGCTCGCGGAGGATATGCCGCGCGCGGTCGAGCAGGAATTCGAGCACTTGCCTTTGCACTGCGTCGGATGCTTCGATGGGTGGCTTTTGCTCCCGCAAGGTCTTGGCCGCCGCCGAAATCGCCGCGGAAAGCGATAGCGGCAATTTCTTCTCGAGAATAATTTTGACGATTCCGAGCGCAGCGCGACGCAAGGCGAACGGATCGCTCGATCCGGTGGGCACCGCGCCCACCGCAAAGCAAGCAACGAGCGAATCGAGCTTATCCGCTAGGGCCACGGCGCATCCGGTCAGGTTGCGCGGCACCGGATCATCGAGACCTGCGGGTTTGTAGTGGTCGTAAACGGCCCAGGCAATCTCTTCCGGTTCGCCTTGCGCGCGTGCGTATAACCCGCCCACAATTCCCTGCAGCTCCGGAAACTCGCCCACCATCCCCGTCACTAGATCGCATTTCGCCAGCTCCGCCGCGCGGTCGGACCCCGCCACATCCGCCTGCGACACGCCTCCGCTGAACCACTGTTCCGCCAGCCAGCGCGCCAGCGAACGCAGGCGTTCGACTTTATTGCCGTAGCTGCCCAGCCGCGATTCGTACGTTACTGCTGCCAGCTTCGGCAAATAATCGCCGAGCTTGATTTTTTGATCTGTCTCAAAGAAGAATTGGGCATCCGCGAATCGGGCACGCAGTACGCGCTCGTGCCCTGCTCGAATCAGCCCCTTCGGATCATTCGGCAAATTGATCACTGCGAGAAAATGCGGTGCCAAGTCGCCACTCTTTGTTTCCAGGCCGAAGTATTTCTGATGATCCCGCATCACCGTGATCAGTATTTCGTCCGGGAGCGCCAGGAACGCCGGGTCAAAGTCTCCGATGATGACGCTCGGATATTCATTCAAATAGGTGACCGACTCCAGCAGCGCCGCGTCCTCGTGCGCGTGCAATCCTTTGCGATTGGTGAGCGTGCGAATCTCCGCGTCGATTTTTCGGTGGCGCGCATTCGGCCGGCACAATACGAAGTTTTTCTTTAACTTTGATTCGTAATCCGTCGGTCCTTGGACGAGCACGCGCTTCTTTCCCAAGAAGCGGTGACCGTCGGTATGACTGCCCGCGCTCACGCCGGCGAAACAAAATGGCACAATTCTTCCATCCAGCAACGCCACAATCCAGCGAATCGGACGAATAAATCTCGGCCCCTGCGCAGCAGCCCAATACATCGAGCGCGGCCAGGAGATCTCCTGGATCACTTGCGGCAAAGTCTCTTCCAGAATTTTCGCGGCGGGCCTACCGATGATGACCTGCCTCGCCGCGAGGTACTCGCCTTTCGGTGTGCTGATGACGGACAATTTCGAAACGGGAACTCCCTGCTTTTCCGCGAAGCTCATCGCCGCGCGCGTCGGCTCGCCAACAGCATCATACGCGACGGATTTCGGCGGCCCCGTGATTTCGCGCGTCACATCCTGCTGTCGCACGCGCACGCCGCGCGCAACCGCGACGAGTCGTCGCGGTGCACCGAAAGCTTCAATTGAATCTTGTGCGAGACGTTCTTCCAGCAATCCATTAGCAAGAAGATATTTTTGAAGCAGCGCTTTAAGTTCTTGTGCTGCCTTCAAAATCATTCCCGCCGGAATTTCTTCGCAGCCAATTTCCAAAAGCAGGTCACCGCTCGACTTCATGCTTTTCTTTATGACCGGCTTCATGCGCGCGCTCCCGCAAGTTCCGGAGACGCGGCGACTCCTGCTCTCTGCCTCAACCATAGTTCTGCAACACGAACTGCAAGCTTCCGTACTCGCCCAATCATCGCCGCCCGCTCGGTCACTGAAATTGCTCCGCGCGCATCGAGAAGATTGAATAAGTGCGAACAGCGCAAGGTGAGGTCATATGCCGCGAGGACCGGGAAGCGCTCCGGGTTGACTCCGCCCCCTTTAGGCCACGCATCCAGGATCCGCTTTGCCTCCGCCTCGTTCAAATCGAATTGCTTGCGGATCGAAGCGGCGTCGGCATAATCGAAACTGTAGGCTGAAAATTGCTGCTCTTCTGCCATCCGCACCTGGCGATAGGTCACAGTTTCCGACCACCGCACGTCGAATACGTTGTCCACGCCCTGCAAATACGCAGCGATGCGATCCAGGCCGTAGGTTAGCTCCACCGAAATGGGATCGAGATTCTGCCCGCCGCTCTGTTGGAAATAAGTGAATTGAGTAATCTCCTGCCCGTCGAGCAGCACCTGCCAGCCAATTCCCCAAGCGCCCAGAGTCGGCGACTCCCAGTTGTCTTCTTCGAAGCGAATATCATGTTGCTTCAAGTTGATCCCTACTGCGGCTAGGCTCTCCAAATAAAGGTCCTGAACATCGACAGGCGCAGGTTTGAGTATCACTTGAAGCTGCGTGTGCTTGTAAAGGCGGTTGGGGTTTTCGCCATAGCGGCCATCTGCGGGACGACGGCTCGGCTGGGTGTACACGACACGGTACGGTTCCGGCCCGAGCACTCGCAAAAAAGTTTCGGGATGCATGGTGCCGGCGCCGACTTCAACGTCATACGGCTGCTGCAGAATGCAATCACGCCGCGTCCAGTATTCTTCGAGTCTTAGTAGAAGATCCTGAAAACTGAGCCCCTGACGCTTGCCTGCAGGCTTCTTATGTGTTGCTTGATGTGCTCTGGTCTTCAAGCCGGCGACTCCAGAAGTTCCCGCGAGGCAAGCTTGCGGTCAATTTGATGTTCGATCACGTCGAGCATAACATCGCTGAGCTCGCGCGCGGCGCGCGGCGGAATCATTTCTTCGGTAAGTTTATCGAGACGGTCGGCAAGCATCTTGCGCGCGGCTGCAAGCGCCACCGGTGAGATCGTGCGCATCCCCGGTCTGTGGCACTTGCTGCATGAAATCGCCGAAGCGCTCGGCGAAAAATAAGCTGCTTCTTTGGGATCCAGCGCCCGGCCGCAGCGTGCGCACGAATCGAGAGGCGGCAGCCACCCTCCCAGCCTGACGGTCCATAGCGCGAAATAGGCCAAAGGCAGCTCCGGCTTGCCAGTTTTCTTTATGGTTTGCGCGGTCAATAATAATAGCCGGAAATTCGCGTCGGCCGGCTCGTGATCGGGCAGCACCGTCTCTGTCACTTCGCTCAGGATGGCCAGCGCCACTCCCGAACCGTAGTCACGGAACGCATCCAGAAACGATTCCACCAACTCGCACTGATTGATTCGTACCAAATCGCGGTTCTGCCGCTCATAGAACCATATATGGATGTGCGACAGGCGCTCCAGCGTTGAGCCGAATCGGCTCTTGGTGCGGCGCGCACCGGACGCCACTCCGCGGACGCGGCCCATCGAACGCGAGAGAAAGCTGACCAGGCGGTCGGCTTCACCGAGCGGGTAGGTTTGTAGAACGATGGCCTCGGATTCGTGGGTTGGCATCAGGATCTTGCTGCGCCGTTAGTGTGGAAAGCGATTCGTCCCGGCGATTCCCAGCGCACAGACTCCAGCGCATGCGAAACAAATTTTTCTATCACAGCACAGCATTCGGCGCAATTGTTAAACGAACTTGCAGCGGCACGCCCGTGGTAAATTTGCAGCGCCGCCACAGACTCTGATTGCGCTTGAAATTGCAACGCTCTCGGATACAGTTCCTTTGCGTCCAAACAGGCCTTCAGCAAGATCAGCAGTCACAGAGGAAACCAGAATTTGATCCCTTTAAAGGACCTGACCGCAAGACGTTCGTTCCCGATCGTGACGTTGTTGCTGATACTCGCAAACGTGGTTGTGTTCTTGTATCAAAGTTCACTGACGCCACGCGCCGCCGACGTCTTCATCATGACATACGCCGCGGTTCCGGCAAAAATTCAACTGGCGTTGGCGGGACGCCACTACACGATGGCGCAAGCCCTGGTTCCCCTTTTCACGTGCATGTTCCTGCATGGCGGCTGGCTGCACATTCTCGGCAATATGTGGTTCCTGTGGATTTTCGGCGCAAACGTGGAAGACCGCATGGGACCGATCCCCTACTTGCTGTTCTACCTGATCTGCGGCGTGGGCTCAAGCATCGCCCAGACGCTTTTCTCTTGGGGCTCGCGGATCCCGGCTCTCGGCGCAAGCGGCGCGATCTCCGGAGTTCTGGGGGCCTACATCCTATTTTTTCCGAGCTCGGAAATTCTGACTCTCGTCACGCTTTTCATTATCTGGTTCCGGGCGCGGATTCCGGCGCTGGTGTTCATTGGCTTGTGGTTTCTTGTCCAGTTTCTCAGCGGCATCGGATCGCTCGGTGCGGCCGGAACGAAAGCCGGCGGAGGCGTGGCCTGGTGGGCCCACGTCGGAGGGTTCGTGCTCGGCATGCTCCTCGCCAAAGTATTTTCACCAACTACTCGAAGCCCCGCTTACGGATAAGGCGCGTCGTCATGCCGACAATTCGAGCGACGGTTTAAACGAGAACTGCGCGAACTTGATGTCGAGCGTGAGCTTCAAAAACCTCCGTCAATTGTTCATGCCCTTCGTGTTTTACTTGAATGCAAAGTCAAGAGAGTCGATGCCAGCTACAGCGTACCCAGCGCGTCGCGCTGGCGGGAAGCCGTCAAATGGCCAGAGTGACTTTCCGGGCCCTCGCGCGTTTTAACTAAAGCATAGGACTGCGGTCGTTCACCGGGCCCGGGTCGGCTCGCGATATAATATGTGCACGAATCAGCAGCCGCCTGAGACGTTATATTCCCGATTCGCCCTGCGTAATATAAACTTGGGCAGCTACTTCACCGAAGTAGGAGCGTTCACGGTACATGTCCACATCGCCCAATCCGGTTAAGCCCGACCTCAGTTCATTACGTATTGGCGAGGGCCAACGCAAAGCCGGCAAGGCCGGCAAACGGCTGGGGGTTTTTGCGGCGCTGCTCGGCGTTCTGGTGATTGTTACCGGCGCCGTCTTCGCTTTCCGCGATCAGAAACCGGTAGTCGAAGTGGCGACTGTTCAGAAGCCAGCGACAGGCCGCCCGGCCCTGTTGAACGCCAGCGGTTACGTGACCCCGCGCCGGCGCGCCACGGTGGCTGCCAAGATTACGGGACGCGTCACCAGCGTGCTCTTCGATGAGGGCATGTATGTGAAGCAAGGCCAGATTCTCGCAACGCTCGATGATTCGGACGCAAAACGCGCGCTCGATTCGGCCGTCGCCGACCGCAATTCCACGCAAGCACAGATCACCGATTACCAGGTGCAACTCAAAAATGCGGAAATTGAACTGCACCGCGCAGACCAATTGCAGGCGGCGGGTGTGCAAAGCCAGGAAGCGCTCGACAATGCGCGCACATCGGCGGACAGCCTGAAAGCCAAGATCGCGCTTACCAAAGAACAAGTTGCGGCTTCGGAAGCCCGCATCAATGAAGCACAACAGGCCGTGGATAATTGCGTCATCCGCGCGCCTTTTGAAGGAATCATCGTTTCCAAGGACGCCCAAGTGGGCGAAATGATCTCGCCAATCTCGGCGGGCGGCGGCTTCACGCGCACGGGCGTCGCTACCATCGTGGACATGAACTCGAACGAGATCGAAGTAGATGTCAACGAAGCGTATATCGCACGCGTCGAGCCCGGCCAACCGGTCACCGCGGTTCTGGATGCGTATCCGGATTGGCAAATTCCTTCGAAGGTTCGCACGGTAATTCCCACGGCCGACCGCCAGAAAGCTACCGTGAAAGTTCGGATCTCATTCTTAAAGTTGGACCCGAGAATTTTGCCGGACATGGGCATCAAGGTAAGCTTTCTCGGGAACGAACCCGCTAAAAAGGAAGGCGTCGCGCCCGCCGCCACCGTTCCTTCCGACGCCTTGCGCGATGAAAACGGAAAGAAAATCGTATTCCTGGTGAAAGACGAAAAACTCGAGCGCCGCGCCGTCAGCGTCGGCAATACCAACGGTGGCGATGCCGAGATTCTAGCGGGGCTGGCGGCCGGTGACCGGGTCGTAGTCAAAGGTCCAGCCGATTTGCACGACGGCGAAGCAGTCCAGATTAAGCGGTAAGTTGATTAGGAAACGGGGAGAGCCAAATGGTTCGAGTCGATGCGACGGGCAAAGATGGCAGCCTGATACAAATTCGCGGCGTGGACAAAACCTATAAGCGCGCGGGCGAGGAAATCCATGTCCTGCAAGGCCTCAATCTGGACGTGGACAAGGGTGAGTTCGTCGCTTTTATGGGCCCCAGCGGTTCCGGAAAGACCACCCTGCTCAACCTGCTCGGCGGTCTCGACGTGCCCACGCGCGGCAGCATCACGGTTGCAGGCGACGAAATCACCCATATGTCCAGCGGCAAACTGACAGAGTGGCGGGCGCGGCACGTGGGTTTCATCTTTCAGATGTATAACTTGATTCCCGTGCTCACCGCGTTTCAAAACGTCGAACTGCCACTGCTGCTCACCAAACTCTCGAAGTCTGAACGTCGCAAGCACGTCGAAACCGCCTTGGGGATCGTAGGACTAGCCGATCGCATTAACCATTACCCGCGGCAGCTTTCCGGCGGACAGGAACAGCGCGTAGCGATCGCCCGCGCTATCGTGGCCGATCCCACTTTCCTGCTATGCGACGAGCCCACTGGCGACCTCGACCGCAAGAGTGCTGATGAAATACTTGAACTCTTGCAGCGCTTCTCGAAGGAGCACACCAAAACCATCTTGATGGTCACGCACGATCCCCTTGCCGCGGAGCGCGCGGAAGCGACGTTACACTTGAACAAAGGCGTGCTGGTGGAAGCGGCGCACGCCGGGAGCATGGCATGAAATACCTTCCCCTTATTTTCGCTAACCTCTCGCGCAAGAAGCTGCGCACCATACTGACGGTTGGCTCTTTCGCCGTCGCAGTCTTTCTGTTTGGCTTCCTTGCGATCATCCATGGCGCATTCAGCGGAGATCTGGGCGTGATCGGGGTGGACCGGCTAATGGTCATCAACAAAGTTTCGATCATCCAGCCACTGCCGCTCTCGTATAAAGCGCAGATCGAACGCATCAGCGGCGTGAAATACGTCGCGGCACAGACCTGGTTTGGCGGCATCTATCAGGACCCCAAGAATTTCTTCCCGAGCTTCGCCGTGGATCCCGATACGCAACGGCTGGTCTATCCGGAGCTGACTGTCCCGGACGACCAGTGGCAGAAATTCGTGAGCGATCGCGAGGGCGCCATCGTCGGCGCGCGCACGGCGAAACGTTTTGGCTGGAAAGTCGGCGACCGCGTGCCGCTGCAGGCCCCGATTTACGGCGGCGCGTGGGAGTTCAACATTGACGGTATCTATGACAATCCGAAGGACGGCGTGGACCTCACGCAGTTCTGGCTGCACGACAAGTATCTCGAGGAGCGGCGCACCTTCGGTAAGGGGCAGATCGGCTGGTACACCGTCTCGCTCTCGAACCCCGACGATGCACCGCGCATCATCAAGGCCATTGACGACCAGTTCGCCAACTCCCCATTTGAAACCAAGAGCGAAACGCTCGCGGCGATGACCGCGTCGTGGGTGAAGCAGGCCGGCAACATTGAATTTTTGATCACAGCCATCGGCGGCGTGGTGTTTTTCACGCTGCTGCTCGTGACCGGCAACACCATGGCGCTCTCCGTGCGCGAGCGCATGGGTGAACTGGCCGTGATGAAGGCCGTCGGCTTCTCCGATCGCTTCGTGCTGCTCATCGTGCTCGCGGAGTCTCTCACAATTGCGCTGATCGGAGGCATCCTCGGGATTCTTCTTGCGAAATTAATGACGCTCGGTGGCGATCCCACCGGCGGAGTTCTTTACAGTTTCGTTCTACCGGTCTCGGCGATGCTGCTTGGGATCGCGGCGGCGATTGGGATTGGAACGATGGCGGGGATTATCCCAGCGACGAATGCAATGCGACTGCGCGTGGTGGACGCGCTGCGGAGGGCTTAGCTCATGGCGGTTCCCATCGTATATAACCTGCGCAGCATGAAGGTTCGCTGGCTCACGGCCGTCGCGGCCGTTCTCGGGATTGCCGGCACGGTTGGCGTCTTCGTCGCGATGCTGGCGCTCGCGCACGGTTTTCGCGCCACGCTGGTAAACTCGGGCTCGCCGGAGAACGTCCTTATCCGCCGCGCCGGGTCTTCCGCCGAACTCGATGGCTCCGTCGCGCTCGATCAGGTCCAAGCCATCGAAAACGAGCCGGGAGTAGCGCATGACAATGGCAAACCTCTGGTCAGCCCCGAAGCCGTCCTGATTGCCGGCTTCAACCTGAAGGCAACCGGCACGAATGCAAACGTGCAGATACGCGGCGTCTCGCCGATCGTGCTGAAGGTTCGCCCGAACGTAAAGATCGTCGAAGGGCGCTTCTTCGAGCCTGGACTCGCCGAACTGGTGATCGGCAAGAACGTGACCTCGACCTACGAAGGTCTCGAGCTAGGCAAGACGATTCCCTTCGGCGGCCAGACCTGGAGAGTTGTCGGCGTGTTCGACGCGGGAGGCAGCTCATTCGACTCCGAAGTCTGGGCCGACAGCCGCGTATTGAATCAGGTTTATAAACGCCCGGAAAACCTCTATCAGTCCGTCACCGTGCGCCTCACTTCACCGGGCGCATTCAATCAATTCAAGGATGCCGTGACGGCCGACCCGAAATTGACAGTTCAAGTGGATCATGAGATCGAATATTACGCGCGGCAGTCGCAGGTGCTGACCGCCTTGATCACCATTCTCGGTGGACTGGTCGTCTTCATCATGGGGGTCGGCGCCGTAATCGGCGCGCTGAACACGATGTACGCGATGGTGTCCGAACGCTCGCGCGAAATCGCTACGATGCGTGCGATCGGCTTCCCCCGCTTCAGCATCGTGCTTTCGTTCGTGTTCGAAGCGCTGGTGATCGCCTTCATCGGCGGGCTGATTGGTTGCCTCTCGGTGCTGAAGCTCAACGGCTACACCACCGGCACTATGAACATGCAGACTTTCTCGCACGTCGCGTTTGCGTTTCAGATCACGCCGATCCTGCTCGCAGTTGGGATTCTGTTCGCGCTCGTGATGGGAATTCTCGGAGGCGTTCCACCGGCCGTTCGCGCCGCTCGACGTCCAGTTGCACTCGCGCTACGCGAACTGTAGAGCCGCTACGCTTTGCAGGAGTGCGCCTTTAGCGGGTGAGCCGACAATTGAAGCGCCCGCTGAAGACGATGGTCCCGTCGAAAGAGACGTAAAGTAAAACCTCTACTTCACAAAAATAGTTTCCCATAGCGCACAAAAATGCATTCCAGTCTCCGCGAAGAAGACTAAAATGGCGTTTATCCCAGCCCGGTGTTGCATTGACGGACAATTTCAACGCTGCCGCAGAGGGAGGTAAAGAATGTTCCGCAAGATGTATGCATTCCGGATAGCACGGTGTTCCGCCGTTCTATTCGGAATCGCTGTGGTTTTTGCGACGATCCTGTTTTCGGGCAGATTACCGGCGCAGGATCAGGGAAATCAAGTTACCGGAAATCAAGTCATGGCAGAGGTCGAGTTCACCGGAAAAACCAAGGCTGAAAAAACCGCGGGGGTATGGGTGGATGGCCAGTATGTGGGCTACGTCCGCGAACTGAGAGGCAATAAGAAAGTGTTGCTATTGCCCGGTGAACACAGCATTTCCGTGCGACAAACAGGCTACCTCGACTTCACGCAGAAAATTGTGACTGAGCCGGGGAAGAAGACCGTGCTGACCGTCACGCTGGAAAAAGACCCCAAGGCCGAGTTTTCCGCCTCTAACGGGCAGATTAAACTGAAGGTCACTCCTGAGCGTGCCGCCGTCTTTGTGGATGGCAAGTTTGCTGGAACAGCCAACCAATTCCAGGGGGTCGGCCGCGCCATGGTCATAGCGGCCGGGAACCATCACATAAAGATAGCCCTGGCTGGATATCAACCGTTTGAAACAGACCTGTCCGTACTTGCAAACCAGAAGATCACCGTCAAAACGGATTTAGTGCAAGGCAGCATTTTGCAGGCCGATCCGGCGATCAAGAAAAACTGATGCGCCTGTTGAAGTGTCGCGCCGCCGACGTTTGTCCTAACGGTTGAGGGAGACCGTCGCGTCTTGGCTCAGCATTGAAGAAATACATTCGACGGCAATTTTTCGCGTGTTAAAGAAATTTCGAGGAAAAACCGGAGAACGAAAGCCGTCGCTTCGTAATCAAAGCAAAACCTTAACTCGCGGAGCGGCCGTCGGTGGGCCTTTCTCTGTGAACTCTGTGCTAGACCTGTGGCCTGGAGCGCTGCCCGTGCAACCTACGCCGACACGCCCGATTTGGCGATGGTGTTCGCGACCCCATCGCCGACCTCCCGGGTGCCGAGCTTCCCGCCAAGCTCGGCGGGAGTTGTACTTTCCTTCAGCGCAGCACGTATGGCCCGGTCAATCGCCTCCGCTTCAGGTTGCCATCCCAAATACTCAAACATCATTCCCACCGTAAGAATCGCGCCCAGGGGATTCGCCACGCCCTTTCCGGCGATATTCGGCGCGGAACCGTGCACGGGCTCGAATAGCGAGACCTGCCCGGGATGAATATTGCCGGACGGCGCCAGGCCTAAGCCACCCGCAAGTTGCGCGCCCAAATCACTGGCGATGTCACCAAAGAGATTGCATGTTACGATCACCTGGAATTGCGAGGGGTCGCGCACCATTTGCATCAGCAGGTTGTCAATGTATTGGTGGGATGCCTCAATCTCCGGATATTCGGCGCGCACCTGCTTGAAGACCCGTTGCCAAAGATCGTGCCCAAACGTCAGCGCGTTCGATTTGTCGCTCATGCACACGCGCTGCAAGCCGCGCCGCCGCGCAAAATCAAACGCATAACGAATGATGCGTTCTACGCCTTTGCGGGTATTCAAATCTTCCTGAATCGCAATTTCGTCCGCGGTTCCCTTCTTGAAATTGCCGCCCATCTGCACGTACAGCCCTTCGGTGTTCTCGCGAAAAACAATGAAATTCACATCCTTCTCAATGCGATCTTTCAGCGGCGTGAAACGTTTATCAAATAGCACGCAGGGGCGCGCATTGACGTACAGATCGAGCTTGAATCGCAGGCCAAGCAGAATGTCGGCGGCGTGCACGTTCGTTGGAACGCGCGGATCGCCCATCGCGCCCAGCAAGATCGCATCAAAATCGCGGTGGAACATTTCCACCGCTTCCGGTGGCAGCGTAACTCCATCGCGCAAATAACGATCCGCTCCCCAATCGAATTCTGTGAGTGACACCTCGCGCCCGCCCGCCGTCGCGGCCGCCTTTAGCACTTTCACAGCTTCAGGAATCACTTCCTTACCGATACCGTCGCCCGGAATCACAGCAATGCGTTTGCGCGATGAACTGGAGCGTTCATTCATAGTCGAGCCGGAACCTAACACGCCGGAAGTGCCGGCGCAACCACAGATCAAGAATGCGGCGAAGATATCGCGAACAGAACCAGGCAAAATTCGCGGTGTCTTTTTTTTACTAAATCGGAAGCACGGAGCGCTTTCGCTGTGCCGGAGTACTATTGTCCGCAAGCTCGAACGGTAGTATTTTATTCAGGGCCCAGATGACCCCACACTGAGAGGCACACGCGATGCCAAACCAGCGCCGCAGCAAGCGCCTGCCCTTGAGTATCCCAGTAAGAGTTTACGGCCGTACGCCGGACGACCAGCCATTCCGCGACGTAACCACCACAAACGCAGTAAGCGCTCACGGAGGCCTGCTTTCCTTAGCACCCCGAGTGAAGCAAGGTCAAACGGTCCTGCTCGTCAATAGTTTCACGCAGGAAGAGCGCCAGTGCCGCGTGGTGTACGTGAAACCGCAGCTCTTTGGCAAAAGCAAAGTGGCGGTTGAATTTGGAGATAAAACGAAGGGCGATTTCTGGCACGTCTATAATCCGATGGTTGCTCCCAAGCTGCACGACGCTGCCGCCGATTAGCTCAAGTTCTCCCTGATTGAGTCCGAGCGCGGCGGTCCTCGCCCAGCCACTTTTGCAGTTCCGGTTTACTGGTAGCGCAACGCGACCATGGGATCCACGCACATCGCCCTGCGTGCTGGAATATAGCAAGCCAGAAGCGCCACTACGCTCAGCAGAATGGCAACAGCGGCGAAGGTGATGGCGTCAGCGGCCCCTACCCCGAAAAGAATCGTGCGCAGGAATCGTGTGAGCATCAGGGAAAGCAGCACTCCGATTACTAACCCCGCCGAAATCAAACGCAAGCCATTGCTCAGAACCAAGCGAAAAACGTCCGCGGACTGAGCGCCCAACGCCATGCGGATGCCGATTTCGCGAGTCCGCTGGCGTGTGGTGTAGGCGATCACGCCGTAGATTCCCACCGCCGCAAGTATCAACGCCAAGAGTCCGAACGCCCCTACAAATGTGCCGGCAATGCGCTGACCCATGCTGGCTGTTTGCACGCGCGATTTCAGCGTGGACTCCTCGAACACCGGCATATTGGCATTCAACTCGTGAACGGCCTTCTCTACCGCCGCTGCGTAGGCGAGCGGGTTGCCGCTCACGCGCAGTTGAATGGTTGCCGCGTTGGAATAGTCCTGCAGGATCGGCTCGTAAATGAATGGAAGCGCGCCGTCGCGGAGCGAGTAGTAGCTGCCCGTGCGCGTCACGCCCACAATGGTGGCCCAATCGCCATCTACGTGAACGCGTTTCCCGACTGCGTCCCGATTCGGCCAGTAACGCTGCGCGAACGCCTCGTTCACGATTACCACGCGCTGAGATGTTGGCGTGTCATCCCAGGTGAAGTCACGTCCAGCGACGAGCGGAATTTCCATCATGCGCAAATAGTTCGGGCCGACGTTGGCATCGGCGATGTCCATGGATTCGTGAGGCTTTGGAACGTAACCTTCGGGATTCACCGTCGTGTCGCTGGAAGTGTAGCCCAGCGGAACCCAGTCCGTCAGCGTCGCGGACGCGACGCCCGGCAAGGCTTCAACCTTTGCGAGAAGTTGACGATAAAATTCAACTCCAGCGTCGGAGTTGTAACCTGCGGGAAAAAGACTCACCGACGCGATGAAAACGTGGTCCGCATTGAATCCCGGGTTCACTTTCTGAGCCTCACGAAAACTCCGGATGAAGAGGCCGGCGCAGACCAAGAGGAAAACAGACAGCGCAATCTGAGCGACGACCAAGGTGCTCGCGAGCCGCGCTTTCCTGACGCCGCCGGACGCGGCACCGCCCTCTTCCTTCAGCACGTCGGATGGTGCGAGGTCAGACGCACGCAGGGCCGGTAGTACTCCGAAAACCACCCCGGTAAGGACGGCAACCAACATGGTGGCCAGCAAAACGATGCCGTCCACGTGCACATCCAGGTTAACCGGCAGATTTGTGGGTGGAACGAACTGGGAAAATGTTCCGGCTGTCCAAATGGTGATCAGCGTCGCCATGGCGCCGCCCGCCAGCGCCAGGATCAGGCTTTCGATAAGAAGCTGGCGAACCAGGCGCCAGCGGCTCGCGCCGATTGCAAGGCGAATCGCGATTTCGCGACGGCGCGTCACGGAACGGACCAATAGAAGGTTGGCGACGTTGGCGCACGCAAGCAGAAGAACCGCCCCGGCGATCGCCATCAGCATCGGAAGCAGCACGTAGAGGTAGCCGTTGGCACCGAACGGGGCGCGCCACAACGGATAGACCGTAACCACATTTTCACCCTGGTGATCCTGGGGATACTGGTCCACAAGCTCCTTCATTCGAAGATTCATTTCCGCTTGCGCCTGGGCGGGAGTGACTCCCGGATTGAGGCGGCCCAACAGGTTGACCCAAGTGTTGGCGCGCTCGTGCAGACGATCCCGCCTGAAAATGACTTGTGGCGCCATCACGATTGGAACCCATAGCTCACTGCGCAGACTCGTCTGCGTGCCCTGAAAAACCGGAGGCGCGACCCCAATGATCGCGTACGGATGATCGTTGATCTGTAGCGTGCGCCCTATCACGGAGGCGTCGCCGCCGTAGCGAACTTGCCAGAGCCGGTAGCTGATCACCACCACCGGCGCGCCACCGGGTTTTTCGTCTTCCGCGGGAAGAAAACCGCGTCCAACAACCGGATGCACACCCAGAAAATCAAAGTAGTTCGCAGAGACGAGCGTGCCCCAAGTCCGTTCGGGCTTGGCCTTGCCGGTGAGATTCAGCGGATAAATGGAAGAGCCAGTAAGCGAAGAAAAGCTCGTGGTGCGCTTGCTCAAGTCCAAAAAGTCCGGATAGGAAAACGGCACCGGGACGCGCGAATTCCCTCCGGATGTGAAAGCCAGAATGTTGCCGGTGTTTGCAGCGCCGGGAATCGGATTCAGCAGCGTGGAATTGATCCAACTGAAGATCGTGCTGTTTGCGCCGATGCCGAGCGCCAGGGTCAGAACCGCGATCGCCGAAAAGCCCGGTGACTTCAGCAACATGCGAAACGCGTAGCGGACGTCCTGCCAGAGCGAACCCATCGCGCCCCTCCTCGGGATGCCGATGCAAATAATGCAATCGCGACGCCACCTCTCGCAAGACTAACTTGCTAGCCGCCAAACGTTTACCACCACCGATTTTCCCTCGCTCCGAAGCCCTTGTTCGTTCATGGGATGAAGCGCCCGTAACCGAACGGCTTTGCTCGCTTTTCGTGCACCTGTCCGCGCGTACAGTTTACGAAGGGACACCGTTACAACGATTTGCGATTGCTCACCCTGTGAGGCCCGCATACATTGATTCCAGCATCCTGCGCAACGTAGCGACGACTTGGGAGCTAAAATCGGAGGGCAAAATGTGGAGCAGCAACAAGCAACCTGATTATCCTGGCGCAGCCCCGGCGCAGCCCGTGGCCAGCTCGGCAACGCAGTCCAGCAGCAGCTTTAACTCAAACGCGGCTCCGGCTGCTTCCGCACCCATCCGGTCCAGCGTTCCGTCGGCGCGCAATCTGGCGATCCTGGGAGCGGGCCTCACCGTGAAAGGACAGATCTCTGGCGATGAAGATCTGCAAATTGACGGCAAGGTCGAAGGGCCCATCGCTTTGAAGGGCCAGCGCCTGACCGTGGGACAGAATGGCGAGATTGCGTCGGATGTGCACGCGCGCGAAGTGATCGTATATGGCAAGGTGCGCGGGAATCTGCACGCGGAAGATCGCGTGGAGGTAAAGAAGGACGGCTCGGTAATTGGCAACATCACGGGCGGCCGTGTCCTGATCGAGGACGGCGCGTACCTGAAGGGCCAGATCGAGATCGAACGCGGCAAGTCGAAGCATCACGCCGAGGATGAACTGGAAGCGGTCGGCGTTGGCAGCGGCAAAGCCGCAAACTAGCAACCAACTTTTCGACTAGGGTCCTTACCCCGGCTGCAGACGGCGAGCGGAACGTGCCGTGGCGGAGCGGGCTGAGTTCTGAATGGCGCTCCAACGAGATGGTTGCGGCGCCATTTCTGTTTTTAGGCGGAAACCAGAATCATTCATAACGCAATGCCACGACAGGATCCACACGCATGGCACGACGCGCGGGAACGCAGCAGGCGATGAGGGCAACCGCGGTTAGAAGGATCGCGACGAGGAAAAACGTGAGCGGATCGGCGGGATGCACCTCAAACAGCAAACTTGAAAGAAAGCGGGCGAGCCCCAGCGCGACGGGAATACCCACTGCCAGACCAACCAATACTAGCTTCGCCGATTCGCCGAGGACCAGCCGCAAAACGCTTCCCGGTGTTGCGCCCAGCGCCACGCGAATGCCAATTTCATGCGTGCGGCGTGAAACCGAATAGGAGATCACTCCGAAAATTCCGACGGCCGCGAGCAGCAGCGCGATTACACCGAATAATCCCAGAAGTAAGGTTCGGAATCGCGGCTGCGCGACGGAAGCATGCAAAGTCTCTGGCAAAGTTTCGATGTCGGTGACGGGTAGGTCATTGTCTATATCGTGAGTGGCTTTGCGGATCGACGCGGCCACGCTGGACGGGCGCAAGGTGCTCCGGACGACCATCTGTCCGCCCCAGAAGGGGGCCTGCGCAAACGGCACGTACATCATTGGGCCTGGAGCTTCGCTCAGCGAGATATCGCGCACATCACCCACGATGCCGACGATTTCCCGTGTCGTGCTGCCATTCGGGGGGAACCCAAAAATCAGCTGCTTACCCAACGGGTCCTGGTTGGGGAAATACCGCCGGGCGAAGGTCTCGCTGATGAGCGCCACGCGCGGCGCGGAAGCCGCATCTTGCTCGTTGAACAATCGTCCGTGCAGCAAGGGGATCTCCATCACCCGGAAATAGTCGGGGCTTACGGACGAAAAGTCTGCTGTGACCGCCGCGTTCGGCGGCAAAGGCGGATTCCCGACAATCTCAAAGCCCAGGTTGACATTGCCTTCATCGAGCGGCAGTGGGGCCGCCATTGCCGAATCCTGCAAACCGGGCTCCGCGTGAATTCGTTCCAGCAGCGCGTTGGAAAAAGCAGTCCACTGTTGCGGCGTCGAATACTGAAATTGCGGGAGCGAGACATCGGCCTTCACCACGTGCTCGGCGTTAAAGCCAGGATTGACCGACGTGAGCATACTGAAACTCCGCAGCAGTAAACCCGCAGCGACGAGCAGCACGATAGCCAGCGCAATCTCCGCGACAGCTAAAAAACGGCGCGCGCGCCGCTGGCGAGCGCCCTCCCCTGAGCGTCCCGCGGATTCCTTGAGGCCCGTTTGCAAACTGGAATCGGCGGCGAAAAGCGACGGCGCCAAACCGAAGATGAAACTGGCCGCAACAGAAACGAATAGGGCGAAAGCCAGCACCGAGCCGTCCACCCGGATGGTTTCGCCGCGCGGGAAATCTGTGGGCAATAGCGAGCGAAGAGCGTGCACTCCCCAATAGGCGAGAAGGATTCCGGCGATGCCTCCCAGCAGTCCGAGAACCGCGCTCTCGGTGAGCAGTTGCCGAACGACGCGTATCCTGCCCGCGCCGAGGGCAATGCGAACCGCGATTTCCCTGGCGCGAGAGGACGCACGCGATAGGAGGAGATTCGCGATGTTGACGCAAGCGATCAGCAACACCAGGCCGACGGCAGCGAGCAAAACGAGTAATGCGGGCCTCGATTCGCCGACAATATTCTCTTGGAGAGGCACTACGCGGATTTGCCATCCGGCGTTATCGGCAGAATCTTCCTTGGCCAGCGCCGCGCTCATCGCGTTCATTTCCGCCTGAGCCTGCGCGAGCGGCACGCCCGGTTTCAGGCGTCCGATGACGCGCAGCCAATGGCCGCCGAACCGCGACATCCAGGGTCCGAAGAGAGGGTCCTGAGCAAGAGGTATCCAGATGTCTTCGTGCGCGGTGAGCAGCCGGGAACGAAAGCTTGCAGGCATGATTCCGACGACAGTGAATAAGCGTTTGTCCAGGCTGATAGAACGTCCCACTAGGTTGGGGTCGGCGCCAAACTGACTGCGCCACAGGTTTTCGCTGAGGATGACGACGGGCGCCGCCCCGCGCTTGCCATCCTCCGGTAGAAACGTGCGTCCGAGGAGGGGTTGCACCCCCAACAGAGAAAAAATCTCCGGCGTGACGACCATGGTGGTGAGGACGGAAGGCTCGCCAACACCGGTCAGAGTAAGCTCGTGCGCTTGATTCGCGGCCATCTCCGCAAACGCATGGCTCTGCGCGCGACACTCGGTGAAATTTACGTAGTTAATGCCGGTGAAAGGGACTTGATCCTGCGGCTTCGCTTGAAATATGAGCACCAATTGGTCGGGATCGGCGTACGGCAGAGGCCGCAGGAGCACGGCGTACACTACACTGAAGATCGCCGTGTTTGCGCCGATGCCGAGCGCCAACGTGAGTACGGCGATGGAGGTGAAGCCAGGAGATTTTCTCAGCATGCGCAGGGCGTAGCGCACGTCTTGCCATAGCTGCTCCAACCAGACGATGCTCCAGACTTCCCGCGTTTCTTCCTGCACGCGCGCCACATTGCCAAACTTGCGCAAAGCCGCAAAACGCGCTTCGTCGGGTGGCATGCCGCGCTCGATGTTGTCCTGCGTCTCCGTTTGGATGTGCGCGCGAATGTCATCGTCAAGGTCCTGCAACATTCGCTCGCGCCGCTTCATGGTTTGCCCTCCTGCTCGGCCGGCCGCAGAATCCGCGCGATGGCGCCGGCGAGCTTGTCCCACTTGCTGGTCTCGAGCGCGAGTTGCTTGCGACCCCGGGCGGTTAGCCGGTAGAACTTGGCGCGGCGGTTGTTTTCGGAGGTGCCGTCTTCGACGACAATCCATTTGCGTTTGATCAGGCGGTGCAATGCCGGATACAAAGAGCCCTGTTCGACTTGCAGCACTTCGTCGGAATTGAATTCGATAGCCTTGGCGATCGCGTGGCCGTGCACGGGCCCACGCAGCAGGGTGCGCAGGATGAGCAGGTCGAGAGTGCCCTGGAGCAGTTCGATGCGTTCTTTCTGTTCTTTAGTAGACATACTAGGTGAAGATAACGCGCTCCCGGTAGGATGTCAAGGTGAGCAGGCTGGGACGTCGTGCTGGTTTGCGATATGCCAGGCCTTGCGGGGGCGGTGGTGGGTGAAGCATCCTAGGGGCGCATGCCAAGTTCGGTCCCTCACTTTCGCGCGTTTTGTCTGCGCCTGACGCTGGCTATTTCTCTGCTGAATGGCGGCTATGCGCATGCCGCTCCCATTTACGGCTATAAGGTGGTGGCGAAGTATCCACACTCGACTGACCACTATACGGAGGGGTTCTTCTACCTGGATGGCATGTTTTACGAAGGCACCGGTATCAATGGGCGCTCCGGAGTGGTGGCGAGCGACCCGGAAACAGGCCGTACGCTACAGCATCGCGACCTGCCGCCCCAATATTTCGGCGAGGGCATTGTTGCCTGGGGAGCGAACATCTACGAATGGACATGGAAGTCGCACGTGTGCTTCGTCTATGACCGCTTCAGCCTGCAACCCGTGACACAGTTCACATACGCAGGGGAAGGCTGGGGCATGACCAGCACGGCGAAGGAAATCATCACTAGCGACGGCACCGCCATGCTGCGCTTTCGCAATCCCAACACCTTTCGGGAAACCCGCCACATCCTGGTGAAGGACGGGAGCAAGGTCATCGAGCAGCTCAACGAGCTTGAGTTCATTAAGGGCGAGATTTACGCGAATGTCTGGCATTCGGACATGATCGCGCGGATTTCACCAGAGGATGGACATGTGATCGCGTGGATTGATCTTACCGGCTTACTGCCTCCCGAGGAAAAGATTGACGACGATTCCGTTCTGAATGGAATCGCTTACGATGCGCAGCATGACCGGATCTTCGTCACCGGTAAGCAATGGCCAACCATATTCGAGATCAAGGTGATTCAACGCGCTCATGAAAAACAGAACTGAAGAAAATGCCCCCTGCCCCAAACCCGAGCGTTCTCGAACGTTCCGCGGCCAGCTTATTGCGGTTTAGGATTTGCATAGGCTCTGTCGCTGCGCCATCATGCGTCGCCGGAGGAAAGTACCAGGCTGCTGAAGGTCTCCACGATGAAAACCGCGTCGATAGCGAAAAGAGTTAGCCCTATGCTGGTGACCGCCAATATGGATGAGACCATTTTGTTCTATCAGCGCGTTCTCGGATTCGCGCCAACGTTGAAATCGCCGGGTTACTCGATCCTGGAGCGGGACGGCCAAACCATCCACTTCCAGAAGGCTGCGTCCGACGAGGTTATGAAGTGTGTACGCGGGCACACCGAGATCTACATCGAGGTTTCGGGCATTCATGCCTTGTGGGAGCACGTAAAATCCTTTAGGGACCAGTACAAAATTCGGGATCTATTTGACAGGGAATACGGGATGACCGAGTTTCACATTGGAGATCCAAACGGATGCTTGGTGTTTGTCGGAGAGCCTACATCGAAGCAATAGCAATGGCTTTCAAAGGAGTTATTACGCAGTTCCGTCGCGCAGGGGTTCTCTGGCTACATGGATGACCGTATGGAACCGGGTGCCAAGAAACAATAGAATCTGCATCGCGACCCGCCCTTTAAGACGATTCTTTAGGTTCCCCTGTAATTTTGCCTTTCAATCCACGCAGCCCGGAGATGCCAAGCAACGCCCGGGTAAGCGAGGGATGAGCAGGCAGGAGGAAGTACAAATACAATGCGTACCATCACGCTCATTTGTTCCCTGCTCTTCGCACCGGTGATAGCGGCGCCGACGTTTGCCCAAGTCAGCGTCGGCATATCGGTAGGATTTGCCCCACCTGAAATACCCGTTTACGAACAGCCTGTTTGCCCTGGCGACGGATATATCTGGACGCCAGGTTATTGGGCGTGGGACGTCGACGCGAACGATTACTATTGGGTTCCCGGAACGTGGGTGTTAGCTCCCGAGGTCGGTTTCTTCTGGACTCCAGGTTGGTGGGGCTGGGGCGGTAGTGCGTTCATTTTTCATGAGGGATATTGGGGACCGGTTGTGGGCTTCTACGGGGGAATCAATTATGGCTTCGGATACTTCGGCCATGGCTATGAGGGCGGCCGCTGGGACAATGGTCATTTCTTCTACAACCGCGCGGTCAACAATGTGAATGTGACGGTCATCCACAATGTTTATGAAACCAGAGTGGAGAACATCCACGAGACGCGCGTCAGCTACAACGGCCACGGCGGAGTCGACGCGCGGCCCACTGCGGCTGAAGAAGCCGCCGAGCACGAAAGACACATCGGCCCGGTCGCTGAACAGACCCGCCACCTAGAAGCCGCGCGCAGTAACCCGCAGTTGCGTGCTTCCGCGAACCACGGCAAGCCGCCCATTGCTGCGACTTCCCGGCCAGCGGCATTTAATGAGCACGGGGTGGTGGCCGCCAAGGAAGGATCGTACAAGGCGGAGGCCTCACGGCCAGCTCCCGGCGCACGAACAGAAGCAGGTGCAAGAACAGAAACCAATGCTGGCGGACGTACCGCGATCCATCCGAACGAGCTTCCGCCCGCCGAAAAGCATGCAGCGCCCAACACCGGAGATGCGAACCTGGACAAGAAATATCAGCAGCAGCAGGACAAATTGGACGCGCAGCAGGCTCAGGACCGGCAGAAGCTGCAGCAACAGCAGGAGAAGGAACATCAGCAGCTGGCGAAACAAAACGCGAATGACGAGAGGAAGCAACAGGTAGAGCAGAAGCACCAGCAGCAGACGCAACAACTGGTGCAGAGGCACACGCAGCAACAGCAGCAGTTGCAGCAACGGCAACAACCGGCGCATACGGCTGCGCCGAAAAAGAAGGGCTAAGCAAGGTTGAGCAATGGGCGAGGCGTCCGCTGCCTGGCGGACGCCTCACCTAGTTGCCATTCCTGCCCGGCTTCTTTCACAGTTGATCCGTTGAACGCGCTGAATAGTTTTTGAGAACACCGAAGTTGGGCCGAGCGCGCAACTTCGAGCGTCTCTGGCGTGACATGCCCGCAAACCTCGCCCATTCACGTCTTCATGGTTTTGCGAAAGGCGAGGCCGGTTATAGCGGTGGAGTGCATCGGGGCCGGACAGAGCCGGCCCCGATTACGAAACTAGAGCGTTTGTGATGTGGTTTCAGTTTGCGGCTGCGGCGTCGCGCTCGGAGCCGGGGCCGTTGCTGGCGCAGCGTTGTTGTATTGATTAGGCTGTGCGGTCTGATCCGTCGGCGCCGGAGCTGAATCACCATTTGAACTGGGCTGCGGGTTTACGCGGTTCGGCTTCGGCTTGAGCGAGAACTGGACGCCGCGGCGCGCGTTTTCGTCAACAGTGCGCTGCAGGTCCACGTCGTCCATGTTCAGGGTGCTTTCGCCGCCGTAATTCACGATGTAGTGCAACTGGCCGTCGGCCAGCCAATAATCGCTGGCAGCATAGGTCGTGCCGTCTTTTAGATAAATCAGGACGGTTGGCGTCGAAGCGGCCACATTGCCGGTGATTGGATTATCATCCGGAGAACCCGGCTCGATCGCTTCAACCGAATTGTCCGTCGAATTCACACCAGAATTGTAGTTACCGGAATCATAGCTGCCGGAATTGTTGTAGCCGGAGTCATAATTCGGGCTCAGGTTTGAGCTGGAATAGTTCGGGTCGCTGTAGGAGATGCCGTAGCCCGGGTCGCCGTAGCCATAATAGCCCGGCCAGCCCCACCCCGGACCATACCAACCGACGTAGCCCGGCCAGCCCCATCCCCAGCCCCAGCCGGGTCCCCACCAACCCAGGCCCCAGCCCCATCCCCATCCCCAGCCATAGCCACAGCCCCAGCATCCGCCGCGCCAACCCCAACCGCCGCCCCAACCACCGTGCCAACCACCACCCCAACCACCACGGAAGCCGTTACCGGCGTAAATGCCGGAGCTATGGAACCCGGCTGATGTGCCGGCAAAAGACCTGCCACCGGAGAAGGATGAGCTTCCATGCACATTCAAAGGACCGCCCAGCCTCGGAGAAGACATGCTGCCTGCAGATCCAAAGTGGGCGCTCGTCAGACTAGTGTTGCTGAAGCGCGATCCTGAAAACGAAGAGCTCGTTCCGCGCGAGCCGAGCGAAGCGGAATTGCCGAGGTGAGAGTTTTCGATGTTAGAGACTGCGCGATTTGTGGAAACCGCTGACGCCGAGCCACGAGACGCTGCGTTAAGTGAATTCGTCTGGCCGCCGCGAGAGCCTACTGACGACGAGGACGCCGAACCCCGAGAATTAGAGGCGTAATTCGAAGTCGCGCCGGAGCGAGAACCTGCGGTCACCCCGGAATTTGCGCCAGCGCGGGAATTGGCATAAGCGTTGGGACTAGCGCCGCCGCGCGCGCCAGCCGTTGCGCCAGCGCCGCCTCCGCTGCGTCCGAAGTAAGGCATGGACCCACCACGTCCGAACGAATTGGGTGGCGTTGTAGTGTTGCGATTGCCTGATGCGGCCCCGCCCGCGCTGTAGCTGCGGTTCCCTGCATAACCTCGTTTACCGGCTGAACTATAGGAGTTGCCGGAGCGTCCGGCAGAATAGGAGCGATTCGGCGACATCGAATAATGATTTCCGCCGCCGTAGGACCCACGATACCCACCGCCGTAGCTGCCGCGATAACCTCCGCCATAGCTGCCGCCACGCGGGGCGCTATAATGCCCGCCACCGCCTCCGTAACCGCCGCCGTGGAAGCCGCCTCCGCCCCCACCACCGTGGAAGCCACCGCCGCCTCCGCCGCCGTGACCACCGCCTCCGCGCTGCGCAAATGCTGACGGCGCGCACAGGAGTGCTATCGATGCGACTGCCGTGAGAACAAACTTCAGAGAGGTGGACTTCATGTTGTTCCCTCCACCGAACGACTGCTCTAGCCGGGATGAACTTGTGCTCATTCTACACCTTTGGATTCGCAGTGGACGCCCTTGGTTGCAGTTCGTCGGGAAATGTCGCTTAACTCGCCCGTATTCAGCAATCGAGCCCATTTCCACACCTTGCCCCGCTTGATACAACACGGCAGGTTCGAAAAAGTTTCGTTTGACCTTGGGGACAGTGCGAAAACGGCAAATAGGCGCGCCTTTCTGTCGTGCGGACGACGTTCGGCCTGCTTCGTGACCTGACGCAGCAATGCCGCGTGTTGAGCTAGCTTCTGCCGCGTTCGGCCAGGAATACCCCTAGCAGAACGAGGGCTGTGCCCTCCAGGAGGTTGCGGGTGGGACGTTCGCCGAGGAAGACGATAGAGAGCAAGATCACCGCGACCGGCTGGAAGTAGCTCATGGCGCCCACACGGGACGCGGTCATGTAGCGCAGAACCCAGTACATGATGGTGTAAGCAGCGACGGAGCTGCCGACGGCCATGTAGATCATCCCCAGCCAACCGCTTGGTGCGACGCTGTGCCAATTGAGATGGAGCGCCTGACGGACAGTGAGAGGCAAGAGCATGACGGCGGCGGCAACGCAGTTGAAGGTGTTCATGGAGATAGCGTCGTATTGCCCGGCGACGCGTTTGCCGAGGACCGTATAGGCGGCGAAGCCCATCACGCCCCCAAACGTGATGAGATCCCCCACGAGGTACGGCGAATGGGCAGGCGAGCCGTGCTCGGTTTCAAGCAGATAGACGCCCGCGAAAGAAATCGCCATGCCTACGATTTTGCCGATCGTGAAGGCTTCCAGTCTCATGGCGCGCGCGAGGAAGAGAATGATGATCGGTCCGACGGCGATGATTACGGCGGAATGGTCGGACGTCGTGAAGTTGAGGCCCACGGTGAAAAGGCCCTGGTTGACGATTACGCCGAATAAACCGAGATACGCGAAGGGCCAGATGTCGCACAGGCGCAGCGGAGTGCGTCTGCGTTGCGCGAAATAAATCGGAAGCATGACGATTGCGGCTAATTCGAGCCGAAAACAGACGAGGGTAATAGGATCGAGAGTGCGCAGCGCGATCTTTCCGGCCACGTAATTGAAGGACCAAAGCATCAGCATGACGGAAAGCCAGAACAGCAGCGTGAGCTTGCTCGGCGTTCGCGCGGAAGCAGATGCGGGCGCGACGGCGGCGGACGAACTCAAATTTGCGCCCGGGCGTTCGGTCCGCAGTTCATTCGAGCACATCGCGGAGTTTGGTGAGTTGCTCAATGCGATCGAGGCGCGGGGCATAACCGATACCCGGCGCGGTGGACAGGCGAATCGTGCCTTTAGCAGTGACCTCTACTTCAGGTTCGATGATGTCTTCGGTCCAATAGCGGCGGCTGGCGGAGACATCGCCGGGCAGCGTGAAATTCGGCAGGGTGGACATGGCGATGTTGTGCGCGCGGCCGATGCCGGATTCGAGCATGCCGCCACACCAGACCGGAATTGATTTCGCCTGGCAGAGATCGTGGATGCGGCGCGCGGCAGTGTGGCCGCCGACCCGGCCGAGTTTCATATTTATGATTTTGCACGCGCCGATTTCGATGGCGGCGCGGGCGTGCTCGATGTCGTGGATGCACTCATCGAGGCAGACGGGAGTTTCGAGCTGGCGTTGTAGCGCGGCGTGAGAGTAGATGTCGTCGTAACCGAGCGGCTGTTCGATCATGATAAGGAAAAACTGGTCGAGCTTCTGGAGCAGCGGCGCGTCTTCCAGGCGATAGGCGGAATTGGCGTCCACCATCAGGCGAATGCGCGGGAATTTCTGGCGCAGCGCGCGGGCCGGTTCGACGTCGTTGCCGGGCTTGATTTTGATCTTGATGCGCTGGTAGCCGGCGGCCAGTTCCTCCTCAACTTTGACGATAAGAGCTTCCATCGAGCGCTGAATGCCGATGGAGACGCCGGAGGAGATTTCGTCGCGCGCGCCGCCGAGCAATTTCGCGAGTGGGAGATTCTTTTGCTTTGCTTCGGCGTCCCAAATCGCGGTTTCAACGGCCGCTTTGGCCATGTTGTGCCCGCGAACCTGCGCAAGAAGGTCGAAAACCTCGGAAGCCGAATTCAATTCCTGGCCCTTCAGCATGGGCCACAAAAAATCACGGATGATGTGCCGTGCAGTTTCGACGGTTTCGTACGAATAGTAGGGTTCTTCTCCGGCGGTCGATTCGCCCCAGCCGGATATGCCGTCCACGTCGGCTTCGACAAGAAGGATGCGGCGGAGCGAAGTGCTGCCAAAGCTGGTTTCAAATGGCGCGATCAGCGGGATATGGATTTCGCGCAGAGTGATTTTGCGAACGCGCATTTTGGACTGGGACCTTTCGCTTTCAGTCTTCGAATTCTTCCGGGCGATATTCTGGCAGACGCAGGCCGGCGACGGAAGCGGCGGGTTCCAGAATATAGTCGTTGGTTGCCCCACGAGGTTCGAGGCCGGTGACGATATAGCCCGCATGAAGGAGTTTCTGCAACTGGTCGCGAAGCTGCGCTTGCACGCGGGCGGCTGCTGCGCGGTCTTTCGTTTTGATTTCATTCAGATTGGCAGGCAGGGAGATCGATTGGATGTCAGCCGCCGCAGGAAGCGAATTATCCGCCAGAATATTTTTCACGCGATCAGAATCAATCCACCATTCGGCAACCAGACGGTCGGTGGGCAGGCCGGCATGGAGCGGGCTTGCGGTGATGCCATAACAGTCCGGAATGAAGCGCTGGGCGATGGCGCCGAGGCGCACGAAATTGAAATGCGCGTTTTTCAGTTCGAGTGGGTCGAAAGTCCACTCCACCAAGCGAATGTCGCGCTTCAGGGCGTCCTGACGCTGAAAGAGCTTTAGGCGGCGGCCGACGCCCCGGTTTTGGTATTCGGGCAGCACCGCAGTCATGTGCGAATGCAGGAACGATTTGCCGCCGCGCGTGCCAGCCAGGGCCAGTGTGAAGCCGACCATTTTGTCGCCGTCAAAAGCGCCGAGGATTTGCCCGCCGGTATGGTGGGCGACAACGAAGATGGCCGATGGGACAGCGATTTGTTCGCCCCAGATGCGCCGTTCCAGGCGCACGCAGGTCTCATATTCCGCCAGGGATTGGCAATGACGGATTTGGATTTCGCGCGGTTCGCCGGCCAGAGTTTCGGAAGACGGGCTCATTTGACGCTCGCAGCTTTGAGATGTGGTTGCGTTTTAGAAAGATCCCAAAGTTCTTCCATGCGCTCGCGCGGCAGATCAGCGAGGCGACGGCCTTCGTTCGCGGCGACTGATTCCATCGACTGGAAGCGGGTGAAGAATTTGCGGTTCGCTTTTTTCAGTGCGATTTCGGGGTCGGCGCCGAGGAAGCGGGCTACGTTCACGGCAGCGAAGAGCAAGTCGCCCACTTCTTCTTCGAGGTGGGCAGAGGGGGGCTTGGCGCGTTTGGATCCTGCGGGCGCTCGCGGGGCAGCAGATCGCAGCGTGGAGATGATTTCGCGTTTTTCTTCTTCGAGTTTGTCGAAGATGCCATCGAGATTGTCCCAATCGAAGCCGATGTGGGCCGCGCGGCGCGTTAGTTGATAGGCTTCCAGGACAGCTGGCAGCGAGCGCGGGACGCCATCGAGGATGGATTCTGTGGCGGTCGAGGCGACGCGGGCGCCTTCCTGCTTGCTTCCCTTCCCGTTGGCTTCCGCCCGTTCCTCGGCTTTGATCTGCTCCCAGTTTTTCAGCACTGCGGCGGAGTCTTTTGCTTTGGCACCACCGAAAACGTGCGGGTGGCGCCGGACCATTTTCGTGTGGATGGATTCGATGACGTCGGAAATGGTGAACGCGCCGGTTTCTGCGGCGAGGATCGAGTGGAAGACGACTTGGAGGAGGAGGTCGCCAAGCTCCGAGGCAAATGTTCGCGGGTCGTCCGTGGAATCCATCGCGTCCAGAACTTCGTAGGTTTCTTCGATCAAGAATTTGCGCAAGGATTGGTGAGTTTGCTCGTGGTCCCAAGGGCAGCCGTTCGGACCGCGCAGTCGGGTTTGCAGGGCGACGAGTTTCGCGAACCATTGGCCGGCGATCCTGTCCCGGCGGGTGAGAGGGATGCGCGCGGGTCGCGTTGCCGCTTTTATACGAGATCGCGAACCCAGTTTTTTGGTGGCTTTTCGATTGGAAGTCACCGCGGCGTTCTTCCTCTTGGCTGGGTGCTTTCTCAAGGAAGAATGATGGGCGATTCGAGTGATTGGCGTCAAGCGAACATCGTATCGAGCGGGCGCCGCGCAATAGTTCTTGCGACCGTGCAACGGTCCAAAAGACCTAACACAGAGGGCGCAGAGAAAACCGTCGTGGCGCTTTCGCGCGTTCCGAATCGAACGTTGGAATTGCTAGGGTGTGGCAGCGGCTGTGGCAGGCGCACCGCGGCGGATTACTGCTTCTGAGAAACGATCCATTTCTTCGGCTTGAGGACTGAACTGCAAGAGCAGCAGGTCCACGCCGGCTTGTTCGAATTCGCCGATGCGGTCAGCGATTCGTTGCGGGGTACCTAGCAGACCGGAGCGCAGGCCGCGATTGGAGACGGAATATTCTTCGAGCGACACGCGCTGTTCGAGCTGGGTGTTGGCCAGCCATTGCTGGTAATTCTGGTAGCCGGCGGCGTTTTGCTGGACGTCGGTGATGCGGGCTAGTTCTTTTTGCACTTCCTGTTCGGTTTCGCGGACGATGGCGTAAGCGGCGACTCCGAATTGCATGCGTGGCAGGTTCTTGCGGGCGCGGCGTTCGGACATGTCCTTGATTTTTTCGGCAACGCGCGCGGGCGAATCGCCATGCATGACGAAAGCGTCACACTTTTGCGAGATCAATTCCTTCGCGGCTTCTGATTCCCCTCCCGCGTAAATCGTGGGGCGCGGTTTCGATACGGGCTTGGGCTGCAGCACCAAATCCTGCACCGCATGATACTTTCCGGAATACGAAAAGTGATCTTGCTTCCAGGCAGCGTCCACGATATCGAGCCATTCGGAGGTGCGGGCATAACGGTCGTCATGCTGATCAAATTGCACGCCGTATTTTTTGGCTTCCTCGGCCCACCAGGAGGAGACAACGTTGAGCGACACGCGGCCGTTGCTGATGTGATCTATGTTGGCGGCTTGTTTCGCGAGCAGCGCGGGAAGATGAAACGTGGGACGGACGGCGACCATCAGTTCCAGCGATTCGGTGACTGCGGCGAGCGCGGCCGCAGTGGACCATGCGTCGAGCGAGGGAGCGTCAACGCCTTTGATGTCATTCAAATTCAGCTCGGCAATGAGCGTCAGGTTGTAGCCAATTCTTTCGCTGCGGCGCGCGAGGCGCGAGACGTAGTCCCAAGTAGGCTGCATCTGTTCATCCTGCACGTTGCGCAGCCAGCCGCCAAAAACGGGGAGCCAGTAGCCGTAACGCATCAGCGCGCCTCCTTGACCAAATAATCCACCAGGCGAGCGAAGGGATCGAAGCCGACGATGCGCGGTCCGTCGGAAACGAAATTCGAGAGCGCGTTGACGTCATAGTAGTAGAGCTGGCCGTCACGGTCGTCAATGATGTACTCCAGGCCGCCGACTTCGATTTGCGCTTCGCGGAAAATGCGTTCGACGGCTTTGATGACTTGCCGCGGAGGACGATAGCCCTCGACGCGCAAACCAGTTTTTGCGCCTTCCACCACGCAGGCCGTTTGGATTTCGGCACCGTCGGTGGTTTTGCAGATGTCCATGGGGCAGAGGTCGAAGGTTTCACCGGCCGTGAAAACTTTGATGCCGTAGAGATATTTGTAGCCGAGCGTTTCGACGCGGGTGATGTGGCCGCCGCGCGCGGGAATGAATTCCTGCACGATGCCGGTAGAGTCCAGGCCGAACTGGATCGCGTCGTTGCGGACCGCGGCTTCCAGCTGGTCGAGCGAGTCGAAGCGGACGATGCCGACGCCGCTACCTCCGATATTGGGCTTGATGACGATTGGGAAACGCAGATCGCGCGCGGCGGCGGCTGCTTGCGACGGATGATTGATGACGGCTGAGCGCGGATGCGGCAGGCCGAGCGAGTGCAGCAGCGAGAGTTGCAGCGCTTTCGACGTTTCCACGCGGAATGCGTGGCTGCCATTCACGACGCGGACGCCGCACCGTTCCAGGTGCGCGAGATAACTGAGAGTGTAAAAAATTGCGTGCGCGTTGCCGCGAGTCCACGCCGACGGGCTCATGCGATTGAAAACCAGGCCGTACCGCTGGTCGCCATTGGGCGAAAGATCGAAATGATGGCGCGCGGCGTCCAGGCGGACGTAGGGGATCTTGCGACGATCAAGCTCGGCGAAGACGGGAACAAACCAGCGCGGATGCTCGTGGTAGATGGCGATGGGATGTGCGGGCTTTGTTGCGCGCGCGGGATTGGTGGATTTGCGCTGTTTGGTTGCGGCTTGGTTACGCGCGGCGTGCGGGTTGCGGTTTCTTGCTGCGCTTCGAGGCATGGCGATCCTTGACGAATTCTCGCGAAGACTCTTGGATGCAACAGACTAACGCACGTTGCGGGTTTTTGCGAGAGTAAGCAACTATTGAAAGAGATTCACCGCAGAGACGCAGAGAAAGTCGAAGTCAGGAGCATAGGGCTGGCCGCCTGAAGACCGCCGCTACAACTTCTACCGAGCCGGACAAGACGCCGGCGGTAGGAGCGCATACCCAAGATGCGGGCGTGAAGTCGGCTTCTTATGCGGGCTTGGCCAGGTCGTGGGCTACGGCTTCGTCTAGGAGCTGCTTCATTGCTTGGTCGGCTTTTCTCGAAGCTTCCTTTTGCTGGCGGCCCAGCTCGCCTTGTTGCTCGCCCAGCTTGCCTTGTTGTTCGCCGAGTTTGCCCTGCTGCTCGCCCAGCGCTCCTTGTTTTTCGCCGAGTTGCGACTGTTGGTCGCCTGCCTGCGATTGCAATTCGCCGATACGGTTCTGGATTTCGCCGATTTTCTCCTGGATGCGCCCGAGGTCTTCCTGCGTTCCGCTGTCGCCCAATTGTTTCAATTCCGCTTCGAGCTTCTGGAGTTCGGCGGTCATGTCCGGAATCTTTATGCGAACCTTTTCCATCTGCTCGCCGAGCCCTTCCTGCTGTTTGCCGAGGGCCTCCTGCTGCGCGCCCAGCGCTTCCTGCTGCTTGCCTAGCTCATCCTGTTTGCGGCCGAGTTCCTGGACTGGTGCGAAGAATTCCATGGCGCGCTTGATGGTGGCGGGATCGCGGATGATGTAAGCCTTGCCATCGCGAATGAACCAAATGAAATCGCCGGGATACTGCTGGCGCAGCGACTTTAGGAAACCGGAGCCGTGTTCCTCGGTGGGTCCGTCGGTATGAAAGGACCAGTCGTTGACCGTGGAGCTGCCGAAGACGATGACGAACTGCCAGTTCTCGCCATGTTCAGGAGTGATCAAAGTATTCGAGTGCGAGGATGGAGACTCTTGCAGCGCTCGCGGCACTGCCATGGCGAGGGCTGGGAGCGAGATCACCGGCGTGACGGAGATCTGAGGCGCTAGGTGAACCACGGGCGCGACCGCAGGGTGCACGGACACGATGGGAGCGACCGAGACGACCGGGGCCATCGGCGCCACGGTGACGTGCGGCGCGACGTGAACCACCGGAGCTACGGAAACGTGCACAGCCGGCACGGGATTGACCGACGGAACAGGAGCAGCAGGCGCTGTGGGAGCCTGTGGTGGGGCGGGCGTCGCGGATGGTTCTGACATTGGCGCGGGTGGCGCTGCGACGGCCGGCAGGCTGGACTGATTGCGGCGGAGCCAAATGTACGTCTGCGATCGTCGGACGAAAAGCCGCTGTGAGGCCGACCAGCGGAATTGCGAGAAGTACAACGCCAACGACGACAGGTTTTCTGAGTTGCATGGCGACGCTCCCTTTCCACTCAAGAATGCGATCCACGCGTTTTTCGGCCTGTCCGGTGCTGGCCATGGCTACTCCTTGCCACCAGACGCGGCCGGGCGCGGCTTCGAGGACAGCGAAGAAGCCGAGGACTGTTTCTGCGTAACGCGTGCGGTCGGCACCGGCGCCGAGGGCTGCATCATCGCTGGCCTCTTCGGCGAGTTCCGCGAGACGGCGGTCGAGCCACCAGCTCAGAGGGCTGAACCAAAAAATTGCGCGATGAAGCAACGAGAGGCGCTCGGTGAGCGCGTCACGGCGCGCGACATGCGAAATTTCGTGCACGAGGACGGCGTCAAGTTCCGCTGGTTCCCACTCCCGCCAGGTTGCGGGCAGCAAAATGGAGGGATGCTTTATTCCGAAAGTCACGGGAACCGACAGAAATTCCGATTCAGCCAGGCGCGGGGCGGCGCGCAAGTGCGCCGCACGCGCAAAAAAGTGCAAACGAGCGAGCGCTCCGGGATCGTCGATCGAGTGCGAGTTGCGGTCCAGTCGGCGGCCAAAGCGAGTGCCCAGAATCAGGCGCGCGAGAAAGAAGATGGTAACCGTTGCATAGATCATCCCCGCGATCGCCATGCGCGAGAGCGGCGTGCGACGGGATTCGATCGCAGCTTCCAGAGCTGCCGGCGGCGTTGGCCGGGAATAATTGCGCAACGGGGCGGCGGTGTAGTTGAAGGCTGGGATGGCGGCTGCGGGCGCTGGGGCGGAATTCGCTGTCGCTGCTGCCGCGAGTGTGCCTGTGCGACGCGCCGCGGGAGTTAGGGTTATCGCGGGCGATTGCAGACGGCTGAATTTTTGCGCGAACGGAACAGAAACGGGCAGCGGCGGCATCAACAGCGCGAGAAACGGCATGGCTAGCGCGACCACGAGGATCGTTCGCCATACACTCAACCGGAGCGCGACGTTTTTCGCGCGGCAGAGGGCTAGCGCACCGCTGGCGATACAGGCGAGCGCGAACGAACGGACGGCGGGATCAATGAGGCGGACGAGGAAACTGGAAGACGCATCGAGAGCGGCGGGGATGTTCATGGCTTCCCTTCCTTGCGCTGGACGGCTTTGCGTTCGGCGATTTTTTGGGCGAGGCGCTCAAGTTGTTTGCGGTCGATGACTGCGTTATCAACCATGCCGATTACTAACTGCTCGGCCGAGCCACCGCAGAAGCGGTCAATGATGTGTTTCACGGCGCGTACGGCGACATTCTGGCGGGGTTCCGCGGCACGATAAATGAAGGTGCGGCCGCTGATTTCGTGCGTGACGTAACCCTTTTCCTCCAGGCGGCGCAGCACCGTGCGGATGGTGGATTCCTTCATGGGACGCCTGGGAGCGAGGGCTTCACGGCACGCTTCGGAGGAAACCGGGCCGGAAGACCAGACGTAGTCCATGACCAGTTGTTCGACTTCGCCGAGATTGCGCGGGCGGTTTGTTGTTGTGCGAACCATTGTAACGCTACAACCTGTAACAGATGGGCGAAGTCATGTCAAGCCAAAAGATTCCCGGGCCTCCGGGACTCCGGAAAAAGATGCCCACTGCATCCCTGAAAGGCGGGCCACCGCGGACGCCACAAATTCAACTGCAAGCGGACGGTTTAAGTACTGCCCTCCGCCGCTTTACTGCCTCGCTTGTCGAGCAATGGAGGCGGATGTTAGACTTCGCTGTAACTCTCAAGAGCTTCCCGAAGGATACCTGCCGTGGCTGATTCGAAGCATGAAGAAACATTCAAGGTGATTGACCGCCGTCTGTTCGGCGAAGACGGCGAATTGCGCAAGGACGTCGTAGAGCAAGCTCGGCGCGACGAAGAGGCAGCGGAGCAAAAGGCTGCCAGCCAAGCGCAGCAAAAGTCTCACGCAGCGGCGCCCGCGTCGAAAGGCACCGGCTCACCGACTACGCTCCAGGGCGGCTCGCTCTCCCCACCGAGAGGTAGCGAAAGACAGGGACTTGTGGCGCCGGATGGGTCGCAGGGATCGACTCACGAAGAACAGGCCGTCGATGCAGCGGCCGGCAGCGAGGAACACACGACTTCGCGCAGTTTTCAAATGCTGGTGGATTTTCTGACGCGCAACGCAGCGGCGATGCTTGGGGGAATGGCCGATCCGCGGACGGGGCAAGCGTTTGTGGATTTGGAAGGCGCGCGCGAAGTGATTGACATGTTGGACGCGCTACGGGAAAAGACCCGCGGAAATTTGTCTAAGGAAGATGACAGTTTGCTGATTGAGGTGCTCGGAAGTTTGAAGTTGACGTTTATGGAGATTTCCAAGGCTGCGGCGGAGCAGATGGCGAAGAAGGCGAAGGGCAAGTAAGCGCCTGAGAGCAAGGCGGCGGCACGCCGCCGCACTCCAAAATGGTTTGCGCTCGGCCGGAAATCGCGTCGCGGCTTTCGTTTTTCTACATGAATCGAAGGCAATTTTTGCGGCATCCCACCTCCCAATGAGTTCCCTGCAATTAACCGTGCTCGGGTCCGGCACATCCATGGGTGTGCCGACACTGGGGTGTCATTGCGCTGTTTGTGAATCGAAAGATCCGCACGACAAGCGCACTCGGCCGTCGGTCCTGCTCGCCTATGGCGGGCACAATGTGGTGATTGATACCACTCCCGATTTTCGCGCGCAGGCGATGCGCGAGCGAATTGACCGCCTGGATGCAGTGATTTACACGCATTCGCACGCGGACCATATTCTCGGCCTCGACGATATTCGTCCTTACAATTTGAAACAGGGCGGCGTGGTGCCGATCTACGCGTCGCAGGGTGCGCAGGAAACTCTGCGCCGGCAGTTCGCTTATATTTTTGACGAGGCGCCGACGGAGAGTTCGGTTCCAGCCGTGGAGATGCATACGATTGATGGGCCGTTCGAGCTTTTTGGGTTGAGAATTACCCCCGTGCCAGCAAAGCATGGACAGCAGCCCGTGCTGGGATTTCGATTCGGGAAGGCCGCGTATCTGACGGATTTCAGCGCGGTGCCGGAAAGTTCGAAGGCACTGTTGCGAGGCCTGAACGATTTCATTCTGGATGCGTTGCGGTACACGCCGCATCCGATGCATTCGAATGTGGAGCAATCGCTCGCGCTCGTGAGCGAACTAAGGCCCAAGCGGGCCTGGTTCACGCATATCTGCCATGACCTGGGTCACGAAGCGGTGAACGCGAAACTTCCCTCGGGCGTGCTGCTCGCTTACGATGGACTGAAATTCGAGGTGGGCATCTAGTGGCGATCGCGGTTCTAAATTCACCAGCGGAATGGATCGCGCGATTCGGAGAGGCGCGCAAGCCCACGGCTGTGACCATCGGCAATTTCGATGGCGTCCACGTAGGGCATGAGAAAATTCTGCGAGGAGTGATCGAGCGGGCGCGCAGCGTGGATCTGCTGAGTGCTGTATTGACGTTTTACCCGCATCCGGCGCGGGTCTTGCGGCCCGAGGTAGCGCCCGGACTGCTGGAAACCCTGCCGCAAAGGCTGGCGCAATTCGAAGCCTTGGGAATGGATGCGGCACTGGTGCTGAAATTCGACCTGGAGCTGGCGAAGGCTAGCGCGGAGGATTTTGTGCGAACGTTTTTGGTTGAAACGCTGCGGACGCGAGCCGTTCTCGTGGGAGCGAACTTCCGCTTCGGCCACAAACAGGCGGGCGACGTGAGGCTGCTTGCAGAATTAGGGCGCCAGAACGCGTTGGGGGTCGAGATTGTCGAACCCGTGGTCGTGGACGGAATCGTGGTTTCCAGTTCGGCGATTCGGCAGGCGGTGCGCGAAGGGCGGGTCGAAGAAGCGCGGCGAATGTTGGGACGGCCCTTTGCGCTCGGGGGCGGAATTCGAACCGGTACGGGACTGGGACGCGAGTTGGTCGTACCGACTTTGAATCTTGCGACGGAGCAGGAAACCCTGCCCAAAAATGGCGTCTATGCGACAGAAGTCGTGATTGACGACAAGAGCTATCAAGCGGTAACGAACGTAGGCGTGCGGCCGACATTCGACGGGCAGCAGCTGGCGATCGAATCGCACTTATTTGAATTCTCGGAGACGCTGACCTCGGGCGCGATGACTGTGACATTCTTGACTCGGCTCCGCGATGAGCGGAAATTTCCCGGGCCGGAGGCATTGCGCGCGCAGATCCTGAAGGATGTGGAGCAGGCAAAGAGACTTTTTGTGAAGAGATGAAGCGGCGCTAGAATCCGACTGACTCGCTGCCCTCCCCAGGGCACGCTGCAACTATAAGGAAGTTATATGGAAAACAGAGAAGTGGCACGAATTTTGCGCGAGACGGCGCAACTTCTGGAGATTGACGGAGCGATCATCGGCCGCTACCGCAGCTACGAAAAAGTGGCGGAGCTTCTCTACAGCATCCACGAACGCATCGAGGATGTGGCCGCAGACGAGAAGAAGCTAAAAGAGTTGCCCGGGATCGGTGACGGGATGGCCGCACACATCCGCGAGATTCTCGATACGGGCGATTACAGCCTGCGCGAGAAATTGCTGAAGAAATATCCGGTGACGCTGCTGGAGTTGCTGCATTTACAGTCCCTGGGGCCAAAAAAAGTGGCGCTGCTGTGGAAAAAGTTCAAGGTTTCGACGATTGAGGGGATCGAGAAACTGGCGCAGGAAGGCAAGTTGCGCGATTTGGAAGGGTTTGGTGAGAAGAGTGAGCAAAACATTTTGAAGGCGACGGCGCAGGCGAAACGTTCGTCGGGGCGCTTCAAGTTGGACGATGTTGATGAGGCTGCACAAAAGTTTATCGCCTACATCAGCCGGATGGGCGCCATCGTGGAATCGGTGACGCCCGCGGGATCGTTGCGCCGCGGGAGGGAGACCATTGGGGATTTGGATTTATTGGTCACCCTGCGTCCGGGACACGACAAGCAGGAGGATGTCGATGCAGTCGCCGCGCACATTTTGAAATATCCGGGGATCGATCAGACGCTCGCGCACGGTGAAAACAAAGTGAGCGTGCTCCTGGGAAATGGATTGCAGGTGGATGTGCGGCTGCTCGAAAAAGACAGCTTCGGCGCGGCGCTTCTGTATTTCACAGGATCGAAAGAACACAACGTGATGTTGCGCGGACGAGCGCGCGAAATGGGTTGGACGTTGAACGAGTACGCGCTGACGACTTTGAAGGGCGGAAGATTCGTCGCCGGCAAAACGGAAAAGGATATCTACGACAAACTGCGGCTGGATTACATCGAGCCGGAATTGCGCGAACACACCGGGGAAATTGACGCGGCGGAAAATCATGATCTGCCCGCACTATTGAAACTCGAAGACATTCGCGGGGATGTGCAAATGCACACTACCGCTTCAGACGGCCGTAATTCTATTGAAGAAATGGGCAAGGCGGCCGCGGAACTCGGCTACGAATATATCGCCTTGACGGACCACTCGAAGGCCGTGACGGTCGCGAACGGAATGGATGAGAAGCGGACGCTGGAACAGATCAAGAAAATCCGCGCCGCCCAGGCGCGAGTGCCGGAAATTCGTCTGCTTGCGGGAATCGAGGTGGACATTCTCAAGAATGGCAAGCTGGACCTCGATGACGAAGTGCTGGCCCAGCTGGACGTGGTGGTGGCGTCGGTGCACTCGTACATGAATCTGGGACGCGAGGAAATGACCGAACGCCTGCTTGCGGCGATTGAGAATCCTTATACCCAGATTATTGCGCACCCCACGGGGCGACTGGTGCTGCGGCGCGAGGCTTTTGAATATGAAATGGAGAAAATTCTGGAGACGGCGAAAGAGCACGGCGTGGCGATGGAGTGCAACGCGTATCCTGACCGGCTGGATTTGAAGGATGTGCATCTGCGGATGGCGAAGGAACGCGGCGTAAAGATCGTGATTTCGACAGATTCGCATTCGGCTTCGCATTTGACATTCATGAAGTATGGCGTGATCACCGCGCGGCGTGGTTGGATCGAGAAGAGCGAGGTGATCAATACTTTGCCGACTGCGCAGTTTCTGGCGGCACTGCGGGCGAAACCCGCTGCGGGTAAGGTCGCGAAGAGAAAAACGGCTTAGTTGCCGGCATCGCGGTGCGCGGCGAGTGTGACGGCGAAAGATTTGACATTAGAGGGCACCGAGAAAAGCTGAGGGCACGGAGACGGCGAAAGAGCTTTCCCGCAGAAACGCAGGTTTCGCAGAGAAAACCGACGTGGACAAGGGCTCGTGCAGGCGACATACCTGGGGAACATTTTTGGAGTGACTTGCGTATCTTGTGGTGGAACTGGGGACGGCGCTGAACGGCAGCAACATTATCGTTGCGAGCGCGCCGGCTCGCCAACCTTGAAGATACGGATGGCGCTGACGGATTTTCGGTGCCGCGGAGCGAACGATGAAGCAAGCGACGACTTTTTTGGCGGCTGTGGTGATGGTGGGAACTGCTCTGGGCGTTTCCGCCGCACCGGCGCGAGCGGATGAGTGGTCGAAGACGTATCAGGTGAACGGGCGCGCCGACTTGCGCGTGATGACGAGTGATGGCGACGTGACCGTCACGGGCACCGACCAGAACCAGATCGACGCGCGGGTCACGACGCACGGCTGGAAACTCGGACCGAACGACGTGCAGGTCATCGAAAGCCAGAATGGCAACAGTGTATCCATCGAAGTGCGCGTGCCGCACTGGAATTGGTCCTTATTCGGCGGGAGCCATAACCGGTCAGTGCATGTGGATTTGCGCGTGCCACGGGAACTGGGCCTGGACGTGCGCACCAGCGACGGCAATGTGACGGCGCAGGGAGTTTCCGGCAAGATCGAGTTCAATACGGGCGATGGCAACGTTACTGCGAGCAATGTCCGCGGCGATGTACGCATGCACACGGGCGATGGACACATCGAAGGACATGGTCTCGATGGGTCGCTCGACGCCGATACCGGCGACGGAAACTTACGAATTGACGGCCGCTTTGACGCCCTGGCGCTGAAAACGGGCGATGGCAGCATTGACGCGCAAGTGTCATCCGGCTCAAAGGTAGCGAATGGCTGGAACCTGCACTCCGGCGACGGACACATTACTTTGCGATTGCCGAGTGACCTAAACGCGTACCTCGATGCGCATACCGGGGACGGCAGCATCACTTTGGATATTCCGGTGCAAGTTTCCGGCTCGCTGAGCCATTCCGCCGTGCGCGGAAAATTGAATGCCGGCGGTGGGACGCTGGCGGTCACCTCGGGCGACGGGTCAATCCACATCGAAAAGTTATAGTTCGCCGCGGGCGCGGGCTCCCTTACGCCTCGTCTGAGAACTCAATCTGCAAGGAAATTCCGCCATTGTGTCGGCGGGAGACCACATTTGTTTCCCTGGGAACGCAATAGGGTCTGGGGGCGGACATCGGGGTATTGCAAGGATTGCGGTTACGTTGCGAGATACAGTGGCACGATGCTTGCAATGTACTCCGCGTCGCTCGCGGTTGCCCAAGGACTACACAACATGATCCCGTTTCTCATGCTAGGAGTTCTCGCCGTACTAGTATTCCTTTCAGTTTCGGATGGAATCGCCGCCAGCGTCCGCCGAAAGTAGCCGCTCACAACTCGCCACGCTTCTCCTGCGCGTTCTGAGTCCCTTCTCTGAGGGTCAGCTGCCCGATTTAGATTCACTCCTGCGTTCGCAAATCTATTGGTAATCTCGAAGCGTGCAGCGCTCGCTCGCCGGGAATCAATTTGCAAATCTTTACGCCTTGCCGCATCATAAATCGTTTGTTCCAAGCCGTTCGCCGCGCTGTGACGGTGAGTTCACAAACAACAATAGGTGAAGCAAGCCGCCGGAACGAACGGGGGTTCGCGTTGCGCTCCTAGAGGCAACGAGCGGCGCGGCGTCGGGCGTTTCTGTTAACAATTTCGAAAGGAAACTGGGGGAATCGAATGCGCAGGCCTGTGAGTGTTGCTCCGCCAAAGGGAAAGCTGGGAGTGCTGACGCCCGGAATGGGCGCGGTGAGCACGACTTTCATGGCCGGAGTGGAGTTGGTGCGGCGGGGGCAGGCGGTGCCGGTTGGCTCACTGACGCAGATGGGCACGATCCGCTTGGGCAAGCGGACGGACGGGCGGACGCCGAAAATCAAGGATTTCGTGCAACTCGCCAAGCCGGAAGACCTTGTCTTTGGAGGCTGGGACGTATTCGCCGACGACGCCTACCAGGCCGCGGCAAAGGCGGGTGTGCTGGATGCCAGGGATCTTGCAAAAGCCAAGAAATTTTTGAAGGGCATCAAGCCGATGAAGGCGGTATTTGACCAAAACTACGTGAAGAACCTGCAGGGGCCGAACGTCAAGAGGGGCAAGACGAAAATGGATCTTGCCGAACAATTGCGCGAGGACATCCGCAGCTTCAAGAAGAAAAACAGGCTGGACCGGCTGGTGATGGTGTGGTGCGGCTCGACAGAAGTGTTCCTGAAGCCGGAAGAGGTGCACAAAAATATGGCGTCGTTCGAAAAGGCGATGAAGGCGAACCACCCGGCGATCGCGCCATCCATGCTCTATGCGTACGCGGCGATCAGCGAAGGAGTCCCCTTCGCGAACGGCGCGCCGAATTTAACGGTGGATATTCCGGCGCTCGAGGATTACGCCAAGTCCAAGAACGTGCCGATCGGCGGGAAGGATTTCAAGACTGGGCAGACTTTGATGAAGACTGTGCTGGCGCCGGGATTCAAAGCGCGCATGCTGGGATTGAACGGATGGTTTTCGACGAACATTCTGGGCAATCGTGACGGCGAAGTGCTCGACGATCCCGGCTCATTCAAAACCAAAGAAGAATCAAAGCTGGGCGCGCTGGAATACATTTTGCAGCCGAATCTATATCCGGAGCTTTACGGCAAGATTCACCACAAAGTGAGAATCAATTACTATCCCCCGCGCGGAGACAACAAAGAGGGCTGGGACAACATTGATATTTTCGGCTGGCTCGGGTATCCGATGCAGATCAAAGTGGACTTTCTGTGCCGTGATTCAATTCTCGCCGCGCCGATCGTGCTGGACCTGGCAATCTTCTTCGATCTAGCGCAACGTGCGGGAATGCGCGGCATTCAGGAATGGCTGAGCTTCTATTTCAAGTCGCCGATGTGCGCGAAGGAGCTTTACCCCGAGCATGATTTATTTATTCAGCTGATGAAGCTGAAGAATACCTTGCGCTGGATGATGGGCGAGGAGTTGATCACGCATTTGGGTGCTGAATATTACGATTAACAGTTAAAACGACAAGGCTGCTGCGCTTGGTGCAAGATTCGGAGCGGCGAAGAGAGCGATGGCACTCTTCGCCGTTTTGTTTTGCTACGAAGCTTTAGAACTGGTTCCAGAGGTACTGGTTGTAAACCTCGTGGTGATATTGCACTTCGGCGGCTTTGACGACAGTGCCTAGCAGGCGCGCGCAGCGGTCGGCCGACGCTTGCTTCAAGTCGGCGTAACGTGTCTTCACATCCTCTCCGAGAAGCTTCGTGGTCCACGCCGCGTTCCGGAAATTATCGATCGCGGTGTAGATGTTGTCCGGCAGATAGCGTTCGGCCTGGCGCAGGTTCTTGATCTTCGAGGTTTCCCCATCCAGGCCTGAGCGGAATATCGAGTACATCACCATGTAGGGATTCGCGTCCGGCGAGACGGAACGCACTTCGACCCGCATGCTCTTTTCGTTGCCGATGGGTATGCGGATCATCGAACCACGATCCACGGGCGAGGCCTTGATCTGGTTCGGCGCCTCGAAATGGGGATCGAGACGGCGATAGGCGTTCACGCTGGCATTCAGCATCAGACAGACGTCATTCGCGTGGGTAAGGATGCGATCCAGAAACGCCCAACCGATCTTGCTGAGTTTTTCCTCGCCTTTGGGATCCCAGAAAAGATTCTTGCCGCCCTTGCTGACGGAAACGTTGGTGTGCATGCCACTGCCGTTGACACCGACGACGGGCTTGGGCAGGAAGCTCGCGGTGAGGCCCATATTGGTGGCAACCTGACGGCAAATCAGCTTGTAGAGCTGGATCTGGTCAGCGGCTGCGACTACTTCGCCATAGCCGTAATTGATTTCGAATTGCGACGGCGCGACTTCGGGGTGGTCTTTTTCGTTCTGAAATCCCATGGCGCGCTGAACTTCGGCGGTGGTATCAATGAAATTGCGCAGCGGATCGCCCGGAAGTGAATGATAGTAGCCGCCCGTGTTGACGTACTCGAATTTGCCGGTTTCCGAATAGTGGCGCTCGGCGTCGGGGCCTTTGAACAGGAAGCCTTCAATTTCGTTGGCGGCGTTCAGTGTGTAGCCTTCGTCCTTAAATTGTCTTTGCGCGAAGCCTTTTAGGGCGCCGCGAATGTCCGCACTATAGGGCGAGCCGTCTTTATCAATGACCTCGCCGAAGATGAGTACTTTGCCGGAGCCGAACACGTCGGCGGGCCCCCAATAAAAAGCGCTCCAATCCATGGCCAAGCGCAAGTCGCTTTCGCGCTGCGCCGTGAAACCGCGGATCGAGGAGCCGTCAAAAGTAAGATTGTCCCAGCTCTTGACGAGGAACTTTTTGTCGTAGTCGAGCATGTGCAGGCGGCCTTCCAGGTCGCTGAACAGCACGGTGACAGCCTTGATGCGCTTCTCGTCGGTGAGGTACTTGATGCGTTCTTCCTGAATCTTGTGCGGCGCAACGCGATTCTTGCGTTGTTCCTTGGCTTTCAGGTTGAGCTCTTCGAGTTCGTCGTAGGGGATCGCCAAAAAATTACGGAGTTCGGTTGCCATGAGCCTCCTTAAAATGGAATGCCTTGCGCTTCACGCGCCGGCGTTTCAAAACAACGTAGAGTATCGTGACGCGCGCGCGAGGGTCAAATCCCAAAATGGTGGCGAGGCTAACGAATCTTCTATGGAACGGATAAAGAAAACTTTGGGATGGCCGCGTGGTGGGTGCAAAACAAACCTACCGCAGAGACGCTCAGGCCGCCGCGAAAAGCCGGCTTCGCGTTCCGCTCTAAAAATTGCCTAGTGCGCGAAGCGGCCGATTAATTGGGCCTTCGCCAGAATGTGGTCCTTTATAGCTTGCTCCAGCTGCGGCTTGGTCGCGGTAGGTTTGAGCCCGGTCATCTTGTCCAAGGCATACAGCTTGAAAAAATAATGGTGCACCGCGCCGTGCGGCGGACAAGGGCCGCTGTAGCCCGTCTGGCCATGATCGTTCTTTCCCTGCAGCGCGCCGTCACGGAGCTTTTTGTCCTTGGGGACGCCTTCTTGCAACCCGCGGGTGTCGGCGGGAATGTCATAGATCAGCCAGTGGACCACGGTTTTGTTGGGCGCATCGGGATCATCCAGGATCAGTGCGAAGCTTTTCGTTGCGGCGGGAGGGTCGTTCCAAAGCAGCGCAGGCGAAACGTCTTCGCCATCACATGTATATTTCGCCGGGATGGCGGCATCCGCTTCGAAAGCTGAACTGGTTAGTTGCAGCGTGTCCGCGGACTGCTTAAGAGTGTCCTGGGTTGCGAGATTGTGTTTGGCGGCAGCACCTAGCTGCGTGAGCAACCCGACGGCCGCGACCAACGCCACGATTATCAAGAGCGAAAGGGAAGTTCTTAAGAGCCTCATGCTGCCATGCTAAGGGCCTGCGGTTGTGTGCGTCAAGTTGCGCTCAAATAGAGTGCTCAGTGTGTTTTGCGCGGTTGCACAATCCAGCGTCATAGTGCAGGCCTTGCGGCTGGCGTGTTACCGTGGTACGTTGGTACCACAATGAAAACATCGAAACGCCCACAGAAATTCGTTGTGCAACGCGTGCAAACTGGCGTGCGGATGGAGAAGCGCCTACTCAAGGTACTCAAAGCACTGGCCGAATTTCACGATTTGACTTTGGGCGACCTGCTCGAGGGCATCGTTTTGCACGCGTTCGACGGCAAGGTTCCATTTCAGCGATCATCGCGGCGGCGAATCAAGGAACTGAAGCGCTTCTATGGGTTGGATCTGGATGCACGTGCCAGCCATCGGCTGACGGAGGCACGGGAGGTAAGCCGGGCGCGTGGATCGCGAGCGGCGCGGAAGTGGACATCGGCGCGGCGAGACACGACGAAAGCCGAGCGCGTACAGGCCAAGAAGGGCCGTGCGGTCCGCTCCGTTGCTCGGCGTAAGGTCAAGCAGGGGGGAGGTTCGCGATGAGCGCGAATCCACATCGCCAGGCTGTTCGAGTGCTACGTTGGGTTCTGGGCGTGGTCGTGCTGTGGGAGTCGGGTCTGTTTCTGCGCAGGACAATGATTGAAGTGTATCGATCGGGGCATCTGGGCGTGCATTCGTGGATTTTTCTGGTGTTGGCGGCCGCGGAGATTATCGCTGCGGCCATGTTCCTCGCGCCAGGAGTGCGCGTTGCGGGAGGATACCTATTGCTCGCGGTTTTCGCGTTTGCAGCAGCGTTCCACATTCTGCACGGTGAATTCAACGTGGCGGGCGGGTTGGCGATATATGCAGCGGCGGTGGTGGTGTGCTTGACCTCCGGCGCGGGTGCCCGCGAGGCTCGCCCATGACCGCCGCAGACACGAGCAACGCCGATGACGCTTTGATCGCGCAATTCGAGGACTGTTCCCTTTCCCTGGAGAGTTTTCACCACTGCGTGCACGTGCAAATCGTGTTTCTGTACCTACGCAAGCTTTCGTTGCTGGAGGTGCTCGCTAGGTTTCCGGCGGCGCTGACGAAGTATGCGGAGGCTCATGGAAAGAGTGGCTTGTATCACGAGACCATTACGTGGGCCTATGTATTTCTGATCAACGAACGCATGCGGCGAGCGCGTGGGAAGCTTAGTTGGGACCAGTTTCGGTCGCAGAATCCGGACTTGCTGACGTGGAAGGACAGCGTCTTAAAGAAATACTATTGCGCGGACACCCTTTCATCTGAATTCGCCAGGACAACGTTCGTATTTCCTGACAGGATTTCTCCCGGCGACGCTGAATCGGCAGGGAGCGCCTAAAAGCAATTCGCCCGCCTAAGGGCGGCCGCTACAAAGTCCAATTGACAGCCTACCAGCGCACTCATTTCCGTTCAGGCGAGCCTATACCAACCTAATGTCTGGGCGCCGGGGTTTGTGCTAAGGTTGTTGATTTGGAAATGTGCTTCGCTGTGCAGCCGAAGGTGTACGAAAAGTCGGGGAGAACTGTAAAACCATGAAGAATGCTTATAACGGGGTAGCGGTGCCATCCGCGGGCAAGGCCATCGATTTTGCCGGCGGAGCCTTCCACGTGCCGGACCGTCCGGTAATTCCCTTCATCGAAGGGGATGGCACGGGACGCGACATCTGGAAAGCTTCGCGGCGCGTGTTTGACGCGGCGGTGGAAAAAGCCTACGCCGGGAAGCGCCAGATCGAATGGCTGGAAGTATTTGCGGGCGAGAAAGCGTTCCGGCAATTCAAGGAATGGCTGCCGCAGGATACCGTGGACGCGATTCGCGACTTCCGCGTGGCGATCAAGGGCCCGCTGACAACTCCGGTGGGTGGCGGAATCCGTTCGTTGAACGTGACCCTGCGGCAGGTGTTGGACCTCTACGCCTGCGTGCGGCCAGTACGATATTTTGCTGGAGTGCCTTCTCCGGTGCGCGAACCGGAACGCATGAACGTGGTGATTTTTCGCGAGAACACCGAGGACGTCTACGCGGGGATCGAGTGGCGTTCGGGCTCGATGGAAGTGAAGAAGCTGATTGATTTTCTGAATAACGAGATGCTCAAGGGCGTGTCCAAGAAAGTGCGCGAGGATTCTGGCGTGGGCATCAAGCCGATTTCTCCGACGGGAACCAAGCGCCTGGTGCGTCGAGCGATCGTTCACGCGCTGGAAAACAGACGCAATGTAGTCACGCTGGTGCACAAAGGCAACATCCAGAAGTTCACGGAAGGCGCGTTTCGCGATTGGGGCTACGAGCTGGCTACGCAGGAATTTCGCGAGTACGTGGTGACCGAGCGCGAGAGCTGGATTTTGGATAACAAGGATAAGAACCCGAACATCGCTGTCGAGCAGAACGCCGCAGCCGTCGAGCCGGGGCTGGATCAAGCGACCGACGACTTCAAGAAACACATTTACGAGGAAGTGCGGCACACCATTGACGCGATTTACGCGTCGCACGGTAAGGGCAAGTGGAAGCAGAAGATTTTGATCAACGACCGAATCGCCGATTCGGTGTTTCAGCAGGTCCTGACGCGGGCCGATGAGTATCAGGTCTTCGCGACGCCGAATTTGAACGGGGATTATTTGTCGGACGCTTGCGCGGCCCAGGTGGGCGGACTCGGGATGGCTCCCGGGGCGAATATCGGCGACGGCTTCGGAGTATTTGAGGCAACTCACGGAACCGCGCCGAAATATGCTGATAAGGACGTGATCAACCCGAGCTCGGTGATGCTTTCGGGCGCGATGATGTTTGATTTCATGGGCTGGAAGGAGGTTGCGCGCTTGATTGAGGATGGCATCGCTCGGACGATTCAGCAGAAGCGCATGACGTACGATTTGGAGCGACTGATGCTGGGGTCCAAAAAACTGAAGACGTCCGAGTACGCGTCCGCGATTATCGAGAACATGCAGGCGGCGGTGGGCGCGGCCTAGCTCGCGAACTTTCCCAAAGAACACCCTTTAGCTAGCCGTTAAGAAAAACGGCGATACCAGGAGCGTGTAATGCGCAAGAAGGTGACGGTGGTGGGTGGCGGGTTTGTCGGCTCGACGACGGCGCAGCGGATTCATGATGCAGGGCTCGCGGACGTGGTGCTCAGCGATATATTGGAAGGCGTACCAGCGGGCAAGGCGCTGGATATGGCGGAATCCGGGCCTATTCTCGGATCCGACGTGCATGTGACCGGAATTTCCACGACCAGCGGCGATTATGGTGGTACGGAAAACAGCGACATCGTCGTGATCACCGCGGGCTTTCCCCGCAAGCCGGGAATGAGCCGCGACGATTTGTTGAAAGCGAACTACGACGTGATCAAAGGCGTCGTGGAAGCGGTGGTGAAGCTTTCGCCGAACGCGATTCTGATTATTGTGACGAATCCCCTGGATGCCATGGCGCAGGCGGCGTTCAAGATCAGCAAGTTGCCGAAGGGACGCGTGATCGGGATGGCCGGCGTGCTGGATTCGGCGCGCATGAGCACGTTTGTGGCGGGGGAATTGGGCGTATCGGTCGAGAACGTACATTCCTTCGTGCTCGGCGGTCATGGCGATGACATGGTGCCGCTGACGCGTTATTCCACCGTGGCGGGAATTCCCCTCCCCGAATTGATTTCGCCCGAGAAGTTAGACGCGATTGTGACGCGCACACGCAAGGGCGGCGCGGAGATTGTGAACCTGCTGAAAACCGGTTCGGCATACTACGCGCCCTCGGCGGCTGTTGTCGAAATGGTGGAAGCGATCCTGCATGACAAGAAGAAAATTTTGCCATGCGCGGCTTATCTCGAAGGCGAGTACGGCATCCGTGGGCTATTTGTAGGCGTGCCGGTGAAATTGGGCGCGAAAGGGATCGAACAGATCATCGAGATCAAGCTGCATCCGGAAGAGAAAGCGGCGCTGGATAAGTCGGCGGCTTCGGTACGGGAATTGGTGAACGTGCTGGGCGTTTAGTCCAACTGAACGGAAACTGTCGGCGAATCGCGGGCGCAGCAAGCAGCGCCCTACGAACCCGTTTTACGCGCGTTCCCAGGTCAGGCACGCGGCGCGGGCTTGGCCGTCATCAACGGGCGTGAGGGCCAAGCGGTTGCCGGAGATTTCGTAGGCGCGGGTGAAGTCCTTGCCAACATCGCCGGGGCGCAGGCTTCCTTCCAGGTGGTGCGTGATGGTTCTCTTCTCCCAGTTCACTTCGTAGGTGCCGTAGTACGCGTAATAGCCCTTGTAGGCGATCTGAACTTCTTTCGGACTGGGAAAACCGGGCCCGGAAGATATGTCTGGTCGAGGATTGCGCATGATTTGCACGGCGACGTGCCCTTCGGCGTCATACATTAGAATTCCCACCGGACGCTCACCGAATAACCGCGACTCCGACGATGCGATGGATACCAGCCGCCAGGTGCCCACGAACGGGTTGGAGTCGGACTGCTTGGAATCGCAAACCGAAGAGCCATGGCCGCGGCTGTGGCCCTCGGTGTGGTTCTGGCGCTGGGTGGTGCTCATGGCAGAGAGCCTTTCCGCGAACCGGCCCTGTTGTTCTGTACCGCTGGACTCATGCGACGTGTCAGCCCGGTCTGAAATTAGTTCGGTTAACTTGCAAATATATCGCCGTGCCGGCGCAAGGGCAAGTGACCAATCGGCGAAGGGGCCATGCAGATTTCCAATGCAGCAACGTGGCCTCTGATAGCATTAATACGGGAGTCATCTACAGCCATGAGGCTCTTCGGAACACGAAAAGGGAGAAGTTCGCGCGCGAAGGCCAAAGGATCGGGCGCTCAGGCGAAGGAGCGTGCTTCGGGCGGATTGAGAACTCCGGACGGCGGCTTAGCGACGGCGGCTCATCGCTTTACGAAAGATCTGGCCCGGGCCGAGCAGCTGGCGACCATGCTAGCGCACAGCCGCGCGGCAGGAGCCGTGGAAGTCGCCGACTTGCTTGCGGGCATGTACATTTATGACTGGGAACGCCTGTCGCAATACTGGCCGGAGCGGGACGCCATCGAGGAATATTTGCAGCAGATCTGCAGGATCAGCCCGCAACGCTGGCATCGCTGGATTCAGTTCTACGACCAGCAGCGGCGCAACGACGAAAATCATGGCAAATGGAGATGGCTGCGGCCCGGCACGGTTCCGGACCAGGACGGCAAGCCGCTGGCGCGGTCGGCGGAGTTGACGTCGCTTTTGCAGAGCGCCGCGGAGATCGCGCCGGCGCACGATTCCGTGGAGGGTAGCTCGATCCCCATCCTGACCTGTGAATGTGTCTTGTTCGCGATTGCCCAGCGCACGGATTCGGAGATCGGGCATCGTCTGGTCGCGTCCGGACTAAACGTAGTGAAACTGGAGCAGGCTGCGCGCAATCCTCGGCACGCACCGTTGCATTGAAATAGCGCGTCCGACCCCTCAAATTATCATTTTGCAATGCAGCCAGAGCGTCACTAGCGGAACAGAGGGTTTGCGGCAGACGTAGACGTGGACGTTTTGTTCGGCGATCGCAGCGTGCGGATCGCTAATTGTCGCAACCAGATCTGCTTCGCCGAAATATTGTTTGTACTGATCGGCGCGTTCCCCGAAAATTATGACGCACGACCCGGTATAGGAGCGCGGGCCCCAATAGTAATAGCTGTTGTGGCCGCTGATGGCTTTTGGCAAACCCAGCCTCGGTCCGTAGTGGTCAATCGCACCCGCTTCGCCGTAGTTCCCTGCCAGGATCGCGCAGTCCGGCTGCTCCTCCGGCGGTAAATCGTGGTACACGCGCGCAATTTGCTGCGCCATATTTTCCCAGCCGAACATGTCCGCGTAGAGCTGCGGCAGGGCCGCCGTAGCGTCGCGCTCGGTTTTCACCGGCTGCGCAAGAGGCAACATACTCGAATATTTTAAGAACATGTCCACCGGCAGCACCGGGACTCCGAACGGAATCGTCAGAATGCCGGCGATGACGAGCAGGGCCGGATACGCGACGGTGAGCCAGCGCCGACCGGGCGCGGCAAACAAAGTCTCCAGCGCGACGCCGCCGGCGGCCAGGAGCACCGGGTACACCGGCAGCGCGTAGTAGGATTTTCCGTCGAATCCGATGAAAATCGCCATGACGAGCAAGTAGGCCCAGCCCAAGAAACGAAAGCGCTTCCCTTCCGGAGACCCGAAATACCAGATCAAACCCGCCAACCACACCGGCAAAGCAATCGGCTGTAGAAACAGAACCTGCTCGAAAAAGAATTCTGCCGGACTAATCTGGACATTCTTGAATTCTTGCGCGTTGCGGACGACCTGAATCTGCGGCCACCCGTGGCGCGCCTCCCAAAGCAAATTCGGCAGGAAAATAACCATTGCGATCGCGGCGCCGATCCAGATCCACTTCGAACGGAAGATTTGAGCCTGTCCCGAAAGCAGAAGTCCTGCCACGAGGGCAAAGCCCAAGACCAGCATGCTGTGTTTATTTTCCAGGCCGATGCCCGCGACGGTTCCGAAGAGCATCCACAGCCTAGGGGGTGCGCCCTTAATAATCAGGATCGCAATCCAGGCGCAGACCAGCCAGAAAAGCGGCTCGAACGCATTCATGGAAAAAAAGCTGTCAAAGGCGAGATAAGCAGGCGCGAGCAAAATCGTCGTGCCGGCCAAGAATTGCGCGAAAAGGCCGCCTCCCAGATCGCGCGCCACGCGACCCGTTAGATAGACAACCGCCCCGCCTGCCAGGACAGGAAGCAACCGCGTCGCGGATAGCGAGCTTCCGATCGCGTGACGCGCAAACCACGCGGCGAACGCGACCAGTGGAGGCTGGTCTACATAGCCCCAGGCGAGATGCTCACCGCAGGCCATGTAATACAACTCGTCGCGGAAGAATCCGTAATGATTTATGCCCGCGAACTGTATCAGCAGTTTGCCTAGGGCCAGAGCCAGCAGCAGATAGTTTGAGCTACGATTCGATTCCCGCACGTCTTCAACTAATAGTTGCCGACGTGATGCGATCGAGCTTCGGGAAATTCTTGTCGAGGTAAGCTTTTCCCAGCGCGGTGATGGAGCCCTGGTCGGGAGATTCGCCGTAGCCGCTGTGAATTTTCTTCACGACGTCCATGCCGGAGGTCACCTGGCCGAACGGCGCAAACCCCATGCGATCGAGCTGGGCGTTATTACCGGTGTTGATGAAGAGCTGTGTGGTGCGCGTATTGGGTCCGGCGGTCGCAAAAGTGATGAAGCCGGGCTTATTGCTCTGCGTCACCGGATCGTCCTTGAAATTCGATTTGCGCCAGACATTGTTGACGGCTGGGTCGGCGCTCAAGCCGAATTGCACGACGAAGCCCGGAATGACGCGGAAGAACGCAGCCTCGTCGTAGAAGCCGTGCGTGACGAGATTGTAGAAGCGATCCGCACCCAGCGGCGCCCAGGAGCGCGTCACCTGCACGACAAAATCGCCTGCGGTCGTTTGAAACTTCACATTGAAGCTATCGGGTGCCGTTTCTTTCAAATTGGCGGGCTCGAGCAACGACGGCTGCGTGGTCATAATCTCTCTCCCAAGGACCGTACCAGCACGGTTCATGCTGATGTTGAAGTTGTGTGTCAGAGAGCCTTTCTAGCGACGGTCTTCAGACCGTCATGTTTTGGCGCCGCGACTTCGCTGGCGCACTGATGTGCGCCGCTACAAATGCGAATCGCTGCCGCTCTGCGTGCTAGGGATTCTTCGCGGGCGGCGCCGCGGTCTTGTGGGCCGGCATGGTGTGAGCGGCCGGCGCGGGTGAAGTTATTGTTGCCGAGATGATATGGTCGAGCTTCGGAAAATTCTTGTCGAGATACGTTTTCCCTTCCGCAGTGATCGAAGCCTGGTCCGGTGATTCGGCGTACCCGCTATAGATCTTCTGAACCACGTCCATTCCGGAGGTTACCTGGCCGAAGACGGCGAAACCCATGGAATCCAGGCGAGCGTTGTCACCCAAATTGATAAAAAGCTGAGTCGTGCGAGTGTTGGGTCCGGCCGTAGCAAACGTGACATATCCGAGGTGATTGCTCTGGGTGACCGGATCGTCCTTGATCGCCGCTTTTTCCCACACTTTGTTGATAGCCGGATTCGCGCTCAATCCGAATTGCACGACGAATCTGGGAACGACGCGAAAAAAGGCTGCGTCAGTGAAATACCCGTGCTTCACAAGATTGTAGAAACGATCAGCGCCCAAGGGAGCCCAGGCGCGCGTCACCTGCACGACGAAATCGCCCGCGGTGGTTTGGAACGTGGCTTCGAACTGATCGGGAGCTTTGGCCGTCAGCGCCGCTGGATGAAATAGCGCAGGATCGGTTCGCGGCGTCGTTGCATGTGCGTGCGTTACTGCCGGCTTAGGCGCTGGAGCCGCCGATTGATCTTGAGCGGCTACCGCAATTGCCGACAATGACGCAACGAGCAAGAAGAAGAGCCAGGGGAACGAGCGTTTCACAATTACCCTCCTAAGATTTGGAGTACCTTGCAGCTATTTTTGCGCCGCCGCTTCCACATCCTGCATCAAGCGCAAGGTGTTGCCACCTAGAATTTTCCGGATGTCGCTCGCGGAGTAACCCTTGGCCAGCAGCGCGTTCGTAATTTGCGGCAGATGCGAAGCGTCTTCCATGCCGTAAGGCATGTCCGCGCCATCGAAATCGGAGCCCAGGCCTACGTGATTGGCGCCGACGAGTTTTACGGCGTGGTCAATGTGATCGATGATTTCGCTCCAGTCCACGCGCGGGAGTTTGCCTTCGGCGACCATTTCGCGCACTACTTTGTCGGCTTCGATCAACTGGCAGGCTTCATTATTGCCGCAGCGCTTCTTGGATTCCGCCTCGATTTCCTTGCCAAGCTGCGCATTATTCTTCTGCACGTCCTGAAATTTCTGGTCCAGGAAGCCAACGTGGTAATTGATCTGGATCACGCCGCCCTTCGCCGCGAGGGCCTTGATCATATCATCTGTCATATTGCGGGGGGCATTGCACAGCGCACGACACGAAGAGTGGGACGCGATTACCGGCGCAGAGCTGGTCGCCAGAACGTCATAGAAAGTCTTATCGGAGACGTGCGAGACGTCCACCATCATGCCCAGGCGATTCATTTCGCGTACAACTTGCTTTCCAAAATCGCTCAGGCCGTTGTGCGCGGGCTTGTCGGTGGAAGAATCAGCCCAATCGGTATTGAGCATATGCGTGAGCGTCATATAACGCACGCCGAGAGCGTAGAACTTATCCAGGTTGGCGAGCGAATCGTTGATCATGTGGCCGCCTTCCACACCCATCAAGACAGCGATTCTGTTGTGGGCTTTGGCGTCGCGAATTTCCGCGGCCGTGGTGCATAGGACGAGATCGTTCGGGTGGCGCGCCACCGCTTCGCGAACGGCCGCGATCTGGTCCAGGGCGCGCTGGACCGCCGGCGGACCGGCGATTGACCCGGGAATGTAAATCGAGAAGAAGATGGCGGTCAGGCCGCCTTCGCGCATGCGCGGGATGTCAATCCCGCCGTCCATGTGGCGCGCGCCGAGGTCGAATTTTGGGTCGAGCAGGCGCTGCGTAGTGTCGTCGTGCGTATCAATCACGATGGAGCTGAAATGAAGTTCGCGGGCCTGCGGCGAAATGCTGGAATCCGATTGGCCGGATACGGCTGCGAGCGGCAAAAGTCCTCCGAGTAAACAGCAGACTACAAACAAAAATACACGAACCATTCATCCCCCGAATTTCCCTTGGAATTCTACGACAGGTTCTTGCGAAACAAAAACGCGGAATCGGGTACGAAGCGAGCGTCTCTTACGGCAAAAACTCACCCCAGAGCGCACCGAGCAAGGCTTGAGGACACCGAGACTGCCAGCCATCGTCCCATTTAGTCTTTCCCGGTGAAGAATGTTTTCACGGCATGGAGCAGCACCTGGCCATTTACCGCGGCCAGGGATTCCGTCAGCGGAATGCCTTTGGGGCAAACCTTCACGCAGTTTTGCGCGTTGTCGCAATCTTGGATGCCGCCCGGACCCATCAACGCCTCCAGCCGCGCGCCCGCGTGCATCGCGCCGGTGGGATGCATGTTGAAGAGCCGAACCTGGCTGACAATGGCCGCGCCGACGAAGTGCGAGTGTTCGTTCACTTTCGGGCAAATTTCCAGGCAATTGCCGCAGGTGATGCAACGCGAAAGCGGGTAGCCGATTTCCTGTTTTTCCGGGGCCATGCGGGGGCCGGGACCGAGGTCGTAGGTGCCGTCAATCGGGATCCAACAATTCGTGCGCTTCAAATTCTCGAACATCGAACTGCGATCCACTTGCAGATCGCGGATCAGCGGGAATTTGACGAGCGGCTCAAGGCGAATCGGTTTTTCCAGATCATCAACCAATGCCGAGCAGGCCTGGCGCGGCTTGCCATTGATGACCATCGCACAAGCACCGCAAACTTCTTCCAGGCAGTTGGCTTCGTAACTTACAGGAGTCGTCTCGCTGCCATTGCGGGTGTACGGTTTCTCGGCAATGTCGCGCAGGCAGGTGATGACGTTCATATGCGGCCGGTAGCGCAACTCGAACTCTTCCCAGCGCACCGATTCATCGGGACGCTGCTGGCGCTTGATCCGCACGATGAAAGTCTTATCCGCCATGATGCCTCACTTTGCCCGTTGCTACTTGTTCCGGCGCTCTACTTTGCCGCAGTGTATTTTCGTTCGCGCGGCGGTAGCAGCGATATATCCACCGCTTCGTATTCCAGCTTGATGTTTCCACCGTTGTAACTCGCCACCGTGGTTTTCAGCCAATTGGCGTCGTCGCGATTCGGAAATTCGGGCTTGTAATGCGCGCCGCGTGTTTCGTCGCGAGCGAGTGCGCCCAGGGTGATCACCTTTGCGAGGACGAGCATATTGCCTAGTTCGCGGACGAAATTCAGCGTTTGGTTCGCCCACTGGGTACGGTCCTGCAAATTGATGTGCGTGAAGCGCTCGCTGAGTTCAGCAATTTTGACCAGCGTCCTCTGCAGCGCGGTGTTGTAACGGATGACCGTCACGTTTTCGGTCATGATGTCCCCAAGTTCGCGCCAAATCGTGAGCGGGTTTTCCGTCCCGGTGTGCTGGTTCAGCAGAGCGTCGGAAATATCCTGCTGGCGCACGCGTTCGCGCTCATACACGGCGGACGCCGTGGACTCGCAACCCTGTTCGAGACTGCGCGCGTAACGCACCGCAGTGGGACCGGCGATGCCTCCGCCATAAATGCAAGAGACGAGCGAATTCGCGCCGAGGCGGTTCGCGCCGTGATATTGATATTCACATTCCCCCGCGGCGTAAATTCCCGGAACGTTGGTCGCTTGATTTTCGTTATCCACCCACAAGCCGCCCATCGTGTAATGCATCGCGGGGAAAACTTTCATCGGCTCGTTGTAGGGATCGGTGCCCACGAATTTTTCGTAAATTTCGAGGATGCCTTCGAGCTTGCGTTCCAGGACTTCGCGCGGAATGTGCGTGACGTCCAGGTAGACGGCGGGCTCGCCCGCGAGGCCCATCTTCATTTCATACACGACTTTGTGAATGGCCCGCGTGGCGACGTCACGCGGAACCAGGTTGCCGTACTTCGGATACCATTCCTCGAGGAAATAAAAACGCTCGTCCTCGGGAATTTGCTTGGGCGGACGCGTATCCTGCGGCGTTTTCGGCACCCACACACGGCCGCCCTCGCCTCGCGCCGATTCGCTCATGAGGCGGCATTTGTCTTCCCCGGGGATCGCGGTGGGATGCACCTGAATGAATTCGCCGTTGGCGTAATAAACGCCTTGTTGAAACAGAGCAGACTGCGCGGAACCGGTGCAGACCACGGAGTTGGTGGAGCGGCCAAAGACGGCGCCGATGCCGCCGGTGCAGAAAATTGCGGCATCGCAGGGAAACGTCTTGATCTCCATGGTCTTCAGGTCCATGGCGCAGATGCCGCGGCAGATGCCGCCGTCGTCGAGAACCGCGGATAGAAACGTCCAGCCCTCGAATTTTTTCACTTTCCCTTCGGATTCGTAACGGCGGACCTGCTCGTCGAGTGCATACAACAATTGCTGCCCGGTGGTGGCGCCGGCGAACGCGGTCCGGTGATAAAGAGTGCCGCCGAAGCGCCGAAAATCGAGCAGGCCTTCGGGCGTGCGGTTGAACATCACGCCCATGCGATCGAGTAGGTCAATGATTGCGGGAGCGGCTTCGCACATACCCTTTACAAGGGCCTGATTGGCGAGAAAATCGCCGCCGTAAATCGTGTCGTCGAAGTGCTTCCAGGTGGAATCGCCTTCGCCCTTCAAATTCTTGGCTGCATTGATGCCGCCCTGGGCGCAAACCGAATGGGAGCGTTTCACCGGCACGATGGAAAATAAATCAACAGGCACACCTGATTCGGCCACGCGGATCGCGGCCATCAGCCCAGCGAGCCCGCCACCGACGATGATGATTTTGGGCTGCCTCATTGCACGTAGCCTCCGAGCGGAAACTTCCCGTAATGGAGGCCGATGACGATCGCCAAGCCCACGAACGTGAAGATGACGGCGACGGCGGCGCCAAACCAACCGGCGGCGCGCTGCGCCCGAACGCTGACTGCGATTCCCCACTTGCAGGCAAAATTCCAGAGCCCATTTCCGAGATGGAAGGACGCGCAAGTGACGCCAATGACGTAGAAAGCCGCGTACCAGGGATTCTGCATATTGTGCTGAAGATCGGCATAGGCCGTCATCCCTCGCCCGACAAACCTTTCGGTGTACACGTGCCAGCCGATGAAAACGAAAGCGACGACGCCGGTCCAGCGCTGCAGTACGTACAGCCAGTTCGCCATCCAGGGATGCCCGAGCACGTTGGACTTCCCTCGCCACCAGATATAGATGCCGTAAAATCCGTGGAACAGAATGGGCAACCAGAGCACCGCGGCCTCGACGAAAATGCGCCAAGGAATCAATTGAAGTTCGCTGGAAACGTTGTTGTAGCTCTTCACGCTCACGAGCGCGTAGCTGTTGGACCAGAAATGTTCGGCTAAGAAGGCTCCAATTGGTATCACGCCGCTGAGGGACTGCACTTTGTCGAGGATGTAACTTGTTCTGGAATCAACAACCGGCATGCACGCTCCGAGCTAGATTCATGGAAACCGACGGAATATTTAGTATATGCATCGGTGAAGAAGTTTGCAAGAAGGTGAAATCGCTTGCCGCGGATTAATTCTCCGTTCGAATTCGAAACGCATGCGCAGAATCCGTTTTCGCGGGCGCGACGACGAAGAAAAACTAGCTGCGGTTTGGTTCCAGGTTCTTCGGGCCTTCAGCGGTTGAGCCACTGCGCCAGAACTCCGGAGCCGGATAGATGAACTCGACTCCCACTTGGGTCTTCCCCATAAATGTCGCGCCCAAGGAAGTGACCCGACAGAGCAACTCCTCCTTTGTGTCCGTGTTTTCTATCCGGATGATCTGATTCACCGATACCGGAGTGGCGAGGAGAATCAATGCGCCGTGAAAGTTCACAATGATAGTATGGGTCACTTCGGACACGGATTGTTTGCTGCTATTTTGCAGCCGAGCCTTAATCGGAATTCTCATTTTCAGACGTCGGCTACGTCGCCGATTCCTAGGGTCATCGCCTGGGTTGCTCACGGCGCAACCCTATCAAATCCCCATTAGGTTCTCAACGTTGGCGACGAGCCGTGCTTCCTGCGCTACGTTACGAGGTGTACATGCCCTGTGCTCGCTCTCTTCCCACGTGCGACCCCTCTCGTGCGCTAGTCGGCAGCTACCAGTTCGCAACACGTAAGTGATTGTGCGAAGAAGGGTTCTTCCGGCCCATGCTAGACTTTCGCAAAAGAGAACACCTCACATGTCCAGCGAACATATTAACGATTTGAAAAAGTGGGTCGGGGAGGTCGTCCGCGAGAGCAAGGACGGAGAGTTCGTGGGATTAAGCCGCGTGGTGGACCTGGTCAGCAAGAATTTCGGTGTGCAGGCGCACGAAGTAGCAATCATGGTGATCACTGCAGACGACCGCTTTCTCAAGTTCGTGGTGCCGGAAAAGCTCCGGGACATGGGCCAGATTCCGTTAACTAGCACGAATTCGCTAGCGGCGCGCACGGCGCGCGAAAAAAGGCCCGAGGTCATCAATCATTTTGCGGTTGTGCCGCATTCATCGGTGTTCGAGGCGGTGCCGATCGTCGAGGAACAGCGCGGCGAAGCCATCCAGAAGATCATGAGCGCGCCCATCCTGCAGGAGCGAAAACTCGCGGGAGTAATTCAAATCTCGCGTAAAGGCCGAACGGCTGCCGACGCCGGGCCGGATTTCACGCATCCCCAATTGCGGGAGCTAAAGACGGTCGCCGACATCCTTGGCCCGTGCATTCCTCTGTTCACCCGAGCCTAGAGGCTGCCACAGCCTGAGCTTTGGCCGGGTCGATTCCAAATTCCGCACTCGCGGAAGCAAAAGCGCAACTTTTTCCGGGGTTATGGGTTATATATCGCCGCACAGAACCGAGGCCCGGGAGAAGGAGCGTCCGCCCTTGTCGCCTAAGAGCAGCAGCTTCAAAGCTGAAGCCGGGCAGCCATTTTCGGAGTCGCGCATCGAATTATGCTGACAACAAGGATGGAGGCAAATGTCATGAATCGGAAGACTTCAAGGATTTGGAACCGCAAGGCGATCGGCGCTCTTGCGCTGGGCGTGCTGTTGAGCGGCGCCCCCCTGCTGGCGCAGCAGGATCAGCAGCCGCAACCCGCGCCGCCGGACCAATCCGCGGCTCCCGCGCCGCAGGATCAGCAAGGTGAGCCGGCACCACCGCCTCCGCAGGACCAGCCCATGCAGCAGCAGCCGAATCAGCAGGCTGGGCCACCGGATCAGCCTCCTCCACCACCGCCTCTGCCGCAGGCTAATCCGCCCGCAGAACGACCCATCGTGCCAGACGAGCTGACATTGCCGGCCGGAGCGGTGATCCAGATTCGCACCAGTGATTGGCTTTCGAGCGACCACAATCATAAAGGCGACCAATTTATCGCCACGCTGGCCCAGCCGATCATCGCAGATGGCTGGGTGGTGATGCGCCGAGGACAGACGGTCATCGGCCAAGTCACCGACGCGCAACGAGCCGGCCGCGTGAAAGGCGTTTCCAAACTGCAGCTGGATTTGAGCCAGTTGACTCTCGTCGATGGACAACTCGTCCCCGTGCAAACAACGCTCTTGAACGCCTCCGCTGGAACGTCCAATGGTCGTGATGCCGCAGCCGTCGGCGTGACAACCGGCGCCGGAGCCGCGATTGGCGCGGCCGCGGCCGGCGGTTCGGGCGCTGCGATCGGAGCGGGCGCCGGATTTGTAGCCAGCATAGCGGGCGTTCTGCTGACCCGCGGCAAACCCACGATCATCCCTCCGGAAGATGTCCTAACTTTCCGGCTGGAAGGTCCAGTAACGATTTCAACCACACGCGGGCAGATGGCTTTTCGGCCGGTGACGCAACAGGATTATGCGCAGACGCAGCGTCCTGCTGTTCGTCCGCGCCTGGTCCGTCCGTATCCGCCGCCGTACGGTTACTACCCGTATCCGTACCCCTGCTGCGCTTACTATCCGGCGTTTGGGTTTTATTACGGGCGCCGCTGGGGATGGTAGGAGTGCCGGTAGAAACCAGGTCTTAAATAGCCAGCAAGCTTCCTAAATTTCAGGGGACTCGATTTCTCGAGTCCCCATTTTCTTTTTGCTCACCCTACAATGCGCGGTTTCTCCATTGATTGCAGACCGCCATGAAGTAGCGACTCGCGATGAATTCTCGATTTTAACCAGACTGCAATAAATCGCGGTTTCCGCACGAGCGTTGGGCGCAACGAGTTACGCTATGACGCTGAAATAGATTGACATCGCTGCGTGTGCTTGTTAATTTTCGTTGCACCCAGAAATTTTTCTTTTGGGGCCCAGTGGAGGCACCGCAGCTCGGTACTGCTCATGGCGTTCGTCGCGAAGAAAATTTTCCTCACCAAAGGAGTCGGGAAACATCGCGAGCGCTTATCGAGCTTTGAGCTCGCGCTGCGCAACGCCGGAATCGCCGCCTGCAACATCGTCCGAGTTTCCTCGATTTTCCCTCCGTATTGCAAACTGATCTCCCGCAGCGAAGGTCTGAAGCACATCAAGCCGGGACAGGTCGCCTTCACCGTAATCAGCGAAAACCAGACGCGCGAACCGCATCGTTTGATCGCCGCGGGCGTGGGACTCGCCCTTCCGGCCGACAAATCCATGTTCGGCTATTTGTCCGAGCACCATTCTTTCGGCGAGAGCGAAGAGATCGCGGGCGAATACACGGAAGAGCTCGCCGCCGAAATGCTGGCCACGACTTTGAACGTGGAATTCGATCCGGATTTGTCGTGGGACGAAAAAAAAGAGGTTTACCGCATCTCGAATAAGATCGTTCGCACCATGAACATCACGCAGTCGGCAGTCGGCGATAAGCGCGGGCTGTGGACGACCGTGCTGGCCGCCGCAATCTTAATCGGCGAAGACGATTAAGCCATCCCCGTAACACTCTTTCAGTTGCCTCGCCTTCATTTGCCGGCGCCCCGTTTGCTTTTTTCGGGCTTGGACGCATGCCCATACCGGTAGCCAAGCCGCTCGAGCACCGCACCGACGATCAGCGGCAAGGCAACCGTCGCGTCATCGAGCACTTCCGCGAAACGGCCGCCCTCTTCGAGCGGTACAAATTTCCCCCACGAAACCGCTTCTGTATAGGTGCTCCCGGAAAGCCCGCCCCAATTCACGGGCTCGGGACAAATTCGCAAGCCGTAGTTGTAACGCTTAAGAGGGATTTTTTCGTACCCGCGGCGAGCGAGCAGTTCGGCGTACACCCCGAATTGCTGCGCCCAGTTGCGCGGCACGCCGCCTCCCACGGTCACAATGCCCATACGTTTGGTTGCGAGCATGGTCGTCGCGTAATGCTCGAAATCAAGAAACGGGTCATAGCGCAGCGGAGGCTTCCCTTCCTTCTTGCGCTGGCGTTGATACAGAGCGAAATCAATTCCCAGCTCAGAGTCGGTGAACGCCGGGACAAAAACCGGGACGTCGTGCTCGACGCACGATTTTAGGATGCCGCGGCCTTTCGCGTGGCGCGCCAGATATTCGCCAATGCGCCGGTTCAACTTCCAGCTGCAAGCAACTTCGTCGTCGGGCCAACGGACCAGGACGTGGTCCACCACTTCTTCCACGGCATCGAGATTGATCTCCGGCTCGAGCGAATCGTAAACGCGGTTGTAGCCGGCGAGAAAAAGTTCGTTGTCATCCATTTTCGGGTCGTAGCGGAAATGCGAGCGGCCAGTGGCTTCCACGAGGCCGTGAGCCATCAGCGCGCCGGTGGAAACGATGGCCTTCACGATGCCGGATTCCACCAGATCGCAAAAAACCAAACCCATTTTCCCTACGGTGAGCGCTCCCGAGAGCGTCAGAACAATGAAGCAATCCTTATCGCGCGCCATCGCCTCCAAAATATCGGCGGCGTCGCCGATCTGCCGCGCGGTGTAAGCAGTCTGGCCCATGGCGCGGACCATGTCATCAATCGTGCGAATCCGTGAAAGATCCAGCGGGTAAATGGGAGTGAGGCGATCCTCAATCGGATCGTGCAAGATACGCCCCGTTGCGCCCTTTTTCTTTGCCATTCAGCTTCCTCGCAGGTAATGTATGTCTCCCAAGAGGCCGGGGAGCACGGAATCGCGCGCGCGTGACGCATCATTGATATTACAAATGCGCGCGCGACGAAAGAACAATTTCAAGTTCAATTCAGGAGTTGCCAGCGAAAATGTCGCGATACACGCCCATGCCGCCGCAGAATTTCGGCGGACTCCCCGAGGAGCATTCGAAATATGAAACCGCGCGCGCGGTGATTTTTCCGGTGCCGCTGGAGCGCACCGCAACTTACGAACGCGGGACGCGCAACGGCCCTTCGGCGATCCTGGAAGCCAGCCGCCACATGGAGCTTTACGACGAAGAGCTGGAGCTCGATCCCAGCCAGCACATCGGAATCGCGACCTGGCCGCCGATTGATACGATGGACGGCACGTTCGAGGAAGTATTGAGCGAACTTTTCACCGCACAGCTAGAATTGCTCGACGCCGGAAAATTTCCCGTGGCGCTTGGTGGCGAACATTCCCTTACTCCGCCGCTGGTATCCGCCACGCTGAAAAAGTTCAAGGATCTTTGCGTGTTGCATATCGGCGCGCACGCCGAGATGCGCAACGAATTCCAAGGCAACCCCGGCAGCCACGTCTGCACCATGCGGCGCGTGGTGGAAATGTGTCCCGCGGTGCAAGTCGGCGTGCGTTCGCTTTCCGAGGAGGAATCGAAAGTGCTGCCAAAGCTGCGCACCAAGATTTACTGGTCGAAGGATATCGTACGCGCCCCGGTGAAGGCGTGGATCGCGAAGGTGCTCGAAGATCTGGGGCCGCGCGTGTATCTCACAGTGAACGTGGACGGCTTCGATTCTTCGATTGTATCGTCCACTGGCGCGCCCGAACCCGGCGGGCTCGATTGGTACCAGGTGACGTCGCTGATACGCGCCGTGGCGGATCACAAAAAAATCGTGGCGATGGATGTGGCCGAGCTTTCGCCGCGCCCGCGCGACCACGCTTCCGATTTTCTGGCCGCTAAGCTAGTTTATAAGACCTTAGGGTATATTTTTTGTCAGGCGTAATTTCGGAGGAAGGATTCATATGCATGTGATAGCAGCGACACTGCTTCAACGCGTTCCCAACACCGAGCATGATTGGATCGTTTACGTTGAGACGCACGGAATTTTTTGGTGGATTCTAATTGGCTTGATCGCCGGATGGCTGGCCGGGACGATCGCGCGCGGCCGTGGGTTTGGTTGCATCACGGACGTGATTCTTGGTCTGGTAGGCGCCGTGATCGGCGGCTGGATTTTTTCGCGGCTGGGAATCGCAACCTTCGGATTTTTGGGCAGTCTCGCGGCCGCAACGGTCGGCGCGGTGCTGCTGGTAGCTGTTGCACGACTCTTTGCCGGCGGCGGGAGAGAATAGAGCCGCACTCCATCTCGGTTGGGGGATTTTGTAGCGGCGGTCTTCAGACCGCCATGGTTTGTTGCGAGTGAGGTCCATGCGCACTAAAGTGCGCCGCTACGAAATCGCGATGTCGGGTGCTGCGGTCCTTCCCCGCAGCGTTGCTCCCGTGCCCGCTTCGGCGTGATGAATGTGATAGGATTACGCGAGCAGCCAGCACCGACACACTGCGTAACACACACGTGAGCCGACCTCCCTTGCGGGCACTACGGCCGCCGCAGGAAACACGGTTGGACGAGCTGAGCCAGAAAGCCGGAAACATAAATTGAGTCAACAATCGTTGTGGGCCATTCCGCTGGGCGGACTGGGCGAGTTCGGCATGAACATGCTCGCGCTGCGCACCGGCGACGACATTATCGTAATTGACGCGGGTTTAATGTTCCCCGAACAGGAACTGCTCGGCGTCGACATCGTCATCCCAGATATCACCTACCTGAAACAGAACAAGCGCATGGTGCGAGCGATTGTGCTGACCCACGCGCATGAAGATCACATCGGCGCGATTCCCTATCTGCTGGGCGATTTGAACGTCCCGATCTACGGGACGGAATTCACGCTGGCCATTGTGCGCAAGAAACTCGAAGAACATGCGCTGCTCGACAAAGCGAAATTGAACGAAGTGCAGGCGGGGCAAACCACCATCCTCGGTCCATTTTCCATTGAATATTTGCACGTGACGCATAGCACGATTGATTGCGTGGCTCTTGCGATTCGCACGCCGGTCGGCGTCATCATCCATACCGGCGATTTCAAAATTGATCACACACCGGTGGATGGCAAGCCATTCGACATGCACGCATTCGGACGCTACGGCCAGCAAGGCGTGCTGGCGCTGTTCAGCGACAGCACGAACGTGGAGCGGCCCGGATTTACGCCCTCGGAGCGAGCGGTGGTGGTGCGCCTCGAAGAATTATTCCGCGCCGCGCCGGGCAAAGTGGTGGTTTCCTGCTTTTCCAGTTCCGTGCACCGCGTGCAGCAAGTGATTGACATCGCGCGCATGGTGGGACGCAAGATCGGTTTCGTCGGACGCAGCATGGTGGATAACGTCGAGATCGCGCACGGACTGGGCAAACTCCGCGTGCCGGACGGCAGCGTCGTGCGGCCGCAAGATATTCGCACTTTCGATCCGCAAAAATTGGTGGTGCTCGCGAGCGGCACGCAGGCCGAACCACTTTCGGCGCTTTCGCGCATCGCCGTGGATAATCACCGGCTGATGAGCATCGCGGAAAACGATACGGTGATTTTGTCGTCGCGCATCATCCCCGGAAACGAAAAAGCGATTTTCCGCATGATTGACCACTTCTTCCGCCGGCGCGTGCTGGTCTATTACGAAGGCGGCCGCTCAGCGCCAATCCACGTCTCCGGGCACGCCAGCCAGGAAGAAATGAAAATCCTCCTGCAACTGGTGCGGCCGAAATACTTCATTCCGATTCACGGCGAATACCGGCAGCTTTTCCGCCACGCGGCGTTGGCCGAGCAATTAGGCGCGGTCGGCAGTCAGATATTTTTGCTGGAGAGCGGGCAGCCGGTGGAATTCACCGCGGATGGCGGCGCGCACCGCAGAGAGCCGGTCACCGCTGGACGCGTTCTGGTGGATTCCGGCTCACTTGAGGAGATTGAAGAAGTCGTGATCCGCGACCGGCGGCACCTTTCGGAAGATGGCGTAGTGGTGCCCATCATGGTTATCAACAAGCATTCCGGCCGCATGGAGACTCCGCCGGAAATCGTGACGCGCGGATTTTTGCCTTCCGAAGATGGCGCAGAAATCCTCAATTCCGCCCGCGAAATCATTTTACGCACGATTGAGCAGTCTACGCAGGAAGAAAAGACCGATTGGAGCGTCATCAAGGAAAAGATTCGCGCCGACCTGAAACGTTTCCTCAATAAGCAAACCGCCAAGCGCCCGCTGATTCTGCCGGTGATCCTGGAAGTGTAGACCTTCGGCTGTGAACATCACGCTCAGGAACTACAAGCCCGAAGACTTCGATACCCTCCACGAAATTGACCAGCTTTGCTATGAGGATGAAGTGGCGTACTCGAAGCGCGAGCTGCGCGCCTATCTGCGCTTTCGCGGCTCGGAATGTGTGGTGGCCGATGCGGACGGCGCGATTGCGGGATTCTGCATCAGCGCGCGGCAGGGCGAACGCGGATACATCGTGACCATTGATGTGCTGCCGCGATTCCGGCGCCTGCACGTCGGCACCGCGCTGCTCGAACAGATCGAAGGCAGGCTCGCGGAAAACGGCGTACGCGAAGTCGCGTTGGAGACTGCAACTGACAACGATTCGGCGGTTGCCTTCTGGAAGAAGCATGGATATCGTAGCCGCGGCGTCCGCGAAGGCTATTATCCGAACGGCCGCGACGCGTTTTCAATGGTCAAGCTGCTCGGTTGATGCCGTGCTTCAGCCGAGAATCGTGTCTTGAAAGTGTTCGGCGACCGAAAGCTTGTAGGCCGTAGCCTCAAGCTACGGCAAATGTGGGGCTAACGTAATGCGGCTTTAGCCGCTAAAGTACCGATTTTGCGATTGTTGGAGGAACTCTTCCGAATCGCGCTGCGACAATCATGCACGTTCAAATTGCAGGCACTTATTTCGTACTCAGGAAAGTGGGGTAACCGCGATGTGGTTTTTGCACGTGATTCTTCTGGCGATTGTGCAAGGTCTGGCTGAACTACTGCCGGTTTCCAGTTCGGCACACGTGATCGTCGCCGAAAAGTTGATGGGAATGGACCCAACCTCGCCGACTAGCACATTGCTGCTGGTAATGCTGCACACCGGGACGATGTTCGCAGTGATCGTCTATTTCTGGGGCCGCTGGCGGCGCGCTTTCCTTCAGAATGCCGCTGATTTCAAGCAGTTTGTGATCGCGCTGATTTTAGCCAGCGCGCTAACCGGGATCATCGGCTACGGGTTAATCAAAGCGATCGAAAAATTTGCGTTCCCGGGCAGGCCGCATGCTTGGGTCGAAGAACTGCTGTTCGGGCGCCTCGACCTGATCGCGATTGCGTTGGCGGCTGGGGGGATCCTAATTTTGATCGCAGGCCTGCTGGAGAAACGATCTCGCGCGGCGCAATCCGCCGCGGGCCAAGTGAACAACAAACAGGCATTTTGGATCGGCGCAGTGCAAGGGCTGTGCCTGCCCTTTCGCGGATTTTCCCGCTCCGGTGCGACCATCTCGACCGGCATGCTCGCTGGCGTTCAGAAAGTCCGCGCCGAAGACTTCAGCTTTGCGCTGGCTGTGATCATTACTCCTGCGGCGATTGCGCGCGAGGTTTGGAGGCTGCCTCAGACCCCACACGCCGGACTGGCGGCGAACCTAGGGCCGAGCCTGGTCGGCGCGGTTTTTGCGTTCTTGGCGGGCTTGCTGGCGCTGAAATGGTTGAGCCGTTGGCTCGAAACCGGGCGCTGGTATCTATTTGGCGTCTATTGCCTTGTCGCCGCAATCGTCGTGGCTCTGCTTTACCACGCGGGCTATTGAGCCGCGCACGGCCTGTAGGCCCTGGCCATTTTCGCCTGTTGTTTGTGCGGCACGTCCGCAGAAATTTCCCATCTTCGCTGGCGCCCTTTGGTATAGTCATCGTGTTGCTTGCGTTCCTCCGACTGGGCTCCGCGCGATAGCGCCGGCGCGACCCAGGTTCTACGCGGCGGCCTTCCCCCGTTTGTACCTGCTGAGCCTGACGGACGCCACGTAGCGAGTCCCCAGGGCGACGTTTGTCCTGTTGAGCTGGGACTCACTGTATGTCGTTCACGCCGGTGCTTCTATCGCCCGCGCGGTGCGGTGTTGAGGGGAGATAGCCTTGCGCATCTTGACGCCAACTGAAAACAAACGGATCAACGAACTCATCGGGTTCGTTGGATTAAGCGTCGCAATCCTGCTCACGCTCAGCCTGCTTTCCTATTCGCCGCATGACGCGTCCTTCAACGTGTCCGCGCCGCCGCCCGGCTCGGGCCCTGCGCGGAACTGGATCGGACCCGTAGGCGCGCACATGGCGGATCTCTTTTTCCAATTTTGCGGCTTTGCGGCGTTCCTGTTTCCGATCGGAATGTTCCTGGTGGCAATGAAATGGTTCCGCAGCCAAGTCCTGGAAGCGCCGGTGGCGAAGCTAGTCGGATTCACGATGCTGCTGGCTTCGCTTTCGTCCTTGATGGGACTGATTCACGCAATACCAGAGGTGCGCGGCGCACTGCCTCCGGGCGGTCTACTCGGAACGATTCTCGCGGGAGGCCTGCGGGCAGCGTTCAATCCAGGGGGCGCGGCTCTGGTTTCGGGTGCGACGTTCTTCACCGCATTGTTTCTCACCACGAGCTTTTCCTTCCGCGCGGCTGGGCATTGGCTGAAGAAGCCGATGGCCAGCGACGGCTACGTGGGCCAATGGATCGCGCGCGTGAAGGATTGGCGCGAGGCGCGTGAATCGGAGCGCCTGCGCAAACGCGTAGAGGAGATCAAGATCGCCGGACGTCCTCCAGTGCAGCAGCAACGCGTTTCGACCAAGGAACTCGCGCAAGACGGTGACGAAGACGAAGAAGACGACGAGGACGACTCCAAGGTAGAGGCCCGCCGCGGAGGGCCGGCCGTAATCAAGTTCCACGAGAACGAACGGGCTGCGACCGCGCCTTCGAAGAAAAAAGGGCCTGAGCCAAGGATTTCCCTCGGCAAGACCAATTACAAGCTGCCTTCGCCTTCCCTGCTTAGCGGCGCCGAGCGCGGCGAGAAAATGGACGAGTCCGAACTGAAAGAACGCGCCCGCGCCATCGAACAGAAATGCATGGAGTTCGATATCGGCGGGCACATTACGCAGATCAATCCCGGCCCGGTAGTGACGACCTTCGAATTCAAGCCCGAGGCGGGCATCAAATACAGCCGCATCACCGGCCTGGGCGATGATTTGTGTCTCGCGTTGCAAGCCGAATCCATCCTGATCGAGCGCATCCCCGGCAAATCAACGGTGGGCATTGAAGTTCCCAACGTGCATCGCGAGACGATTGCTTTGCGTGACGTAGTGGAATCGCCGGAATTCAGCCATTCGCCTTCGAAGCTCACGTTGCCTTTCGGCAAGGACCTCATCGGTCGCATCCGCGCCGGCGACTTGACGCAGATGCCGCACTTGCTGATCGCTGGGTCCACCGGTACCGGCAAGAGCGTTTTCATCAATTCCCTGCTGATGGGCATGCTGTTCAAGTCCACGCCGGAAGAATTGAAGCTGGTCCTGATAGACCCGAAGCAACTGGAACTGGGACTTTACTCGGACATTCCACACTTGTTCACGCCGGTAGTGACCAACCCGAAGGTCGCTGCCAACGTCATGCGCAACGCCACGCGCGAAATGGAGCGGCGCCTCAAGCTGCTGGCGGCGCGTGGCGTGCGCAATATTGACCAGTACAACCGTACCTTCGAGAAGGGCCAGTCGCTTTCGCTCTTCGATGGCGCCGAGGAAGAAGAGCACAAGCCTCTGCCCTACCTGGTGATCGTCATTGACGAACTGGCCGACCTGATGATGGTGGATACCAACGGCGTTGAGGAATCCATCACGCGGCTGGCGCAAATGGCGCGAGCCGTGGGTATTCATTTGATCCTGGCGACGCAAAGGCCGTCGGTGGACGTCATCACCGGATTGATCAAGGCCAACTTCCCGGCGCGCATTTCCTTCCGCGTCGCGAGCAAAGTGGACTCGCGCACGATTCTCGACGCCAACGGTTCGGAATCGCTGCTCGGCAAAGGAGACATGCTCTACCTGCCGGCCGGCTCTTCACGCCTGCACCGTATCCACGGGCCGTACGTAAACGAGCGCGAAGTCGAAGCTGTCTGCGATTTCTGGCGCGATCAGGCCCAGGCCATTTACAACGAAGAAATGTTGAAGCCTCCAAAAGATGAGAATACGACGGGCGAGGGCGCCTCGGGCGGAGCAGGTGGCGAGGGCGGCGAAGAAGTGGATGACGAGCTGTATCAGGACGCCGTGCGTGTGGTGTGCGACATGGGCCGCGCCTCGACCTCGACTTTACAGCGCCGGCTGCGCATCGGCTACGGCCGCGCCGCGCGTCTGATTGACCTGATGGAGAAGGACGGCATCGTCGGCCCGGCCGACGGCTCCAAGGCGCGCGAAGTCCTTAAGAACAGAAATTGGATGAAAGAGTACGACGATTCGATGAAGTAAACTGTCCTCTCGGGTTGTCTGACGCAGGGTCCTTCCGCCTTCAGGACGTTTTCGTTTGTCACACCGCTGGAATTTCCGTAGAATTATTCGACCGACCGGTGCCGAGGTAGCTCACCGGTAGAGCGCGGCCCTGAAAAGGCCGGCGTAGCCAGTCCGATTCTGGCCCTCGGCACACTCCCTACTGCCGCCGTCACCCAGCAGGTCCCATTTCCCTTTGTACTTGATCTCGCCTCCATCTCCCGGCGAGAGCACGATTTCGTTGACGTGTTTCGCGAGCACCACGCGCATTGCTGTCGCGTTGTCGCGGGTTGAGAGCAGTGTGCGCAGATCCCCGAGGTCGGCTGCCACGCGCTTCCGGAGGTCTCGGATTTGACTGTGGACGCTGTTCTTGCCGTGGCCGAGCGTCTGCGCAGTCAGCGAAGAGATTTCCGCCTCGCGTTCCGTGATGCCCTGCCGGAGCGAGGGACTGTCCATTCCACTAGCGACTGCGCTGGTGAGGTTCCTTAGCTCGGTTTCGAGTTTCGCTTTCCGGCGCCGCATGTCTTCGAGATTATCCGCGATTCGGCCGAGGTGTTGCGAGAGTTTTGTTTCAAGCTGCTGGAACACGTAATCGATCGCCGCCGGCGACAAGACATCATGCTGCAGCTTGGCGAGTAGCTGCGTCTCCAGAACGTCGGAAGGGATCCGGCGATCGTTCGAGCACGTCCCGCGAAACTCTCGCGCTGGACATCCGTAGTCGGCCACGCGATGCCGCTTGCCGGCGCCGGAGGTGATCGAGATCGATCCGCCGCACATGCCACACTTCAGGAGTCCGGAAAAAATATAGCGCGAGCCGGCGCCACGTGAGAGAAGCCCGCCACGGCTGCCGGCACGGTCCCCATAAACCTGATTCACGAAGCGCAGCCGCTCCTGGACCGCGTTCCACAGCTCATCGCTCACGATCCGCTGTTCCGGACTCTCGACTTTGATCCATTCCGACTCAGGCCTGCGTCGATAAATTCTTTTCCCGGTTTGGGGGTTGCGGATCTTTTTCGTTCGGCCGTAGGTCACGATGCCGATGTACCGTCGGTTCTCCAGGATGTTTTTCACGCTCGAGGGCGCCCAGCTGCGTTCGCGTCCTGGCCGTGGCCGCGGTGATTGGACGTGGTCGCGATTCAGCTGCTTCGTTACGCTCTTTATCGAGAGACCGTCAGCGTAGAGGCGGAACAGCTTTCGGATGATCTTGGCTTCCTCTGGATCCACTTGCAGCCTGGCGCCGGTGATGAGCGGCCTGCCGTACTGATCGCGGCGCGTGGGATCCTCGATCGGCGCGCTGCGGTATCCGAAGACGTTTCCGCCATGATGGAGGCTTTGTAGCACACGGCCCTCGAGCCCCCGGAAGGTTTTCTTGCTGAGCTCCTTGATGTACTGGGAATCGGTAATCCCATGCACGGCCATCAGGATGTCGGACTGCTCCGAATCAGAATCGAATCCCTGTGATACGAAGACCAGGCGGACGCCAGCAAACTTGAGCCGATCGGAAAATTGAAGCGCGTCGGAGAGCTTTCGTGAAAGACGCGAGCTGTCGTCCACCAAAATCACGTCGAACGGCCGCGGCTTGCTTTCGGCAGCTGCGAGCAATTTTTGCAGGCCAGCGCGGTCCGAGATTGTTCCGGTGGTTGCAGCATCGGCAAAGATATAGTCCTCGAGCACGGTCCATTCCCGCGCGGCCGCGAACTGGACGCACTTGCGGTTTTGGTCAGTGATGGAACAGGGGGATTGCCGATCGGACGAATAACGAGCGTAGACCGCGCAGCGCTCAGGGCTACTCAACGGTTCCTCCCCTGGCGCTTCGCGGAGAGCGGACGGGAATGAGTATGCCGCTGGGCAATTCGCAGGCGCAAGCAGTTTTTCCCGCCGGTTTCACTTCCTCGAGCTCGGCGAGGTATTTTTTCAGCAGCGCCGGCACCACGACGGCGTCCAAGAACTCGCGCAGCTCCGCTCGAAGGCCCACTTCCCCGTTTTCGCTAAGGGCTGTTTTCCGGGCGGAAAGCGGCCGTGTACGCGTTGCACGTTCCCGGTTCAAGCCGAATTGGACGGCACTCGCCATCAGCGTTTATCCGTGCGCCTCCTGCGTCTCTGGCGGCTCTGTAACGATAGGTACGCCCCGCAAGCCTAGACGCTCACCAAAATCGCTAAAACGGGCCAAAGGTGCCTCTCCTGTACACGGTCTAAGCGACTGTAGCGAGGGTCTGCGCCGGTTAGAGAACGCCTGCCGTGCCGCCAGTTGTGCGGGCGACGGTTGCACGGCGAACCGCTTCTTGGGATAAACCCGCGCCGCCTTCAATACCGCGCGCACTTGTGACCTGCTCGCGGGGTCAAACGTGAGACATCCCTCTGTGTCGCCGTTCTGTCTGACAACGCAGCCTAGGGCAACGAGTTTCTTCTTGGCGTACGTCCAGCGTGCCTTTGTCGGATACGACAGCAGGACACCCAAACGACCGTCGCCAAATCCGTCGTATACGTGACTCGTGTTTTCAACCCAGTCCTTCGTCTTGGATAATCGCGGAAACTTCAACTTGCCGGTTATGATTGCTTCGCCGCATCCTTTGCGCCGAGTCTTCAAACGGTGAGACTCGGCGAACTGTTCCAGGTTCACCTCGGTTCCTCGGTGAGCTTCACGCCGTTGCCCAGAATCGTGTGTTTTTGGAACCCCTAAAACGGCGTCGGCCGCTCTTGCGGAATCAGCGACTTGCGAGGGCGCGGCCGATAGGGTTTTCGGAACGCTCGCCGGCTTCATTCTCGAGCCTCATCTTCAAATCCCAACGTCGCGACGTTGAACCGGCACGGAATCGATCCGACTTTCCCATCGCGGTTTTTCACCACCACGATTCGCGCTTCCGTTTCGTCGCCTTCCAGCTCGCGCACAAAGGGACGATCCACGTAGAGGATGATGCTGGCCGTTTTTACTTTTGAACCGGAACCGTACAGACGTGAAATCGTGGGCTTGGTGCGATCCTCGTTCTGCAGCGCCTTGCGTAGCTGAGAAATGAGAATCACGGGAATCTGCAGTTCAAGAGCTAGGGATTTGAGTCCGCGGACAACCTGCTTCTGTTCTGCGAACTCATCCTTGCCGGGCGCCTCGACTAGCTCGTCATAATCGACAATCAGGAAGGAAATTTCTCCCTTACTCGCATACTTCCGCGTCCGCGATCGGATGCGGCTGATAGATAGCTCCCCGTCCATGATTCTGCATTTTGTACAGCCTTCACCGACTATCCGCATGACCGCCTGGCGATCCGCGTCGCTCATCCGCTCCGGGTTGCGAAAACGTTCGTAGTGAACGTGCGACTGCACAGCTACTTCACGCGCCCGCAGGTGGTGAGCGAGCATTTCTCCGTTCGCGAACAGGCAATGCCACTCTCGGGCGCAGCACACGCGCTTGATTTGCGAGGCGAAGAGAGTTTTCCCCGTCCCGGTTTCGGCCGTCACCACGACCAGCTCGCCCGCGCGGAATCCTCCAGTCATCGCATCGAGCGCCCTGACTCCCGAGATAATGCGAATTTCGTTCGTGTCGTCCAGACGCGCCAGCATAGCGAGGCCCGCGTCCATGTCTGTCAGATCGTCCGAAGTCGAAGAGGCGCGCTTGGACACATCCGTGATCTCGAGGAGCGCTCGGTCAATCAGGGAGTCCACATCGCCGTCGAGGTCCCAGGCTTCCTCCTGGATCCGCTCGAGCGCATGAATGAAGTCTCGCTGCTGCGCCTTCTTTGTGACGATCCTGCAGGCGTTTTCCACGTTGAACTTGGAAAACATGTCGGACTGGATTTTCGCGAGGCCCTGCAGCCCGCCGATGGACTCGAGATCCGCCGGCAGCATCGCGTCGTTTACCGAAATTGGGTCGAACGGCTTTCCCGCAAGGTAGAGCTTCTTTCCGGCAGCAAAAACCTTGCGGTAAGTGCTGTTCGTGAAAAACTCTTCCTGCATGGAGTCGAATACGAAGGGAGAGTCTTTGTGCCCGTAGAGGAAGGCGGAAATCAGAGCTTCCTCCACCGATTCATCCGCTGGGAGTTTTCGCGCGATCTCTGTGTCGGTTGGCATCTACGCGACTCCCTGGTCCGCCAGGATCGTTCCCCACCTGTCCCTCTTGGGTTTCGGTGTTTGGTTAGAAGAGAGGTTTTTTGGTTTCGGCCGTGCTGTATTCTCAACTGTAAAGTCAACTGCAAGGTCTTTATTGGGTCGGGCAGTTTTGCATAGGGGGTCGGGCATTTTTGAGCGGGGGTCGGGCAGTTCTGCACTACCTGTCCCGATAGTGGTCGGGCAGTTCTGCCCTACCTCTCTACTTCTAAACTTGAGGGAGTTTTTGACGCGGATTGAATAGCCCCAGGGTGTCAACGTCCGTTCGATGTACCCTCTCTCCTCGAGCGAATCGAAGTGACGCCTTACGGTCTGCTCGTAAACTCCGAACTCTTGCGTGACTTCCTTGGCGGTGACCGGCTTTCCGCCAAGAACAATCCCTAATTTATTTTTCTCCTGCGTGATTCGGTCGAGACACCATAAAAACTCCCATAGCGCCCCGCCGATTCGTCGCCTGTGCTTTGCCTCGAGGATTCCATTCCAAACAGGGATAGCGTATGACCGCTTGTCGCCGTACTTGCGGCTGTGGCCGGTCATGCCGAAACCTCGATGCTGCTCGCGAGTTTTTCGGCGCGCGCGATGGAATCAGCCGTTACCGGACTCCCCCGTTCGGCACGCATTCGAAGCAAGGCTAGTTGCGCGCGAAGTGTCTCGAGAAGCTCGCAGGGCGACACGTACTCGGCATCAAGCACATAAACTGCGGCGATCACTCGCGCACCGCCAAATCGAAGAGCGGAAGGCCAGTGATGCGGGGACGGTCCTGCCAGTCCGAGGCCCGATGCGATTCCTGAACGACGAGCCGGTAGCGCCAAACGCCTCCGCCCTCGGACTCTGCAGTGATTTTGTGACCGCGTTTCCGTAGGTCCGAAATGCGAGAGTTCACGGCGTGACACACCGCCCAGAGCTGTGAGTTGGCGCAGCCGGCCGGACCCGCCGCGATGAGCATTGCGAGGATCTGGTCTTCCTGGCCGCGGGCTCGCTCCAGATCCACACGATCGCGTTTTGGCTTCGCGCTCATGCAGATTCCCGCGAGACGAACCAGAAGAATCGCTTCAGCGTATGGCGGCTGGGCCGGCGTCCGCTTTGATATGTTTGGGCGAGAATTAGGAGTTGCCCAGCCAAAACGCCAGATGGGCGGCGCTTGTCGCTGGTAAGCATCCGTGCGCGCATCACGCGCAAATCACTGATCAGTCTTTCGAGAGGAAGGCTTCGATTGCTACTCGGTACCGCGGGTGTGCCCTTGACATCGGGCGTGTTGCCTGAGATAACCATGTCGGTTCTGCTCCTTTAGCCCGCGTCCGTCAAGACAAGCGGGTGAATTTTTCGACGACTCAGCTATTGCCGGCTGGGTCGTTCGCGTTTTATGGCCGGAAATCAGGGCTTACTCCCCGCAAACTCGGCGAGCGACACATATGGCACGAGGGTGCGCCGCCCCATTTTCTTTGTGGGTAGCTTGCCAGCCGTGATTAAGTGATCGATCGTTCGAAGTGAAACGGCCAGGAGATTAGCTGCCGTTTCGCGATTAACAAATAGGGGAGTAAGGGGCTCGTTGAGTACTTCGATTTTCGCGTCCATGCGTGCATGGTCGGCGAACGGACGTTTTTAGTCTAGCCGCATAAAATCGAAAAAAATGGAGCTGGGGCGCTGCGAACTATCGGGAGGCGTTTTTCCTCAAAAGGTAGCGAATCTGGCGATCGCTGTATTCGGTTGCAGCCCGCAGCGCGCGCGGCCAGATCGCTTCGACAATCTTTTTGCACTCCCCAGGATGCTCGCGGAAGGGCAGGTTCGCTTTAATCCAAAGCATTTGCTGGAGCGGTTTGTGGTCGAGAATTCCGGGTTTGAGCTGCCCACTCTCTTCTCCGTGCTGAACGACGTAGGACGGGGGTATCGCTTCCCATATTCTTGCGGCTAGGTAAGCCTCCAGTCTCCGAAGATTCCAGCGAACCGTCTTTTCGTTTCCCTCATGCTCTTTGTTTCCGCTCGTAACACGCATCCCGACAGATTCCGCGATCTTTTTCCAATCCCAATGGTCAATATGATTGTGCCACGCCACATCCCTCGCCTTGAGAGCCAACTTATCGTCGTGGTTTAGGCCGGGACGCCCTCTTTTTTTTCGCAGACCAGAACTTTTTGCTCTCATCGCGATCGCCGCGCCAATTGCAGCGACCTCATCCTTGTTGGCACCTCGAACAAAATGGCGAATCTGCCACAAGTAGATTCCGCGGAGATGCGAAAAATCGATGCACACCATGCAGACATCCCTAAAATAACCGTGCTCATCGTTTTCGAGGACAGCGATTTTGTCTTGCTCCACATTAAGATTCGCTGACCCGCGCACGTGCCTCCGTAACCCGCGCTTCCGCGCTTCTTGGACTTCCTTGCGAATAGTCTTAAGCTCGTCCCTGCCAGCAGTCCGAACGAAATTCAAGATTTCTTCTGAGAAAACATCGCGGTGAAAGTCGGCATATTTCCGCCAAGGTTCTAGGAAACCGATGTCAGTATCATCTGTTTGCATGGGAGTTCTACGTGTGGTGAAGGAATTAGCCACGCCACGCTTGAACCTTCCTTTGACTCTTCACAGAACCATTTCCTTGGCCCGGAGCTGAAGTCTCCGGGCCTTTCTTTTCTACGATGTCTCCCCATCGCTTTGCCGTGGCTGAAGCAGCGGAGATTTGTATTCTGTCGCCCGTCTCGCTGGCGCACTCAATTGCTTGATTTACTGTTTCTTTTTCTTTTTCTTTCTCTTCTCTCGCCACCGTTTGTCTCGATTGCCCATGACTCCGCACCTCCCTGGTGACTCGCGAACTGGGGATCTTTCTCGAGGCCCGGCCACGAACCCAGGCTTTTCTTTTCACTTGACATTATACACCCCGTAGGTGTATAAACCAAGCATGAAGTTAATCCGCACAAACATCTGGCTGCGCCAGGACCACCAGAAAAAACTGAAGGCGATTTCCGGCAAGACAGGTCAGGCGGTCAGTGAGCTGATACGGAGAGCAATCGAGGAGTTTCTGGAAAAGAAGTAGAAACAAAGCGGGACGCGCCGGTGCGATCAACACCGAACGCGCCCCTGACCAAATCAACCTGTTGAGGAGGCTGACATGGCTACACAGACGTTACCGCACGTTGTTCGATTCCCGCAATCCGTCCCCGCAGTAGAGCCGATCACGCAACTGGAGCTTGAGCTGTTTCTTTCGCTTCGCAACCGCTTGCAGCAACTCGAAGCGCAGTTTGCCGCGTCGGAAGCAGCTCTAAAGTCTCGCCTCGAAGCAGGCGCGACAGTCGATCCAGGCGTTCACGTTGCCGAGTTGAAAGAAAGCTTTCGCCGCAACGTGAGCTGGAAGGATGTCGTCATTCGCTTGGCCGAAAGACTGAAGCTGAATGGCGAAGCCTACTGCGCCAAGGTGCTGGCCGCTACCAAACGGTCCCGCACGGTCTCTCTCGTCGTCAACTAACCCGAAACGCTTTGGGCTATGCGTGAGTTCGTGCGCACGGCCCGGGGCGTCCGTCCCAAATCATCGGGCGGTCGGGGACGCCGATGAGGAAGCCGCCTGTGGAGGTTTCGATGCAACTCGCTACAGCAAGGCCCGTGCTCGATAGAACCGTTCGCAGATATCACCGCCCGCATTTCGCTCGCGGCACACGGCGGGGATTGGTGGCGCCAAGCAGTTTCGATGCGGCAATCCGGAAAGGCTGGAAAGTCGCCCGAGAATACACCGTCCTGTCGATAGACCGCCGGCACAGGCACGGCACGGTGTTATTGCAGATGGCCGGCCGCCCCGAACGCCTGATGGTTTCGTATGTGGGCAGTGTGAAGGCGGGATTTCGATTCAGCGGGACGCGACTGGCGGGACCCGGTTCTCTGATGCCTGCTTATCCGCAGCTATCGAACTGAAACCCGAAACGCTCAGGTGTGACCGCCTGCGCGTCCGGCGCACTTGTACGTCCTGCAGCGCCGCCGACGAGGAACGCGGGACGCGAGAGAAATACGATGAACATCAACGCCAAGGTCGCTATCAACAAGCAGGCGCATCCGGAACGCTACTGTCCGGTTCCGCGCTGCCTTTGGAAAACAGCGAAACTCAACCATGCCACGCAGACTTATTCGGGAGGCGGGTATTGCCCGCGGCATCGGGGGCCGCGATGACTCGATACTGCGCGGCCTGCGAAGCTGTCCTCGGCGAGAAGTGCTCGCAATGCGGATCGGAAGCTGCGCCGATCAACGTAAACGCGAAAGGCCATCCGATCGCCGGAACGGATTTCCTCTGCGTAAACGCGACGTGCGGCCATCGGTTCGCTCAGGGCGACGGCGGCAACACTTACGGCCTTTGCGATTCTTGCAAGAACGCCGCATTGCGAAAGGCGGTGCGACGATGAAAGCAGCTAGCTACGCTCGCGTGAGCACGACGCCGAACGTCCCAGCCCGATCGTTCGCTCGAGCAAATCAGGAGCTCGCTGCGGCGTTCGACCGCTATCTGGAAGCCCGCGGACTCAAGCCTGCGACCCGCACAGCGTACGGAAAGACCGTGCAAAGTCTTATCGGGTTTCTCGGCTCTGTTTCAGTCGCTGAAGTCGATCGCGCGCTCCTGAGACTGTTTCTCGGCATGCTCTGCAACCGCGGCCTCGACGCGAACACGATCCGACGACATACCGGCGGCCTTCGGGCATTCTTCAGGTTCGTTCAGCTTACCGGATTGACGCCGCACGACCCCACCGTGATGCTCTCGCACCGCAAGTTGCCGGGCCGGATACAACGAGTACTCACGAGGTCCGAAGTTGACCGCCTCATGGCTGCGGCCGAAACCCCGCTTGAGCTGGCCGTGCTGGAATGGCTCTACGCCACGGGTGTGCGAGTTTCAGAACTTGTTTCGATGCGGCTGGAAGACGTGAATTTTGCTGCCGGCGTCGCGCGCGTCAAGAAAGGCAAGGGCGGGAAGGACCGGATCGTGCTTTTCGGTTCAAAGGCTGATGCAGCGCTCCGCAAGATGATCGAATCGCGGCCACCGGTGACCGGTTTTCTGTTCGAGGCGTCGGCGTATTCCGGCTCTGTTTTCAAGGACCGTGTGTGCCGCGACGGGAAAACTTGGACTTATTGGGTTGGCGCTTACTACGACAGCGAACGCATTCAGCGAAAAGTTCAAATCGGGACGCTCTCGGACTTTCCGAAACGAGCCGATGCGCGCCGCGCGTTCGACAGGATCCTCGCGGTCACTTCCGGCTATCGGCTTAGACCGCCGCGGCCCTACAGCGTTCGGGCTATTCGCTGGATGGTGAGCCGCATGGGAGTCCGGGCCGGCATCGGCCGAGTCCATCCACATAGTTTGAGGCGTGCCTTCGCCACGCATCTGCTCGAAGGTGGCGCAGATCTTCGGGTGATTCAAGATCTCCTGGGACATGAACGTTTAGCCACGACCTGTTTATACGCTTCGTTGTCCGCGAAAAATCTGAAGGAAATCCACACGCGCTGTCATCCGACAGCGGAAGGAAACGAACATGCCGAAAAAAAGTAAGTCCTTGGCGGTTCGCGCCGAACTGTTGCCGCCGAAGCGCGCAACGTCAATTCAAAACGCCGAAGCGACGCTCGACGAGCTTGTCCAACGGAAGGTCGCCGAGGCGCTCGCGAATGAATCTGGCATCTTGCAGCCGTTCATGCAGACCAGGGAGGTCAGCAACGAGATCAGAAAAAATCAGAACGTGATCGAGACGCTCAAGTTCAAATATTACTTCGAGGATTGGGGATGCTTGATCTGCGAGACGAAAGACGCGCCCCACCAATCCCTCGGCATGTGCCAGCGCTGTTACGGGCGCATAGCCAGCAGGATGAAGCGTGCTCTTCAAAGAGCATCCGCCGAACGATCACAATTCGAGGAACCGAAGGACCTCGAGAGCATCGCTCAAGAAGCCCTCGCACCGTCAATCGAAGTGCTCGCCAAGAAACGACGCGGAAGGCCACCGAAGGCGTGGCTGGCGAGACCGCGATGAGAACCGCCTTTTACGCACGCGTCTCGACCAACGGACACGGACAAGACCCGGAAGTTCAGCTTCGGGATATGCGCGAGTTCCTTCAGCGCCGCGGCTGGACGATTGCAGGCGAGTACGTGGATTCGGGAGTCAGCGGCTCGAAGGATCGGCGCCCGCAACTGGATGCGTTAATGGCTGACGCGCGCCGGCGGAAGTTCGATTGCGTGCTCGTGTATCGCTATGACAGATTCGCGCGGAGCCTGCGTCACCTGGTCAACGCGCTCGGCGAGTTCGACGCCCTAGGGATTCAGTTCGTCTCGCTGCACGAAGGCGTTGACACGAGCACACCGAACGGCCGGCTCGTGTTCGGGATCTTTGCGTCGATTGCGGAGTTTGAACGGGAACTGATTCGAGATCGCGTCAAAGCCGGCCTACGGAACGCCCGGGCGAAGGGAAAGCGCCTCGGACGTCCGCGCGTCGCCGTGGATGCCTCCAGGATTGCCAGCCTGCGCGCAGCGGGCGCTTCCTGGGCGACAATTTGCGGCGAGACGGGACTAACCAAGGGAACAGCGCAGCGCGCCTTTCTCCGCTTGCCCAAAAACCCTGCCTTGCCCAAAAACCTAGTCTCGGCGATGGCTGCAAACCATTGAATCGCGGGTGGCCCAAAACTCGCTTGGCGGTAGAAGGAAAACATGGTCTGGGATATTTTTCTCGCGCTGTGCCTGTTCTTCATTGGCCTGCCGCTCGCGATAATCGCGCTTTGCGGTATTTTCTCCGGCGTGGTTTATCTGATCGCCGCCGTTTCGGAAACAAACCAGCGATGGCTGCGTGAAGAGCAGAGCTGGCTGCGCCGCGACGCCGTCCGCGCCTTCGTGATTTCTGCCGTGCTAGTCGTTTCTTGCCTGGGCATTGTTACCTTGTGCTTGGGATTCTCATGGATTCGCTAGGAACGACAAGCTAGGCCGCGCGAAGAATCATCCAGTCGTTTGCAGGTACTTCGCAGGAAAAGGAGCTTCCGATGATCCAAAAGTCAGATGCCAGGAGGTCGATCCTTGCTCGTCCCAAGATTATTTACTAGACAAAAACGGCTGGCAGGGGTTAAACAAGGGGCAACTGCAATCCGCCAAAGGACAGGCCGCATGATCGAAACCCTCAAACCCGCCTTCCGCGACCGCCTGGCGTCCATGTATGCGGGTGAATCGCAGCAAGGAAGCGCTGGCTGGGTAGAGATTGACGACACGACGAGAATAGACGAATCATCCGGTATGTGGCTGCATAACCTTTGCCTGAGCATCAAGCCTCAGCGAACTCTGGAAGTAGGCATGGCTTATGGGTTTAGCACGCTGTACATCCTTGCGGCAATGGAGAGGTTGGGTGCTGGGCACCATACGGCAATTGACCCAGGCCAACAAGAGTATTTCCACGATGTTGGAGCCATGAATGTAATGGCGGTCGGGATGAATGGAAGGTTCTCTCTCCTTAGGGAAAAGTCATCTTCCGTATTGGCCCGCTTCGGCGCAGAAGGACAGAAGTTCGACCTGCTCTTCATTGACGGCAGCCACCTTTTTGACGATGTGCTGATGGATTTCACTCTTTCCGCAGCGGTGTGCCCGATTGGAGGCAGCATCGTATTTGACGACGCATGGTTGCCAGCAGTGCGAACCGTCATTTCGTGGGTCCGCTCGAATCGCCGCGACTTCAAAGAACTTGACAGCAACGAATGCTTCGCGCACTTCCGGCGCGCGAGCGAAGACAAGAGAGAGTGGAACCACTTCGTTGACTTCACTCAGCGCACTTCCATCCAACACCGCATCGCTCGCCGCGTAAAGCGGGCGATTGCTTCGGTAAGGAGCGCTTAAGCCCATGCCAGCAGGGAGCGGCGGGCGCCTCTGGACCGCGGACACTCCGGATTCGCTAGGAACAACTCAGTGATTCTGCGCGGAGCCGAGAGAGGCTTTGAGATGTTCCGTGACGGCCCGCAGACAGGCCGCTGTCCAACGTGATGCACGGCAATAGATTTCACATTTGTCGCAATTTACTATCGTGGTTGTAATTCTCAGGCGGCGCGCATATTGACTGGATTGTGGTTACAGTTCGAGATTTGGCCGCAATATTGCGGCAAGAACCAGGGGTAATCCGCCAGCAGGGAACAGAAAACATGCAATCCTCCAAAGGACAGGTGGCCTAATATGAAAACCCTCCTGGCAGCAGCCCTCTTAGCTTTTTTGGCAACCGCAGCGCAGGCCGACACCGTGGACATCACCGTAACCACCTGCCTGTGCGGGATAAACGATGCCACGCCGATTGACTTGCAAGCGCAGCTCACCGTCGAGCAGGTGACGGGAACGTTTTTTCAGCCTGACGGAGCCTACCTGTTCACCAACACGGTGGACGAGATAACCGCGCTTACTGGCACCGTGAATGGCTATTCCATGACCCTTGACCAGGCACCTTATGGCGATGGCTCGTGGATTTACGCGCCGGGGTATGGCGCGCCCTACCAGCTTGGAGCAATCTACTTTTCCGCTGATGGGATTCCCTCGTGGATGTTCAATGACGTGGACAACTACCTTGAAGGGTTCGCGGGCGGAAACTTGGTGACGTATGAAGCTACTGACCCGGTGGGCGCGCCCGAGCCCGCCACTCTATTGCTGCTGTCCGCTGGCTTCATCGGCGTTACAGCGCTCAAGCTGAAGATGGCCTGATCGTCACCATTGTTCCACGCAGCAAGCCGCTCGAATTCTTCCGCCACGCGGCGCCTGAACTGCAGGACGCGCTCAATGCCTAGAGCGTCCTCGGGATTCCTTTCGGCATAGAGCAACAGTGCTGCCTCTATGCGGGGCGGGACCGCGATGAGCTCGCGAACTGACTCAATGGTGTCACCGTTCCTGCCAACCAGCGCGAAAAGGGTGAGCGCCTCTTCCCGCGGTGCGATCACTCGATCAAGCCAAGGGGACGAGCATTCCGCAGCCGGAGAGAAATCTTCCGGTGTCTGGACATGCAGCGCAGTCGCCATTAGAATCCTCCTACCGCCGATTTGAAGGATTCCGCGAGCCCCGCGCCAGTCGCCAAAACCGGTCGGGGCTTTTCACTTCGCGATACCATACCCCCGAAGTCCTTGTTTCACCGCCCTTCGAAAGACCCGATGATCGAGAATTTCACCTCTTTGCCCTTGTCGCCTGGCATGAACATGTGATCTTTCTCGATTCGGCACTGCACTTCCTGCCCCCTCGCCAGATTCGCCTCCGGCTTGGTGGTTCCGCGGGTCACCCGATATACGGTCTTGTCGATCTGAATGTCGTATACCGCAGCGTTTCGCGTGACGTTTCCGTGTCTTGCGTAAGCTTCGATATCCCACTTCAGCACTTTGCCTTGCTGGTAGGATTGAGCGCCGCCCGAGATGCAGTAGCCCAGGAACAATGCCGATAGCAAGAGAAGGTACCTCATGATGCCTCCTGTGGTTACCTTGGGGTTGCACCGCGCTGTCGCGTTTGAAAACGGTTGAATAAATCAAAAATTGTCATCACCTCTAGGCGAGCACCCGCGAATCAAGGATTCGCCGAGCTCGAGCTTTTGAATTCACGTCCGAAGACATTAGCAGGTTTCTCTCCGCCACGGCTTGCAAAGTCTCTGTAATTGGTGACTTGCGCCATGCTCCAGGCCGGGAACTTCCGCGTCCTGCCATTTGATTTAGCCTTTGAATTCAACGGAATCAAACGCGTGCATCTTTGCACGGGTGCCGCTGTGAAGCGAATTTGAATACTTTGATTTCTTTTCAAGCCGTGCCCTCGGTCCATGAGCCTCTCAAAACGCCGGTACAGAGTCGCCACGGAGATGTCGGCCAGCAGACGCTTCAGCCGATGGACCTGCTGCCGATACGACGATTCATGAGAGCTTGTCCGCGGTGCTTCTTCTCCTGGCTCGAGGTGATCGAGTTTGGCTTGCCACTTGTAGAGACATCGTCGGCCTACTCCCAATTCTTTCGCCAGATCGCCAATGTTGTCGCTACTCCGCATCCGCTCAACGGCCATACGCTGAAACTTTCGAGAGTATCGCTTCCGCTTCACTTTGCAGTCCTTTCCCTGCAAAGTGTGCCCATCCCAGCTGTCTCATTTCAAGGGTGCAGTCCACTAAGCTGCTCGTTTGAAAATTCCTTCAAATGGAATTAACGGCCTGAGTGTAGACGGCAGTTGGGAGCAATTCCCGCCCTCGGCACACTCCCTACTGCGCAGTCGTCACCCAACAGATTCCATTTCCCGTTGTACTTGATTTGGCCCGCTTCTTGCCCGGGCAGCATCACGATTTCTTTGACGTGCTTCGCGAGCTGCATGCGCATCGCGGTTGCGTTCTCGCGAGTTGAGAGGAGTGCGCGCAGATCCCCGAGGTCGGCCGCCACGCGTTTCCGCAGATCTCGGATTTGAGTGCGTGCGCTGTTTTTTCCGCGGCCGAGGGTCTGCGCAGTCAACGCAGAGATTTCCGCTTCGCGTTCCGTGATGCCCTTTCGAAGTGACGGGCTATCCGTTCCGCCGCCGGCAACAAAGCTGGTGAGATTCCTCAGTTCCTCTTCGAGTTTCGCCTTCCGGCGCCGCATGTCTTCGAGACTACCCTCGATGCGACCGAGATGCTGTGAGAGTTTTGTTTCGAGTTGCCGAAACACGTAATCGATCGCCGCCGGCGACAAGACGTCGCGCTGCAACTTTTCGAGCAGCTGCGTCTCCAGCACATCAGAGTGTTGTCCTCCACGAGTAAGGCAGGATCGACGTGATGCGAGGCACGATTGTCATTCTTTGCCTTCCAGCGCTGAAGGCGAAATCGCCATTTGTACGAGTGTTCCATTTTGAACAGCTAGTCGTCGGCCGCTTGGTACACTTTGCAACCCATGCCTTAAGCAGGAATGGCTTTTTGTCGCAGCAATGGTTTCAGTGATGCCGATCGTGGTTGACCGTCATGGCGTCGTCACCTTTGATAATTGATATAATTGATCTAAGTTTTAAGAAGCGTAGCCAGTGGAGGTCCCGTGAATTCCAATAGGAGAGAACACACGATGAAGCTCATAGGGGCAGTTTTGTTGGTGTCTGCCTGTGCTGTGCTGGCTTTCGCGCAATGACTCGAGCTTCGTCACGCCGGATTTCATGTCCGCCGGGCAAACATGGAGTTCTTTTGATCAAGTTTAAGCGGCTCGTGCAAGTTCTGCCTGCGCTCTCGATTCTTGGCCTATCAGGTTGCTTCTCCTCCGTCTTGAAGGATCTACTCATCACGTCGGTCAAGATCACGCCCGCGAATCCCACGATCGCGATCGGCGCAACCCAACAATTTAGTTTGGTCGTGACGTATGTGGACGGCCAGACCGATCACCCATCACCGAGTAGCACGGCTTGGTCCTCGGACAATGCCGCGGTGGCAACGATCAACAAAATGGGAGTGGCAACAGGCGTTGCTGCCGGAACTGCGAATATCGGCGGTAGCTATCACGGTAACAATACGCAGACAGTTCTGACGGTGACTGCGCCCGCGAACGTCGCCATCGCTGTGCACGGTGGTTCGCGCGTTCTGGAAGTCACGAACCTGCGCACGGGGCAGGAGATTACTTTCGCTGCGAACGGTTTGCGCGATTCGGTAATGATTTCGCTCGACGGCGACAGCAGAACAGCTTCTGAAATCTCCGTTCTTCCAGAACACGGACCTGCATGGCTCGCGATCGATCCTACGGGAAGGTATCTTTATGTACTGAACCTAGCGTCTGAAAGCATCTCCGCGTTCGCGATTGACTGGCAAACCGGCACACTCCAGGCGGTTGTCTCTTCGCCATTTCCAGTGGATGCCAAACCGCTCAGTGTTGAAGTCAACTCCGACGGCACAGGTGTTTCGGTGGCACATTTTCAAGATCTCGAAGTTTCCCACTTCCTCGTTGACCCTGCGACCGGGGCGCTCACGCCCGACCCACAGTGAGGCCATAGAAACGGTGGCGAGCTAGCGTGAGCATAAGAGGCCGCGAACGTCGGACTGATCGCGACATAGACGGCTCACTAACTGTTCAGAGCTTTCAACGCAGTCCACGGCACATCCCGCCGGAAGCATTGTCGGATCAATGCTCTGGATGGTGTTGCATCGACCGGTTGAGCTGGTAGCGTTTATCAGGCACGCGGATTATTTCCGAGCTGCACTGTTAGTTTTGACAGTTACCTCTCTGGGGAAAGACTCCTACTCTCTGCGGCAGGCGAAAGAGGAGTGACCTGTCGCTCTTCATGACCGCGCTTCTGGGGGGACGCATGAATAGTTTCAGGCACTTGCCCGCATTGCTGATTACCATAACTTTCCTGGGATCCGGAGCGCAGATTGCTTCTTCGCAAGAGAGTCCCGGCGCTTCCAGCACCGTGCAAGTCCACATGGTCATCACGGACGAGGCGGTTCGCGATAACACTGAAATTCCGGTCCTTCATCCGGAAAATGTTCAGATCAAGCAGGGGAAGAATCTGCTCAAAGTCAGCCAGGTGATTCCCGCTCGCGGGGACAACGCTGCGCTACAACTCTTTATTTTGATAGACGACACCTGCGACACGGGCATCGGAAACAGCCTCAACGACATTCGCGATTTCGTCAACGCGCAGCCCGCGACGACGGTTGTGGGCGTCGCCTACATGTCCAATGCCACGATCCAGATCGCGCAGAATTTCACAGCTGATCATGCGGCAGCGGCAAAAGCTATCCGTCTGCCGAGAGGCAATCTTTCTTCCATGGACAGCCCCTACCTGTCGCTCATCAGCTTGATCAAGGGCTGGCCCGAGCAGAAAGTACGTCGCGAAGTCCTGATGGTGAGCGATGGCATTGACCGTCTGCGCGGCGAGAGGTCGACCGTGTATCAATCCTCGCCGAACTCTAGCAACCCGTACCGCAGGGCACCGAGCCCCATGTCCATGTCCACCGGTTTGTCTACCATGAGCCCAGACGCGGATTCTGCCAGCACGGCGGCCCAGCGCTATGGCGTAATTGTGCACGGAATCTATGCTTCCGGGGTTGGGCGCGCGGGCCGGAATGCGTGGGAGGCGCAGCTAGGTCAGGCGGGCGTGGGAAAGATCGCGGACGAGACCGGTGGAGAATATTACGCTCTCGGAACGCAAAACCTGGTCAGCTTTAAGCCTTACCTTGATCGCCTGCAGAGGGTACTGGACAACCAGTATTATCTCGTTTTCCTGGCAATCCCCAAGAACAAGGCTGGGTTGCAGTATGTCAAGATTTCAACCGAAGCGTCAGATTTCGAAATTGCGGCCGCTGACAGCGTTTGGGTCCCCGCCGTCAATGAGGCCGCTCCTGCCAAAAAGAAGTAGTGGCCGGGTTTCTAGGCAATTTATCAGTACGGCAAAGCATTGGGACGGCGACGAGCGGGGGTAGCGAAGTTTTCGACGTGTCATTATTCTAATTTTTGCGAAGAGTTATTGATCGCTATTTGGCTTAAAACAGTGTACGGTCGGAATATCTCATCTAGCATCCTGCCGTAAACCAGCTTCAAAACCCACGGCTCCTTGCAAAATCTGACAGCATTCAGTCGGTGATCAACAGGAGCCACAAGTTATGGCACAGATCTCTCGTCCGGTATCCCCTCCCGCAGATAGAAGTGACGGAAACAGAATCCGAAATTTGATACTGCTGGGCCTGCCGCCTCGCGAACGCGATACAGTAATTAAGAAACTGGAGTTTGTGGAGTTAAGGAGAACTAGGATTCGAGGTTTCAGGCAAACGCTATTTTTTCTGGGCGCGCTGCTTGCAGTAATTTTGACGATGCCTGCGCGCGCGATGGGCCAGGAGCCCCAAGCGTCAGGCACGCAAGATGAACCGCAGCCCTCCGCGCAACAGACAACCACTAAGCAGCCGGCCTCCAATCAATCACAACAGAATTCGTCCCAACCCGGATTGACCGAGAAAGAACAGCAAAACGTCCAGCACGAGAACGAAACCGGGATCTCCAAAGACCGGATTTTCTGGACCATGCCGAACTTTCTCACAATGGAAAATGCAGACAATATTCCTCCTCTCACTGCGGGACAGAAATTCAAAGTGGTCGGCCGCTCGCTAATTGACCCGTCTGAGTTTGTTCTCATCGGGTTCGTCGCCGGACTGGGCCAGGCCAGCGATAGCAATCCAACGTACGGGCAGGGCGCTCAGGGCTACGCGAAGCGGTATGGAACGTCATACGCCGATAACGCAGTTGAGAATTTCATGGGCAGCGCTCTGTTGCCTTCACTCCTGCACCAGGATCCGCGCTATTACCAGCTGGGTCACGGCAGCTTTGTGCGGCGAGCCGGCCACGCACTCGCGCGCGTCGTGATCACACGCACCGACTCCGGAAAGGAGCAGTTCAATTATTCTGAAGTTTTCGGCGCGGGAATTGCTGCCACCATTTCGACCTACACCTACCACCCAGAGTCCGAGCGAAGTTTTGGCAACGTGGCAAGCGTGTGGTCCACGCAAATCGGGTGGGACGTCGTGACCTACATGATCAAGGAATTCTGGCCCGATCTTCGCAAGAAACACCATGCGTGATACTGTGCCGCCGCAGCTTTCGTTTCGAGCGTGGCTTCCATCACTAGATTTCCGCTCGAATCCCGAAACGCCGCCGAGATCGTTGCCTGATGCACATCCATCCCAATATACTTAGCGTCATTCATGAGGGTGCTCCTTGTTGTAGATGTTGATTCGAGCGGATACTTGAGCCTTCTGCTAGTGCGCTGACTACAGAGATTCGCTTGTCAGTACTGAACACGTTTGCCATACAAGAAAGAAACCATGGATGAAGAACAAATTCAGCCTATAAAGAAAAACGATAAGGCTGCTAGTGGTGGCAAGAAGTCCGATGATGCACCGCAAGTTACATCGGTGGAGATAAGTAAAATAGACTCGATGAAAAACGCCAGGCGCTGCCAAGACAAAGACAAATCAGAGGAAGCGTAAACCACTTTCCTGTTTTGAAATGTGGACCATCATTCTGGGTAGTATCGGAATCTTGGTTGCTGCTGGTCTTGCTATTTGATTTGCGGCAAATAACCGCCAATGAGGCTCGCCGTAAGGCGCTGAATGTGCACGCCGTCCGTATGTCAAATTCCGGTAGACGAGAAGTTTGGTTAAGGTTTTGTCAGTCGGCAAGTCAGAAAATCCGACGGAGGTAGATTACCACCGTGTGTGAGAGATACCTCCTGGAGGCCAAATCCAATCAATAGAATGTACCAGAGAAGTTTCATTGAATTCTATTCAGCCGCCGGAGGCTTGCGTCAAAATGCGCAATTAGTTTCAATCACGGGCTGTGTGGACGCACTCAGCGGCTTCAGGTCCCCACGATCCTGACAAACATCGAATTTCGAGTGTTCAAATTTGTCGGCAGGGCCGCCTGGTCGAAAGTCTCATAAACAGGGTGCTAACGGAGAAGTTGCAATTCTGTCTCTGATGTCACAAGATATACTATCCGCGCGACGTTCGGGTGCCTAGTTGAAGATTTGACCAGCAGAGAATCAAGGCAGTCTTCTTCAGAATCGCTACGTTCGCGTTACGCGTGATCCCACCGCCCATTCAACCGACTTGCCCTCAGGAGGGCTTCTCCTGGCGATCGCACGCAGAAGGGAAACCCGCTATTGCCGTGCTGGGGTCCAACTCTGATCGGGATTGAACTCGGTCATTGCGGCTGCTGTCTGTGATGTAGCAGTCCCCAAATCCTTCTGCAGCAGCACGGCGTCCTGGTTGATGATGAATGTCATCACGCCGGAGTTCCGGTATTCAGCGGGATAGGCGACGAAGGCGAAGCCGCCGGTCATCTTTCCATTGACGACGTAGTCCTTCGCCCCGCCGGGCGCGTGACTGCCTTGCCGAGTGAGCATATGAAAGTAGTAGCCATGGAATGGAACATGCGAATCCGGCTTCAGGCTATAGCCCTCGTTGGTGGCGAATGCCGCCAGTGGGCCGAGTGGACTTTTGGGCTGCCCTTCCGGCGAGTCCCAGTACAAACCGTTCTGCTTGCCGGTGTCACTGATGAACTTCACTGCGAACTCGTGCGTGCTGCCGTCGTCGTGACGTGTTGAGTAGTACTGAGACTGAGCGTCAGCCAGCGCCATACAAACGTCCATGATATCCAGTTCGTTACGGCCGATACGGCGGACCAGAATCTCTTCCCTTCCCGCAGCCACGTCGAAGTACCACTGTCCCGCGGCATTCTTCTTGAGTGGGATTGGGAAAGGAAAATTGTCTGCTCCGATCAGCAGGGTTTGGGAGCCGTCGGGCATCTTGCGCCAACGATGCATCGCGCCATACTCCGAGATAAATAGGTCGGCGGTATTTTTATCCTGCACGGGATCGCCGGTCACAACGATGTCCTTCGAATCCGGACCAAACACGGCGATTATCGTATTTGGATCGCCTGACTTGGCCGCGGTCAACAGCCCGTTGCCAGCGTCGTCGGGTGAAGCAAACACTTGGTACGAAGATTTTACAGACTTGCTGCATCCGGCAAACAGAATGACTATCGCTAGAGGAATGAGGTGACTCAGAACACTGGTCCTGCGGGTTGCTCGCGACACGGAGATCCTCCAAACTTGAACTTTCAGCACCTCATCAACACACAAAAATTGAGCTCGCTTGCATCCGCTTCGATGGCGTTGGGATCACCTGCGACGGTAGCTTGCTGAACCGCGAGCACTGGAAGCCCTTGAACTCCATCCGCCGCCTCCACTGCTCATGGCCGATGACCCACCGCTCTTTTCCTGTCCACCCCAGCCGCTGGAACTGGATTTGTTGTAGCTTGACGGACTTCCGCTCTTCTGGTCCCAACCGCTGCCGGTATTGCTGTAGGTTTTGCCGTTTGCCGAGGCGTACTTGTTGCCATTTGCGGCTTCGCCCACGGCCGCGCTGTTGCCGTTCTTGCCCGTCGCGCCATAAGCCGAGGCACCGCTCGAACTGTGCATCTGCCCAGTGGTTCCGTTAGCGTTGGTTTGGTGCTGGCTGTCAACGGTCGTGCCGTTTTTCGAGGCCGTCGAACTGCCCCAGCTGCCGTTGGCATTGGAGCCTTGTTCGGTGGCACCGTACGCACCGGTGTGTGGGTTGTACGCTTGAGCGGCGCTTTGGCTGCCGTAACCGTTTGAGACCGTGCCGCCACGCGCGTAAGTGCCTGTGGAGGGATTGTAGCCATTTGACGCGTGGGCGCTGCCGTAGGCTCCATAGGCGGACGCGCTGGAACCGTAGTATCCGCCATGCCATGCACTGTTACCGTAATAAGCGCCGCCGTGATAGACCACTGTCGTGCTGCCGTGCCATCCACAGTTCCAACTGCTGTATCCCCAGGCGTAAGAGCCGCCGGCCATCATGGCCCCGACCGCAATGCCGACTCCAAACGCCACGACCGCGGCTCCGGCGGGAGGCGGGACGTAAACGTATGCTGGAACGACGTAGGGGTAGCCATACACCACAGCGGGGTTGTACATGGGAACGTAAACCACCTGCGGGTTCACCGGTTGAATCACGATCACTTGCGGCGACTGTTGCAGGACGGCGAGTTGCGTTCCTGATCTCAAGTTGCCGGCAGCGTATGCTTTCGCGCGCAACACTTGGATGGCCGTCATCACGTCGGCTGACTGCGTGTGATACGCCTCCCCCAGCGATGAAGTCCAGGTTAGGTTGGACGCCATGTTACTGAGCACGGAGGGAAATTGGGTAAGGGCCTTGATCGCGGGATCCCACGGTTGCGCATCTACGGCCGCCATCAGGGTTGAGCCAGTCATATAGCTGTGGTACTGATACCAGCTTTCAGCTGCAGCAATCTGATCCGGAAAGGTCGCAGCGGCAAGCACCTGCGCCACCAGGGAGTCCGGATAGAGGGCGATGGGCGCCGTCAGTTGTTGTAACTCGTCCGCGGTTAGCGGCACACCTTGTCCCGAATACCCCGGTTGACCCGTTTGAGCTCCAACTTCGAGTGGCATAGTGCCAACAAGTAGCAGTACGGATAGCATCGTTGACAAAAGCTGTTTAACGAAGGTCCTGATCATTTTCTCAACTCCATGCACGAAAAACCGTCGAGCTTGGCTTCTCCTCGTTGCCGGTTATGATGAGTTTTGTTTCGACAAGCCGACGTCATCATGCCCGCTGACTGACTTTACTTACCCCGTCGGACGCGATTACTGCGATTGGCGTTCCTTGATTGCCGCCTCGATTTTCGCCTTGACCGCAGTAAGGTTGAACGAAGCTGGGTCCTGCATCGGCGGGAAGTCGATAGCGGTTTCTCCGAGCCGCTAGCACATATTCATGAACGAAGACAAGCACCAACCTTCCCGGCTGAAAAACGACAGCAGTGGCGATACTGCGCCTCACGCTTCCGGCTTACAATTGTCAAAACTAACAGCCTAGCCAATCAGCATCGGCCTGATCCAGAGCCGAACAGAGTGAGGGAGGTTGCTCTTTCGTTCATGGGCGCGCTCGCCACGGCACAACTCCTGTTCGTGCGGCGCACCAGCGTGAGATTCTCTTTGCTCCGAGATGCGGCGGGCCAGCCGCAGTATGTGGCCTCGTTGCAGGAAGACATCACGGAACGCCGGCGGACCGAAGATGCGCTCCGAGAAAGCGAAGCTTACAACAGCTGCTCTTCCAGGAGCGCAGTGCCATAAATGAAATACGAGACGTGAAGCTGGTCTCGCAGGAGCTGCCGCGCTAATTCTCGCCGGGCGTTCCCTTCCAATCGATGAGCTTTACCAACTTCCAGGGATTCTGAGTAACTATTTCTCTATTTAGTGAGGGATCGAGGATGGATGTCTCGCTGATTTTTTTTGCAGGACCTGTCAATCTTGACAATACACAGGAATCTGCCCGACTCGTAATCTGCTGTTGGTTAGGGTAGAGGACCCGGGTGGAGACTACCCCACGCATTCTTCTGTGGAGAGGTGCCCAACATCTCTCTCTAAAGACTCCTTTCCGGGTCCTCGAATCACTCAGTCCAGCGGCGATTTCGTCACGGCCTCTGGTGAATCCGTTCGGGATGGAGTGAGTCCTGTCAGACGCAGCGCACCTCAGATAACGCGTGTGATATCTGACAGCTTAAGGGAGCAGCCAGATGAGTCAGGGACTTGCGATTAACAGCAGGAAACAGTTCGTCAGCGGTTTTGTTCTTCCGACGAGCAGGCGCTTGGTAATTATCGCTGCTATCGCGCTTGTCGCCAGCGTCGCGACCATTGCGCAGAATGGTGAAGTGCAGCAGAAGCTTGCAGCTGCGAAGCAGGCTGCTGCGGAAAATAAGCAGCGACTCCGCCAGTATCAATGGACGGAAACAACGCAGCTGACGCTGAAGGGAGATCCGAAGCCTGCAACTGAAAAATTGTGCCGGTACGGGCCTGACGGACAGGTTCAGAAGACTCCGATCGGTCCTCCACCGGAACAACCCAGCGGGGGCAGATTGAAGCAGAGAATCGTTGAAAAGAAAAAAGCGGAGATGGTGGACTACATGGATGATGTGAAGGGCGTCCTGAGCATGTACGTTCCACCCGACCCGGACAGAATGCAACAAGCCTTTCAGGCCGGTAAACTCTCACTAAATCCCGCCGGCGGCGTAGTGAATTTAATCTTCACCGATTATGCCCAGCCCGGCGATCGCATGACGCTCGTGTTTGACCCAGCAATAAAAAAGATCATTTCCTTGAGCGTCAACACCTACATGGGTCAGGCGAAAGACGCAGTGACGTTGCAGGTTCAGATGGCCCCTCTGCCCGATGGAACCAGCTACGCGCAGCAGACGATTCTTAACGCGACCGCCAAAGAGCTGGTGGTAACAACCACCAACTCCAATTACCAAAGGCTGGGCGGATAGTAGGACCCTACAATAACTCGTCTCAGCGGTCCTAAGAATTGCGCATGAGAGGGAGCGAGCTCGGGCCGTGTCGCACTCCGTAGCACGCGGTCAGAGTCGCTTGCGAAATGGACCTTCCTCAAAAGCGAATCGCGGGTTGTTTCAGAATTGCCGTGGAAGCTTCTGATTCCAATAAACTGCAAGCTCCATTGCCCGCATGAAAGAAAGCTCGCCCTACCCGATCCCACGAATTGTGCTGGGCGCTGCCTGCACAGTCACCAGCAAGCCCGCTCGGCCGCGGGGAGTTGTTTGCCAAGGACGCGCTCTCGACTGCGAACGAATCGCCGATTATCGACGGCTACTCGTTCCGCAGCCTCGCAGTCGAGTCAGATCAGGTCGGAGGGATGAAGCATTACATCGTGAACGGCAAAATGACAGGCGGTTTCGCGGTCATCGCCTCGCCGGTGAAATACGGCGACTCGGGCATCATGACGTTCATCATCAACCGGGACGGCGTCGTCTATCAGCGCGATTGGGGGCCCGGCACGCAGAAGATTGCGGCCTCCATCACCGAGTACAACCCGACGGACAACTGGGTTCTCGCGGAATAGCAGCCCTCAAGGGGCGGGCTCGGCAGCGTGATTCGCCCAGTCCGCGAATGATGAGGCCCTGGGCGAGTGGTCGGCAAATCGGAAACTATCCAGAAACGCTAGTGCAAACGGGCTTCTGGGATGTTGGTCGAATGCCCAAGTCCTGACTATTAGAATGCAAGTCGGGCTTGCACGCGCGCGAACAATTCATCCCTACAAACTTGCTTGCCGTCGCGGTTCGGAGTGTCAGACGGCGGATCGCGCGTGTTTGCATAGTGATATGCGCACCCGTGCAAACGCCGCGGCCCACGAGATTTCAAGTCTACCGATGAGGTGGACCTGATTACGCAGACTTGCGGGTGGTTGTGTCGCGAGACTGAACAGGGCGCGGTTGAGTTCCGTGGGCGTAATGGGTGCGCTCGAGGCTTGGGACAATGGGCCGATCGCCGCTTGGGCATGGCTTGCCGTCATGGCCGACGAGCAAGTGTTTCAGCAGCGCGTCAATTTTCCGGTGTTGGTCGTGACTTAATTCGGAATCCTGATAAAACGAAAGATCTTTGCTCCAGCGAATTCTCCTGGCCTCGAGAACCGCTGCAACAGCCTCTTGCCTCAGTCTGTCGTGCTCTGCGCACACGACCTTGGACCCCATGGCGCGCAATTCTATATCTGTTCTAAACCAGCACAACGGTACTTTCGTACTACAGCCGCTAGTCGGCGACCTTGCAGCCTAGTTTCGATTTTCTTTTGCTCTGCCCGGCCCATTGTGCCCGGCCGCATCTCAGGTGACTCATGTCGTAACGGCGTTCGGCGCGGAGGGCCCAACGAATTGGAGTTATCATGCAAGCTCGCATAGGGAAATCTTGAAGACACCTCGGTGCATCTAAGTGATTGAGACTGGCGCTCGCGCAAGGCGACGAACAGCACTCATAATCAGAAATGTGCATCACACACGGAATCGATATCATGAGCACACATCCTCCAAGGAGAGTTTCCGCGGCGCGGCTGGCCATGTTATGTGTCGCGCTCGCGTGTGCTGGAGCCTTGCCCGCGCGAACGACACTCGCTCAGACATCCATCCCGCCCGGCACCGTGCTAGCGATCCAGTTGAATAATTCTCTGTCTTCGCGCAAGTCCAAGCCTGGACAAGTGATCACGGGCCGCCTCATGCAGGACGTGCCGCTCGAATCAGGATCCGTAATCCATAGCGGAGCAAAAGTCATCGGCCATGTGGTGGACGTTTCACCGGCAGTCAACAGCGGCCACGCCAAAATCTCGTTTGCGCTCGATGCCATTCAGCTTCGCCACGCCACGATACCGCTTACCACAAATATTCGCGCTCTTGCTTCACCGCTTGAGATTGACGACGCACAGCTGCCGCTCTACGGAGGTGATCGCGGCACGCCCTCGACCGCTTACACTACCGTGCAGATCGGCGGCGAGGTGGTCTACCGCGGAGGCGGTCCCGTTGCACGGGGAGAAACCGTGGTGGGCAAGCCCGTTTTCGGAGGAGTGTTAGTGACCGTGCGCCCTCCCGAAGGCGAACCCTGCAGAGGCACCATTGACGGCAACAATCAGCCGCAAGCGCTGTGGCTATTTTCTTCCGATGCCTGCGGAGTCTATGGGTATCCGCAGGTCGCGATCTCGCAGGCCGGGCGAACGAATCCGGTCGGTGAGATCGTGCTATCTTCGACGGACAACCGCGACCTGAACATCCGCATTGGAAGTGGAATGCTACTGCGCGTGGACGCACCCGCTGCTGGGCGACAATAGCCAGAGTGATTCCTTACGGCAGCGCAGCAAGCGCTTTGTTGATGCGACCGCCAAATCCTGTGCCAAATGTAGCTTGTTTCTGCGGATCGCCAAGATAACGATCCACGAACGGACCGGCCTTATCCAGAATCAGCCGGTCCCCCCACCCAATCAGTCCGAAAAGCCGAATCAATTCCTTGGTGGGCTCTCCAAGCGGCACAATGTAATTGGGCTTCAGCGAGTATTGCACGCGCTTTAGCGCAGTGGGCGCCAGGCGGCGCAATGCCGCGTGGAGTTCGCCTTCCGATTGGAACGGACATTCCACCGCGTAACTGAGGAAAAATCCGCGTCGCCGAAAGTCGGATAGTGCGGCATCCTCCTGTAATCCACCGCCAGTCAGCGACCCCGAGGCTTTCACTAGTTCGTCGAAATACATGCGCGACGCCAGCGACCGAGTTGAACGGTCTTTCGCTGGCTGGTAAAAGAAATCTTCGGCAAGTGCTGGTGGGGAGGCGTCAAGAAAAAGTACCCGGATTTCAACGGGGCGTTGCCGCGAGGCCAGTTCGATACGCTCCGCGCGCCTTTGGATATGAGCGTCATCCGTTCGCGTTCCGCATCCTTCGCAAACAGGCATACCGTCGCCTCCGGCAAGGTGAACTTCAGGTGCAGAAGGATGGCATGGAGACTCAAATCGAGCAAGCCCTGCAAGAAACTAAAGGGAAGAAAGCCCACTCAATTTGAAGTGGTCAAACGCGCTTGGGAAGGCAGGTTCAACGCCTTTGAATCAGTGAGGCTATGCGTGCGGACTGCGCGGTGGCGCTCGAGGAAATGCTTCTGCGCCCGACGTCCCCACGATCGCACGAAATAATAATTAAGAGTGCCGCCAAACCCCGAACTTAGCAACGGGATCAGCCGCCCGGACCATTTTTCCGCAACCTCGGCCCCGACGCGCACGGCGATCCGGTCAATGATGCGCGGGACGATGCGCTCGACGGCCTGCTTCTCGATAAAATCGCGCCCCAAATCCAATCCCGCGGCGCTGGCGGCAGCGAGCCATAGCTCGGTCACTTCGTCTTCGGTTCGATATTCAAAGCCGTAAATCAGGCTGAGTTTTTGCAACATGCGCACAGTAATCGCCGAAAGGATTCCCGCGTCGGGCAGGATCGTCAGCATTCCGCCAAGTCCGAAACCGGCGCCTTCAAAAGCGGCCGTGCGCATGGACGATTTGATCACGCGGTCGGCGTGACGATTGACCACCGATTCCTCGACGTTGAACATGTCCGTCCACGTCTGAATTGGCAACCGGTGAGACTTGCGGAATTGGTGCAGATATTTCTGGGGATCCACCTGGACACCCTGGTACGCGCGGCGAAAGCCCGCGCGAATAGAGGCCTGGAAGACGTTCGAAACCAGATTCGATTTGGGTCGTCGCGGCATTTGCGATTAGGCGCGCGGCTGGGCGCCGCTCATGATCAAGCATAGCAGGATATCGGGCCCGACGCTCTCCTGGCGTTCTAGCGATCCGGCAGTACGATACGCAACGCTTTGGCATATACTACGCGGCGCCATGAGCTGCTATTCCATTGCCAGAACGGTGTGTTGGTTATTGATGTTTGTAATCGTCGTGACGCTATCATCTGCGGCGCAAACGGAGAAGGGCGACGGATACGTAGCCTATACAACTCCAGCCAGCAGCCCGCATCCTCCACGCTCACCCAGTTACGCAGGACTGCTCCTCGGAGGAAATGGCGATGTTGATGAGGCCACTCGTATCTTCTGCGACCATTCCGGAGGCGGCGAGCTCGTGGTGCTGCGCGCCAGCTATGCGGACGAGTACAACGCTGAATTCCATGCCGCCTGTCCCGAGAACACTGTGACGACTATCGTGATTTCTTCGCGCGATGGCGCGAGCCAGCCATTTGTCGCCGAAAAGATTCACGGCGCGCACGCCATATTTGTCGCCGGCGGCGATCAGTCAAACTACGTCAGGTTTTGGACCGGCAACGCCGTGCAAACAGAGATTAACAGCGCTGTCGCGCGCGGCGTGCCGCTAGGCGGTATCAGCGCAGGATTGGCCGTCCAGGGCCAGTTCGTGTTTTCCTCGATGATTGACACCGTCACCAGTCCCGAAGCGCTCGCCGACCCTTACGGTCCGCTCGTGACTCTTAGCCGGGGTTTCCTGACGATCCCGGTGCTGAAAGGGATCATTACCGACAGCCATTTTTCGCAGCGCGACCGTATGGGGCGGCTCATCGTTTTTCTTTCGCGTATCGTACAAGATGGCTGGGCGAACTCGGTGCACGGAATCGGCGTGGATGAAACAACCGCGGTGATCGTGGGCGCCGATGGTAAGGCATGAGTGGCGGGAAAAGATGCGGCGTATTTTTTAACGATCGATCACACGCCGGAGCAATGCGCTTTTGGCAAGCCGCTCACGGTGCGACACGTCAAGGTGGTTAAAGTGCAGGGTGGAACGAATTCGACCTTTGACTTGAAGTCATGGGCCGCGACGGGAGGTCAGGAATTCGAGGCGAACGTAACTAACGGAAAGATGACGCGCACTGACGCGCCAACAAATTAGCGCTACCTTGACTCTGCCCGTAGACGCCCGACGGCGCGTCTCGCCGACGAATACTCGACCTTTTACCCGCCATTGATTTTATCTGTGTTCATCTGTGGCGCCTTTTCGCTGGCCATGCAAGCCCTCTTGCAAACTCTTCGGCCCGCTCACGAACGGGTTGCCGCGCTCGAAGAAACGCAGGGGGCGATGGGCTTCTTTGGTGATGCCGATGCGCGCGCTTACTCCGATTCTCCCGGCCGGACGTACCGCCGTGCCGAGCCAAAGCTTGCCACTCCCGCATAGGTCAACCCCATCAAGCTGACGAGTGATGCGAAAAGCTTCCGCAAGGCGTCCCGGCCCACGTGCGAGATCAATCGCCCGCCGCGTGTGGCGATAGCGCTTCATTCGTTCGACGCCTTCCAGGGGTTCGGCAGCGCGGAGCAACACGCCTTCGCCGACACCCTCGCGCTCGCCGGAAACGTTGAGCATGAAGTGATTGCCATAGACGAAGTAAACGTACGCATGCCCGCGCTTCAGGAAAAGCGAGCGGTTGCGTGCGGTGAGACCGCGGAAAGCATGCGCCGCAGCGTCGCCCACGACATAAGCTTCGGTTTCGACGATGCGGCCTGCAAGGCGCGCGCCGGGCACTTCATGCACCAGCGTCTTGCCAATCAGATAGCGCGCGAGTTTCACAGTTTGGATCGGAAGTTCGTCGCGCGAGAGACGCCGAACAGGTTCAGGCTTCACGACGCGACGGAGGTTACGACCCGCTCGTTTCATTGAGACCGCACTGTTCGCCACGTTCATAAATCTTTCATCGCAGTTTTTCTGGCGGATACCGAAAGTTTCTGTAGAATGAGCATCCTGCGCGAATTTTACGGGAGCCAAACGCCGTGAACAACACCGCCGATATACGCGATCATTTCTGGCCCGCGCTCCCTTTGCACGCATGGAACGATACGCGCGCCACGCTGCATATGTGGACGCAAATCGTCGGCAAAGTTCGCCTGGCCCTCACGCCCTACGTGAATCACTGGTGGGAAGTCCCCTTGTACGTCACCGCCAGCGGCCTCACCACTTCCCCAATTCCCTACGCCGGCGGTATTTTCGAAATCAGCTTCGATTTCATTGACCACAAGTTGGACATCGCCACCAGCGACGGCCAGCACCGAACGGTGTCACTTTACCATCGCACGGTGGCGGGATTTTACCGCGAGTTCATGGAGCTGCTGCGTTCCCTGAACATCCGCGTGAAGATTTGGCCCATGCCCGTCGAAATTCAGAATCCGATACGGTTCGATCACGACGTCACCCACTGCACCTATGATCCGGCTTACGCTCACCGCTTCTGGCGAATCCTCACGACACTCGATCCGATCTTCAAGGAATTCCGCGGCCGCTTCATCGGCAAGGCCAGTCCTGTGCATTTCTTCTGGGGCAGCTTCGATTTCGCGGTTACGCGATTTTCCGGACGCCGCGCTCCCGAGCGTCCGGACGCCGACAAGGTCACCAAGGAGGCCTATTCGCACGAGGTCTCCAGCGTGGGATGGTGGCCAGGCGCCGGCGATGTCACCACTCCGATGTTTTATGCTTATGCCGCTCCGGAGCCGCCCGGCTTTAAGGAGAGCAAGGTTCTTCCAGCGGGCGCGTTCTATAACAGGAAACTGAACGAATATCTGCTCTCCTACGATGACGTGCGCTCAAGCCCAGACCCCAAAGCCGCCGTACTCGATTTTTGCCAAAGCACCTATGAAGCCGCCGCCATCAACGGCAAATGGGATCGCCAAGCGCTGGAACGTTCTGGTCCGCTTGCTCAATAAGTTACGACAACTCGCATTGGCCCTTGCGCGATGAAGTGTTGAAAACGCTGCTACAATTTTCCTGACGGCGGAGCGCTCCAAGCACGGCTTGAATCGAGCTTTCGGGCTGGGTTAAAGCCTCTCTGGGGGTACCCCAGGGAAACGTGAATAACTCGCATTTCGTCGCGTGAGCGCCGCTGCGCGATACGCAGATCTGCTCACGCAGGGTCAGACTCGTTGCAGCGTTCCGCCGTTGTCCGCCATGCCCAATCCCGCTCTATTGAGGATGCTCGCCACATCCTTCCTCGCCGGCCAACCCTCACCTGAGCAGATCGCAATTCGTGGCGAGCAACTGCTCGGCAGGCGCTGGCCTTGGCTTCGTCCCTTGGCAAAGCGATACTGCAAAGCGTTTGCCGGACGTACTCGACCGCGGCGCCGAGATGTCCTTGAGTTTCTGCTAAAAGACCCAGCGTTCCTGCTTGCCTGGTCAAAGCACTTCCACGAATTGTTCGTCGCGCGGTGGCTTACTGAACCGTTACAAATGCAGCCTGTCGCGACGGCTTCGACGTGGAACATCCCGGCCATCGAGTCTGTCGGAGCCCTGGCCGAGTGGCTCGGCGTAACGGTTTCCGAACTGGAATGGCTCGCCGATCTGAAAGGACTCGGGTGCAAACGACCGGCCCCAAGGCTCGCGCACTATAACCACCGAATTTTGTCGAAGCTGTCCGGCAGTCTCCGTTTGATCGAAGCGCCTAAACCGCGCCTCAAGGCGCTCCAACGGCAAATTCTGACCCAAGTCCTTGAAAAAATCCCAGCCCACCCCGCAGCGCACGGATTCCTGCGCGGGCGGTCAATCAAGACACTCGTCGCTCCGCACGTTGGTCAACGGGTTGTGCTGCGAATGGACCTGCAAGATTTCTTTGCGCTGCTGTCGGGCGTCAGGATTCAGGCGATTTTTCGTACCATGGGCTATCCCGAAGCGGTAGCCGATTTGCTGGGCGGCCTCTGCACCAACGCGGTGCCCCGCAACGCCTGGCAGGGAATCGCCTCGGGCTCAGAGGTTGATCCTCGGCGACTCTACCAAGCGCGCGGCCTGTATGCTCGGCCTCATCTGCCCCAGGGCGCTCCCACATCGCCGGCGCTCGCCAACATCTGCTGCTATCACGCCGACTGCCGTCTCACGGGTTTGGCGCAATCTGTCGGTGCCGTATATACGCGGTACGCCGACGACCTGGCGTTTTCCGGCGACGCCGCCGTGGAGCGAATAATCGAACGGTTTTCAACTCATGTGGCCGCGATTCTGCTGGAAGAAGGCTTCAGTGTGCATCACCGCAAGACCCGCATCATGCGGCAAGGGGTACGTCAATACCTCGCGGGCCTCGTTGCTAACCGTCACTTGAATGTCATCCGCAGTGACTTCGACCGTCTCAAAGCTACGCTTACGAACTGCGTTCGGCTAGGTCCGCATACTCAGAACCGCACTGGTCACGAACAATTTCGGTCATACCTCCAGGGCCGCGTGGGATTTGTCGAGATGATCAATCCGGCTAAGGGCAGACGTCTCCGCCGCACCTATGACCAAATTCGATGGGAGTAGCTGCGCCGATCGTTTCAGGAGATTCTGGACAACGTATTCGCCGCCTGCACGAACAAAAACGGCTGACTCGAACCCACTTCATTGACTTGCACCGCCCAGCATCCTAAGATTGCCCGCCAACGAGAAATACTTAGATTCGGCTTGGAATACTTGGAGGAGCACCGTGGAAGATTGGCAGTATGCGCAGGCCGACCGCTCCGAAGAACTCGCACAACTGCATCACTTCACGATGACGAAGCACCAGGACGGCCGTGAGATTCCGTTTGCCGTTACCGTCAAGGAATTTGCCGTGGCTCCCAAAGGGCAGCACCTGCGCTACTTTGCCGAAGCGGATAAGCAAGTGAACCAGGGCACCGCGGGCTTTGTGCCGTCGGGTTGGGGCGATTCGGTCTTGAAAGCGTTGGCCGACTGCATGCGCTTGATTCGGCAGTTTCCATTCGAGGGATAACCTACATGATGCTGTCGAAAAAGCAGATCAAGCCGGGCGTCTGGGTGCTGGAGCTGAGCGGCCGCGTGCAGATGGGCCCCGATTGCAAACGGATCGACAACGAAGTGAATCATCATATTGACCAGCATGAGAACTCGATCATTCTGGACATGGCCGGTGTGGACCACATCGACAGCGCCGTGATCGGGCAGCTCGTGAAATCGTTCAGCAGGGTGCAAAAATCCGGTGGCACCCTGCGCCTGGCGGCGCTTAGCCCCATGGTCGAAGGCGTTTTGAAGATGACGCAAGTGAACCGCGTAATTTCAATTTATCCCACCGCCGACGCGGCTTCCGAAGGCCTCCCGCAGCAGAAGTAAATCGCGATGGGTGCGTGGGCGATGCCATAAACCTATCGCCCGCCGGACTGGCACCCGGCTCTGAAAACACAAGGCTTAGCCTCCTTTCGCCTGCGCCAATCCGGTACGCTTCTGAACTTCCGTAGGTACGCGGTAGTACTGCCAGGCTATAGGAGTCGGCGCACCCGTCCCCCAAGATTCAAGTCAGCGGCAAGAACGTATTTCTCCCTCTGGAGGACGTCCATGGCGACGGCAGTTCGGACACCGAACGTACCGGCCTATTCTCAGGCCCGCGCGAGGGCTTCAAAAGACGCTCGCCGGCGCGAGCGCTTGAAGCTTTCTCTGCCCCTGGAAGTGCGTCCATTTGACGCGCGGTTTGTCGAGATTGTGGACGTCGGCGAGGTCGTTGATTTCACCCGGGACGGCCTCTATTTTGCCACCTGTATGCCGCATTACTTTGTAGGAATGCGTCTGCTGGTTACCTTTCCGTTCGGCGAAAAGATATCGGCGCACAAGAAATTTTTGGGCAGCATCGTACGAATGGAAGACCGGCCCGACGGTAGTGCCGGCATTGCCGTGCGCTTTTTGCTTTAGCAGCAGCGAAATGTTGCAGGAATCGCGGTTTCGAAAACGGGGATCAGTACCCGATCGTTTCTCGCAGTCCACCGCCCGGTACCCCAGAAATAGCGAAGCGGGCCTGGCAGGATGCAAAAAGGACACCACGATGCAGAGTTCGTCGAATCGCAAGAACCTCCATACACTCGGGAAGACCGTCGAGGTGCAAGAGACGGAGCGCCGTATTGCCGAACGCCACATGTTCACTGCCTCTGCTGAGGTGGTGGAACTGGTCTCGGGGGCGCGCTTTTGCACGCGCACCACAGACCTCGGACCGGGTGGCTGTTTTGTGGATACCACCGTGCCCTTTCCAGTGGGTTCCAAGCTCCGCATCATGCTGCAAAAGGGTAAGAACACCGTCCAGACCGCCGGCACCGTGGTTTATTCGCAAGTTGGGCTAGGCATGGGAATCGCGTTCGACGATGATGACGCCGAACAGCGACTCGCTCTCGTCGAATGGCTTGCAGAAATCACCGGAGACCGCCAGCAAATCGCTCAGGAAATTGCGAGGCTGCCGCAACCGGCCTCGACCGGTCACCACGGCCACCAACACGGCCCGGAGTGGACCTCACTTGTTCGACTCGTCCGCCTAATGATCGGAAAGGGTATGCTTACCGAGGCGGAAGGCACCTCGGTTTTGCACGATCCAGTCCTGTAAACTCCGATTCCAGAGGGCGATGCACACGCCCTGAGGGCGCCTCCGTACGCTCCCGTATTGAAATCGAGCTATTTGCCTAACCAGGAAAAAATTGCAGTATGGCTGTAACTTTGTCGGTCCCCTCTGATAACTAAGTCATTCAGTTTCAATAGAAATGGCGTACTAGTAGCATGGCCCCCGGCTTGCATCCGCGTTCTGGGGGTGCATTATGGGTGAACGCAGAAAAGCAAGACGATACGAGGTTTACCTGCCTGTTCAGGTCTGCATGTCCAAGCAGCGTCCGGTTGAATACCACACCGGACAGCTCCGAGACGTTTCGCGCACCGGTATTTTCTTCCACTCTCAGGTTCCAATTGACTCAGGTACTGGCCTGGAATTGACTTTTTCGCTGCCTGCGGAAAGAGAACGCGGCACGTCGGTCTTGGTCCGCGCCAGCGCAAAGACGATTCGCACCTCGGCACTGGCCGGTGAGATTACCCCGGTTTACGGCGTCGCGGCAGCCATTGATCGGATCGACTTCGTCCGTCCCGTAGTTTCGACTGCAGCGTAATTTCCGTCCTTAGGGGCTCTGTTCGGGAGCCCCTTGTTCGTGGTCCTCTTCTCGATCGGTTCAACGTTGATTCCCTTCACCTCGTGCTGTGCATCCAACTAAAATAGCGACGATCTCAATGCGAGGCCCAGACAATCCGTCTAGCATCATCGAGCTTGAATACGAGATCCTGCGCAGGCTCTGCCAGCCCTACGTCGCCGAGGTGTCTGTGCAACCCCTCTCCAATTCGCGCGAAAAAGCGATTCTCGAGTTGGTGGCTCACCGCTGGCAGGGCGCCGAGCATCGGATCGTTTTCGAGGCCCTTACGAAATTGCCGGGGCGGGACGCTGCGGAACTACAGCGTCAGCTTCCGGCTCAAGCCACGCGAATGGGATTCCCGGACGTCGATTGGGAAGCATATTTCGCGAATGATTCGGCGCGCGGCGGCAACAGCGTACCCGAGGAGACCTCCGGCATCGAAACCCTGATCGCGCGATTGCGTGCGGCATCGCAGCGAGCCGCCTCATGACCGCCCGCGCGCTGCGCTGGTTTTCGGTCGCCGATGTCACGCTGCTACCTGCCTTCATTCTCTGGTTTATCTGGCAATTGCAATTCACAGCGCGCTGGACATGGATCATCTTCGTGACATGGCTGGCTGTAAGTTTTCTCCTCCACCGTGATACGCCGAAAACACTCGGCTGGCGCGCGGACAATTTGTGGCCGGCGACGAAGCAAGCCGGCATGGTGATCGGCTCGATGGCTGCAGGACTTATTCTCATCGGCTTCGCGTTTCGATTCACGCTCAGTTCTGCTTTCACGATGTCGCCGCGGCTCCCTCCGAATCTGATCTCCTTGCATCGGTTGTGGGGATACTTCGCTTTCTGTGTGCTGCAACAGGTCGCGCTCAACTCGCTGGTGCACAACCGCATGATGTCGCTGGTCAAAAACGAATCGGCCAGCGCCACGCTCACCGGCGTCATCTTCGCCGCGTGTCATTGGCCGAACCCTGTGCTGGTACCGCTAACCTTCATTGGCGGCACAGCGATGGCCTGGCTCTTTGGTCGACACCGCAACATCATTCCGCTGGCCATCGGCCAAGCCATTCTCGGCTCGATTATTTTTGGGGCGTTCCCGATAGCATGGCACCACCACCTGCGAGTCGGTCCGGGGTATTACGGAGTTTGAGGCGTATCAGGGAGTGTGTATTCGAAGTCGTAAGAATGTTTTCCATCGGCGCTAATGGAATTTGCTCAGAACCTGTCCGAGGAAAACTCATTGTTTCGCTGCTGGCGTCAGCCCCCAGGCGCGGGAATGGAACGCCAACGATGCAGGCAGGTGATCGGCGAAATAACTCCAGTCGTGCCCGCCTGGGTAGAGGTGAAATTCATTGGGGATTCCGCGCGCATCGAGAAGGTCGTGGAATTGCTGCGCTCCCCTGTTGAAGCCGTATTCATCGTCCGCGCCGCAATCGAAATAAATCTGCAATCCTGCGGGACGCGGACCGGTTCGCACAATCGTGAACGGGCTTTCGCGTTCCCAGAACGAGGATCAATCGGCGAGCCAAACGCGCCCCCGAGGATCATCGCCACGGCAGTCGCCTGCTGGTCCGACCCCTGCATCTTGGGCAGCTTTTCGATCAGCGCGGGGCTGTGCGCGCTCACCGCGCTAAAAAGGCTCGGATGCCTCAATGCGAGATGGAGTGCGCCGTAACCTCCCATCGATACCCCCGTAATGCAGCGCGTCTTGCGAGTCGCGCGAATGCGGTAGTGGCTTTCGATGTAAGGAACAAATTCCTGTATGAAGAAATCCTCGTAGCGCACTTTCCCGTCGCGCGAATTGATGTAAAAGCTTCGCCCGCCGTTGGGCGCAACCACCAGGAACTCTCCGATTTTTTTCTGGTCGCGCAGATCCTGTATCAGGTCCATGCCTCCAGAATTCAGCAACAGTTGCTCGTTGCCGCCCAAGCCGTGCAGAAAGTATAGAACTGGATAATCGGCGGTCTTATCGGTGTCGTAGTTCGAGGGCAGGATGACGCAGTAGGCGACAGGATGGCCAAGAATCTTGCTGGGAACCGTGCGGCATTCCGCGCGCCCAGGCCCCGCGGCGCTGGCGGGAGAGGCAATTGTAGCGGAGGCCAGCAGCGTGCAAAAGCAGGCGACCGCCCGGCGGCGGGCCCTACTCATACCTGAGCGCCTCGACCGGATTGAGCCGTGCCGCACGCGCCGCCGGATAAATCCCCGCGGCCAGGCTCACCACAAATGAAAACGCAATGGCCGCTCCGACCATCCAGAATGGCACGGAAGATAAATCAATTGGCGGAAGCTGTTGCCGCGCCAAATATGCGTTGGTACCAAAGGTGAGCGCGCGTCCAATCAGCCAGCCAAGCGCGACGCCGAAAACTCCGCCGACTAAACCCATCGCACCTGCTTCGGCGAAAAACAGGCGCCGCACATCGCGGTCGGCCGCGCCCAGCGCTTTCAAGATTCCAATCTCGCGGCGCCGCTCGAGGATGGCCATCACCAGCGTGTTAATAATCCCGAGAGAAGACACCGTAAGCGCCAGGCTGCCGAAGATTCCAAGCAATAGGTCGAACACGGTGAAGAATAGTTGCAGATTCTTCGTCGCATCCAGAATTGAAAAAGTACCGAAGCCCATTTGCTTGATTGCGTCTTCCACGCCTTGCACCGCTTTGGGCCCGGTAACGCGAACCGTCAGGCTCTCATAAGTCGGCTTGCCGGAACTTCCGCGCAACATTTCGCGCAGATCGGTGGGCTGCGCGATACGAAGTTTCTGCGCGATTTGCAGCGGGATCAGCAAGCGTCCACGGCCGATGCCGCCGAATCCCGCGGCTGGCTCGGTTTCAACAGTGCCGATAATTCGCAGCTTCATTTCACGGGGAATAATGGAGAAGCCGGGCGAAAATGCGGAACCGTCCGAACCTATGGCGGTGGCGGATTTGCCCGCCGCCGACGCTGGCTCTGGGGGCAGCGCCTGGCGCTCGGCGTAACGCAGTATGATCTCCTTGCCGATCAGCGAATCCGGCGTCTTCGAAAGGTCTTTCGCTAATTCGATCTGCAAGATCGCTTCATCGGCGTCCGGGCCAGAGAAAAATGTGCCCTTCATCCCGTCAAACGAGCCATCGGCGCGAGCCGAAGCTGGAATACCTGCAACCGTAGTCATGTACGGTTTGCCATCGAACTGAATTTCCGTCGGGAACCGAACTTCGGGGTAAACCTCCACGACATTTTTCAGCTGTGTGAGCTGTTGTCGCGCATCATCGTCGAGGCGCCGCACTGGCTCGTGCGAATCGGCTGCCGGTTGCGGACGTCCGCCAAAAGCGCGTTGGTTGGCTCGCGACATCACGAAGATGGCATCAAACAGCCCGGTTTTCGAAAGCCGAGTGCTGGCCAATTCCTGCAGACCGACTCCCAGCGAAAGCATCGCCACCAGCGAAGCGACGCCCACTGCGATTCCCAAGGTCGTGAGCGAATTGCGTAACAGGGCTTCGCGCAGGTTGCGGCCGGCAAGTTCCGTGAGATCACGCAACTTCATGCGGGACTCCGTCGCTAATTAGTTTGCCGTCGCCCATGGTAATAATGCGACGCGCGAACCGCTCTGCGCGGGCGCGATCATGCGTCACCATCACGATCGTCATGCGCAGCGACTCATTGATTTCCTGCAACAGGTTCATAATGGCGCCGCCCGTCGCGCTGTCCAGGTTGCCGGTAGGCTCGTCGGCAAGAAGAATCGTGGGGCGGTTCACCAGAGCGCGCGCCAGCGAGGCTCGTTGCTGTTCGCCGCCGGAAAGTTCGCTGGGCCGACGCGACAACCGCGCCGCTAGCTTCACGCGCTCGACAGCTTCGCGTACACGCGCAGGACGCTCGGCGCGATCCACTTCCGCAAGCCGCAGCGGCAGCTCCACGTTCTCTTCCAGCGTCATGCGCGGCAGCAGATTAAACGCCTGGAAGACCATGCCCACGGTATGGCTGCGATGGTCCGCGAGCTCTTCTGGGTCCATGGCGGCGAGATTTTTCTCGTGCGCGTAAATCGCGCCGGACGTGGGACGGTCCAGCCCGGCCAGCAGATTCAGAAGAGTTGATTTGCCGGACCCGGAACTGCCGAGGAGCGCCGCAAATTCGCCGGCTTGAACCGAGATCGAAACATCGTCCACCGCGCGCACCAGCGCTTCGCCCATTTGATAGTGCCGGGAGACGCGGTCAGTACGGATGGCAAAACCATTAGAAGGGCCGGTCATGTCTTCCACAATGGTATTACGGATGGCGCAGACGGTGAGTTACATTCCGTATTCGATTTTTGGTTCGCCGCGATTTGCTGATTACACTCAGTCCCCTCTGGGAGTGCGGCGGCTTGCCGCCGCCTTTACAGCGTAGACGCCGTGCACGCCTTCACCAGCCGAGGCTCGCCTCGACCTGCTGGTTTGACGGCGTCATTCAAATCTCAAAAAAGCGGCGGCCGCCGCCCTTTCTGACAATCGTAGCCGTTTGCTTTAGACGCTGAGAGACTGAGCGCGAGCCAAGGTCTTTCTACAGATTTAAGTCAGAATACTTTGACGCTGCCGTGTCCACAGCGCGCGCGTACAGCTTCGGCGGCGTTTTGCCATGAGGGTTCGACCACCGGCCCGGGATCGCCAGTCGACATTTCGGGCAATGGCCGTCCTTCAGGCGATTCTGCTGCACATCGTGCCACGAGCGCTGCACCAGCAGCGTCTTGCACGAAGGGCACGATGTATGTGCGCCGTCGCTGAAAATATTGCCTTCGTAGACGTAATGCAGTCCCACATCCAGCGCGATGCGCCGCGCCGCGTGCAGAGTTTCCGGCGGCGTGCGCGGCTTGTCCTGCAATTTGAAGTCAGGATGAAACGCCGTGAAATGCAGAGGCACGTCGGGCCCTAGATTCTCCAGTATCCACTCGGCTAGCTCGCGCGATTCCGCTTCTGCGTCATTCAAAGTGGGGATGATCAAATTCGTAATCTCAAACCACACGTTGGTCTCGCCCTTCAGCCATTGCAAGGTCTCCAGGACCGGGTGCAAATGCGTCAGGGTGATTTTGCCGTAAAACTTCTCGGTAAATGCCTTCAGGTCAATGTTGGCGGCGTCCACATGGTCGTAGATATCGTGAAACGCGTCGTAAGTAATGTATCCATTCGAGACCATCACCGTATTCAGCCCGGCTTCCTTCGCGGCGTGGCAAATATCAATCACATATTCGCCCCAGATCGTCGGCTCGTTGTAAGTGAAAGCAATGGAATCACAGCGATTGCGGATGGCCAATAGCACCACATCTTCCGGCGGCACGAAAGACGAACCTACTTGATCGGCTCGCGACTTCGAAATGTCCCAATTCTGGCAGAAGAAGCAGCCCATGTTGCATCCCGCCGTCCCCATCGAAAAAATCTGCGTGCCGGGAAGGAAATGGTTCAACGGTTTTTTCTCGATCGGATCAATCTGCAGCGCGGCCGGATGCGCGTATCCCAGGCTGTAGAGTTTTCCGCCTTCATTCACGCGAATGAAACAGAACCCGGCCTGCCCTTCGCCGATGTGGCAGTGCCGCGGGCAAAGATAGCAGTGCGCTTTGCCCCCCGCTTCGGGCTCCCACCAGAGCGCTTCATGCGGTTTCGCGGTTTTTTGGAAGATCTTCAGGCTCTGCACGGGGTTCGTCCTTCCCGTCAATTATACGCCCGAACTCAGGAACCCACCGTCACGCGAACGTTTATGCTAGGGGGCTGTTGCGACTGTGCCGGAACACGGATATCGTTGGATGGTGTCAGTATGATTTGCATTCCTGGCTTGCGAGCCGCTTGCCCGCAATGAAAATTTCCGGACAAATCAAATGTGTTGCCGCCGTTTGCTGCCTGCTTTCCAGCGGCACTGTCGCCGTGGCGCAATCTTCTGAAGGCAACGCCGGAAAAATTCACCAATACAAGAACGACGTAGCGCTCTCCACGGGGCAGATTCGACACGGCGACGTGTGCGTCAATTTCATTCCCGTATTGCAGTCGGGGGATTTCTTCGAGGGCCTGGAGCGCATTGACACGGCGCAAGGCTCGGAATTCCGCAAGAATTCCCGCGTCGTCACGAATTTCCCCGACTTTATGACCGTGGAGATGAATGTGCGCATCGAAGACTGCGACACGGACGTGTACACGCCCGCGCGTACCCCGGATTTCGTCAAAGGATTGCACTTTCGCGCACAATGGAAACACGGTCTCTATCTGCGGCCGGTAGCCAACGTTTCCATCGAAAGAAAGCCCGTGCTGATGGACGAAGGCGACAATCGCATGTTGTTTGTGCTGAAGATTTTGGACCGCGCCGTGCCGCTCACGGATCACCTGATCATTTCGGTGATCGGGCCAGATGGAAAACTGATGTCGCGCATGTCCGCACGCCTGTAGATTCCAGGAGCTCTGCTACGATTGCTCCCGCCGCCGCTCGGCCACCCAGCCGAGAAACCGTATCATTCGGTCACGTTCGCGCCACATCAGCCGCACGAATTTGCCCATATCGAGATCGGCCGCTTCCCTGCCGAAAAAGGTCTCCAGCCGCCATTGAATGTAGGGCGAAGCCCAGGGACGCAAGCGGTACCCTTTAGTGATGATCCAGTAGTAGCGCAGGGCGTTCAGCACCATGGCACTGTCCAAGTGAATGATAGAATGGCTGAGTGAACGCTGCTCCCGACAACACCGCGGAAGATCATTACTACGCGGGAATCGATCTGTTCGGCGAAGGAAGACTGGCGGAGGCTATCGCGGAATACACGCGGGCGCTCGAACTCCATCCCCAATTTAGCGACGCGCTGCATGGCCTGGCGCAAGCCTACCACGCTCAACAGGATTTTGACCGCAGCATCGAAACAGCGCGACGCATCCTCGCGCTCGATCCAGAAGACATCCTCGCCTGGACCACCATCTCGCGCGCCTACCAGCGCAAAGGCATGGTCCCCGAAGCCGAAGAAGCCGGCAACAAAGCGCGCATCCTTGGCTGGAAGCGACAGCTGCGGGAAGAAAAAGCTAATTCAGGTAAGTCTTAGGCAAGCGGGCCCTATGTCGCTAGGTTTAACTCGCGCTTCTTGAACGTCCCGTTCTTTTCGCAGCCTCCGCGACCAACGCGGCGTTGCTGGCGGCTTGCTTGCCGTCGGGCAGCGTGAGCGCGTCCTCGAATCCGATGCGTGTGTCATATCCGCGCTTCACCGCCGCATCAATCAAATCCCAGGCGGTACGGTTCAATCCGTGAAGCAGGCGCGGAATTTTCACCCCTGCGCGATCCAACATGTTTTCCAGGCGTTCGACGCTATCGAGCGCGACCTGCAAGTCTGGCTGTTCCGGCTCGAACATTACCCGCAGACAGCGACTAGCGAGCCCACTCCGGACAAGCGCCTCGACAGCTTGCGGGCTGCCCACACCGGCTTCTATGCCAACGCCACGCGACAGCAGTAATTCCGCCAACGCGATGCCGCCCTCCTCGTTGAAATTGATGGATGCAAAGGGAGGCAGCACCTTCCACTGCGCCACTTTTTCATGTCGCCTCTTCACGTCCGGCACGATCCACGCGCCGGTGCTTACGCCGAAAGGCGTCGCCGGAATCGCAGCGCGCACAGCCTCGACTGCCCTCGCCACGGCATCGCCCTCGAGGCTCTCGCGCGCATCGTGGCCGCGCACGTGAAAATGAACCGCGCCCGCACCCGCGGCCACCGCCTCGCGCGCAGAATCCGCCAACTCTTTCGGCGTGCAAGGCACCGCTGGATGCTCCGAGCGCGTCCTGCCGCCATTCAAGGCACATTCGATCAACACACCAACCTCTTTGGAGTGCGGTCGCTTGCCACCGCCTTCTCTCGCGCGAGGCTTGCCTCGCGCCGAACCTCTAGCAAGACGCAAATAAGACCGAGTCGAGCCTACAACTGAGGAGCG
>CAWCGE010000016.1:0-83600 GCA_963795005.1 uncultured Acidobacteriota bacterium | reverse complement strand
GCAGGCAGCCCTGTTCGGCCACTCCAGCACCTCTCCGCGGGAATTGCGAATGGCTTGGTTGCTGCGGCCTGCGCGAGTAAGTATAGCATCAACGTTTGAGCGCCGATATTGGCATTGGCCACCGCGAAGACGCGGTACCATATTCGCCGCTGGTGCCCACGCGAGGGACCGATAGTCTAGTCACGACACAAATCACAATCCAAATCCACGTAAGCTCTGAGAGCATGGTCCTTGACTCGACGTGTGAGATCGAATCGATAGCCCCGGGTAGCGTCAGTCCTAAACCAGCGATGATTGGCCACCTGGAAACTCGCCAGATTCGCGAAAAGAACAGGCTCACACCGGATCCAATCAGCAAAAGATCTAACACGAACGAAATCGGTGCTGGGCGGACAGCTGGCAAGGATTCGCCAATCAAGTTTGCCGCCCTCTACAAAATTGACAAGGGCCGCGGAAATCAGGAACAAGCCCAGCATCAATCGCCCAACATGTTTGCTGCCGTACGCTGAAGACTGCGTGCCATTCGCGAGCTTCACGCCCGTCATCCCATTGAAGTGACCGCATTGGGGTCAATTTTGAAGGCAACGTCCGTAACTCAGCGTCACCGCTTTTTGAACGAATCCCTCGCAAGCACTTGCAGCAGCTACGTCATCGTTGAGCAGCGCTATTTGATTGGAGGATCCTGCACGGTGGCGGCGCGATCTTCGCGGGTGCCGCGGAGTATGCCGGATTCGTCGGTGTAATAACTGAGGTAGCCGAAATTCCCTGGGCGTGCTGTAAGAGTGTAACTCCCGATGCGGCCGTCGGCGTCGGGGCGGCCGGGCGTATATTGCAGCGTGTAACGCGAAGATGGCGCGTTCTGCGCGGCGTTTCTTACGGCGTCGCCTAAGCTTTCCAGCGACGGTGGAAAACTTCCCTCGCTCGCTTGATATTTATTGATGGCTTGTTGAATCGCGGCCATCGCGTCGCGGGCGCGCGATTCTGCTTCCGTCTTCGACCCGGACATTTTCCATGGGACTGCAAACCATCCGATAACCCACAGGATAGCGAGCAGGATGACGAAGACGAGGATGATGCGCTTAGCGCTTTTCTTCTTGGCGGGCTTGCCGGCGAGCAGCGATTCGGTGTCGCTGAGGGCTTTTTGGTCCGCGCCGCAGTAGGGGCAGACATCACTCGCCTGATTGATCGGTTGCTCGCATTCCGGGCAGCTGTACATCCGCGGACATCTTAGCAGCTTTCGGCGAGAACGTTTGCGGGCTGCCGCGATGACAAAAGCAAAAGATTTAACACAGCGCGGCGTACAGAGTGCACTGAGAACTGCGGAGAGCACCGAGAATGCTTCGTGGATTTAGCGCGGAGACGCGGAGAACGCCAAAACAAGATTCGCAGGTGCGCGAGGCAACTCGGAGACGCACTTCGGGTATCATCTCCTTAAGCAGTTGGGCCAAGCAGCACGATGGGTAGGCGCGCATGCCGACCACCAGCCCGGCAAAACAAATCGTGTCGCTTGATGCGGCGCAAACGGTCTTGCGGAGAGCCGCGGCGCCGGCGGAATGGCAATTAACCGCCGAACGCGTCCAGCGAACCCTCGAGCGCAGTGTTGCCCATCGCTTCGCGAATGCGGCTCCCAATGATGCACGCACGACTCAGGTTTATCTCGATTCGCTGCAGGCGGTCGATCTGGCGCTGGCCTGCGCTTGCAGTGACGGCAATCCCGCAGCGTGGGATTTTTTCGTGGCGCAGTATCGCCCGGAGCTGTACCGCGCCGCGCGCGCGATCGCGGGGGAATCGGCAGCGCGCGAATTGGCGGATTCGTTGTACGCCGAATTGTACGGACTGCGCGACGTGGCTGGGCAGCGCAAATCGCTGTTCGATTATTTTCTGGGACGCAGCAAACTCACGACGTGGTTGCACGCGATCCTGGCGCAACGTCACGTGGACGGATTTCGCCGCGCACGGCGCACCGAATCGCTCGACGCCGCCGCCGGATCCACAGATCGCGCGAGTCTTGCGGCGCCGGCGCAGCTAGCGAGCGACCCTGAGCGTGAGCGTTATCTGGCGATGCTGCAGGGAGTGCTGCTGGCGGCGCTCGAAAAGCTCGAAGCGCGCGATCGTTTGCGGCTCGCCTATTATTATGTGGAAGGGCTGACGCTTGCGCAGATCGGCAAGCTGGTGGACGAGCATGAAGCGACCGTTTCGCGGAAGCTGCAGCGCACCCGCCGCGAAGTTCGCAAGCAGGTGGAGGCCGCCTTGCGGCGCGAAAAAAAGTTGAGCGAGGCGCAATTGCAACTTTGTTATGAATACGCGCGCGAAGAATGGCCGTTTGATTTGACGCGAGCGCTTTCGGCGCGCGAATGACGCACGCGAGGCTGCAAGAGATAGGTTTTCGCGCGTTCTAAGTTGGGAGAAGGAAGGAATGGCTTCGCGAGAAGAAGACAAGGCCATGGCCGGGCTGCTGCGCAAAAGCCTCGCGGCGGATGCCGGCGCCGGCGCGCGCGGCGATTGCCCGAAGCCTGAAATCCTCGCGGCGTATTTTGAACGTTCGCTCGATGCGGACGAAATTGCGCGTTACGACCTGCATTTTTCGCAATGCTCGCGCTGCCGCGAGCAACTCGGCGCGATGGCCCGCGCAGCCGATGGCGAGAAGAAAGCCACCAGCGGCTGGAATTGGTTGCGCACGCCGCGATGGCTGGTGCCGACCGTCGCCTCGTTTGCGGTGCTCGTGCTGATCGCGGGGATCGCTTTGCACAAATGGAAGGCGACGGAGGTTGCCAACGAGATTGCCATGTCGCGGCCGGAAGTCGTGCTGCGGCCCGCTCCCGAAGCGCGCGCCACTGACTCTGGAGCACCGGGCGAATCGAGCCAGCCGGCAACACCCCCCGCGCGCGACGCGACGCGTTCGGATCAATTGTCAACGGCTGCATCGGCGCGAGCGGGTAATGTGAACAGAATGTACTTGCGAGTCTTGCCGCCGAGCGATCAGAAGCAACAAGCGGACACCGACAGGAGAACGCGTAAGAAAAATGAGCCTCCAGCGCCTTCAACTGACTCGAGTTCATCCGCTGCCAACGCGACGGCTGTGGAGGCGGAAGCGCCTCCACTCACGGATGCTCAGAGTGTCGCTGTCCTACCAAACAAAACGGAGCCTTCCTCGGCGACAAGAGATTCTTCCGCTCCCGCGGGGGAGCAGGGAGCCAAGCATCCCGGGGCGGCAAGTGGCAAGGCTGCGGCTGCTCCTGCAGCCGCTCCCTCGCGGATGGACGCGACTGCGAATTTCGCCGCCCGCAAGGTTCGTGATGCCGCCGAAATGGCAAGAATACAGCAAGCCGAAATGTCGTCCAGCCTGGCGGGTTTCCTCGTGCAAACGCCGGATGCGAATGTTCTGTGGATGGTTTCCGATAGCGGTTCGGTCGGACGCTCGGAGGATGGCGGAGCAAACTGGAAATTTCAATCGCTCGAAACGAGCAGCCGCTTCCTCGCCGGTTCCTCTCCCACGACAAATATCTGCTGGCTGGTTGGCGAGCACGGCTTGATTCTTCGAACGACGGACGGCAAAACGTGGACGGCGGTGCAGCCTCCGGTCGCCGCGAACCCAGAGGGATTTACCGGGATCGAGGCCAGGGACGAATTATCGGCCACCGTTACGGCGGCGGACGGCCACAAATTCGCGACGGCTGACGGCGGCAAGACCTGGACGCCCGCGAAATAGCCAACCTAACCTCGCAGATATTTTCCTGCAAGAAAATCGAGCGCCACCGTTCTGTGGATGAGGAGAATTCCATCTCAAGCACGACGCAAGATTCAGCAGAGGAGACAGCCCATGCGCAAACGCGCACTGAAATGTTTTGGCACCTCAGCCCTAGCCGCGCTTGTCGTGATCTTGCCGCTGGCCGGATGTCTGCAGAAGGTTTATGCGGCGCGCCAGCCCCAGGATGAACGCAAAGCGAGCGCGGAGGCATTGACCACGACCGACAAGGATCAAGTGGACTTGGCGGTGACGGTTTACAACTCGAATATCGCCCTGGTGCGCGACGTGCGGCAGATCCATTTGTCCGCGGGAGTTTTTCCGCTGAAATTCGAAGATGTGGCTGCCGCGATCAATCCCGCGACCGTGCATTTCAGCTCTGTGACCGAGCCCGCGAAGTTGAATGTTGTCGAGCAGAACTACGAGTACGATCTTCTCGATCCCCAGAAGCTGCTACAGAAATACGTGGGGCGCGAAGTCACGCTCGTGCGCGGGGAGAAAGACGCGGGCTCGACCAAATGGGTGGAAACGAAAGCGCTGCTGCTGGCCGACAACAACGGCCCGGTGTGGAAAATCGGCGACGAAATCGTGACGGGGATGGGCGCCGAGTCGTATCGCTTTCCGGAATTGCCGGGGAATCTGTACAGCCGGCCGACGCTGGTGTGGACGCTCGACAATCGTGGCGCGAACGCACAGAAGGTGGAAGCTTCTTATCTAACGAGCAACATGAATTGGAGCGCGGACTATGTGCTCACGGTCACTCGCGACGAGAAGGCCGCGGACCTGGATGGCTGGGTGACCCTGACAAACAACAGCGGCGTCGCGTATGACAATGCCAAGTTACAGTTGGTCGCTGGAGAGATACATCAGGTTACGCCCGTAAAGGCCCTGGATTCAACGGTCAGGACAAAAGCAATGAACGCCCCGGCAGCGGCACCGCAGTTTCAGCAAGAAGCGTTTTCAGAATACCACCTCTATTCGCTCGAGCGGCGGACTTCCATTCAGAACAATGAGTCGAAGCAAATCAGCTTGCTCAATGGCACGGGCATCCCAGTTGAGAAATATCTAAGGGTGGAGGGACAAGCTTACTATTACCGCAATCCGCAGGGCATCGGGAACGCGATTTCGCAGCCGGTGAAGGTGTATTACCGGTTCAAGAACGATCGAAAGAGCCAGTTGGGCATGCCGCTGCCGGCGGGCACCGTCCGCGTTTACCAGTCGGATTCCAAGGGCGGGATACAGTTTGTCGGCGAAGACAGCATTTCGCACACGCCGAATGATGAAACGGTGAAGATTTACGTTGGCAACGCGTTCGACGTGGTTTGCGAGCGCAAGCAGACCGATTACAAAAAGCTCGCGAGCAACCTTTACGAGATGGAATATGAGATTACCCTGCGGAATCACAAGGACGGGCCGGTGACCGTGGAGGTGCGCGAGCCGGTGGGCGGCGATTGGGAAGTGGTCAATGCGAATTTCAAGCCGGAAAAGCTGGATGCGACCACCATCGGATTTCAGGTTCCGGTCGAGAAAGATGGGTCCGCGACTTTGACCTATCGCGTGCGCGTGAAGTGGTGACTGGTGAGCAGTGATTGGCGACGACTCGAGATTAAACACAGAGAGGACACGGAGTTCGAAAAAAAAAGTTCACGGAGAATTGGGTTGGTACCGGAGCGATCAGTGCTTGGCTTGTTCACTGCAACTGCTTAACGCAGAGTTCGCAGAGAAGGCGCGCCGAGAAGGCAGAGGAGGCATCGGGCTGCAGGGAGCGCGTTGCTCAGCGCTTGCAGCAGGCTGGGTTTTCAACCAGAGCTAGCTCGCGGGCGAAGACCGTGTTCCTTGGGAATTGCACCGTCAGCTCCGACAACAATTCGCGAGCCCGTGCTGGTTTATGTTCGCGCTCGTAGGCCAAGGCGAGCATAACCTTCGCGAAGGGCTGCAGGTAATGACCGTGCTCGGCGGCAGAGCCCATCTGGTCCATGCCGCGTTGCTTATCGCCGTGAAGTCCGCCAAACCAGAGGAAGGCGCGCTTGAAACTCGGCAGACTGCCTATCACATAATTACTCATGCCCAGCGCAACATTGGCATCTTGTTGCGTCGGGTCTATCGCCAGCAGCGTCTTGGCGTCGGCTTCGGCTTGCCGCATCATGGAAAGGCCCGGCAACTGTTTCTTGATGACAATGGCGTCGTAGTCGGATTCCATACCGTCGGCGATCGTAAGTGCTAGCAGTCCATGGATGTCGTTGGGATTCGTCCTTAAGATCCTCTTGGCTTGTTCGCGGGCCTGCGAATTCGCGGCGACAAACTCTGGATTGCGATTCTGCTCCGCCGTCCCTGGGACGCCGCCCAAAAACGTCTCATCATTCACAAAAAACTCGGACGTCAGGACGCCCCGCGTGTGGAACTGTTCGAATAGATAGCTTGCGGCCTCGGAGGCTTTGCCCAGCGGATCGTCCGGACGCTGCTTTTGGTAGTCAAAAAAATCCACGCGCGCGGCATCGAAATTTAGCTCATACAAATGACGATATCCGCTTTCGAGAAGGTTCGCCGAGGGATCGGCTTCAATCGTGGCGCCTTGCGCCGGCTTGGGGGGTTCCGCCACCACGTTTTGCTCGGATGTGTTTTGCGGGGCCGCAAACGCCGGGGAGAATGCCGCGATCGCAAAAAGTCCCGCGCCAATACACAAGGCATTGGCCAAGCGTTTGCGTTGTTGTCCGTATTTTCCGCGCATCGGATTTTCACCCGGCAGGTTCGCGGCACGGGGAAGGCCCGGCTCGGCGAACCGTCGCATTATATTGGAAGTGTACTGCACTTCAACGGTTGCATGCGGCGTGCTGCTTTACAGACTACCTAAAATAAACTCCAAAGTCCTCTGAATTGACAGCACGCGGGCGGCCGGGTCGCTGATGCCATGGCCGCGGCCGGGGAAAACCATCACCTGGTCGGGATAGCGGAAGCCATCAATCATGGCATTCAGAAGTTCCACTGAATTCGCGAAGTGTACGTTATCGTCGCCCGTGCCGTGAACCAGCATGAGTTTGCCGTGGATGTTCGCGGCCTGATTTACAGGCGAAGACTCCTTGTAGCCTTCGGGGTTCTCTTGCGGGCGCCCCATGTAGCGCTCGGTGTAAATCGTGTCGTAGAGTTTCCAATCCGTGACCGGCGCGTCGGCGATGCCGGCTTTGAAAACGTCCGAGGCGTTGAAGAGCGCCTCCAGCGTCATGTATCCGCCGTAACTGCCGCCGTTGATGCCGATGCGTGCCGGGTCCACGTAACCAAGCGATTTCAAATACTTTACGCCCGCGAGCTGGTCCTGCAATTCGATTTTGCCCATGTGATGATAGATCGGAGTCTCGAAGGCATGGCCGCGGCCCCACGAGCCACGATTATCCAGCGAAAAAATGATGTAGCCCTTTTCGGCGAGAATTTCATGCCACAGGTAGCCTGGGCCGCCCCAGGCGTTGCGCACGATCTGCACGTGCGGCCCGCCGTAAACGCTGATTAAGACCGGATATTTCTTGGCCGCATCAAAATCCGGCGGTTTGATGATGGACGCGTTCAGCTTGGTGCCGTCGTCCGCGGTAACCTGAACAAATTCCACCGGCGACAGGCGATATTCCGCGAGTTCCGGGATTTTGTCTTCGTTGACGACTGCAACGCGCGTGCCATCCATCCGGTAGAGGTCCTGGCGCGGCGGCGTCGCGGCATTAGAGTACGTGTCAATAAATGTCAAAGCGTCCGGCGCGATCTTTGCGGAGTGCGTCCCAGCGTCCTTGGTGATGCGCGTGAGGGATTTGTCGTTGAGCGAGACGCGATAGAGCTGCGCTTCTCGGACATCGTCCTTGTTCGAGAGAAAATACACGTAGCCGCGCGCTTCATCCACGGCCGGATGATTCGCGGAGCCCGGGCCGAAGCCGCCGAGATCGGAAATCCCCCAGTCTCCGCTGGTCAGCTGCATGATTTCCTTGCCGGAATTTTCGTACAGGTAGAAATGGCGGTAGCCGGTGCGTTCGCTGGACCAGAGAAAGCGCTTGTCGTCAGAGAAGAAATAAAGATCGTCGCTGATGTTGATCCAGTACTGATCGCTGTCGGTCAGGATTGTTTTTGACGTGCCGGTCGCAGCGTCACAGAAAAGCAGGTCGAGTTGTTTCTGCGCGCGATTCATGCGCTGAATCGCGACGCTGCGGCTATCGGGCAGCCAGTTCACGCGCGCGAGGTAAACGTCGGTATTCGCGCCGGTATCCATCCATTTGGTAGCGTCGCCATGCACGGAAACCACGCCGACGCGCACGATGGGATTTGCTTCGCCCGCTTGCGGATAACGCGTGTATTCCGTTCCGCCGGTCGGTGAACTCATGTCCATGATCGGATAGCGCGTCACCGGCCGCTCGTCCATCTCGTAGTAGGCGATCTTCGACGAATCCGGCGACCACCAATACGCGGTGCGCGCGTCGAGCTCTTCGGGATAGACCCAATCGAGTTTTCCTTTCAGGATTTCCTCGCTGCCGCCGGTGGTGAGAGTTTTCGTGTCGCCGGTCGCAATGTTCACGACGAACAGGTTGGCGCTGCGCGAAAAGCTGATCCATTTGGCGTCGGGCGAAAATTTAGGATCCTCGATTTCTTCTTCGCTGCTGACGATAGGCTTGGGCGTCATCGCCTTCAGGTCCAGCAGCACCAGACTATTGCTGCCGATGAAGAGCAGGGAATTCCCGTCCGGCGACCACAAATAATTCTCGGCTTGGACGCGCCCGAGTCCGGTTGCTTGCGTGGTCCTGGCTTTCTCCGGCTGCATTACCTTTTTCAGCGTTTCGGCGTTGACCAGCACTTTGCGCTCGCCAGTGGCGGCGTTCATCGTCCACATTTCCACTGCGGCATCTTTGCCCGCGCCCTGGCGATCGAGATAGGAAAATTGTTTGCCATCGGGCGCCCATTCGATGCCTTGGGTCAGGCGTCCAAAAAGAAACGGAGGGCTGAAGAGACGTTGCAGGGTAAGGTCCTTGCCAGCCTGCGCAGCGGCGACGGATTGCCCGAACGCCGCGGAAGGACTGAGCGTTGCAAAGACAAGAACAAAAAAGGCGCTGGCGAACAGCGCGCGCGAGAAACGGTGCATCCCGGCCTCCTCAGTGAAACGCGCCATTCTATATCCGCGGAGCCGATTGCGGTATGGTTTGCAGCAGGAAATTTTGGGAGGGCGCGGTCAGTGGGCCGGGCGGAACGTCACTCGGCGCGCTGAGCAGTGGATATTGCCGGCATGGGAGCGGGGCTCCCGCGGCGTTTGCGGTGCAACAGGAACGCGCCGATGGTTACAACCAGCGCCAACGCCAATAGGGAACCGTCGCGCAGCAGTGATTTGGGGCCGAGCCGTTCGCCGGGCCCGAAACAGCCGCAATTGATCTCCAGCCCCATGCGATAGGTGCGCACCATCATGGCGAAAAACGCCGCGAGCAGCAGAGTGGTGACCAGCGACGAATAACGCAACCAGATGCCGCTCAGCAGCCACAGCCCCAAAAACAATTCGAACAGCGGCAAGAAATGCGCGGCAGGACTTACGAGTTGGGGCGGTAGCAATTGGTAGGAATCCACCTGCATGGCGAACATCGAGAGTGAAGTTCGAATGGAAGCGCCTGACCAGGGCATGGCGGCCTGAGGTTTCAGCTTTGCGTATGCCGCAAAAAGAAAAATTCCGGCGAGCGCCAGCCGGCCCACGATCAGCAGGATGGGCGCCAGCCGGTTCTTGGATTCATTGGTGGTCATGCGAAATTTCTGCCTACTGGCTCAGCAGCGAATCGAAAAATTGCTTTAGGATGGGCCAGGTAACGATTCCGGAAGACGCCGGGTAGCTTTGGCCCTTGTAACGAACGATGAATGTGGGAGTCGCCTTCACCGGAACCTGGTAGCCGAGAATGATGTCCTGCACGATGTAGGTGTCCACCGGGCAGGCACGATCGGCCTGCGGCGCGGAGCCGTCAACTCGCGATGTCGGTGCAGGAGACGTGCAAGTCTTCAGTATTGCCTCTACCCGTTTGAAATCCGCGGAACTCATCGCCGCGGCTACGTATTTGGCCAAATCTCCGCTGGCTGTCCAAGCCGCCTGGTTGTCAAACAGCGCGGCATCCACTTCCTGAAATTCGCCAATCTTTGCCGCGGCGTTGGCCCAACGCGCAGCCTCGCCGGAGTGCGTGTGCATCTGCAGCGGAAAATCGTGATGGATCAGGTACACCTTTCCCTGTGCCACGTACTCGTTGATCATCGGCCGCAAGGTATTTTCAAAAAAATTGCCGCACGAGGGGCACTGATAGTCGCTGAAAACTTCCATGGTGATCGGCGCGTTTTTATTGCCAAGCGCCTTCAGCGGCACGGCGTTGGCTGCGGGATCCGAGGCGGACGCTGCTTGCGTGTGTGCATGAACTTTTGTGGGCGTTTGCGCCGCGATTGTCGGCCCCAGAATTACCGCGGCTGCCAGCAATGTGGCGGCTAACAAGCCATGTGATGGGCGCGCGCTTGAGGACTCCGTTCGTACGTTCAACTATTCCTCCTAGCTTGGTCAAAGAAAGAAGAGACAACAATTGTAACTCGAATCTTGCAAGACGCAGTGCCGCGTTCCGCAGGATGTGCCGTTTTGGTCGAGTCTCGACTAGGATGCCGAGTGCGGGCGATTTGGTTCGATTCGCAAGGACACTTAAGCCCAACTCATAGGAAATGCGAAATGCTCGCGATAAATTGCTGAGCTGCGACCAGAACGAGCTGGTTTGGTGGGCAATAGCTTCTGTAAGGCGCTCATTCTAATATATATACAGACGCTTACAAGAATGTTGACAATGATACACTCAACGTGTATTATGGGTTTCGCTTTTGAGCTGTCGTCCCAGGCTTAGCGCCTGCAGGACGCTATAGGAGCACATTCCATGAGTAAGATCATAGGTATTGACCTGGGTACGACCAATTCGGTAGTGGCCGTGATCCAAGGCGGCGAACCAACCGTCATTCCTAACCAGGAAGGGGCGCGGACGACTCCGTCGGTGGTGGCGATCACCAAAACCGGCGAGCGTCTGGTCGGCCAGGTGGCCAAGCGGCAGGCCATCACCAACCCCGAAAACACGGTGTATTCCATCAAGCGGTTTATGGGCCGCCGCTACGATGAAGTCCAAGAAGAAGCCAAGCGCGTTCCCTACAAAGTGGTGAAGGGACCGCACGACGACGCGCGCGTGGAAATTTCCGGCAAGACCTACAGCCCGCCGGAAATCTCGGCGATGATTTTGCAAAAGTTGAAGAGCGCCGCGGAAGACTTCCTCAGCGAAAAAGTCACCAAGGTAGTCATCACGGTTCCGGCTTACTTCAACGACAGCCAGCGCCAGGCCACCAAGCAGGCCGGCGAAATCGCCGGGATGGAAGTTCTGCGCATCATCAATGAACCCACTGCCGCGGCGCTCGCATACGGCCTCGACAAGAAGAAGGACGAGACCATCGCGGTGTACGACCTGGGCGGCGGCACTTTCGACATTTCAATCCTGGAAGTCGGTGAAGGCGTGGTGGAAGTCAAATCCACTAACGGCGACACGCACCTGGGCGGCGATGACATTGACCAGCGCGTGATGGAGTGGATCGTTGCCGAATTCAAGAAAGAGCAGGGCATTGACCTGAGCAAGGACCGCATGGCCATCCAGCGGCTGAAGGAAGCGGCGGAGAAAGCCAAGGTGGAGCTTTCTCAATTGATGGAGACGGAGATCAATCTTCCCTTCGTCACCGCCGATGCCTCTGGGCCGAAGCACCTGGCACTGAAGCTGACGCGAGCCAAGCTCGAGCAATTGATGGAAGACCTGCTGCAGAGGACCGTGGGTCCGGTGAAGCAGGCGCTGAGCGATGCGGGCGTCACGCCGGACAAAATCGACGAAGTGGTTCTGGTCGGCGGTTCGACGCGTATTCCCCGCGTGGTTGACATCGTCAAGGGCCTGTTCAACGGGAAAGAGCCGCACAAGGGCGTCAACCCGGATGAAGTCGTGGCAGTCGGCGCGGCCATTCAAGGTGGCGTGCTGGGCGGCGAAGTGAAGGACATCCTGCTGCTGGACGTGACGCCGCTTTCTCTGGGCGTTGAGACGCTGGGCGGCGTGATGACCACGCTAATCCCGCGCAACACCACCATCCCGACGCGCAAATCGGAAACGTTTTCAACCGCGGCGGATAATCAGACCTCGGTTGAAATTCACGTGCTGCAGGGCGAACGTCCGGTCGCTAGCGGCAACCGTTCGCTCGGGAAATTCCATCTCATTGGAATTCCGCCCGCGCCGCGCGGTGTGCCGCAGGTCGAGGTGACCTTCGACATTGACGCCAACGGCATCTTGAACGTCTCGGCAAAGGACAACGCGACGAACAAGGAGCAGAAGATCACCATCACGGCTTCGACTGGTTTGAGCAAGGAAGAAGCCGAGCGCATGAAGAAAGAAGCCGACGCGCACGCGTCCGAGGACAAGGAGCGGCTCTCGGAGGTCGAGGCTCGTAACCGGCTTGACAACCTGGTCTATCAGACCGAAAAGGTGGTCAAAGATAATCGCGAAAAGCTGGCTGAGGCCGACGTCAAGGCGGCGGAAGCGGCGATCGAGGAAGCGCGGCGTGCTCTGGCTGAAGGCGGCCTCGAGAAGCTGAACGCTGCCGCCGATAGCCTGACGAAGGCTTCGCACAACATCGCGGCAACGATGTACAAACAGCAGCAGGCAGCCGGCGCAGCGGCAGGTGGCGCTAGCGGCAGCGCAGCTGGGTCGAGCGGCCAGGCGGGCGGTTCGGGCGGCCAAGCGACTGGCGGACAAGGCGATGTGGTGGATGCCGAGTTCGTGGATGTGGACGACTCGAAGAAGCCGAACTAAAACGGAAGTGCTGTGTTGTGACCGTAGGGGCGGGTCCGCGACCCGCCCCTACACGTATTTGCGAGATCCGATTTTTCAACGACCGTTCTAAAATGGCGACAACTACCAAACAGGATTATTACGAACTTCTGGGTGTTCCCCGCAAGGCTCCGGTAAAGGAAATTCGCGCGGCGTATCGCAAACTCGCACGCAAATACCATCCGGACTTGAATCCCGGCGACAAATCCGCCGAAGAGAAGTTCAAGCAGATTCAGGAAGCCTACGAAGTTCTTTCGGACACCAAGAAGCGCCAGATGTACGACCAGTTCGGCTTCAACGTGCCGGGCCAGGGCGGAGCGCCGCCCCCGGGAGGGGGCGGCTACGCCCAGGGTGGGCCGCAAGACGTTCATTTCGATTTTGGCGGTTTTGATTTCGGCGGCGGCGGTGAAGCAGGCGGAGGAACCAGCTTCCGCGATCTCTTCAGCCAGTTCTTTCGCGGGCAGAGCGCGGCGCAAGCGGCAAACGAACGCGAGCCGGGCAGCGATCTGGAATTCCAAATCGAAATCACCTTTGCCGAAGCGATGCGCGGCACCGTGAAGAAGCTGAGCATTACGCGCCTGGACGTTTGCAATGTATGCCACGGAACCGGAGTCGAGCCGGGCGACGAAAAAGTGTGTCCCACCTGCGGCGGGTCCGGCCACGTGACGCAAGTCAGCGGCAAGATGCGCTTTGAGGTCACTTGCTCGCGCTGCGGCGGCTCGGGGCGTCTGCATACCACCTGCCACAATTGCCGAGGCGAGGGCCGCGTGCCGCGCGTCGAATCGCTGGACGTGCGCATTCCGCCGGGCGCGCAGACCGGCTCGCGTGTGCGCGTCGCTGGGCGAGGTAACGCCGGGCTGCACGGCGGCCCTCCGGGCGATCTCTACTTCGTTATAAAAGTTCAGCCGCATCCTTTCTTCGAACGCCGCGGCGATGACCTCTACACCGTCGTGCCGGTCACCGTGCCAGAAGCTTCGCTCGGCGCGAAAGTGGAAGTGCCCACGATTGACGGCCGTGCGCAGGTGCGCATTCCGCCCGGCACTAATAGCGGCAAGAAATTGCGGCTGCGCGAAAAGGGCGCTCCCTCGGCGCGCAATGCCGGCAAGCGCGGCGACCAGATCGTGGAAGTGCAAGTAGTGGTTCCGAAACCAGAAGACGAGCGCGTGCGAAATCTGCTGAAGGAACTCGGCAAGCTTGACCCCGAAGATCCGCGCCGCGAAATCTTCGCGCACGCGGTGGTTTGAGGAGACGGCCCATGGCAGCGCGTCCCAGAAAAAAAGCCAAAGCGGGATACATGATCAGCGCGGTGGCCGAGCTGTACAGGCTGCATCCGCAGACGCTGCGGCTCTACGAGCGCGTGGGACTGCTGAAGCCGTCGCGCTCGCAAGGCAATACGCGGCTTTACACCGATCAGGACCTCGAGCGCCTCGAAATTATTCTGAATCTGACCCGCGAGCTGGGCGTGAACCTCGCCGGAATTGAAATTATTCTGAACATGCGCGACAAGATGAGCGAAATGCAGTCGCAGATGGAATCGTTCATTCATTTCGTGCGCAGCGAGATGGCTCGCGGCTTCAACGCCGGCGACGACCGCAAATTCCGCAACGCCATCGTGCGCAGCACGCCCCGCCAGGCCATCCGCATTAATAAATAACGAGAAAAACGAAGCTCTCGCACTGCCCTCGCCTCTCGGCACCGTCTCGGGTCCTCTCCGAATCATGAGTCCGCGCAAGAAAAAATCGTGACGGGTCGCAAATATTTACGCACGCGAAGCATCCCGCTTTCCACAACACCGCACTATTTGCACAGGGCAGTAAGGCTTGCGCGCGAATCGAGCCGCGCTTATTCTTGCAAGATGGCGCGAGCGGATTGTCCTCATTGCGAAGGAAGCGGCTGGAAAGTCGTCGAGCGGACCACGGAAGGCGCGCAGGCGCTCGCCGCGGATCGCCCGGGCGCCACAATGGGCGAGCCGAAAATGGTTTGGGCTGTGCCGTGCGATTGCACCGCGGGCGACCGCACGGAACGAGCGCTACAACGCGCGCGCGTTCCGGAGCGCTATCGCCACTGCGATTTCGAGAACTATGAAACCGACAACGACATTGAGAACGTCACGCGCGAGCAACTCGCCGCGTGGAATCGCAGCTTAGCGCAAGCCAAGCTTGTCGTGCAGCGGTTCGCGGAAGAATTCACCCCCGTCGCCTCTGCGCGCACCGAACACGGATTGCTCCTGATGGGCCCGTGCGGCGTGGGCAAGACGCACCTGGCAGTTTCCGCAATGAAGACCATTGTGCTGCGCGGCTTTAGCGGACTTTTCTACGATTATCGCGAACTGCTCAAGGCGATTCAGGACAGTTACAACGCGGAAAGCCAAGCCACGGAGATGAGTGTTCTCGAGCCGGTGCTGAAGGCGGAGATTTTGGTCCTCGACGATGTGGGTTCGAGCAAGCCGTCGCCGTGGGCGCTCGAAACCGTTGGCCACGTGCTGAACACCCGCTACAACGAAAAACGGGTCACGCTGCTGACGACGAATTTCCTCGATTCGGATTCCGCCACGAACAATTCCGCCGGTGCTACGCCACCGCAGCGCGTCGCGGGCATGCGGTCACCGATGATCGAGGATTCGCTGACCGAACGCGTCGGCAAACGCATCCGTTCCCGCCTCTACGAAATGTGCCGCACAGTAGAAATTTCCGCGCCCGATTACCGCAAAGAAATCCGCCACGCCGGCCACCATTCCTGAACGCCTGACCGCCGCGTCGCGTTGTGCGGCGATGAAACACAATCTTGTACTCATCAATCTGTAACATTAATTTGAACTATTACTTTCACTAAATAGCTCAATTTTACGCGATGGTTTGTTGACAATGCGCAAACCGGGCGGGTATTATCCTCGTGACAAGAACGTCTAGCGTGGGCGTTCTTTCCCCTTCATTGCTCCAAACCCCAGCGGGTGGAGTAGCCGAGGTCGAGTCTCGGTAGCAGGGCACGAATCCGTACGGAGGCCGCTCCCCAATGTCACCCGAACACGATCCGAACAATCCCACCTCAACCGTTGAATCAAACCAAACAGAACCTCCCGAGGAAAGTTCGGCGGCGATATCCGACTCGCATAACGGCTCTGCGGTGGCCTCCACCTCAGGCTCTAGCGGAGCAGCAGCAGCCGTGGTCCGCGCGCCCGAGCCGGTCGCTCCGGAACCGTCCGCCGTTGAACAGTCCGTCGAGCCCGTTGAAATGAACGCAGCTGCGGGGGCTGCATCCGCAGAAACGCCGTCAATCCATACAAGCCCTGCAATCGTCGAAACCGCGGAAACGACTGCGGCGATCCAAGTTCCCGAGCCTGCCGACCCACTCGAAACAACTGAGGCCGCCGAAGCCACCGAAACGATGGATCAGTTGATGGATCAATTTGCTGTGCCGGAACCGGTAGCGGCGGAAGGCGAAATCTTCGACGGGCGCGTGCTAGCGGTCACCGACGCAGGCGTAATCGTGGACGTCGGCGGAAAATTCGAGGGATTGGTTCCCGCGCAGGAGTTCGTGGATTCCGGCAGCCCGATTGAATTCGGCGCCGGACAAACCATCGAAGTCGAGCGCTTGCACTCGCAGAAGGACGGCTACGTTCTGCTATCGCATGTGCGCGCGCATCGCCGGCGCGTTTGGGAGCGGATCGAAAAATCGTATCGCGAACACGCCACCATCACGGGCAAAGTCACCGAGCGGATCAAGGGCGGCCTGGTGGTGGATATTGGCGTGCGGTCGTTCTTGCCCGCGTCGCAGATCGAATTGCGTCCGGTGCACGATCTTGACGGCTGGAAAGATAAAGACATTGACGTGCGCGTTCTGAAGTTGAACCGCAAGCGCGGCAACGTAGTGGTCAGCCGCAGAGCTATTCTGGAAGAAGACCAGAAATCCAAGCGTGATGCGCTGATGGCCTCGCTCTCTGAAGGCGCCATGGTCACCGGCAAAGTGAAAAACGTCACCGATTACGGCGTCTTCGTGGACCTCGGCGGAATGGACGGCCTGCTCCACGTCAGCGATTTGGTGTGGGGGCGCGTACCGCATCCTTCCTCGATCGTCAAGGCTGGCGACGAACTGCAAGTTCAAATCCTGAAATTCGACAAAGACAAGCAGCGCATTTCGCTCGGCCGCAAACAATTGCTTCCCGATCCGTGGGCCACGGTTCCGGAGCGTTTCCCGGTGGGGACGCGGGTGCAGGGCAAAATTGTGGGCGTCACGGATTACGGCGCGTTCGTGCAGATCGAGCCGGGCGTCGAAGGCCTGGTGCACGTCAGCGAAATGAGCTGGTCGAAGCGCACCAAGCATCCGTCGAAGATCGTCAAGGAAGGCGACGACGTGGAAGTGGTGGTGCTGGAAGTGAAGACCGATCAGCGCCGCATTTCGCTAGGATTGAAGCAGACCCAGCCCGACCCCTGGGATGCCGCCGCGGAAAAATATCCCGTGGGTACCGTCATCAGCGGACGCATCCGCAACCTCGCCGATTTTGGCGCGTTCGTTGAAATCGAAGAGGGTATGGAAGGCTTGATTCACATCAGCGACGTGAGTTGGACCGAGCGCATTAAGCATCCCAGCGAGAAATTCAAAAAGGGCGACACCGTCGAGGCCAAAGTTCTGAAAGTGGATTCGCAGAACCGGCGTCTTTCGCTCGGCATCAAGCAAATGAAGGATATTTGGGCCAACTGGTTCACCGACCACAAAATCGGCGACATCATCAAAGGCAAAGTTGCGCGCACCACCGATTTTGGCGCGTTCGTCGAACTGGCCGAAGGGATTGAAGGCCTTTGCCACGTCTCCGAAATCGAAGAGCGCCGTCCCAAGGGTGATCGCGACAAGGAAAAACCGGCTCGCGGAGCGCGCGTGACCGCGGTGCTCGCCACCGGTAACGAATATGATTTCAAGATTTTGCGCCTCGAGCCTGAGCAGCACAAAATCAGCCTGAGCTACCGCGCCGCGCAGAAACAGGTGGAGCGCCAGGAGATTGAAACTTTCCGGTCGGCAACAGTCCGTCCGCAGAAGTCGTCGCCCACGGCGACGATCGGCGACGCGATCATGGCCAAGCGGCAGTCGTCCTAGTTCGAGATTTGCCCGGGGCGCGGGGGCGACGCTCGGGCAAAGTCTCTCCCTCGCAGGAAAGTCATTTACGCCGTGGTAGATTGGTGATATGCAAGGACATGCGGAGACCCGCCCCAGCCCGCACGAGGCCCGGTTCCAGCCTAAATCTTTAACGAGGAGGCTCTCACCCATGGCAGAGGCTGCCGGAGAGCACGCGAACAAAGAACACACGATGACGAAGGCGGAACTCGTCGAAGAGGTCACGCGCGTCACCGAACTGCCACGCAAGGAATCGGAAGCCGTGGTCGAAACGATTTTCGAAAGCATCATCGCCGCTTTACAGGCGGACGATAAAATCGAAATTCGCGGTTTCGGCAGCTTCCGCACTCGCCAGCGCCGCGGGCGCACTGGGCGCAACCCGAAAACCGGGGCCAAAGTGGAAGTCCCGCCCAAGAAGATCCCCTACTTCAAGCCCAGCAAGGAACTAAAGGATTACGTAAACAATCCGCGCTCGGCTGGCTCGCCCGATCACGGCGCTCAGAGTTGAGCAGGGACTGAGCGGGATGGATTATTTGTGGACGCCGTGGCGGTATCGCTACATCGCGGATGCCAAGAAGGACGAAAGTTGCATCTTCTGCGCGGCGCTGGCGGCGAATGACGACGCAAAGACCCTGATTGCTTTCCGCGGGCGCAAAAATTTCGTCATCCTCAATCTGTATCCTTATACTTCCGGACACGTGATGATCGTTCCCTACGTTCACGTCGCCGAACTTTCCTCGGCCGATGCAGAGACTCTGGCGGAGATGATGCTGCTGGCGCAGCGCGTGCAGTCGGCGCTCGAAAAGATTTATCACCCGCAGGGCTACAATCTCGGCATGAATCTGGGCCGCGCAGCCGGCGCAGGGGTGACGGGCCATTTGCACATGCACGTGCTGCCACGCTGGGCCGGCGATGCCAATTTCATGACCGTTGTGGGCGAAACTCGCATCGAACCCGAAGATTTGACCACCACGTACGAAAAGCTCCGCAAATCTCTCGCTTCTTCCTAGCAGAGGCCGTTTTAAGAATGGCTACTTGACTCGACGGCTACTGCCGGTGCAGAATCCGGCCCAATTGCCATGTCAGGTCCTGCTTCGATGTTCGAGGCGCCGTCTCCGACGCACGCGTCGCCACCGCTGAACAGCAATTATATTCAGCCGAATTTGGGCCACGGCTTGCGGATTTGGTGGGCGTTCTACTGGCCGACAGCCTTGGTCTCTGGGCTCTTAACGTTCGTCCTGAATTTTTGGCTGCGGCGTCTTTACCAAGACTTGGCGTTGCCCGCCAGCTTCGTTGGCCCTGTCTTGAAGATCGATCCCTACGGGCTGAGCTACGCAGTCGCTTTTTTCGGGATGTATTACATCCTGCGCAAGAGTTTCCGGCATTTTCGCATCGGTCTGTTAGGGAATCGGGGCGGCGAGGGCGCCCAGCCGCTCGCGCCGACTTTCGGGCGCACGCTGCGAGTCTGGTGGACGTACTCGTGGCGCACTTTCGCCTACGGTGCCATTGCGTGGGTTGTAGTTGTTTTGCCGCTGAGCTCGTTTCTTGGGCTTTTTAAGCCGACCCCTCTGTTCGCCGCGCTCTTCTTCAGTGTCGTCGGCGTGATCATTTCCGGCGCTGTCGGTCTGTATGCCATCTATTCCAATATCCTCGACGAAGACATTGCCGATTTTCGCGTTTGTGTGCTGCCGCGACAGGCGGAGACGGCTTCACAGCCTACCCCCGCTACAAGTCCTATCAGCAGCTGAAAAATATCTAGGCTTAGAAGCGCCGGTTTTCGCTTCCCTATTCCTACGCCCCAGCCTAGAATTTACGTTCTTTCCATTGATCGAAAGTAACGCCTAAGGATATCCGGGTGAACCTGCAACTCACCGAAGAACAGCAGCTCCTGCAAAAAAGCGTCCGTGACTTCGCCGAAGCCGAAGTGAAGCCGCTCGCGAAGGAAAACGACGAGACGGGAAGATTTCCGCGCGGACTGATTCAGAAGGCCGCCGAATTGGGTCTGACCGGCGTAGCCATCCCCGAAAACGAAGGCGGTTCGGGGATGGATCACATCAGCTATGCGATCGTCATCGAAGAGATCGCGCGCGTGTGCGCCTCCACAGCCGTGATTCTTTCAGTGCAAAATTCGCTCTACTGCGACCCTATCCACCGCTTCGGCACTGACGAGCAAAAGAAAAAATTCCTGCTGCCATTCGCGCGCGGCGAAAAAATTGGATGCTACGCGCTCACCGAGCCGCAGGCAGGCTCGAACGCCGCGGCGCTGGCGACAAAGGCTGTGCGCCAGGGCGACAAGTACGTCATCAACGGCACCAAGGCCTGGATCACCAATGGCGGCGCGGCGGACGCAGCCATCGTCTACGTGAACACGCAGCCGGAAAAAGGCGAGAAGGGCATCACCGCGCTGGTCGTCGAAAAAGGCACGCCGGGATTCGCCGTCGGCAAGGAAGAAAAAAAGCTCGGCATCCACGCCACGGCGTGCACCGAGCTTGCCTTCAGCGATTGTGAAGTTCCCGCCGGAAACCGTATCGGCGAGGAAGGCGAAGGCTATAAAGTCGCTCTCTCCACTCTGGATGGCGGCCGTATCGGCATCGGCGCGCAGGCCACCGGTATCGCGCAGGGCGCCTTTGAAGCCGCGCTAAGCTATGCCAAGCAACGCCAGGCCTTCGGCCATCCCATCGCCGATTTTCAGGCCATTCAATTCATGCTCGCGGATATGTCGACGGAAATCGAAGCGGCCCGTCTGCTGGTCCGTCGCGCTGCGTGGAAACAAGATTCCAGCGCGCGTTTTTCAATGGAAGCGGCCATCGCCAAGCTTTTTGCCAGCGAGATGTCCACCCGCGTCGCCCACAAAGCGATTCAGATTCACGGCGGCTACGGCTACAGCAGCGAATATCCTGTCGAACGCGCCTACCGCGACGCGCGCATTACCGAGATTTACGAAGGCACCAGCGAAATTCAGCGTCTCGTAATCGCCGCCTGGGTCTTGAAAAGCTACTAGAGCCATTTCACAAACGCCTACCGAAAGGCGCCGCTTTACAGCCTCTATGAGAGCAGCAGAATCATTGTGGTCGTGGCTTTTAGCCACCACAAGAGGCCGCCAATCCAAGCGGCTTTCGCCGCTGAAGTTCCGCCTTTGCAGTTCTCACAAAGACTCTTCAGCCGTGCCGCAAAGCTCGAATAGTCAGCAATCTGTCCGTTCTCAAGACACGCCGCGTCCCACGCGCGCACAGCTCGCCCGCGCACGATCCCGAACCAACAAATAAGCCACACCAGATCAATGCACTAGCAACCAAGCACTCTGGCACTGAAGATGCTCCAATACTTCCAGGCCTTTCCTGCAATCTCAACCGAAAAGACTGGAGGCGCCACACCATGAGGATGCTCATTGAAGACGTCCGCATCGCCATCCGCATGTTGGCGAAGAATCCAGGCTTCAGCATCGTGGTGGTGCTCACCCTAGCTCTCGGCATCGGCGCCAATACTGCCGTCTTCAGCATCGCCAATTCCTATCTCTTTAATCCGCTGCCCGTGAAAGATCCCGGCCGCCTCGTCGTAATCGCGGATCACGACCCAAACGTTAACTATCCTCACCAGCTCTCCAATGCCGATTTCCGCGACATTCAAGCCCATAGCGAAGTCACTTCAGACCTGACCGCCTTCCTTGTCAATTTCGCGGGCCTCAGCACCGGCGACCGCAGCGAACGCGTCTTCGTCACTTACGCCAAGGGCAATTATTTTTCCTCACTCGGCATCAAGCCCGCTCTCGGTCGCCTTTTTCTCGCCGGCGAGGGCGAAGTCGCCGGCGCCGATCCAGTCATCGTTCTTGGTTACTCCTACTGGAAACGCCGCTTCAATGGGGACCCCTCGATCGTGGGCAAAACTGTGAATCTGAACGGCCAGCCCGTGACCGTCATCGGCGTCGCGCCCAAACCATTCTTCGGCACGTTCTATATCGTGGATTCCGACGCCTACGTGCCTCTCGCCATGTTCGCCAGCAGTGCCGGTTCCTCCGATTTCCTCACCGAACGCAAGGACCGCCAGCTCCGCGTCCTCGCGCATTTGAAACCCGGCGTTTCCCTCGCCAAGGCCACCGCCTCTGTTCAGGTAATCGCCGACAATCTCGCGCGTGAATACCCCGATAGCGACGTCGGCCTGCAGATGGACGTAATCCCGGAAAAACTCGCGCGTCCCGAGGCTGCCAACGCGAGCGCGTGGCCAGTGGTCACCGCCGTATTCCTGGGACTGGTCGGCCTGGTAATGATCGTCACCTGCCTGAACGTCACCAGCCTGCTGCTCTCGCGCGCCGCGATTCGCGCCAAGGAAATGGCGGTGCGCGCCTCTCTGGGAGCGAGTCGCCCGCGGCTGTTTCGCCAATTGCTCACCGAAAGTCTGGTGATCTCCGCCGTCGGCGCTATGGGAGGGGCCGTCATCGGCCTGTGGCTCATGAAATGGATAGAAGGTATTCGTCTCCCTGGCGATATGGCCTTGCGCACCGATCAGCCTTTTGACTGGCACATGTTCCTCTTCGTCGGGGCGATCGCCGCCCTTTCAGGACTTCTCGCAGGCCTCGTTCCCTCGTACCGTGCTTCCCGAATTGATCTGAACGACACGCTCCGCGAAAGCGGCCGCAGCCTCACGAGCGGGATCGCGCGCCATCGCTTTCGCAGCATCCTGGTGGTGGCGCAGACGGCCGGCTCGCTTGTCATCCTCATCACCGCAGGACTGTTCCTGCGCAGCTTGCAGAAGGCGCAGAAGTCCGAGCTCGGCTTCAATCCCACGCACCTGCTCAATTTCACCATGGACGTCCACGAACTTGGTTACGACCCGCAGCGCGGCGCGAATTTCTACCGCGAACTCGACAATCGCGTGCGCGCTTTGCCCGGCGTCGAGTCTGCCGCATTCGCTTACTCCGTACCCATGGGCTATTACGCCTCCGGACGCAATCCGCTCTGGAACGAAAGCCAGCGCGGCTTGCCTGTCACTCAGGTCCCCGCCGTGCCCTTCAACAAAGTGGACACGGATTATTTCCGGGCGATGGGCATCGAAATTATTCGCGGGCGCGCGATTGACGAGCGCGACCAGAGCGCCACGCAACCCGTGGCTGTGATTAACGAATACCTCGCAGAGAAGCTTTGGCCGGGGCAAGATCCCATCGGCCATCATTTCCGCCGCGGCATGAGCGACACGCCGGACGTCGAAGTCGTCGGCATCGCGAAATACAGCAAGACCGCCTTCATCGGCGAAACTCCCGCTCCTTACTTCTATGTCCCACTCACGCAGAACTACACCTCGGTGCGTGTTCTGCACGTGCGCAGCGCGCTTCCCGCCGCGGACGTCGCGCAAGAAGTCGCCGCGCAGGTGCACGCGCTCGATCCGAATCTTCCGGTCTTCGACGTCATGTCCATGTCCGAATCTCTTGAGGGCGGCAACGGCTTCTTCTTCCTGCGCATTGCCGCCATCTTTGCCGGAGCGTTGGGTGGTTTGAGTCTGCTGCTCGCGGTCGCCGGCATGTACGGCGTGATTTCTTACGCCGTCAATCAGCGCACGCACGAAATCGGGGTCCGCATCGCGCTGGGCGCGCAGCAGCAGAACATCTTCGGGATGGTTATTGGCCAGGGATTGAGGATGGTGCTCACGGGCCTCGTGATCGGCGTCGCGATGTCCGCGGCTCTGTCAAAATTTCTCGAGAACCTGCTTGTCAATATCGGCGGCCTCGATCCTCTCGCATACGTTTCCGCGTCATTGCTTCTCGTTGCCGTTGCCGCCCTGGGCTGTTACATTCCCGCGCGCCGCGCCATGGGCGTGGACCCGATGGTGGCGCTGCGCCACGAATAGGACGCTCGCGTTTGGCCGCACTGGAGGAGGACGGCAGTCGAGCCGGACTAATGGCTTCGTGTAACCTGAACTTAACATTTCCTCCCCTGAGTCGGTGCTAGGATGCCCGTTTTCAGACCAGGGGAGGTTGCCGAGCCATGACACCAACAAGTTCTTTTCATTGTCAAGTTGAGAAGGCGAACGATGATCCGCAAGGGAATAAAGTAACGATGGTCAAATGTCACGGCAAGTTGGTGAGTGAGACCGCGGGAGACCTGAAAGGCGTGGTCAAGAATCTGCTCCCAGAGGGCGGCCGCATCGTCGTTGACCTTGGTGATGTGAATTATCTCGATAGCTCCGGCCTGGGAGCGCTGGTGGGCCTGAAGGTGTCTGCTATCAACCAAGGTTTATGCATTTTGGAATTTGCCAACATGACGCCCCGCGTGCTGGAACTGATGCGCCTCAGCAATCTGATTCAGATGTTGTCGACATAGGTCCCCTTCATACAGACCGGTATGGAGCATCCTTGAGTTCCACCTGCACGGCGCGGAACTCCGCGTCACCGATATTTTTTACCGAATGAGGCGGGAGGGGCTGCTGCCATTAGTTTGGGCACCTCAGCGGACTGGCGAGTGTCCATGACTCGGTTGCCCTGAGTGTCAAACCGGAGCAGGTCGCTCCAGGCGAACACAAACATCACGCTCGGCCAACGGTGAGTATGAATGGGAGTCGAATCGCCGGGCGGGATGCGCGTCTGCAGCAGCATACGCACCCGCTCGTTCTCCCACAGCACGGTGTGATTATCGGGCGCAGCTACCAAGGCATCCGCAGCTAGACGGGGACGCGGCAGGGTCGGATGTCGCCGCTGTGACCATCCGCGATCGCCCCGCGCAGAACGCGCGGCGTTGGTTCTGGCTTCTGGAACTACCTCGCCTGGAGCAGCGGATGCGCTCCGGGTCTCAATGTCACGCGTACTTGCACCGGCGGCGCGTTTCCTCCGTTGCCTCCATCTCCGCCATCCGAGCCGTTGGTTCCGTTCCCGCCATCTCCGCCGGGTGATGGATTATTCGGATCGGTCGAACCCATAGTGCCGCTCGAGCCAGCCATTCCGTCGCTTCCGTTTGAGCCGTCGGAGCCGGGTGCGCCGGAAAAATTTGCGACGAAGTTGTAATCGTACGTGATGGGAATGTCTAGTTCCGCGTGGAGGTCCGGATGACTGGGTACCGTAATGGTGACGTGCGCGGTTTTCCCGTCGCTGACCCGTGGGTCGTGAGCCAGGGTCACGATGCCTTTATTGTTAGCGGTGACGACGGTTGGAGTTACGATGATGTCGGCCCACAGAACCTTCCCCTTGCCTTTCCCTTCCGTCACCAGCACCTTGCCGTCCGGCTGGGTGAATTGCACGATCAGCGGCGACTTCTCTCCCGGGGCGATGGCTGGACCATTGGGCAAGCTGGCTTGCATGGACGAGACCGGAGTATTCGCCAAATAAACTCTCATCCCCAGCTTCACCTTGACGGCTGTACAGCTAGTCAGCGCAAGCAAGGCGCCAGCCACTAGGCAGGCCGCCCACCGCGTATTCACCCGGCCGCGTGATTCCCGCGTCGTCATCGCAAGTCCTCCGTTGGGGATCCCCGATGCTTTCGGGAAAGGATGAATGCCGCCGAAGAGCAATATGCTCGACACTTACGACGCAGCAAGCCAGAGCGCCGTTTCACATTTAGCTAAGTCTTGGCCTCGGATATACATATCGCCCTGGCCGGTTTTTTGCGTTCTTAAAGTTAACTAATGTGTTATCACAAGATCGAGCTTTTATCGCGCCATAGGAAGGAAAGGATATGGCGAACGGCGGCCCAGCCCGCATCACGGGTTGCGACCCGCGATGCGCAGCTCAGCAATCATGCGAAGTTCCCGCCCATGTCACATTGTTACATCGCCACGAACCAAGCCCAAATCAATCGCCAACCGGTGCGATTCGAAACGCCTATAAGTTACACAAAGCAAAGCGCCGCGACCCCGAATCAATCGCCGACTTCCAGCCACTTTCGTGTCGCCCAATTTCACTCGCGATTGCTCACCTTCAACTTCCGCACGGTGTAACATCGTAGCGATGCTTGAGCTCGACTGCGGACTGGAATTCTTCGCTGATTTCGATGCCGATTTTTTTGCGGCGCTGCCCGCACGACCCGGGATCTTCCTGCTGGAGATGCGGGAAGTTGGTGCGCAGCCTTATCTTGCTCGTACGGCAGATCTCCGGCGCGCTGCCGAACGTCTATTGAGCCGGCCGGAAACCGCGTCAAAGGCTTTGAATTTGCGAGAAGTGGTGAGGCGGATCCGCTATCGCGTCACTGGCTCGAAATTCGAGCAAACCTTCGCGTTTTATGAGAACGCCCGCGCGTATTTCCCGCGCCGTTACCGCGACCTGATGCGTTTGCGCCCTCCAGCCCTGCTGAAAGTGAATTTGCGGAACGCCTATCCGCGCTGCTACGTGACGCGGCGCATTCGCGCCGACGCGGGATTTTATTTTGGCCCGTTCGCGTCGCGCCGTTCGGCGGAGGATTTCAGCGAAGGCTTCCTCGACCTCTTCAAGACACGCCGTTGCCAGATTAAAATTCGGCGCGATCCCGATTATCCCGGGTGCATGTATTCGGAAATGAAAATGTGTCTTGCTCCGTGTTTTGCGGGCTGCAGCAAAGAAGAATATGACGTGGAAGTCGGACGCGTGCTGGCAACCTTGGAATCTTCGGGCGCGTCGCTCACTGAAGAGCTGGCGCGCGAGCGCGAGGCTGCCAGTGAGGCGCTTGATTTCGAACGCGCCGCGGCGCTGCACAAGCGCCTGGATAAAGTCTCCGCGGCGCTGCGCGGAATGCCGGACATCGCGCGGCGGATGGAAGATCTCGATGTCGTGATTCTGCAACGTGCCGCGGAATATCAGACCATAGCCGTGTTTCCAGTGCGCGGCGGATTATTGGATGAGCCGCTTTTCCTGCGCTTCGCCGAAATTTCCAGCGAGCCGCGATCGGTGGAAGCCATTCTGAAACAGAAGCTGGAACCGGAGGTTCAGCCTGGCGAAGACACCGCCACGCCGGAAGCCGTGACGCAGACGCAAGTGGAGGAGCCGCAATCTGGCGCGCCGCCGGAAAGTGCAGCGGATTGGCGCTCACGATATGGACTGCGCACGGCACCTCCTGAATTGCCGGAGCATTTGTGGCTGATCGCGCGCTGGTTCTATTCCAAGCCGCGCGACGGCGAGATTCTGTTTCGCGACAAAGTCTGGCCGTACCGCCGCATGTTGCGCGCTTGCAGCCGGCTGCTTTCTGGTCCGCGTGAAACGCCACAAGGAAAAAAAGTTCCGCCACATCCTGCGTCGTAAACCGCCCACTCGCAGATTCGAAACAGGTGCCGCGAGGATTGCATCGTACAATTGATACGATGGCCATCGCGGACACACCGATTTCGTCCCCACCGGCGCCGGAAAATCGTTCCCGATTTCGCGACCTGGTCCGTTCGCTACGTCATCGCAATTTTCAGCTTTTCTTCAGCGGGCAGCTGATCTCGCTGATCGGCACCTGGATGCAGAACATCGCGCAGGCCTGGCTGGTATACCGGATCACCGGATCGTCCTTGCTGCTCGGCGTGGTCGGCTTCGCGGGCCAGATTCCGATTTTTCTTTTCGCACCTCTCGGCGGTCTGGCGGCGGACCGTTGGAATCGCCATCGCGTGGTGATCGGCACGCAAACGGCTTCGCTGATCCTGGCGTTTATGCTCGCGGCCCTGACGCTTTTCCACGTGGTACGAGTGTGGGAAATCATCGTTCTCGCGGCGCTGCTGGGCGTCGTGAACGCGTTTGACGTTCCGGCCCGACAATCTTTTCTGATCGAGATGGTGGTGCGCGACGACCTGATGAACGCCATTGCGCTGAACTCCTCGATGTTCAACGGCGCGCGTGTGATTGGCCCTGCTATTGCTGGTGTGCTGGTGGCGCGCATCGGTGAAGGCTGGTGCTTTTTCGTCAACGCGGTGAGTTATATCGCGGTGATCATCGGCCTGCTGCTGATGAAGCTGCGGCCGCTGCGCACCGCGTCGACAGATTCGTCGCCGTTCGAACATATTGCCGAGGGATTCCGGTTCGTGCGCCGCACGAAACCAATATTGGCGCTGGTGCTTTTGATCGGGTTGGTCAGCCTGGTCGCTGTGCCTTACTCCGTGCTGATGCCGATCTTCGCGGACCGCGTGCTGCACCGTGGAGCGCACGGCCTTGGCATATTGATGGGCTCGACAGGAATCGGAGCTCTGCTCGGAGCGCTCACTCTGGCGATTCGGCGGGGAGTGCAAGGACTGGGGCGCGTGGTCGGTCTCGCCGCCGGCGCCTTCGGAGTTTCTTTGATCCTTTTCGCGTTTTCGAGATCTTTCTGGCTATCCGTCGCTTTGCTGATTCCGGTGGGTTATTCCGTGATGCTGCAGATGTCGAGCTCGAACACGTTGATTCAGGCCATGGTTCCAGACGAACTGCGCGGCCGGGCGATGGCGATGTACACCATGATGTTTATGGGAATGGCGCCGATGGGTTCGCTTTTTGCGGGGGCGCTTGCCGACAAAATCGGCGCGCCGTGGACGGTGGCGATTGGCGGGATGGGTGCTATCGCCGGTGCCGCGGTTTTTCTGCGGCGTTTGCCTGAGCTACGGTTTGAGGCGCGCCAACTGATTACCGCGCAGGGATTGTCGCCCGCCGAACAGTCCAAGGAAATCGCCGCGCGCTAAGCTTCTGCGTCTTGGCGTCGGACCCAGCAGCATGGCGGTTCTGCTATACTGCGCGCAATGCAATTTTCTTCCAGCCAAGAGAGGACTAAATGTCATCCGTCGCGCCGCTGAATGACGAGCGCAAGCCCGGATCCGCCACTGCGGAAGGCACGTTGCGCTATGCGGCACGATTCCAAGGGCGCGCGGCCGCCGGGCACTTCCGCGAAATTCGCGGCGGTTTGGTGCTTTCTTCAATTGGGATCGGGACATACCTTGGCGAACCCGACGAAGCCACCGACGGCGCTTACACCGATGCGGTGGTCGCAGCGATCGAGGGCGGAATCAACGTGGTGGATTCCGCAATCAATTACCGCTTTCAACGCAGCGAACGAGCGGTGGGCGCGGCGCTGCGCGAACTGTTCCACAAAGGCTTCGGGCGCGACGAAATCATGGTTTGCACCAAGGCGGGATTTTTGACGCCGGACGGCGAAATGCCCGCGGATCCCAACTCGTATTTTTCACACGAGTTCCTGGAGCGCGGTGTGTTTCGCGTGGAGGACATTGCCGCCGGTTGCCACTGCATGGCGTCCGGTTACCTGGCGGATCAATTGGACCGCAGCCGCCGGAATTTGGGCCTGGAAACGATTGATGTCTTCTACCTGCACAATCCGGAGACGCAGCTGAGCGAAGTTCCGCCGGATGAATTTCGCCGGCGCATCCGCGAGGCGTTCCTATTTCTGGAGGCTGCTGTAGCATCGAAACAAATTCGCGCGTACGGCATGGCCACGTGGAATTCCTTTCGCGAGGATCCTAAAGCGGCGGGGTTTTTATCGCTCGCGGAAATGGTCCAGATTGCGAAGGACGTGGCCGGAGACGATCATCACTTCCGCTTCGTGCAATTGCCGTTCAACCTGGCGATGCCGGAGGCGTTGACGCGCCCGAACCAAGTGGTGGACGGCCGCGCCGTGCCGATGGTGCAGGCGTCGCGCTCCGCGGGCATCGCGTTGGTTACCAGCGCGGCGCTGCTACAGGGCCAGCTCACGAAGAATTTGCCCGCGTTCATCAATAGCGCGCTGGGATTGAAGGACAACGCCTCGCTTGCATTGCAGTTCGCGCGTTCGGTTCCCGGACTGAGTACCGCGCTGGTCGGTATGAGCCAGGTGCCTCATGTGAAAGCCAACCTGCAACTGATTGGCGTCGAGCCTGCGTCGCGCGAGCAGTTCCTGAAGCTGTTCGAACCGAGGAGCTAGGATTCCGCCGGGAGTGCAACGGCGCGTGGATGGCCTTCATCGAGCCAGGCGTCTATCGCGCCTGCGACTTTGTCGAGTTGGCCGGTGAAAAAATGGTCGGCGCCGTTGATTACGACCAAGCGCTTGGGTTCGGGCAGGGTTTCGAAGAGTGCTTCGACGTTGGCGCGCGAACCGAACTGATCGTATCCGCCCTGAATGAAGAGTTTCGGCTTGGTACATTCACGCAGGAAAGTCAGGTCCGAGTCATCCACCGGAATTCCGAGGCCGATCACCTCTACCACACGTTCATCTGCGCACCCGACCTCTAATCCCACCCGCGAGCCGAAGCTAAACCCGGCGAGTAGAATCTCCGCCGCGGAAAATTCCGACGCAAGGTAATCGAGCGCAGCGCGCACGTCTTCTTGCTCGCCTTCTCCGCGATCGTGCGTACCCTCACTGGAACCTGCGCCGCGAAAATTGAAACGCAACACGGGCAGGCCGCGGCGATGCAGCACCTTCGCGGTCTGGTACACGACTTTATTGTGCATGGTGCCGCCGAAAAGCGGATGAGGGTGGCAAACGAGCGCGGCCAGCGGAGGATTTGGATTTGCCACGGTCCAAAGCAGAGCTTCGAGCTTGCCGGCGGGACCGTTGAGAAAGAAATTGCGATGAAATGTATCAGCCATGGAGTCGCTTGCGATTCAGTGTAACGAAGAGCTTCCAGTCGCGCAAAGGCGACGAGGCGCGCCTCAGGATTTTTTAGGCGAGTCCCAGCGGACGGCGACGCTGGCGAGCATGGCGCTGATGCCCGCTTCCGGATCGGAACGGGCGCAGGTCCCAGCGGATTCTCAGCGGGTTCCACGCGCACAATGCGCGACGGAATTTCCCCGGCATGCTCCCACTCGCCCCAAGGGATTTTTGCCAGCACCGCATCGCCGGCGGAGTAAACGTGCGCCGGCGCGCGAAATATCCTGGGTCATGGATTCCTCCGGCCAGGGCGAATCCGGAGCGCGAACAGAAATCGGTAGCGCGAAGGACATCCGGGGCAGGCGCGGCGCTCGTTTTCAGCAGGGCGTGGCGCCCTGCGCGGAGCTAATTCAAGATGCAGGGCGACCTCATAGCCACCCTGCGGACCCGTTTCCAGGCGAACGATTGTGCGCCGGCGTTCCCGGTGGCACGCTGGAGGCTGAATCAGCGTCAAACGGACACGCTACCCACACGCGGGCGCCCAATCCACAGCGCTCAGCGCGCTGCAAACGGATGCCCTCACGCGCCATATCGAGCGTGTGCGCCGCCTCGACACGCATTCCCAGCGGCCCGCGCCAGCGGATGCGCGCCGGCAGCCGGAGTCGGGCGCGGGGGTGCTTACGCAATTCGAGGGGTTTGGGAGCCGAAATCATGAGGGCATATCGTAGCCGCTGCGACGAAGCACGTCAAACTTCGCGGCAGGAGTACGCCCGCTGGTATTTAACGCTGCAGTAACGGCGAACGTTTTGAAAAATGCAGCGCGGCGAGGCGTAAAACCGGTTGCGCCTTGGCTCGAAGCGGTGATAGTTTGACGAAATCGGTAAGTTTCCCGGGAGGACCGATGGAAAAGGCGGTCGAACGCCGCGCTGCGCGCCGATTTTCGATGATGTTGCCCTTGAAAGTGCGATTTTCATCTGAAGATAAAGTGTTGGAAAAACAAGGAGAAACGCGCGACGTCAGTTTCCGGGGACTTTATTTCACGATCGAGGCGCGCGTCGAAGCTGGTACTCCGATTGAGTTCGTGCTCACTCTACCGCAACAGATCACACTCGCCGGCGACGTGCACATCCGCTGTTACGCGCACGTTCTGCGGGTTGAGCCGCGCAACGGCCATCGCGGCGTGGCCGCGCGCATCGACCGCTACGAATTTCTCCCCACCTCCGCCTGACGCTTCCCGCAAAACAGAGTAGAATTGTTTTTTGCCTGACACGGGGGGCACATGTATCACTACGATCCGGTTACGGCGCTCGATGAATTGCGGGACGACGCGGTGCTGCCTCATCCCGTCCACTTGCGGGATATGATTCTGCGGACCAAGCTCGATGCGACGACCGCGCTGGATTTGAACCGCGAGTTCCAGGATTATCTGGCGCGCTTCGGCGAAGCGCAGAAAATTGCGCGCACGATTCTGGACCGACTGGCGGTCGGTTCGCGCAAGGCTTCCGCGACTAGTTGACCGCCACGATGTGGCGCAAGTCAGCGCGCGGCTAGCGTTGTGCCCCCCAAAAACGAACGCATACCCTAAAGGACCTGGAGCGCAAAATTTCGAATGGCTCGGCATACGTTACTGATTGATGCGGACGACACGCTCTGGGAAAACAATATCTTCTTTGAGAAATCCATCGAGCATTTTATTACCCAGCTGGAGCATCTCGGTTACACCCGCGAATACATCCGCCACATTCTGAACGAAACGGAAAAAAGGAATATCCGGCAGCATGGCTACGGCGTGCGCAGTTTCCGGCGGTCGCTGGAAGAAACGTACATGAAGCTGGCGGGAAACGCGGCGAGACGCGAACTGGTGCAGGAAATCGCGCGCATCGCCGCGGAGCTGGAAGCAACGCCTCCACACATTCTTGACGGAGTTCCCGAAACGCTGGCATATCTCGCGAAACATCACCGGCTGATCCTACTGACGAAGGGCGAACCGGCCGAGCAAGCCGCGAAGGTCGAGCGCTCCGGGTTGCAACCTCATTTCGATGCGATTGAAATCGTGCTGGAAAAAGACGCGAAGGTCTACGAGCGAATGGTTGAGCAGTTCAAAATCGTGAAGACGTACGGCTGGATGGTGGGAAATAGCCCGCTCAGCGACATCAATCCGGCCCTGCAGATGGGCTTGAATGCCGTCTTCATTCCGCATTCGAATACCTGGCATTTGGAACACGCAGAGCTGGAAAGCGGCACGGGCAAACTGCTTATCCTGAATAGTTTTCGCGACTTGCGCGAACATTTTTGATCGGGCTGGAGGTTGCCGTGGCTACGTCGCAAGGAACTCGGGCGAACGCGAAATCTCGCGTCGCCGTCGTGGGAGCGGGGGCCGTGGGCTCCTATTTCGGCGGGATGCTCGCGCGCGCCGGAGTGCCCGTCGTTCTGATTGGAAGGGTCGCGCACGTGGAAGCGATCCGGCGAGACAAGTTATTCATGGATGCGGTTACGTTTCAGGAGCGCGTGGCGGTGGAGGCTTCGACCGATCCTGCTGCCGTGGCGGGCGCGGACGTCGTTCTTTTTTGCGTGAAAGGAACTGATAACGAAGCGGCAGCGCGGGCGATTGCACCGCACTTGAAGGCTGGCGCGATCGTGGTGAGTTTGCAGAATGGTGTGGACAATATCGAGGCGATCCGAGCGGCATCTGGCATTGCTGCGCTGCCCGCGGTTGTGTATATCGCCTCGGCACTGCCGGAGCCGGGACATGTGAAGCATTTGGGGCGTGGAGATTTGGCGGTCGGCGAATTAACGGGCGGCGCCGCTTCAGGTTCCGCATCTCCGAGGTCGCCGCGCGTCGAGAAAATTGCCGCGCTGTTTGTCCCGGCCGGGGTGCCTTGCCGAATTTCGGAATATATCGAAGCCGATATTTGGGCGAAGTTCATCATGAACTGTGCGGGGAACGCGGTGACGGCAATCGCGCAATGCTCGTATGCAGAGGCGGCGCGGAATCCCGCGTCGCGCCAATTGATGAGCCGCTTGATCGAAGAAACAGTGGCAGTAGCGCGCGCGGACGGCATTCGTTTGCCCAACCACGATTTTATGGACGAAGGGATCAAGTCGCTGGCGAATTTCGGGACGGCGACGTCATCCACAGCGCACGATTTGGCGCGCGGCAAGCGCACGGAGATCGAGTTGCTGAATGGCTATGTAGCGACGCTCGGCCAAAAGCTAGGCGTGGCGACGCCGAGCAACTTCTCCGTGTACGCGATGGTGAAGCTGCTGGAAGAAAGCGGAGCACGGCATCAACAAGCGCGGCCGGCTAGTTCCTCGCAATCGTAAGAGAGCGCTATTCAGGCTTACGGAAGTGGAACGGAATGCGCACGACTGCTTCGAGATCCACAGGTTGACCGTCTCGTAGGGCAGGACTAAATTCCCAGCGCGACAAGGCTTCCATGGCATTCCGGTCGAGTTGCGGATCAACGCTGTGCACGACTTGAATGCTATCCACCGTGCCGTTTTTGCGGATGATCGCGTAAAGAACCACTTCGCCGTCCACGTTTTCCTTAATCAAGGTCTGCGGATATTTGGGGTCAACCTTACGGATCAGTTCAAGGCCGGTGAGCTTGCCCTGCGGCTTGACGTAGGGCGGATTGCCTTCCTCGAGTTGGGCAAAATTCATGATCCAGTTGGTGCCGCTGGCGCTGGTGAGGTTCGGCATGTTGATATGCATCGTGTAAACCTCTTTGCCGGAGAGGATTTTTTCGGGCGGCAAGCTGGGATCGATCGCGCCGATCGCCGAGGGGCCAGTGTGCGGCGCGGCCAATGCATCGCCGGGCGCCAGCGGCTTCAAATTTAATTTATTCGCGGTCCGGCCAGCGGGCGCCAGTCCGCCGCTTCCGGAGCGTCCGTTGCCTCCGCTAATGCTCACACCCGCCGCAGTGGAGCCGGCACTTGCGCCCCCCGTTGCGCTAGTCCCTCGTCCGCCGCCACTGGAGTTGGTGCCGCCCGCGCCACCGTTTCCTGCCGAGCCGTTTTCAGCGCCGCCGGGAACGCCTGGCTGTTTGCCGTCGGGCGAAATCGCAACGCGTGCGGCGAGGTTTCCTTGCGGCACACTCACTTCCGGCGCAGGGGGAGCCGGGGCTGCGGAAATCGCGATCAGCCGGTGCAGGCTCGCATCGCCGGCGGATGCTGCAGCAACTTCCGGAGCGGCGCCAGCGTCCGCCTGGGTGGCGTGCTTTGCGGCGACCGCGCGGGACATAGGCTCGACAGGCATGCGCGGTTGGCTGTTGGTTAGGGGAGAAGCAGCGATATCGAGCGGTCCGGGATTTTTTTCTTGATTCACTTCGGGGGCGGTCAGGTCAGTTGTGGCGCGATGCCGCATTTCCGGGGCGGCCGCCGCTGAGCCAAGGTGAAGCTGCGGTTTGGGAATCGCTGGAGTTGCCGCCCACTCGGCGATATTCGGCATGGGAGTTTCGATTTTGGGCGGGGTTGCCGGCGCGTCCGGTTGAATCAAGGTTTGCCGCGGGTGCGTTACCTGGATCGGCTCCGATAGAATCGTTTGTCGCGGGTGAAAAGCGTCCGCGCCTTTGCGCGGAAGAGGCTTGGCAGGGTCACCCTTGGGGCTGGGCTTCGGATCGCGGCCGGGCAGGGAAATGGGCGGCAAATCCTGCGAGGGATTGGTCCAGGTGAGTTCGCTTCGCACGGGCGCGAGATTGGGGGGATTGCTCGCCAGAAAATGCCAGATCGGCAGCAACATAATTGCTACAGCGGCCACGTGCCACAACACCGCCGCAGTGAAGGCGCGGCCGGGAAACTTGCCCTGAATCCAATCGACGCGCAGATCGGAATCAGCAGGCATCTCCGCATCTTGCGGTACTCGCTCGCCATTGCAATAGGTGCGCCAGCTCGACCAGAAATCCTGCCAGGGAGAACTCCAGTCCACGCCGAGAGCGAGCCGCGGCAGCTTGCAGTGGGCAGGGAGTTCGACGCTCGTTTCTTGGACAGGTACCAGGACGCGTTTCGCGGCAGATTGCATTGACCCGGACATTATACCTGAGCGGATAGGATGCGCCGACCTCAGGCTGCGGCTGCCAGCCTGTAAAAAGAAAGCAGGGCGTCGCCTTGCTCGATTTCCCGGGTGCATTCGAGGCGATCCAGGCGGTCCGGCAATTCCATCTTGTTGAAGTGTTCGACGATAACGATTCCGCGTGGCGCGATCAGGTGCGAGGCGTCCAGAAATTCGAGCACTTCTGAGTACTCGTCGGCCTTTTCGTACGGTGGATCGAGGAAAATGAAGTCCGCGATGATTCGGCGGGCCGCGAGCTTTTGCAAGCCGCGCACAGCGTCTGCTTCGATGACCTCGGCACCGCTGCTGATTTCGAGCGATGCGAGATTGTCGCGGACCAGCCGCGCGGCTTGGGCATTCGATTCGACGAAGAATACGTCGCGAGCGCCGCGGCTGATGGCTTCGATGCCGACGGCGCCCGTCCCGGCGAAAAGATCCACGAAGTAGGAGTCGGCCATCGCCGGGCCAAGCACGTTGAAGAGAGTTTCACGGAGGCGGTCGCTGGTCGGGCGCACGCGCGTCGTTCCGGGTCCCTTTAAATGCCGGCTGCGATACTTTCCTGCAATCACGCGCATAGGTTACCCCACCGAAGCCAATTGATATCGTTTGCGCCAAGCGGGGCTGAGGGATTCCAGCCGGGCGATGATTTGGCCGGCGCGCGCGGGATTTTCCGCCAGTGCGAAAGCTTCGCGCCGCGCGAACTCGAGGATTTCATGGTCGCGGAGCGGCTGTGCCACCGAAAAGGCTGCGTCGCCATGCTGGCGAGTGCCAAAGAATTCTCCCGGGCCGCGCTGCTGCAAATCCTGCTCCGCGATCGCAAATCCGTCGGACGTCGCCACCATCGTTTCGATTCTCGCGCGCGCCTCTCCGCTAATATTTTTGCGGGCCACCAGGATACAACGTGATTTCTCCGAGCCGCGCCCGATGCGACCGCGAAGCTGGTGGAGCTGGGCGAGGCCGAAGCGGTCGGCGTGTTCAACTACCATGAGGGTGGCATTTGGGACATCCACGCCGACTTCAATCACCGTGGTGGCGACGAGAATTTGGATTTCATTGCGGCGGAATTGCTCCATCACGGAATCTTTTTCGTCGTTTTTCAGGCGGCCGTGCAGCAAGCCCACGCGAATCCCGGGAAAAACGTGTTTGGCGAGGCGTTCGTATTCCGCCGTGGCGGCTTTGAGCTCCTGCTTCGATTCTTCGATGACCGGATAGACCACGTAGGCTTGGCGGCCGCGCGCGATTTGCTGGCGCAAGAATTCCCAAACGCCGTTGAGTTGCGCTTCTTCAGTCCAGCGCGTCTCGATGGGCGCGCGGCCAGGCGGCATTTCGTCAATCACGGAAATTTCGAGGTCGCCGTAGAGGGTAAGCGCAAGCGTGCGCGGGATGGGCGTCGCGGTCATTACCAACACATGCGGAGATGCGCCCTTTTCGATCAGGCGTTTGCGCTGCAGCACGCCGAAGCGATGCTGCTCGTCCACGATCACCAGGCCCAGTTTATGGAAAGCCACGGGATTTTCGATCAGCGCGTGCGTTCCCACAACCATTTGCGCCGCGGCGCTGCCGACGCGCGCCAGGGCTTCGTCCTTTACGGAGCGGGTGTGTCGACTCACGATCAGCGCAACGCCGTAGCCTGCGGGTTCGAAGATGCGTCGCGCGGAGAGATAGTGTTGCGCGGCGAGAATTTCGGTGGGCGCCATGAGCGCGACTTGATAGCCGTTTTCGATGACGATGGTGGCGGCTTCGAGCGCCACGATTGTTTTTCCGCTGCCCACGTCACCTTCGAGAAGGCGGTTCATAGGATACGGGCGCTCAAGATCGGCAGCGATTTCGGCGAGGACGCGTTTTTGCGCCGGGGTCGGCTTAAAGGGCAAGATGCGTTTCAACGCCGCGCGAACCTTTTCTTCGCGGACGCGCATGGCGATACCGCGGCGGCTGTGGTCGTTCAAGCGGCGCAACGCCAGGGCGAGTTGATAGTAGAAAAACTCTTCGAAGATTAGGCGGATTTGCGCGGGGCTGCGGTAATTGTTAAGAAGCTCGACGCTAACGTCCCTCGGCGGAAAATGCGCATACAGCAAAGCGTCGCGGCGCGATGGAAAACGATAGCGTTCCAGAATGTCCGGCGGCAGCGGGTCGGGGATATTGCCCTCGAAATCTTCCAGCACAGCGTAAATAATCCGGCGCAGCATCCGGGAACTGATGCCGCCAATGGCCTCATAAATTGGGACGATGCGGCCGACTTCGGTGGAGTCCGCGGCTGCGCCAGCAGTAGCGCCAACCAGCTCCATTTGCGGATTGACCATTTCCAGCTGCCGAGGGTGATACAGATCCGCGTCAACTTTTCCATGCAGCACGACTTTTTGGCCGTCTTTCAGACGCCCTTCGAGATAGCCTCCGTGAAAGAAGCGAACGTGGACGGTGCCGGAAGCATCGCGCACGGTGACGTGAAAAATGGAGCGGCGGCTACGTTGGAAGCGAACCGTGGTTCCTCCTCCGCCGGTAATTTCTGCGAAAATCGTGTGCACCTGTCCAGGAATGATTTCGGCGATGGGCGTGAAGCGGAGGCGGTCTTCGTAGCGAAAGGGAAGATAGCCGAGCAGATCGGCGACAGTGAGGATGCCGCGCTCTGCCAGTGTGGCGGCGCGCTGCGGTCCGACTCCGCGCAGGTATTTAACCGGATTGCTGAGAGCGATGGGCATTAGGCGAGGCGCAGGACCCGCACAGCGCGAGTGCCACACTTTTATACCATCGGTTCGCTGCGGGGAAGGTTGTTTGCGTCGAGTCGGACGGTGGCCTAAGATTGAGTGGAGGAATCGTTCGGGAATTCATGGCGCGCAACTTTCTGGGTACTCCAGTCCGACGCTGGATCGAATACCTTGCCGCGATCCTTTTAGGGAATGCGATTTATTATTTTTCTCTTGTGCCACACCTGCCAGTGGCCTTGCGTCACCAGGGATTCCTGCTGGATTGGGGCAGCCTGGTGGATTTCGTCGTATGCCTGGGTGTCTATGGGCTGATCCGTCTGGGTTCCAAGATGAGGCTGTCCGGAAGTGGCTGACACCTTGCAATCTACCCGCTTGCCGAGTTGCGCAACGCTACGAGGCTACAGGCCCTTCGCTCGTGGTGTTCTTAAATGCTGTGTTTACAGCATCCTAAGCGCGCATGCGTCTCAGCGAGAAGGTGTGCTTTGGAGCAGATGTCCGATAGTGGGAAAGTGACGTCCGCGGGTGCTCACCAACGCCCACAAGGTCCGTCTATCCTTAGGGAACCTGTAGAAAGGCTTGATGCCGGGAACAGCGGAACTCACGCACCGACTTCGGTGGCACCGAACGCGGGCGTTTCCAGGCCAACGACCAACACCATGGGGATGAGCGTCGCACTCGAGGGAGAGGCGCGCCAGGCAGCGGCGGTGAAGCTCGCAGAAGAGCAGGCACTCGTCCGGAAGGCGCAGGCGGGCGACCGCTTGGCGTTTGAGGAATTGGTGCGCCGGTTCGATCGCGAGGTGTTGCGCTTGGCGATGAATCTGGTGCATCGTCCGGAAGACGCGCGGGACATCTACCAGGAGAGTTTTTTGCGGGTTTACAAGAACCTGCACCGCTTCCGTTTTGAGTGCAGTTTTTATACCTGGCTCTATCGCATCGTGACCAACGTGGCGCTCGATCACTTGCGGCGCAGGACGAGCCGGAGAGAAGATCAAGCACCTGTTCCGGAAGACGCGGAAGGCGGGACTAGAGATTTCTTCGACCGGCAACCCGAACAGAGAGCCGCGGCAAATCCGGAGAGAAATCTATTGGGCCAGGAACTGGGCCAGCACATCGCGACGGCCTTGAACCGGCTGTCACCGCGCGAGCGCATGGTCTTCGAGATGAAGCATTATCAGGGATTGAAATTGCGTGCTATCGGAGACATGCTAGGCACGTCAGAAGAGACAGTAAAGAATTCGCTGTTCCGGGCGACGCGAAAATTGCGCGCGAGCCTGGAGGGTATGCGTTAATCGCGGGCAGCGAGGACGGAAAGAATGCGGGAAGAGGGAATCGAGGGAATGAAGAGTCCGGCGTGCGAGGAATTTGAGCCGCAGCTCATTCTCTTCGCGGCGGGTGAATTGGATGCGTCGGAGATGGCAGAGGTGCACGACCACCTTCTGCATTGTCCCGGTTGCAACCAAGCCATGGCGCAGCAAAACGAATTGTTCGCGCTGCTCTGTGCGAATCACCGCGAGCCCGATGCGTCCTTGCTGGCCGGCTGCCGCGCTTCGCTGGACGATGCACTGGATCAGCAGGAGGAGCGCGGCTGGTTGCGTCAAACGATTGGCACGCTGCTACCTTCCAGTTGGATATCTCCGCGGCCGGCGTGGAGCGCCGCGCTCTTGCTGGCGATCGGATTTGCGGTGGGAATGTTAGGACCGCGCCTGCTGCGGCATCCGGCGGTGCCGAGTGGCGGCACGAGCCAGTTGACCGCGTCCAATATTTCAGCGCCCCAGCCTTCGGACCCAGCTGCTGACCTCACTTCCTCTTCCTCCCTCAGTTCCCTGGATCTGCACACCGCCGACGTGGCGGGAATCAACGTGTTTCCGGCCTCGGACAATGAGCCTCCGCGGGTTCAATTGCAAATGAGGGCGCGACAGCCGTTCATGGTGTCCGGCACTGTGAATGACGATGACGTAAAACGCGTGCTGATGTTCGTCCTCCACAATAATCAACGTTTTGATCCGGATGTGCGCCTCGATGCGGTGGATTTGCTGCGCGCGCGCAACAATGATCCGGATGTTCGGTCAGCGCTGTGCCAAGCGGTGCACACGGATCACAATGCGGCGGTGCGATTGAAGGCCCTGGAAGCGCTCAACGGCGCCGAGCCTCAGGACCTGGTCCGCCAGACGCTCCTCGACGCGCTGGTGGACGACCAAAATCCGGGGGTACGCGTGGAAGCGATTAATGCGCTGCGCGACATGGCCGCCAAAGGCCAAGTGGATGCCGACGATCATATGCTCGCGGTTCTTCATGAACGCATGAAAAAAGATCCCAGCACCTACATCCGATTGCAAAGCGCGGCCGTCATTCGCGACCTTGGCCCGCGGCAAAAATTCTAGACATGCGCAGCAAATCACTCACTTTGCGAGCCCGGCCAAAGTTCGGGGCACGGCTCGGTGTGCCGGTAGAGATTTTGCTGGCGGGCGTCACCGTGGCATTTCTTGCGACCCTCCTGCTGAGCCCCCGCTACGCATCCGCCGATGGTCCGGCCAAGGCCCAGCGTCCTAGCAGCTCACCGCCGCGGTTGAGTGCCGAACTGACTGGGTCGGTGGCAACTCGCGAAGGCCAGCGGCTCCATCTCGTGACCGACCTCGGCAACATCATCGTCAAGACCCAGAATTCCGGAAAAATAGATTACAAAGTCCATCTCGAGGCGGACGCCTCGCAGAAGGATGCGAAGCAGCTTCTAAGAAGCTTTCTGGTCAGCGCGCACGTTACATCCGAGGGAGTGTATTTCCGCGGGCAAAGCTTGGAACGCCGCGCCGCGAGCGGGCGCTTGTGGGTGATCGTGGAAGTAAATGTTCCAAGAAATTACAGCCTGGACGTTATGACCGGGGGTGGGAACATCGAGACCGAAGACCTCAACGGCTTCGCCACACTCGCTACGGCTGGCGGGAATATTGTCGCGGGAAATATAGGGGGACCTGCACATCTAACCACCGACGGCGGACATATCACGGTGAAGAATGTTGCGGGCGAATTAATTGCAGCGACCGGAGGCGGACATATCACCACGGGTGCGATTCAAGGTAACGCCACGCTGCACACGAACGGCGGGCACATACGGGTTGCGTCAGTAGATGGTATTGCGCGCGTTTCCACAGGGGGCGGTAACGTTTCGGTGGAACACTCCGGAAGCGAGTTAATCGCGGAAACGGTCGGCGGGCAGATCGAAGTGGGTGAGACCTCTGGCCTGGTGCGGGCAAAGACGGGCGGCGGAGGAATTCGGGTGGTGCGCGTATCCGGTCCCACCGATCTGCAAACCAGCGGCGGCAGCATTTACCTGACGCAGGTGGACAGCGCAGTGAAGGCCTCTACCGGAGCCGGCGGAATTACGGCGTGGTTTGTTGCTCCGGCGAAGAAGCCGGACCAATGCGAACTGCAATCGGGCGAAGGGGACATCGTCGTGTACATCCCCCGCGAACTGCCGATAACGATTGATGCGCAGGTGCAATCTGGCGACGAGCACCATGTCACGTTTGATCCGGCGTTTCCGATGACAATCAGCCGCGACGCAGCTGCGAATGGAGACCAGTCGATTCGTGCCGAAGGCGTGCTGAACGGAGGCGGGGAAGTAGTCCACTTGCGTGCACTGGCGGGCAACATTCGCGTCGCGGTAAGCGACGCCAATCAGCAACTCAGGCTGTACAAGCAGCAAATGGAACAGTTACAGCGGAACCTGCAATTGCAACTGCGGCTGCTCGAACAATCGCAGCCAACCGCTGAGAATTCGCCCTAGGCGCCAGTTATCGGGGATTGCGGTGTCGCGGCGAGTTGGCATTTACGTGACCAGGAGTCCGGCCGACTGGAAGCGGCCGAATGTCTTAGTGAAGAGGGTGGTTCACTGGAGGGGGCGTATCGTGCAAACGCATACTCAAGGCCAGCCGCTGAGCAAGAAATCCCAGGGGCGTCCGTCACGGATTGCCAGATTCACACTGCGCACAGTAGTGCTGCTCGCCGGAGCCGCCTGCCTTGCGCTTCCCAGTATCGCAGCCGACGAGAATTTTCATCAGATATATCCCCTGCCGTCCGGCGGAAGCTTTGCCCTGGAAAACGTGAACGGATCGGTGCAGGTTGAGGGCTGGAGCCGCGACGAGGTGGAGGTAAGCGCGGTCAAGACAGGCCACAACGACCCGCACGAACTGGACCAGGTAAAAATCGAAGTGGACAGCAGTCCGGGGCAAGTGGCGGTGCACACCTGCTATCCCAAGGGTCAGGGCGCGGAAGTGGCCGTGGAATACCACGTTCATGTGCCTTATCGCGTGCTGTTGGGTAACGTCGAGACAGTCAACGGAAGCGTCACGGTTCGGGGAGTCGAGGGTGGCGGGGAACTGAAGTCGGTAAATGGAAACGTCGAAGTCTTCGACAGCGCCGGCCGGTTCAGCGAGAAGACCACTAACGGAAACCTGCGCCTGGAACTTCGCCAGTTGATGGCCGGCGGGCCGATGAATCTTGAGACGGTCAACGGCTCGGTTCTCCTCGGCCTTCCGCCTGGGGCACAAGGCGATTTGAAGGTTCTGAGTATGAACGGCGAGTTCTATTCTGAATTACCGGTCAGTTCAACGGTTGGATCTCCCGCGGCGCGGGCGTTTCGCGCCAAGCTGGGGACGGGAAGTGGCGGTGGCGAGATTTCAGTCCGTACAATTAATGGCGGCATTCGCCTGGTGGTGCAACGACCGGGCGTGTGACGGGGCGAATTCACCTAAAGTGAGGACAACTGGCATGAAGCTCGCAGGATACTTGAACCTTGCCGGCTGGGGCTTGCTTTTGTTGGCGTTCGGGCTCGGCCCGACCGCTCTATACGGCCAAACCCAGGACCAAACCGCAAAGCCTGTACCTACAACCCCTTCTAGTGTTACTCCCGCAACACCCGACGCCCCCGACGTGGGGTGCGCCAATGGCAATCTCTCAATGGAACAAATGGAGGACGCCGTACGTAGTATCGATAGTACGGTCAATCGAGAAATGCGGGAGAACCTCGCCGGGTTGCGCGAGCGAGTGCAGAAGGAGGTCGCGATGAATTCGCCGGAGCTTCAACGGCTGCAAGGTCTTTCGGCGCAGCTGCGAAGCAACCAGGGCCAATTCGAAGCCGATGCGAGTGAGCTCGCCGACCGCGCCGCGGAACTAGCGGATATGGCGCAGGACAAGGCCAAGCAAACGCTGGATCAGGACCAGGACGTCTTGGTGATGTCCAGCGATGATGGCAGCGGCTGGCTGGGCGTGGAAATCGGTGAGGTGACGGCGGAAAAAGCGAAGGATCTGAAGCTAGCGGGGGTCCGCGGCGTAATCGTGATGGACGTGGAGCCGGATAGTCCCGCGGCCAAAGCAGGATTGAAGGAAAACGACGTCATCACCCAGTACGATGGGCAAGTTATCGAAGGCACGGTGCAATTTCGCCGATTGGTGCGCGAAACGCCCGCGGGCCGGACGGTGACGCTCGGGATTTCGCGCAATGGGAGCACGCAGAACATTTCCGTGGATCTGGGCGACCGCAGCGCGTTCTTCGAGAAGAAGATGAAAGGCAAAATGCGCGACTTCGATAATGCCTACGCGTTCTCGATGCCCAATCCGGATTTTTCGTTCGCCGTGCCCATGGTCGAAGGGCGCAGTCCGCTTCTGGGGGTTAGCGCGGAAGATGTTTCCGGGCAACTGGGAAGCTATTTCGGCGCGCCGGACGGCGCCGGCGTGTTGATTCGTGAAGTGCGTCCTGGGATGGCCGCAGAGAAAGCGGGATTGAAGGCGGGCGACGTAATCATCAAAGTGGACGGCAAGCCGGTGCATACACTCGCGGATTTGCGCGCGCAACTCAAGGATAAGGGTGATCAAAAATCCGTGAGCCTGGGAATTTTGCGCAAGGGCGCCGAGATGAATGTGGCCGTGACCATCGAAAAGCCGCAGCCGGTGGAGTCCACGCACGTCGTTCATCGAGCGCAGCTGTAGGCAGGCCGGCGCTACAGTCAACAGTAATCGAAGAAGGCCCGGAAAAATGGATTCTGGGCCTTTTCGTTTTTAGCGGGATTCTTCGCGAATGATTTCGGCGTTGGCGGCCGGCGCGACCACGCGCAGCAACTTCGGGCCATCCATATAAAGATCAATCTCGTTGTCTTCGGTTCGCACGCGTAGCTCCTGCACTTTCTTGCCGCTTACTTCCTGCTCGCCTAACGAATCCACGGTGACGGTTCCGGGCGTCAATTCTTGCGGCACCAGCACGGAGAAAGATTGTGCTCCCTTCTTCTCCCAATCATAAAGGTGCGCAAGGAGCTCGTACTGATGGTAGAGATTATTGTCGAGCACGACGACCAGCGGGGAAGTGAACGTAAACTGCTGCGTGAAAGGACGCGCGCCCTGGAGCTGCAGCTCGACCGTGGCGCTCATTCCGCTGAATCCGATTACGGCGGAGGCCTTCTTTGCACCTTGGGTGGCCCATTCGTAGTGCGCAGGCGTGCCGTCCGGATGAAACGTCAGAGTTCCGGTGACGTGCGTATTCCCCTGCGGCGATTGGATCTCCGCAGTGCCGTGCGCGGTCCAATCGCTGCCGCTCGGCGCAATTTCAAATTCTTCTTTGCCCACCTGTTGGCCGCTGACCATGATGCGGAACTTACCTTTATCCGCGACAAATGGAGATGGCGATTTGCTCTCCGATTTTTTATTGCCGCCAAACAGTACGGAGACGCTGGCGCGCAGCGTCGTGGCGCCCGCCGGGGACGGCGCTTGAAGGAAAAGCACGGACACACCGGCGGACAGCACGGCTACGGCCAGCACGGTTGCAGCGATCGAACTGCGCGAAAACAGCGTCTGGCTCGGCTTCATGATTCGCTTCATGCGGTCACCTTCGGAAAAATGCCCAACGCAACAATCTGCTCCGCCACGCGCAGGGGCTCGATATTGGATTCGACGCGGTAATCCGCCAATTCGTAAAACGGCAAACGCTCCTGATACAGCTTTCGGAAGCTCACTTCGTCTCGAAAAAGCGGGCGGTCTTGAATGTGTGCGATGCGTTTGAGCAAGTCCTCGACAGGGCAGTGCAGCCAGATCAAGACCGCGCTGGCCTGACGGAGCAACGCTAGATTTTGCGGTTGTGCCGTGGTGCCGCCACCGAGCGATACGACACGAGGTTTTTGCTGTTCGACGGCCTCACCCAGGATTCGAGTGAGTTGTTCGTGTTCGATGATGCGGAATTCCGCTTCGCCGCGCTTGGCGAATATTTCGGGGATGCTCTGGTCAGCCGCTTCCTGGATGCGTTTATCGAGATCCACGTGCTGCCAGCCGATCTGACGTCCTAGCAGGCGGGCGACGGTAGATTTGCCACTGCCCATGAATCCCGTCAAGCAGACGAGCGTGCGAGTGCGGATTTCATTCGTCATCGGTGTTATTGCGTGTTCGGTGGTGAGATGGATGAATCAATCACGTTTTAGAATGTTGATTGTACCATCGAAGGAGGTCAGCTCAACCTTCGCGCGTCCTTGATTGAAAGTGCCAAACAGCGCATTGCCCCATTTGGGCACGAAGTGATGCTGGTGGGCCGGAGGCGTCAGTTTTGCTTCGTTATTCACTTTTCCCTTCAGCGAAGTGGCGCTCATGTCGAAAGAATCGCCGGGAGCGAAGCGAACTTCAATCACGCCGCTGTAATTTTTGAGGGAATAGGTTCCATTGGGGAGAAACTCGCCGTTGAAAAGAATGTTGCCAGTCGAAGTCTGCGCCCAGACGTGGTAGCTGCGCAAATCAATGAGCCTGAAGTTGCCGCTGATGGACGACACTTCGATGCGGCCCGCGCAGCGGATACACTGGAAGGAACCGCCCACCGTCTTGACGGTCAAATAGCCTGCGGCGTCCTCTAGGTCCACGCCGGCAGCTACGGTCTCGACGTTCATATCGCCCATCACGTTCGATACGTTGACGCTGCCAGAGTCATTGTGAATCTGCAATTCAGCGTCTTCGGGAACGTTGATCTGGAAATCAGCGCGCAGATCATCGGGGCTGACTGATTCTGAGAGGCCGTGCGTCGAAACTTCCACGCGATTACCCATTTGCTCGGCGTCCACGGCGACTTGGTCGCTGGCGAGGGTGGAAATCACCATCACCTCGGACTTGGTCCAGGCTTTCACGGTAATCAGGCCGTTCGGATTGTGAATGGTGATTACCGGACGCGCGTCCACTGTAAAGTGCTGTTCCTGGCGGTGTGGGGAAGCGAAGAGGGCGGCGCTGAAAAGAAGGCCGGCCGCCAGCAGTCCGGCGGCTTTGCGAGTTATCTGGAGATTCCATCGCACGGGAACAAAGGAACGAGTGCTCATTGGACGTTTTCTCCGCGTTCGCTCATCTGCGCCAGCAAGTCCGCTTTTTGCCGGTACGCTTCATAGAGGTAATCCCGTGCTAGTTCGTTCTGGGGTTCTTCGCGTACGCTTTTTTCACACAAAGCGATGTAGTTGTCAACGATGGCGAGGTTCTGATGTAAGGAAGCCGAAACATCCGAATTCGAATTGGCAAAAGAAATCGAGTTTTGTTCGGCGCTGTTCAGTTGCGCTCTCAGGGGTGAGGTAGCAATTCGCGTGCCTTCGAGCCATTTTGCTTCGTTCACCTTCTTATGGATGGGACCGCTCAGAGCAAACGCGACGGCTATTAACGCGGCGAGGTATCCGCCGGCGAGTACCGGGCGGGGTATTCCGCCGAATAAACCACGTAGCCAGCCTCGGCTTGCCGCTACCCGCCCACGCTCGCGCGAAGGTGAATGCGCATCCGCATCCCGGATCAGGCCTTCCTGTTCAAGTTGTTCGCGCAACGACACCCAAACGTGTTCGGGCGCTTCTGTCTCTGAGGCGCTCCAAGTGCGGGCCTCTGCGCGGATAGCCTCCAGATCGTTTAGGATTGCTTGGCACTGAGGACAGTTACGAAAGTGAGCCTGGATGTCGGCGCGCCGCTCACCTTCCATCCAGGGCTCGAGATGATCGAGAAACCGCTCGCACTTGGTGATGGCCATTTCGTTCAGTCCTCGCCGCCAGCTTCGGCGCTGGCAGCTTTGCGATCTTCGCGGGCCTTGGCACGGAGCGCTTCGTGAAGCAACTCGCGAAGCCGCATGCGCGCCTTGTGTAATTGCGATTTCGAATTGCCGATCGAGCAGCCCATGATTTCCGCAATCTCGTTGTGCTCATAACCCTGCACATCGTGCAGGACGAACACCGACTTGTAACCCGGCGGCAGTTGCTCGACAGCGCGCTGCAGGTTCACCCGGTCAATCGAACCGCTGAGCCGCAAATCCGGTCCGCCAAAGTCTCGTCGCGGCCCTCCCGATTCCTCATCGGGCTCGGTAATTTCTTCCAGTGAACTCTCCGTGCCGGATTTCTTGCGCAACTTCATCAGCACGACATTTACTGCCAGACGGTGCAGCCAGGTCGAAAACGCCGACTCTCCGCGGAACGTGGCAATCTTGCGGAAGAGTTGCAGAAACGCTTCCTGAGTAAGATCCTCCGCCTCAGCCGTGTTACCGACCATTCGCAGGCATAGAGAATATACACGTCGGTTATGAAGCCGGTAGAGTCGCTCAAAGGCCGCTGCATCGCCCTGCTGGGCGAGCCGGATCGCATCCGCCTCCGGCATCTCCCCAGTTTCGATTCGTCTCGTTCGGGCCACGCTACCCGTTGGGACGCGTCCTTAGCTGCGATGCGTCCGCCGCTCCATGAGTTGTACTTATTGTGCTACCCAAGTGTGCTACCGATGAAACTAATACGCTAGGGGGCCGGTCTGCCGGGCTAAACGCTGATCAGGGGAATCACTCAGCCCTTTTTGATCCAGGAGCGGCACCCAAAGCCTGCGGTATTCTCGTTAGATTCGCCACCAAGGTCCATTGTGTTCGTTTTGCTCTCGCTTGCCGACGGCCGCCAATCGCGAAGAATCAGCGGGAGTTATTAGGCTAAACCAACTTGGGAGGAATGTGGTTCCGAAGTGGCGGACCAAGTCTACCAATATTGGGAGCGGCTACGCCGACGCGCGCAAGGCGCGCGTTCGACTGCTGGATTTCGCACGCAACCGCTCCACCGGCGGCGCATCTGAAAGCTCAGCGGCGAAAGCAGTAACCTGCTCGGACGGCAATGCGCGTAAAAATGATTTCAAGAGGACTTCCGACTCACGCAGGCACGTAGTGAAATCATAGTGCAGGCATTCGAGCGCATCCCAACTGGCGCCCGGCCGAACCGAAAGTCCGGCGACTACGTCCTCCGCCGCAGCATCGTACTCGCGGATCAGGGTTTCCAAGGTTTCCGCCAAGATCCGCAACTTCTGGAAATACCTGGAGCGATCCGCGAAAAGAACATGATGCAGGAAATCATTCCACGATGCGGCCGCTTGCGCTGTTTCGCCCCGAAAAAACTCCGTTTGGAGAGGCTCTACTCTCGGGACGTTATTTAAATGACGTCCCCGGTTGGACAGGCTGCGGCAAGCTCCCACCAGTTCGGCCGCGAGTTGCGCCAGCAAATCAGCGGACACCGAAACATATTGCCGCGCGCATACCAATTCACCACGGGCGCGCACGGAAATCGCATCATCGAGCGAAACGCTCAACATGGCGTAGAAAGCTTCCCAGCGTTGGACTACCGCGTCAAATACATGGGCCTTTTCTCGCGGCAACGCCGCGATCCAATCGTCTGAGACACTGCGTTGAAAGTAGGAAGTTCCCGGCTTCCGCTTGAAAAACACGCTGCCCCCAAGGTGAGCGAGAATTATACCATCGGTTCCTCGCGCGGGGGCTTTCTTGACGCTCGCGGAAGCCGACCGCTATACTGCCGCTCGGCTCTCCGTAAGGCCCTCGCCGCCGCCAGGTCCTGGCCGCCGAAAGGAAGTTGACCTATTGGAATTTGAACCGCTGGACCAGTTTCAACAGCGACTGAAGAAGCTGAGCGAAATTGAAGGGCTCGGCCACCCGGCCTATCCGAGAAAGTTTGCCTGGACGCATACGCCGAAGCAAGTAGTCGAGAAGTTCCGAGAGCGAACCTTAGAGCAACTGACCTTGGATCCGGTCGAGGTGCGCGTGGCGGGCCGGATTGTGGCGCTGCGGCCACATGGTAAGGCGGCTTTTGCACACATGGCCGGAGATGGCGGGCGACTGCAGATCTATGTCAGGCAGGATGTCGTAGGGGAACAGATCTATAAGTTGCTCCAGCTTTTGGATTTGGGTGACATCGTCGGAGTTGCGGGCCATCTTTTCCGTACGAAAACCAACGAACTCACTGTGAAGGTGGAAAAAATCGAATTGCTCAGCAAAGCCCTGCTGCCGCTGCCGGAAAAATGGCACGGGCTTGCGGATATCGAGCAGCGCTATCGCCGCCGGTACCTCGATTTAATCGTGAACGAACGAGCACGCGAAATTTTCATCCGCCGCGCACAGATTATTCGCGAGATCCGGCATTTTTTCGATGCGCGCAGATACGTGGAAGTGGAAACGCCAATGATGCATCCCATTCTGGGAGGAGCCACGGCGCGGCCTTTCGTAACTCACCACAACACGTTCGACATGGACCTTTATCTGCGGATCGCGCCGGAGCTGTATTTGAAGCGGCTGGTTGTGGGCGGAATTGACCGCGTCTATGAGATCAATCGCAACTTCCGGAATGAAGGCATTGACGCAATCCACCAGCCGGAATTCACGATGCTGGAGTTTTACCAGGCCTATAGCAATTCCCTTGAGCTGATGGACATGACCGAAGAATTGTTTCGCGGGCTCGCGGAGAAGATTTGTGGAACAACGCAAATCAAGTTTGGCGAACAAACAATTGATTTCAGCCGATTCGAACGGCTTTCGATGCGCGAAGCGATCGTGAAGTATTGGCCGAGCGCGGCAGGTGCAGCGCCCACTACCGCGGAACTCGGCACAGAAGGCGGCCCTGCTGCCATAGCCGAACGCTACAATGTTTATGCGCGGGCACATGGCGCCGAATCGGTCGCCCATGCGCCGAAGCTTTCCGATGGGGAAGTGACCGGGGAACTGTTCGAAGCGATCGCCGAGAGGCATTTGCAACAGCCGACATTTATCTACGATTTCCCGACAGCCATTTCGCCGCTCTCGAAGCAGAAGCCGGATGATCCATCGTTGACCGAGCGTTTCGAGCTCTTTGTGGCCGGGATGGAACTGGCGAATGGTTTCTCGGAGTTGAACGATCCCTTCGACCAGGAACGCCGCTTCCGCGCGCAAGTGGAAAAGGGCGGGCAAGAAGCGCCGAAAGAAGTGGACATGGATTACATACGAGCGCTCTCGCATGGTTTGCCGCCGACCGCCGGCGAAGGAGTCGGCATAGACCGCCTGGTGATGTTGCTGACCGATTCGCACGCCATCCGCGAGGTCGTCCTCTTCCCATTGTTGCGCAAGGAATCCGATGAGCCCCCGGAAAGCGATTCCACCACGAGCGGCGAGATAAGATGACATTCGAGTGGCTGGTGGCGCTGCGGTATCTGCGGTCGCCGAACCGACCTGCGGTGCTGCGAATCGTCACACTACTGGCCGTTGTAGGAGTCGCGGCAGGCGTCACCACGCTGGTAATTGCGCTCGCGATGAACACCGGATTCCGCCAGGCAATCCGCGATCGCTTGCTCAGCGTGACCGCGCACGTCAACCTCAAACCAATTGGGCCAAACGGAATCCGCGACTATCGCGGGTGGATGGCTCGTCTCAGCGATACTCCCGGCGTGCGCTCAATTGAGCCGGCGATCTATGCCACGGTTCTTCTTTCGTCCGGCGGCCGCGCGCGGGGAATCGTGCTGAAGGGAGTTGATCCGGAACTCGAGCAGCGCGCGAGCGAGGCGCTACACCACCTGGTTGCGGGTAACGGAGAATTCGCGCCGGACGCGGACGGGATTCCGGCGGTTTTGGTGGGCCGGATTTTGGCCAATGACCTGGAAATAACCGCGGGCGATTATGTGACGCTGACCAGCCCGCAAGGAAACTTGACCCCTTTCGGGATGCTGCCGCGGTCGCGGCGTTTTCGAGTAACGGGAGTTTTCGACTCCGGGTTTTACGATTACGACGCGAATTGGGGATTCGTCACCTTACCGGCGGCGCAGGGGCTTTCCGGGATCGGCGATGTGGTGAGTCTGCTCGAGGTGCGAGTAACGCACATGGACAACGCCGGCGCGATCGCCGATGAACTATTGAAGCGCGCGGGGAGCGGGTTCACGACTTCAACGTGGATGGATGAAAATCGCGCGCTGTTTCGCGCGCTAAGTCTGGAGAAATTGGTGACTGCTCTTTTCATAGGGCTGATTACATTTGTGGCCGGGCTGAATATTCTGGTCGTCCTCACGATGACGGTGACCGATCGCGCGCGCGACATTGCCGTGCTGATGGCCATGGGCGCGCAGCGGCAGCAACTGCGCAAAATTTTTGTTCTGCAAGGATTGGTCGTGAGTATTGCTGGCACCCTCGCGGGCCTGCTGATCGGTTACACATTTGCGGGTGTAGCGGATCGCTGGCGATTGATCCCGTTGAATCCCGAGGTGTATGCAATTCCCTACGTCCCATTCCACACGAATGCGCTGGACGCCGTATGGATCGCCGCCGCCGCCCTGCTGATTAGCATCGCGGCGACGATCTTGCCGGCTCGTTCGGCGGCGAGCGTTCTTCCCGTTGAGATTCTCCGCTTCGAATAGAATCGCTTCCGCTAGCCGAAAATGTCCGTGGACGCGCCAACATTTCGCCGTGCTCCGTGTTAGAATCGAACAAGAAGCGAACTTGGGGAGGTGGCCAAGCTTCCGATTCCTGCAAGCAAAGGAGTTGCTAGAGGTAACGGTACGGCAATAATGAGAAATTCTTTGGATTTGCTGATGAGCGGCTTCGTTCCGGGAATACATAGTTGTTTGTAAAGGAAGGACATACTGATAGGGCAGGTTCGGCATCTAACGTGAAAGAGACCAGTCCCTAGGGATGCGCACACAGTCCAATTCGAGCGTTGCAGTCCTGGAAGATGCTGGCGAGGGGGTCGCGTCCAGCGCCGCGGAAATCCTGCGGGGCGCGGGTCTACGCAAGACCTTCCGCTCCGGAGGCCAGCAGGTTACGCCGCTCGACGGAGTGGATTTTTCGATTGCGCGCGGCGAAATGGTCGCCATTGTCGGGCCGTCCGGCGCCGGCAAAAGCACGCTGCTGCACCTGCTGGCTGCGCTGGACACTCCAACGAGCGGTACAGTATACTTCGGCGAGAATTCGCTCGAGTCGCTTGCGGAAGCGGAATTAGCGGAGTATCGCAATCGCGCGGTGGGTTTTGTCTGGCAGCGACATCATCTTCTGCCCGACTTCACGGCTGCGGAAAATGTGGCCATGCCTCTGCTGATTCGGGGGACCTCTTTGGGAGAGGCACTGCGCACCGCGGCAAACTGGTTAGGCGAGGTTGGATTGGCCGATCGAGCGGAGCAGCGCGGGGGTCAATTATCCGGCGGCGAACAACAGCGTGTGGCCATCGCGCGAGCTCTGGTGAATGGCCCGCAATTGTTGCTGGCGGACGAACCTACCGGCGACTTGGACGAACGCAGCGCGGAAAACGTTTTCGAGCTCATGCAGCATCTGCACAAGACTCATCAGCTGACTTCTATTCTTGCAACACACAACATTTCAATCGCCCGCCGCGCCCACCGCGTTCTGACTCTGGAACATGGCAAGCTAGGTTCGGGTGCAGAAGCGCTCGCAGGTTCGACGGTTCCTCTCCCGCAGACAGCGAGTGCTGGGGCGCAGACTCCGGGGGAGCGTGGGTGACCCGTGTTTGAACGCTATACAGAAAAAGCTAGGCGCGTGATTTTTTTCGCCCGGTATGAGGCCAGCCAGTACGGCAGCCCGTACATCGAGACGGAGCATTTGCTGCTCGGGTTGTTGCGCGAAGACAAGGCGCTGGCCAACCGTTTCTTGCGTTCGCACGGCTCGATCGAATCCATCCGTAAGGAAATCGAGGCGCGCATCACGGTTCGCGAGCGCATCTCGACCTCGGTGGAGGTCCCGCTCAGCCAGGAATGCAAACGTATCCTGAATTTCGCGGCCGAGGAAGCCGAACGCCTGGGCCACAAGCACGTGGGGACGGAGCATCTATTATTAGGTGTGCTGCGCGAGGAGAAATCCTTCGGCGCGGAAATTTTGTTGGAGCGGGGATTACGGCTTTCAACCGTGCGCGAGGAGTTGGGACGCAGCGCGGGAGAGAAGGTGCCAGTGAACCGGCCAAAAGAAGCTTCGCTGTTGGCGGAATTCAGCCGTGATTTGACGCAGGCGGCGATGGAAGGCCAGCTCGATCCGCTGGTGGGACGAGATCGCGAGCTCGAGCGCGCGATTCAGATCTTGTGCCGCCGCACGAAGAATAACCCTGTGTTGATTGGTGAGCCCGGCGTCGGCAAGACGGCGATTGTCGAAGGGCTGGCGCAGCGGATTTCCGATGGCGACGTGCCTCCGTTTCTTGCTGACAAACGAATCTTGTCGCTCGATCTCTCTCTGATTGTTGCCGGCACGAAATATCGCGGTCAGTTCGAAGAGCGGCTGAAGACCATCATGAAGGAGCTGATGGAAAGCCAGAATGCCATCGTCTTCATTGATGAGCTGCACACGCTGGTGGGCGCAGGTTCGGCGGAAGGTTCCCTGGACGCAGCGAATATATTGAAGCCCGCACTGAGCCGCGGTGAAATCCAGTGCATTGGGGCAACCACGCCCGGCGAATATCGCAAATCCGTGGAAAAGGACCGTTCGCTCGAGCGGCGCTTCCAGGCCGTGAAGGTTTCCGCTCCGAATGAGGAAGAGGCGATTCGCGTGCTGCAAGGAGTGCGCGACCGCTACGAAAAGTTTCATGCGGTCAGCTACACCGACGAAGCCATCCAGTACGCGGTGTATCTATCGAACCGCTATATTCCCGACCGTTTCCTTCCGGACAAGGCGATTGACCTGCTTGACGAGGCCGGCTCGCGCGTGAAGCTGCGCCAGGCGATGCTACCCGACGAGGTTTCCGAAGTGCAGAAGCGCGTGAAGTTCATCACCCACCGCATGGAAACGGCCATCGCCAATCATGAATTCGAGAAGGCGCGTTTCTATTCCGAAGAAGAGCGCAAAGAGAAGGAACACCTGCGCCTGCTTCGCGAAAAGTTGAAGATTGACGATTCTTCTACCGGCGTCGTTACCCGCGAAGATATCGAAGAAGTGGTGGCTCGTTGGACGGGCATTCAGGTATCCGCCATCAAGGAAGACGAGCAACAGAAATTGCTACGTATCGAAGAAGAACTGCATCGCCGCGTCATCAGCCAGGACAAAGCGATCACGGCGCTGGCACGCGCGATTCGCCGCAGCCGCGCGGGTTTGAAGGCTCCGGGACGCCCAGTGGGTTGTTTCCTATTCCTCGGTCCCACGGGCGTGGGCAAAACGGAAGTTGCGCGGCGCCTGGCCGAGTTCCTCTTCGGCAGCGAAAAATCGTTGATCCGCTTCGACATGTCCGAGTACATGGAGAAACATTCCGTGTCGAAACTGATCGGCGCGCCCCCAGGATACGTTGGGTATGAAGAAGGTGGTCAATTGACGGAACGCGTGCGGCGCACGCCCTATTCCGTAATTTTGCTGGATGAGATTGAAAAAGCTCACCCAGACGTGTACAACATCCTGCTGCAAGTCTTTGAAGATGGGCAGTTGACGGACGGGCTCGGCAACACGGTGGATTTCCGCAACACCATTATCATCCTCACGTCGAATCTGGGCGCGCGGCAATTGCAGAAGCAGAGCGGCCTGGGTTTCGCGTCGAAGGAACTGGATGCGATGGCCAAGAGCCAGGATGACATGGTGATGAGCGAGGTAAAGCGGGTATTCAATCCCGAATTCCTCAATCGTCTGGACGAAGTGATTCTGTTCAATTCACTCACCGACGACGACCTACTGCGGATTATTGACTTGCTCGTGGGCCAGATCAACGAAACGCTGGTGCATCGCCAGGTGCAAATTGCACTCACGCCTGAAGCGCGCCAGTGGATTCTCGAGAAGACCTGCAGCGATCGAAATTATGGCGCGCGGCCGCTCCGGCGCGCGTTACAGAAGTACGTCGAAGACCCATTGTCGGAAGCTTTGATACAGGGAGGATTGCAACGCCCCGCCACTCTCGAAATTTATCTCGGGAGCGAAGGTCTTGCGTTCCGACCCGTCGTAGAAGCAACCCCAGTGGCCCACTAGGAATCCTACGCGCAAGCCGGAACGGGAGCGGTCCGGCGGGGGAGCACATAATCTTGGGCGGGATACTGCGGCCTTGACCATGGCCGCCTGCAGGAAAATTTTTCTGCGTTTATTCCAATTTCTCGCCGGTGTGTCTTTGTTCGCGTATCCCTGCGCGCAAATCCTTGCGGCTCAACAGTCTCAGGGCGGGCAGGAAGGCAACGGCCCACCATACGTCATCGAGCGAATCGAGTTTATCGGCAACCGGCGCATCCAGCGCGACACGCTTTTGGCCCGGATTTTCTCGCGGCCGGGCGATCCTTATAATGAAGAAGCAGTGCGGCGCGATTTTCAGGCGCTGTGGAACACGCAATTCTTCGAAGATATTCGCCTCGAAGTAGAAGACAGCCCCGACCAGCCCAACGCAAAAATTCTCGTTTTCTACGTGCAAGAGCGTCCGATCATCCGGCGCATCGAGTACAAGGGCAACAAATCAATCACCGAGTCTGACATCCTGGACGCGTTCAAGGACAAGAAGGTGGGCCTCTCGGTGGAAAGCCAGTTCGATCCCACCAAGATCAAGCGCGCGGAAGTGGTGATCAAGGCACTGCTCGCCGAACATGGCCGGCAGTTTGCCACGGTGAAGCCCACCTACGAGCGCATCGCCGCCACCAATGCTGTGAAATTGGTCTTCAATATTGATGAAGGCCCGAAGGTAAAGGTCGGAGATATCAAGTTCGTCGGCGCCAAGGCTTTTTCCAATCGCAAACTCATCCGCTCGATGCGCAATGACCGGCCCTATGCGATTCCGCTCTATATCACGGAAATTCCGGTGCTGAGCAAGACCTACGACAAGGCCAAGCTGGACGAGGATTTAGGGGTTGGCGTTCGCGGCATCTATCAGGACCACGGGTATTTCAAAGTGAACTTGAGCGATCCGGTGGTGAAGATCACGGATGACGTTCGCAGCGGGATCCCCGGCCCATGGCCGGTGATCGGCTCGAAGAACGGCAAGCGCGCCGATATTACGATCAGCATTGAAGAAGGCGAACAGTACCGCATGGGCAAGCTAAATTTCCGCAGCGCCGATCCTGATCAGGGGCTGGTTTTCAAGCCGGAATTCCTGGCGAACGTGTTTCCGCTGAAGCAAGGCGACATTTTCGCAGCGGATAAAATCCGCAAGGCGCTGGACAACTACAAGAAGCTGTACGGCGGGTATGGCTACATTGATTTCGTGGCCACGCCGCTGTCGGATATTGATGACACGAAGAAGATTGTGAATCTGACCATGGAGTTTGACCAGCAAAAGCAATTCTTCGTGCGGCGCATCGAGTTTTCCGGAAACACCACGACGCGCGATAAAGTTATCCGCCGCGAACTGCTTCTCGACGAAGGACAGGTATTCGACAATCGACGCTGGGAACTCAGCTTGCTGCGTTTGAATCAGTTGAATTATTTCGACACGATCAAACCGGAAAACGCGGAACTGAAACGCAACGTGAAGGCCGGCACGGTGGACATCAAGCTGAAGCTCAAGGAGAAAGGCAAGCAATCCATCAGCTTCAATGGCGGCGTGAGCGGCATCGCCGGCACCTTCATCGGCGGCTCCTACACCACGAATAATTTCCTGGGCCTGGGCGAAACTCTGTCACTGTCCGCGCAGATCGGCAGCTTCCAGCGCGACATTCGCTTTGGATTTACCGAGCCATACCTTTTCGACCGGCCGATTTCAACGGGTTTTACAATTTTTTCGACCAAGTTCGACTACAACCAGGCGAAACAGCTCGGCATTTTCTACGGCCAGCAGGTAGCGCTGAACCCCGCTTTGGAAGAAAATTACACGACCAACACGAAGGGCCTGACGGTTTTTGCTAGCTATCCGCTGCGGAAGCTTTCCTTTACGCGCATCGGCCTGACCTACGGCTATTCCACCACGAATATTCAGACGTTCAGTACATCTGCGCAATTATTGTTCGACAGCATCAAGTTTACCGGCTTGGCGGGACCCTCGGCGCTGAACGGAATCGACTCCAGCAAAATCACGCCGACCATCTCCTACAGCTCGGTAAATAATCCGCAAAACCCGACCAGCGGCAAGAGCTTTTACTACGGACTGGGATTCGAGGGCGGGCCGCTCCAGGGCAACGTCAACACCATCACGAACTCTTTCGTGACTACGTACTTCCATCCAGTCAATAAACGCCGCAACGTCATCGGTTTGAAATTCCAGACCGGAATGATCACGGGCTACGGCGGGAAAAACATTCCGCCTTACAGCCGGTTCTATCTGGGCGGCGAAAACGATGTGCGCGGTTTTGATTTTTATACGATCGCGCCCTTCGTGGAAATCCCGGAGGCAACCAGCCAGGCCGTGCCGTACGTGAATCCAACCATTTTGAATCAACAAGGAAAGCCCCTGCAGCAGGTCATCAACGTACCCATGATTCAATTTTTCCCCACGCGGCCGGGCGGCGATTTTCAGAACGTTGCCAACTTTGAATACCGCATCCCGATCGCGGGTCCCGTCACACTCACTTTCTTCAACGACATCGGCGTGAATGGCATTCTGCGAAAATCACAGCTGGCGCTAGACCCCGCGGCGGTGACCGTCTATCAGCAGCAATATCCCAACCCGGATTTTCCGAATTTGAAGGTTGCGAGCAATCTTCCGATCGTAGGAGGAACGAATTTCCGGCCACACACCTCGGCGGGAATCGAGCTGGACGTGATATTGCCGATCGTCAACGCGCCATTTCGCGTTTATTATGCGTACAATTATTTGCGGCTGGATCAGACCATTAACGGTTTGAGCGGCGGCTACTATCTGAGTGACGCTGTCAAAAATGCTCTGCCTCCGGGCGTCCTGGAGACGCAGATTGCGCCGGAGTTGCAAACGATCATTAATACTAACACCCAGCATATTCCGGCCAACTTGCTCGAGCCGCAGCATACCTTCCGGTTTACGGTGGGTAAGACGTTCTAAAGATCGAACGGTTGAGTTGGCAGATCTCGAGCTATAACGACGCGACGACCGATGACGCGCTGGACGGATTGCAGTGCGCGATGAATTCAGCAGAGAGGGTGGAAGAAATGGGCAATAAGCTCTTGAAGTTGGCTGCGCCGGCGTTTGTCGTTTGCGCGCTTGCAGTCTTGTCCGGCTGCGGCGGGAACTCGACGCCCGTGGGCGTCACCATCAACACCCCTACGGAAACGGTTCCTTTTGGCGCACAGTTTCAGTTTCAGGCGACCGTAACGGGGTCTTCCACCACGACGGTCACTTGGCAAATTTGCCTGCCTCCCACGCCGAGCAACGTCCAGCCGACAACCTGCAGCCCGGCAACAGTCGGCCAGACTCAATTGCCAAGTGGATACGGGACCATTACCACCGGACAGAACAACACTCCGGGGGGCCTGTATACGGCGCCCAAAACCGCCCCGGCGACCAATCCGTTCTTAATTGTGGCCACCAGCACCGTGGACACCCAGGCTTTCGGCGCTGCGACCGTGACACTCAAATCGGGCATCGAGGTCAACATCATACCCGCCACTGCGACGATCGCCGCGGGCGACCATTTCCAATTCACCGCGAACGTGACCGGTACAACGAATACGAATGTCACCTGGGAAGTGGGTGGAACAGCGGGAGGCACCGCGGCGGATGGCTACATCTGCCCGAGTTCGCAGATCACGGTGGCCTGTACTGCGGGCGAATATTTCGCGCCGGTCAGTGGCGCACCTGGGTCCGTGACGATCTCGGCGGTTTCGGCATTCGATCCCGCGGTGCAGGGGACAGCGACCGTATCGATCTCCTCCGCGGGCGCTCCGACACTGACTTCGCTAGTGCCGAATACGGTCGGCGAAGGATCGCTGCAGCAAGACGTCTATCTCACTGGAACGAATTTTAATTCAAACGACGTGGTTCTGGTGGGCAACCCGGCCCAGGCGATACCCACAATCTTCATAACTGGAACGCTGTTGCGCGCCACGATTCCTGCGAGCTCGCTAACGAGCGCGGGGCTTTTGCAACTGGTGGTGCAAGCGCAAAACGGCGATGTCTCGACTGGACTATCCGGACCGCAGGGTTTGACGGTGGTGCCGTCCCGCCCTGCTGTGGTGGCCATCACGCCGGACACGCTGATATCGGGCGGAACGAATCTGGGTGTGAATGTAGTCGGCGGCTATTTCTCGCCGCAGACCAGGGTTCAATGCAATGGCGTGACCGCGGCCGCTGCGCTCACCAGCAGCCAGCAATTGAGCGTCACGATACCAGGTGGGTGCGTGTCTTCGCCGGGTCTCTATCCGCTGATTGTCCGGAATAGCGACGTTGTGGCGCCGAATCCCGCGATGTCGGCGGCGAATATTGCAGTCGAGCCTGGGCCGGGGGATATCGCCACCGCCGTGGCATCGAGCTTTGCGGTAGGAACGTCGCCTCAAGCCATCGCGATTGATCCTTCGCTAAACGTGGCAGTCATCGCTAACACGGGCGACAACACAGTCAGCATTATCAATCTGGCGACGAACACACCTGTGGCCGGTTCGCCGGTGGCAGTCGGCCACAGTCCGACCAGCGTCGCGATTGACGATCAAATCACCACGTCTATCGGAACGCTGGGCGATCACATCGCCGCTGTCACCAATAGCGTAGACAATTCGGTTTCGGTGATTGACCTCACCACGCTGGCGGTAACAACGCTACCGTTGCCCAATCCGAACACGCCGCCAAATCCGCAACCCGTGCCCTACGCGATTGCGATCAATCCCCTGACTCATCGCGGGATGGTGGTTTTTCAATCCACCAACATTGCTGTGATCCTCGATTTCTCGGGCGGGGTGCCCACCTACGTCCAAACCGTGAGCGGGACGATCGCTACGGTCGGCACCGGCCTGCAACCTCAGGTGGCGGTCGACCCGAGATTGAATTGGGCGATTAGCACGCCGGGAGGTGCGGGCGCCATTACCATCGTAGACCTTGGCCACAATCGAGGGGTGGGTGCGAACTCGACGGACGTGCTACGAACTCCTCTGGTGATCGGCAATGTGCTGGTTTCCACCTCGACGCGCGGAATCGGGATTAACAGCGAAACGCACCAAGCATTACTGACCGACCCAAACGGCCCGATCGACGTGCCTACCCCGGAGCCTAGTCTGACAACGTTCAGTCTGCTCGATCAATCGGTCAGTTCAGCTTCGTTCACGCTGCCTGGGGGTGGGACATTCTCACCGACAGGGCTAGTCGCTGCGGCTGTGAACCCACTGGCGAATATTGGAATTGCGGTGAACGGAGCCGCGAACAATGCGTATGTGGTGGACCTGAAAAATAGCATCGTACTGCAGACGATTGCGGGCTTCAGCAACCCGCAGGCAGTGGCGGTGAATGCGGTGACGAATACTGCCTACGTGGTGAATCAAGGGAACAACACCGTGTCGGTGGTGCTCTTGGCAACGACAACGCCGAACCCGCTACAGATTTTGGAATCCAGCCCGTCCGTTGTATATGCTCAGACCCCCGCAGTCGGCGTGACCCTCTCCATTGTTGGCAACGGTTTTACCGGCAGTTCGCAAGTGGTCCTGGACGGCACCGCGGTGCCTACAACGCCGATAAGCAGCCGGCAGGTTACGGCGGCGATTCCCGCAGCCGATTTGGCGACGGCGCGACGTTACATTGTCTACGTGCAAAATGGCGCAGCGATTTCGAACGTCACCGATCTAACCGTGTTCCAGCCTGTGACGGTGGGTACGAGCCCCGTGGGTGTGGCCGTGGACTCGTATCTGGATCAGGCGGTGGTGACGAATTCCAGCAGCGGCAACATCTCGGTGGTGAACCTGTTGAACGGTTCGCTGATATCGCCGCAATCGCCGAGTTTCTTTAACACTGGAACAACGCCATACGGTGTTGCGATCCTCGCGCGAACCGGGCAGGCGGTGGTCGCGAATAACGGAAGCAACGACGTCACGATTCTCGACGAGAAAGGGTTAAACGGGGTTTTCAACAGTCCCGTAACGCTTTCGATAGGGGGAGGAACGCTGCCTATTGGGGTGGCGCTGAATCAGGACTCTGCTCTGGCCGCAGTCACCAACACGATTCCGCCCAGCTCAGGGGGTAATCCCGCGAACGAGGGAGCACTCGGGACGTTTATCGTGACCGGGGCGACCGCGTCAACGATCGTCTCCAACGGATCGCCCATTGACTTTCAACCGTTGGCCGTTGCTATCGACCCTGCTCCCAACAACGATCCGTCTCAAAATATCGGAGCCGTTACAATTGCTTCGCAGACCAGCGCGCTCGATCTCCTGGTCCTCCCGGGTGGGGGCATACCGATACCGCAGGTGAGCAACCTGCAGCTTCCGACGGGCGTCGTCTTTGACGCAGCGAACCAGGATTTTCTGGTGGTGGACAGTTCGCTGAATGACATCCTCATCGTGAATCCGTTGACGGGCGCCGTCCTGGGTACACTCAGCACGGGTATCAACCCGACATCGCTCGACTACAATTTCAATGCGAGCACGCTGGTGACGTCGAACGCGGCCAGCAATACGCTTTCGGTCCTGGACTATGTTTGTCCGCCGAATCCGAACGGCGCGACGAACTGCCCGACGCCGCAGGTGCACGACATCATTGACGTGGGCGGCTTGATGCCGGCTGCGTCGCTGGTGATCGGTCCGAACTCGGTGGCCATCGATCCCCGGTTGAACGTGGCCGTGCAAGTGGATCCGACGAACAATCGCGTGCTGCTGGTGCCGCTGCCGAATTAGGCAGCGATGAATTTTGTGGCCTTGGCGGAGTGACTCGGGCCACAGCCGAGCGGTGCCGCCGGGGCCAACCATGCATCGTGCCAGGGCATCACAAAATGGCCGCCACGGATAGCGATGTTGTGTGGCGCGATGCTAGCTGAAACCGATTGACCTGTTTCTCCGGCGACAGCTATAATTCCCGATTTGTGTTTGGTGATTTGTACTTGGCAGTACGTGCGGCAGACTCTGGGAATCATGATCCGAATGAACATGAACATCTACTCTAAGGAGTGAGAATGAAGATTCGATTGGCAGCAACAGCCCTGGTGGCGTTCCTGATGGTTCCCGCAATGTGGGCGCAAACGGGCGGCGCAGCGGCGGCAGGAGCCGAGAAGGTGGGCGTCATTGACGTTCAGGTGGCCATCACCAGCACTGCGGAAGGAAAGCAGGCCGCTGCGGAGTTGCAATCGCAGTTCGCGCCGCGGCAGACAGAGCTCACCAGCATGCAGAAGCAGATGGAAGATATTCAAACGCGCATGCGCACGGGGCAGACGACGTTGAGCGACGATGAAAAGGCGCGGCTCGATCGGGAAGGCCAGCAGTTGCAGCGCTCCTACCAGCGAAAATCGCAGGATGCGCAAGATGACTTCAACGAAGCGCAGCGCGAGATTGTGGACCGCATCGGGCGCAAGATGATTGATGTTCTGACCAAATACTCCCGGGACAACGGTTACAGCGTGATTCTCGACCGTTCCGGCCAAAGCTCGCCGGTAATTTTCGCCGCGAATTCGGTGGACGTGACGCAGGAGATCATTCGCCTGTATGACCAAACCTATCCGGTGAAGACCGGTGCAACGACACGGCCGCCCGCACAGCAGCGTGCTCCAGCGCCCAAGCCGCAAACGCCGCCGCAACAGTAGCTGAGCAGCTCGGACGAGATCGCTGCCGAGCCTCGGAACCCCCAAAGGCCTCCCGGGCGCAAACTGGGAGGCCTTTATTTTTGCAGTTCAATTGTTAGTTCGGAAGCCACTCGAAAGGGAACATTTTTCCTGCGGCTGCCGGATTCAGGTTCAAACCGCTCATCTGAGCGGCGCGGGCCAGAACGGGATCATTTCCATTGGCAAGGTCTTGTGCGGTGGGAACCACCAGCTCCTCGGGCGTGACGCCCACATGTTCCAGGCTCTTGCCGTCTTTCATGATGAGGTCGGCTTCCGTGATGGAGAACCCGTAAAAGATCTTAGTATCCGTCCCTTGGGACCCGGGATAGTGTCTGGCTTCCATGACGGCTCCTGCGCTTTGGTCCCCCACGACCGTGCCGCGCTGCTCAAGTTGGATGACTCGCGGGAATAGTTCCGCGGCGGACGCCGAAACACTGTCCACCAGGACAATCAACTTGCCCGTGAATACGTCGTTGCCGCGAGTTTTCGCGATTTCCGGCTTCATTTCCTTACGGCCTAGGCGATCCGCAATTTTCACATCATGGTCGAAGAGATTGCCGAGCATTCGGTCCAGCGTAGTGATCGCGCCGCCGTGGTTCCCGCGCAAGTCCAGAATCAGGGTTTTGTGTTTCCGCGCATCGCTAAATATGCGATCTACTTCGTGGTCCTCGATGAAAAACTCCGGCATTTTCCAGATCATCACGTCGCCCACGTCCACCCAGCGTTGGCGCACGATGTGATCCGAATTTTCTTCTTGCCTGAGCAAATCCCAAATGTCGCTTCCCCCATCTTGCCCGGTGAGGTCGAGGACTCTTTTCAACTCGCGGACCTTAGCATCAATCGTTACTTGCCGAGATGGGCCGTTCCCATCGCGAACCTCAAGAATCGAGGCCTTCTGTGGCGCCAGACTGTTGAAGTAATAGTCCATCTTCCAAAAGTCCGCGCGATTTACCGTGAACTTGTTATACCCAAGCACTTGATCACCCGGATGGATCTTGGACTCCGCGTCGGTCCCGGGCCGCACCCTTGAAATAAAGCAGTCGCTGCCGTAGATCTGCATGCGGTATCCGTAATCCACTCGATAGGGCCGCGAGGGAGGGGTAAAGAACGTGTGGGAGTCGTTCAGGCCGTCGAGAAACCCGGCAATCACGCCGAACGATTGGCTCAGGGATACGGCATTGCGGATTTTCTCGTCGAATTCCCGGTAGCGCGCGTCGATGTCCAAACCATGGAACTTCGGGTCGTAGTAACGCTTTTTCACGTTGTCATAAGCATCCCGCAACATCCCCCGCGCGCGATCTTGATTGAGGGAGTCCATCTTCTGCCGCGATCGCAGAGGCACGCCAGGCAAAGCGGCCGCCACAAATGCCGAAGCGAGCGCTAATTTCAGGATTCGACGCTGGGGCATGGAATCCCTCCAGGGGTACGCTTGGGGAACGTATCACTGGGATATATACATGAACGGGCGATTTCCGCCAAGCGGCCTTTTGAGGCGAGTTGCTGGGCGGTTTTCGGGCGGTCTTGCCTTTTTGCGGTATAGAAATTATACTAAGTTGCTTCCAGACAGGTCGCATGAACCAGTGGGCGCGAGCCCACTTTTTTTGTTGGACGCGACAAATGGCCAAGCGCCGAAGCGTCGTTGCTAAAGGTGCCTGCATACGAAGCGCTAGTACGGCTGGGACGCGGGTTAGAATGGAAGTGGAGGAACTCGGGTTGGACGGCGCCTGGCTCCACTCTGGCCGTGAGCTAAATATTGCCGTTAGAATAGAATGGAACTGGAAAAGATTCGCAATGCGGCCGAGCGGGTGGCAGGCTCGCTCGGCCTCGAAATTTTCGACGTCGAGTGGAAGATCGGCAAGCAGCGTTTGCTGCGCGTCTATATCGACCGGCTGCCCGGCCCGCAGAACCCGGAAGGCTTGGGTGTGACCCACAAGGATTGCGAGCGGGTGAGCGAGCAGCTCAGCGTGATCCTGGACGTGGAAGATTTGGTGCCTGGGCCGGCATACATCCTGGAAGTTAGTTCGCCCGGGCTGGACCGCAAGCTGATCAAGCCGGCGGATTACGAGCGTTTCGCAGGACGATTGGCGAAAATCTGGCTGAACGAGCCGATCGAGAAGCAAGCGTATCTGGAGGGGCGCCTGGCCGGATACGCCGACGGAGTGGTAAAGGTCACGGTGCGGGATCGCAAGTTGGATGTGCCGTACGCGGGGATCAAGAAAGCGAATCTGGTGGTGGAACTGTAAGGGCCGTTGGAATTAGCGGTGATTCCATTTTTGTGGAACGGTTTTCATAACTTCATGGACGAGCAGTACGGGAGAAGCGCGAATGGCGAGTCAGCTGTACCAGCAAATCGAGCTGATCAGCCGGGAGAAGCACATTGAACCGGAGATCATCGTCGCGGCCATTGAGGACGCGATGGTGGTGGCGGCGCGGAAATATTACCGTACCGAGGAGGAACTCCGTTCGAAGTTCAATGCGGATACCGGCCAGGTAGACGTGTATTCAGTGCACACGGTGGTTGAGGAGGTTGCGGATCCCGTGCGCGAAATTTCCTTGAACGACGCGCGCAAGCGCCAGCCGGAAATCGAAGTAGGCGGCGAGATCACCGAAAACAAGCCTACGGACGTTCTGGGCCGCATCGCCGCGCAAACGGCCAAGCAGGTGATCCTGCAGAAAGTGCGCGAAGCCGAGCGCGATACGATCTACAACGAATTTCACACCCGCGTCGGTGAGCTGATCAATAGTGTAGTGAAGCGTATGGAAGGGCCGGACATCATCGTGGACATGGGCCGCACCGAAGCGCGTTTGCCGAAGCGCGAACAGTCGCGCCTGGAAGCGTACAACGTGGGCGATCGCCTGCGCGTCACGATTCGCGCGGTGGAACGGGCTGCCAAAGGTCCGCAGGTGGTGGTCTCGCGCGCCGATCCCGCCCTGGTGCAACGTTTATTCGAGATGGAAGTGCCGGAAATTTACGACGGCACCGTGCAGATTCGCGCGGTGGCTCGCGAAGCAGGAGAACGCACAAAGATTGCGGTCGAAAGCCGCGACAAAGATGTGGATCCGGTGGGCGCGTGCGTGGGAATGAAGGGCATGCGCGTGCAGTCCATCATTCGCGAGTTGCGCGGCGAGAAGATTGACATCATCCCGTACAACGAGGAGACCGTCGCGTTCGCGCAAAAGGCGCTGAGTCCCGCGAAGGTGACTCGCGTACAGGTGATCGATCCGGAAGAGAAGCGCCTGGAAGTGATCGTCGAGGATACGCAGCTTTCGCTGGCCATCGGGAAAAAGGGCCAGAACGTGCGGCTCGCCAGCAAATTGATCGGCTGGAATATTGACATCAAGAGCGAAGAAGAGAAGCGCCGCGAGATTGAAGCACAGATGGCGGCTCTCACCGCGCCTGGCACGGCGTTGACCGAGCTCGCGGGCGTCGGTCCGAAGACCATCGAGAAACTCGAAGCGGCGGGGATTTCCTCCATCGAGAAGCTAGCGGACATGACGCCCGAACAGCTGGTGGAGATTCCAGGTATCGGCGAGAAAATGGTGGAGAAGATTCATCAGTCGGTGGCCGCGTACTTCGAAGCCCTGGAAGCCTCCGCTACCGCCGCGCCCGAAGCGGCGGGCGTTGCGGAAAGTGACGGCACCGCTGTCGAAACGGAGGCTGCTGCGGAAGAAGAGGCTGCATCGGTGGACGAAGCGACCGAGGAAGCTACGGAGCAAGTGGCTGCGGACGAATCTGGCGAGCCGCAAGAAGCCGCTACCGTGAATCCCGCGGCTGCCAAAGCCGAGGCAGAAGCGCTTGATGAAGCGACCGAAGAGGCCAGTGAAGAAGTGAGGGAAGAAGCAATCGGCGAGACCGAAGAAGGCGCGGAAAAGCCGTAGCGTGATCACGACCCGCGTCGAGCTGGCCGGTGGAAGATCGTCGTGTAAATTGTGAATGGCATCGCGGAGCACCAAGGAAGATAGAGGCGAATGGCAGATTCCAATCAAGTCCGTATCAATGAACTGGCGCGCGAACTGGAGATCAAAGCGAAGGTTTTGATCGACTTCCTGCCGGAAGTCGGCGTCACGGAAAAAAAGACGCACTCGAGTTCGATCGACTTGCAGCACGCTGAGTTGGTGCGCAAGCATTTCCGCGGTCTGGCGGCCGCCGAAGAGGCTGCGGAAGCGGACAAGTCTGCCAAGGCCGCGGGTAAAAAGTCCGCGCCGAGGCCAGGCGTTGCGGTACCAGCTGCCCCTGCTGGAATCACTGCTAAGCCGGCTGCCAGCGCCGCGCCAGCAACAGTCGCAAAACCCGGAAGCCTGCCAACCAGTCCCGCGGTAGCGCCAGGAACCGCGCGTCCTGCCGCACCGGCGACGTCGCCAAATGCTCGTCCTTCTGCGACACATCCAATTGGCGCTGCTCCAGCCGCGGCAAGACCCGGAGCAGCACCCCTGGCGCCGCCTGCGTCACCTGCGGCGGCAAGACCCGCTTCGGCACCAGCGGCGTTGGGACCACGACCTGGCGTACCTCTTCGGCCTGCGACGCCGGGCACGGCTCCCGGGGCTCCTTCGGCGGCACGTCCAGCGGCAGCGGCACCGAGCGGCGCAGTACGGCCTGGTGGCGCTCCAGCGCCAGGGCAACGATATCCAGCGCGTCCCGGGGTTCCTTCGAGTCCTGGGCAAGGTCGTCCAGGTGCTCCGCAGGGCCTGCGCCCAGCTGGAGCGCCACAACAATATCGTCCGAGTAGCGCGCCGCAAGGTCGACCTGGCGGAGCACCCGGCCAGCGTCCCGGCGGGCCGCCTTCACGGTTCCCGACGCGTCCTGGCGGTGGTGGTTCGGGAGGTCGTGACAATAAAGCGCCAGTCGGCGGGCAGCGTCCTGGCGCGGGAGTCCCGAAGGCTGAACCCGGCAAGCCGCTCTATGCCCGGAAACCTGCGGCGCGTGGCCGGCCGCTCATCGAAAAGCGATACGCGGAAGGCGAGCGCAAGCTGCATCCGGTTCGCCCGCGCGCGGGCGTTGGCCCCGGAGGACGTGCAACTGCCATTGAGCCGGTGGCACCGGTAAAACGCGAACCGCGCCCTCTGACTGTGACGGAAGGAATCACCGTCCGCGAGCTGGCTGAAAAACTCGATATTCGCGCCAAGGACTTGTTGAAGACTTTGCTTGACCGCGGCGTATTCGCAAGCATTAACCAGGCGCTCGACGTGCCGACGGCCACAAGCCTGGCCGAAGCGTTCAACGGCGTAGTCCAAGTCGTCAGCTTTGAAGAGCAGTTGGTGCAGGAAGAAAAGGTCAAAGAAGAGCGCACTGGCAATGAAGTCGCGCGCGCGCCCGTGGTCACCGTGATGGGCCATGTGGATCACGGCAAGACCAGCCTGCTGGATGCCATCCGCGAAGCGGACGTGGCTGGCGGCGAAGCCGGCGGAATTACGCAGCACATCGGCGCGTACGAAGCGCACGTGCAAGGGAAGCGCATCGTGTTCGTGGATACGCCGGGCCATGAGGCCTTCACGCGCATGCGCGCACGCGGTGCCAAGGTTACCGACATCGTGGTGCTGGTGGTGGCCGCGGACGACGGCATGATGCCGCAGACCGAGGAAGCTATCTCACACGCGCGCGCCGCGGGGGTGCCAATCGTTGTAGCTATCAACAAGGTGGACAAACCCGACGCCCAGCCTGAACGCGTGAAGCGCCAGCTCTCCGACAAAGGCTTGATGCCCGAAGAGTGGGGCGGCGACACCGTGATGGTGGAAGTCTCGGCCAAGACGAAAAAGAACCTTCCCAAGCTGTTGGAAATGATCTTGCTGGTTGGCGACATGCGCGAGTTGAAGGCGGATCCCGGCGTGCCCGCAAGCGGGACCGTGCTGGAATCGCGTGTGGATAAGGGCCGCGGCCCCGTGGCAACCATGCTCGTGCAGAACGGCACGCTACACGTCGGCGACGTATTCATCGTCGGCGCGGTGTATGGCAAAGTGCGCGCGATGTTCGACGATCGCGGTGGAGCGATCAAGCAGGCGGGTCCTTCGACGCCGGTCGAAGTCCTCGGCTTGCAGGGCGTGCCGGAAGCGGGCGATCAATTCCAGGTGGCGGACGAAGCCAAAGCGCGACACATCGTCGAATACCGCCAGGGCAAGGCGCGCGAAGCGACGTTGGCGAAATCGGCGAGCGGTCGCCTGACGCTGGATCAGCTGCACGAGCAATTGAAGATCGGTGAAGTGAAGGAATTGCCCGTGGTGGTGAAGGCGGACGTGCAGGGTTCGGTGGAAGTGCTGAACGAAATGCTGCCGAAGCTTTCGAACGATCAAGTGAAACTGAAAGTGATTCACGCGAGCGTGGGAGCGGTGAACGAAAGCGACGTCCTTCTCGCGTCCACTTCGAGTGCGGTGATCGTGGCTTTCAATGTGCGGCCGGAGCGCAAGGCCGCGGAACTGGCGCAGCGCGAAGGCGTGGACATTCGCACGCACACGATCATCTATGAGTTGCTGGACGAGTTGCAGAAGGCCGTCGAGGGTTTGCTGGCGCCCGTGATCAAGGAGCAATTCCTGGGCCGCGCCGAAGTGCGTGACACCTTCCGCGTCAAGGGTGTGGGCACCATCGCGGGCTGCTCGGTGCTCGATGGCATCATCAAACGCGATGCCGAAGTTCGCGTGATTCGCGAAGCCTCGGTGATTTATACCGGCAGAGTGAGCTCGCTCAAGCGCTTTAAGGATGACGTGAAGGAAGTCCGCCAGGGATTTGAATGCGGCATTGGTGTATCGAATTTTGCCGACGTCAAAGTTGGCGATATACTTGAGTGTTTTGCGATCGAGAAAACCGCGGCGCTTCCTCCGCCTCCGCCAGATCGTCCCCGGCCGGAGCGCGCTGCGGCGGCAGAGCGCGTCAGGACGCAGTAACGCAGTTTCCTGGCGCGGAAGGTTCCACCGCGCAGCCCAGCGTGACTGCGCCACTACGAAAATGCCGATCGGCCTCCTTACCCTGGAAATTCACATCCTCGATGCGCAGTCCCTCAAGGACAAACGGCAAGTTCTGCGTAGCTTGAAGGACCGCCTGAGGGCTCATTACAACGTGGCCGTCGCGGAGCTCGAGCATCAGGACACCTGGCAGCGCTCGCGCATCGGCGTGGTGACGATTTCAGGCGACGTCGGATATCTGGAGAAATCGCTGGCGGAAATCGCGGCGGAGTCCGAGCGCGTGTTGGGTCGCGATTTGGTCTCGCAGGAAGTGGAATATTTCGAGAATGAGGAAGGTGCATGACGATTCAAGGACATCGCTCGGAGCGCATCGCCGAGGAAATTCGCAACGAAGTAAGTTTGATGCTGGCAGGAGAACTTAAGGATCCGCGGCTCGCTGCGCCGGTGCTGGTAACGGAAGTGCGCATGGGCGCGGGAATGCGCACGGTGCGCGTGTTTGTGAGTTTGGCGGGTGATCCGGCCGAGCGCGCGACCACCCTCGAGGGTCTACAGGCCGCGAAGGGTTACGTGCGCCACGAGCTGGTCGAGCGGCTGCACATGCGCCGCGCGCCCGAGGTGCTCTTCATCCTCGATGAGACGGAAGAATACGGCCAGCGCATCGAGAACTTGCTGCGCAAAGCCAAGACTCCGGAGGATCACACTCCGTAGCGCCGCCACGCTTGGCCAATCCAGCTTGAACGAGGAGACGCCCTGCATTCCTCCGTAGGGCCTTTGGCCTTGCGGATGACAGATTCCCGAAATAATCCAGCGCTACAACCACATCATGTCTCGCGCACCCAAAACTCCTCCCTGCGACGGAATACTCGTCGTCAACAAGCCAAGTGAAAGGACTTCCCATGACGTGGTTGAGTCCGTGCGCCGCCTGTTAGGTTTTCGCGGCATCGGGCACTTGGGCACGCTCGATCCGCTGGCGACGGGCGTGTTGGTGGTGGCTCTCGGTCGCGCTACACGTCTGGCGCGTTTTTATACAGGCCGCCGCAAGCGTTATACGTGCGCTGTGCGTTTCGGTTTTGAAACCGACACGTATGATGCCGACGGTGAACCTCTCGGTCCAGATTCAGCTCCGACGGTGAACGCCCCAGAAATTGCCGCACACGCGGCTCGCTTTGTCGGCAAGATTCAGCAGATTCCCCCTGCGTATTCCGCAAAAAAAATTCATGGCCGTCCGGCGCACGAGCTCGCGAGAAAAAATAAGCCGGTGAAGCTGGAGCCCAAGGAAGTGGAAGTATTCGAGTTCCGGCTAACTGGTGTGCAAGGCTCGGTGGCTCGTTTTCTCGTGGAGTGTGGCGCCGGAACATACATCCGCTCGCTGGCGTATGACTTGGGAAAGTTGCAAGGCTCCGGCGCGCACTTGGCGGAGATCACGCGCACAGCGGTCGGCGAATTCACCTTGGATGACGCCCTTTCGCTTGCCGAGCTTGAAGAAGATGCCAAAGCAGGAAGTTTGCTCGAGCGCGTAATTCCGCTTGAAAAATTGCTGACCGACCTGCCGCGCGCGACCGTGCTGCCCGTAGTCGAAAAACGCGTGCGCCACGGCGCGAAATTCAATTTGACGCTCGCGCAGATTCAGCCGGGACTCGCCAGTTCGGCGCAGAATGCTCCAGAGCAGCTGGACTCGGGTGATTGGAAGCCCTCACGCCTTCGCGTATTTAACCAGCAAGGCCAATTGATCGCGATCGCCGAGCCGGTCGTTCCCCGCACCTATCAACCACTGGTGGTTTTGGAAGCAATGCCTTAGGACTCGGCCCGTTGGAGCAGGCTGCGGTTCACCTTTTTCTGCAAGTGTTGCGCGTCCAACGGACTCGGGGAAGATTATCCTGCCGCTACTGCGGCTGCGGGTTGTAATTTTGTGGCGGAGGCGCGTTCGCTGGCGTTTGTTCTGCGGGCGACTGCTCCGCAGGAGGCTGCGGCTGCGGGGGCTGGGTTGGTTGTGGGGCTGGCTGGGGCTCCGGCTGAGTCTCGATTGGCCGCGGCTGCTGCGCATTAGGGAGCTGGAATCCACGGCGTTCTTGAATCGTGGGCCCTAGCGACGAGGGGCCTTCCACCTGGCCCCGGCCTGCATAGATCAGGTGGTCCTTGCGCGGCGCCGCCATCTCCACCATCCGCGGCGTCACCAGGATCAATAACTCGGTGTCGGAATACTGCGTGGTGGTCGTCCCGCCGATGATGCCGTTGAGCGGCAAGCTGCCCAGCCCGGGCGAACCATTCAGCGAAGTGCTGTTTTGCGGCGCGAGGTAAGCTGCGAGCGCGGCGGTTTGGTCGATCCTCACGCGCACGGTCTGATGGATTTCCTGATTGTTGACCACCGGAATGTTGTTGACGCTGTTGGCAGCGAGGCTGCTGAGGGTAAACTCGAATTGCAGTGAGACGTCGCCGTCCGGATGAACTCGAGGCGTGGCCTTTACCTTCAGCCCGATGTCCATATATTCGGCGCCCGGGAATTGCGTGCCGACTCCATTGCTGGAAAGAAGGCCAATAAGCGACGACGAATCGAGAATCACCGACACGCTGTTCGAGCCGAAATTCGAAATTGCGAGGTCAGGCAGCCCGTCGCCGTTGAAATCGGCGGTCGCGACCGAATCCGGAGTAGTGCCTACGGGCACCTCAATCGGAGAGTTAAACGCGCCACCACCAGCGCCAAGCAGCAATGCGAAAGAGTTGTCTCCAGTCGCCGTGACGGCGAGATCCAGCAGGCCGTCTTGATTATAATCGGCGATGGCGATGGATGTGGGATTTGTTCCGGCGGGAAAGTCCATCCTCGTGCCGCCCGGCAGGATGAACGTGCCGTCGCCATTGCCCAAGAAAACCGAGACACTATTGCCTACGGTGTTCGAGGCGGTGGCCGCGCCACTATCGGCCACCACCAAATCCAGATTGCCGTCGACATTGACGTCAGCGGATGCGACATATACCGGGGTCACGCCCGTGGCGTAGGTGACGCCTTTCTGAAATGTGCCATCTCCATTGCCGATGAAGATCTCAAGCGTGTTGTCAACGGAGTTCGTCACGGCCAAATCTATAAGTGATGGATTGCTGGGATTGAATGCCTCGGCGACAATCGAAGTTGGCGCGCTGCCGGTGACCACCGTAGTCGGCGTCTTAAAGGTGCCATCACCGTTGCCCAGGAAAATGCTTACGGTGTTGGCCGTCATATTGACCACTGCCAAGTCCGCGAAACCATCTTTGTTAAAGTCTCCCACCGCGATTGCAGTGGGACTTGCGCCACTTGGCAGCACAAGTGGCGAGGAAGGCGCCACCGCAAAGGTTCCATCGCCGTTTCCCAGCAGGATCGAGACGGTGTTGTCTACCTGATTCGCAACTGCGAGATCGATAATTCCGCTCGTGTTGGTCTTGGCGTTGAAGTTTCCCGTGGCGATCCATGTCGGTCCCTTGCCGACAGGAACCGTGCTGGGAGTGCCGAAGGTACCCAAGCCAGCGCCTAAGAACACCGAAAGGGTTCCGTCCGTAAAATTTGCCGCGACGATATCTTGAAAGTTATCGTTGTTCAGGTCGCCCGTAACCACGAAGTCAGGGTTGGTTCCGGTCGCGAGGGTTGTGATGGGGAGACTGGAGGCGGAGCCGCTGGAGACCGTGGGGGTGCCGGTAGCGGTGCTATTGGCGTTACCGACCAGGCTGGAAGAGTACTGCGCCAGGGAAACTGGAAAGCGTTCACCCACAAAAAAGGAAGCCGGCAGGCCGTCCTCGGCTCGTAGTAGAACGCGGTGGCCCGTGCGCACGGTCGAGAGCATATTCGAAAAACTGGCGGCAGCCCCTGGGAGTGTGCCCAAAAAAGTCGTCTTCCCTCCGCCGAAAGCGAACAGGCCCGGGATCGATGACGACGATCCAAAAACTTGTTCCAGCAAGGCGTTGAGCGCCGCGGCACCACCTTCCGCCACGAGTTGCTGCGCGTTCGATGGAATGGAGTAAATCGTCGCGGTCTGCGGTCCCGTGATACCCAAATCCCTGTTGCGATTGCGATCCACTTCAAGGACTTCAAGTTCCAGGATCAGTTCGGCGGGCGGCTGTTCCAGGTCCTCAATGATGCCGGTGGCGACGGCGATCGCTTGCGGAGAAGCGCGCATCGTCAGCGTGTGGCTCTTCAAATCAAGGTCCGTTCGAGTTATTCCGGCAACTTCGCGGACCATCCGCGACAGTTCGGTCATTTGCTCGTTTGTTTCCGAAGCGGAGAACAGCACGGTGCGAGCGATTGAAACGTCGTAGTCCTTGCGCTTCTGCGCCGTATCTTGCGCCACAAAGAACAAGTGTTTGGTGAGGGGCCTCCAAAAGGTCCCCGTCTCCTCCTCCAGGACGCGCATGACCGTGGCAAAGTCAACGTCCTTCAGGTCGAGGCGCACGGGCTCGTTGCGCAGGTCCACATCAAACGCAACCTCGACGCCGAATCTCTGGGCCACTTCTTGATACGCCCCCTGCGTTTGGCCGCGCAGTTCAAAGGATCGGGTCCCGGGGCGGTGCTCCAGCCGGACTTCAGGCGCGAGTCCAGGGCTGGCGGCGACTTGCCTGAGGCGCGCTGGATCGAGAGCCTCCAGTTCGCTCAGGCGCTCCTGGACGGTGCGGTTCGATGGATCCAGCTCCCGTGCCTCGCGCATGGCGTGCAGCGCATCCAGGAGCCGGCCAGACACCGCCTCGCGCTCCGCCAGATCAACCTTCATTTGCACTACGTGGCCTTTCGCAACGGCCTGTCGCACCCAATACTCTCGAATGCTGGGGTCCCAATCCACGGCCTCGGAATAGCCATCGTAGGCCGCCTGCCAATCGCCCGACTCTTCCAGCTTGAGGCCCTGCTTATAAGCCTGTTTGCCCTTCTTGACGTCGGCCTTACCAGGAGGCGACGGCAGTTTCTGCTCTAGAGGCGAAATGTTAGTTGTAGCTGGAGGATTTTGAATCTGTTTCTGCGCCGAGGACGATTGCTCGTCTTGAGGATGCGGGAAGGCGTTTACGACCGAGACGTTCGGCGTCAAGAGCGAAAAGAAAAACGCAGGGAGCGCCGCCAAGGCGGCAATCAGGATCCGGCCCGGTAAGGTTGCCGCGGGTTTAAGGGAACGGTGCCAGCAATGGCGGAGGGAAGTCATTCGACTGTAAGATGCTATTCTACCGTGAAAGGTGAGCATAGTGTTGTCGCAGTGAATTCGCTTGATTTAAGAGCAAGGCAGGGCTAAACTGGAATTTCCAGTTGTAAATGACTTACAACTGAGAAAGATATGCTCTCTGCGCTGCTCCTGGCTCTCCGTGAAGGTGTCGAAGCTGCCCTCGTCGTCGGCATCGTCCTCGTGTATTTGAAACGCACGGGTCGCCGTGCACTTGCTAGTTACGTTTGGGCTGGCGTGATTTTCGCTTCCGTGGCGAGCGTTGCGGCCGCCGTGCTGCTGGACCGCTGGCAGGTCAGCGAGGATGGCTTCGAGGGCCTGCTGATGCTGGTCGCTTCGGTCCTCGTGATCTCGATGATTGTTTGGATGAACCGCGTGGCGCGGCATCTGAAAAAAGAAATCGAGCAGCGTGTGGAGGCCTACGCGCAGAAATCGACGCGCGCCGCGGGATGGGGTATCGGCCTGTTCGTCTTTCTGATGGTGGTGCGCGAAGGCGCCGAATTGGTGCTGGTCCTGCGCGCCGTGGAACTTTCCAGCGCGGGCGTGCAGGTCTGGATCGGCACGGCTATCGGCATTGCGATCGCGATCGCCGTCGGGGTCTTCTTTTTTCAAGGTACGTTGCGGATTCCGCTCCGCCGGTTTTTCAAGGCCACCAGCGCCATTTTGATGGTGGTCGCTTTTCAGCTTGCGCTCACCGGCGTCCATGAACTGAGCGAAGCAATGTGGATTCCCTCGAGCAAGACGGAGATGTCCACCATCGGCCCGATCGTGCGCAACGAAGTCTTCTTTTTCGTTTTGATTTTGGGCGCCGCGGCGCTGGTGGTCCTCCGCGAATGGTTCAGCGCGAAGCAGCCCGCCGCAGACCAAGCGGCCAACCCTGCCGAGCGGCGCATGCGAGAACACGAATTCCGGCGCCAGCGCGGCTGGAGTTTTGCCGCAGCGATTTTGTGCGTCGCCGTCGTGATTTCATTCGCTGGAGAATACGTGTACGGGCGCGTTGCTGCTGCGCCTTCGCCTGCCAAGACGCTCATCGCCCAGGATAGCCATGTCCGCATACCGCTGTCAGAGCTGACCGATTCGAGCCTGCACTTCTATACGGCCGACGTGAACGGCACGGTGATCCGTTTTCTGGTGATTCACAAGCAAAACGGCGACTACGCGGTAGCGCTGGATGCCTGCCAGATTTGCGGCACGGCCGGTTACCGGCAGGACGGCCAGAACGTCATCTGCCGGAATTGCGGAGCGTCCATCTACATACCCTCGATCGGCCAGTCGGGCGGATGCAATCCCATCAGCGTGAAGTCCCGCGTGGAAGGAGGCGAAGTGATCGTGGACCTCTCGGCGCTGGGCGACGCCGCCTCCAAGATTCACTCCTGACGCGATGTTCGCTCGCCTGGTACGGGAATCTTTCGTTCGCAATCCGCGCCGCAAATTATTGACCGCTGCCGCGCTGGTCGTCGGAATGGCGGTGGCCACGGCGACGCTCACCGTCGCGCTCGAAGTGGGCGACCGGCTGGCACGCGAATTCCGCAGCCTCGGCGCCAATCTGCTGGTTACGCCGGAATCGGACACCTTGCCCGTGGAAATTGGCGGCGTGGATTATCGCCCCGTGGATGAAGGCGCCTATCTGAAAGAGGCTGACCTCGGCAAATTGAAAACGATATTCTGGCGCCACAATATTTTGGGCTTCACGCCCTTTCTTGATGTTCCCGCCTCGATGTCGACCCGGCAAGACCAAGCGCCCATTCCCGTGACCCTGATAGGAACTTGGTATGAACACGGGGTGCCTGTTCCGGATGGCACCGCGTTCAAGACAGGTCTGAGCGTGACGCATCCTTGGTGGAAAATCGAAGGCCGCTGGTTCGCGGATGGGGCTGGCGAATGCGTCCTGGGAGCGGCATTTTCCCAGAAGATGCCCGATATTAAGCCGGGCCAGACGATTTATGTGAGTGGCCGCGAGGCGGGCGACAAAACCGGCGCAACCGTGACGCCGCTTAGGGTGACGGGCATTGTCTCGGCGGAGGATGCCGAAGATAGGGGAATTCTCGTGCCGCTTTCCGTGGCACAGAAAATATCTGGGCATCCCGGCGAATTTCGCCAACTCTTCGTCAGCGCTTTAACCAAGCCCGCCGACGCACTGGCGGAACGCGGCGAGCGCGCGCAGAGTGACCAGAGCATTCAGCTTACTCCGACGGAATACGATCGTTGGTTCTGTTCTCCCTACATTTCCTCGATCAGCTACCAGATCAAGACAGTGCTGCCCGGCACCGATGTCCACACCATTCGGCGAGTGGCGGAAACCGAGGGCCGCATTCTCGACCGCGTAGGCACGCTGCTTTGGATTGTTACCCTTGCGGCACTGATAGCCGCTGGGCTGGCGGTCGCGGCCACGTCCGCGACTACCGTACTCGAGCGGCAAGCGGAAATCGGCGTGATGAAGGCTCTGGGCGCGAGCAACGCTTTGGTGAATGGAATTTTTCTTGCCGAACAGGTGCTGCTGGCGATCATCGGCGGCGCGCTGGGTTTTGTTGCCGGAACGGCTTTGGCGCGGATATTGGGCGAGAGCGTGTTTGGAAGTCCGGCATCGCCTCGTTTGGTCTTGCTACCAATCGTCCTTGGTCTCGCGGCGATCGTGGCGATTGCCGGAAGTTTGCTTCCCCTGAGACGTGCGGCGCATTTCGAAGCGGCCCTGATTCTAAGGGGCGGATGATGTTCTGGCGCCTGGTGTTTCAACTTCTGCGCGGGAGTCGTGGCCGGTTGGCAGTCGCGATTCTCGCGATCGTCAGTGGAGCTGCGGTGATTTCCGCCCTGCTGAATCTCGATCTCGGCGTGCAGAGCAAGTTGACGCAAGAATTTCGCTCGTTGGGCGCGAATATCGTGATCTCGCCGGCGACGGGCGCATCATCGGAGAACGGCGCTGCACCGCCCACTCTGATGCGAGAAGACCAGGTCCTTCCGCCGCTCGAGCGTTTGGAATCACCGGAAGTGGTTCCGGCAGCGCCGTATCTCTATATCGTCGCGCGCGCGCAAGGCACACCGGTTGTAGTGGCCGGAACCTGGCTGGATCAGGCGCAGAAAATCGAGCCGACGTGGAAGCTGCAAGGGAGTTGGATCTCGTCGCGCGAAGATGACTCGCACTGCCTGATCGGCCGCGCCGTGGCGCGCCAATTGCATCTTGCGCCGGGCGGAGTGCTCAAGCTCGATTATTTGAATCGCTCCGCCCAATTCACGGTCGCAGGAATCGTGGATGCGGGGGGCACCGACGATGACCAGGTCTTCGCCAGCCTGCGAACCGTGCAAGCGCTGGCGAATTTGGACGGGCAGATCAGCTTGGTGCAAATATGCGTAAGTGGCGCGGCCAGGACCGTCGCAGAATATACCGCGCGTCTGACCAACGCCGTTCGCGCGGGAGTGCAGGTGCGGCCCATGCGTCAGGTGACTGAAGTCGAGGGCGCGTTGCTAGACCGCATCCAGCTTCTCATTTTTTCGATGGTGGTGCTGATCCTGGTTCTGACGGCGCTGTGCGTACTCGGTACCATGGCCGCGTTGGCTATGGAACGCCGCAAGGACGTCGGGCTGATGAAGTCGCTGGGCGGTTCCATTTCGCGCATCGTTGGATTGTTTTTGGTCGAGGTGGGCGTGCTGGGCGCCGTTGGCGGACTTTTCGGGGCGATCCTCGGAGTCGCACTTTCCTACTGGATGGGGTTGCGCGTGTTTGGCGCCGCGATCTCGCCACGCTGGGAAATTTTTCCGGTGACGATCGGATTGATGATCGTGGTAGCCCTGGCGGGCGCACTTCCGTTGCGCACATTAGGGAACGTGAAGCCAGCCGTCATCTTGCGGGGAGAGTAGGGAATCGTGGCCACGGTGGTTGAGATCAATAATCTGCGCAAGGTATTTGGCAGCGTGCGCGCCCTCGACGACGTTTCGCTGCGCATCGACGAAGGCGAATGGATCGCCATCATGGGTCCATCGGGCTCGGGCAAGACCACGCTGATCAATATTCTTGGCGGGCTTGATACCCCGACTTCCGGCCGGGCAATCGTGGCTGGCACCGATGTTGCGCGCCTGGATGAGGCTGGGCTCACGCGTTTCCGCGCCGAAAAGGTTGGCTTCGTATTCCAGCAGTTTCATTTGGTGTCCTACCTCACGGCGCTGGAGAACGTGATGCTGGCGCAATATTTTCACAGTACTACGGATGAAAAAGAAGCGCGCCAATCTCTCGAGCGCGTCGGACTGGGCGACCGCGCTGAACACCTTCCTTCGCAGCTTTCCGGCGGCGAGCAGCAGCGCGTGGCCGTCGCGCGTGCCCTGATCAATCATCCAAGGCTGGTTCTGGCGGACGAGCCGACCGGTAACCTCGACGAGATGAACGAACAAATCGTGCTCAAGCTTCTGCGCGAAATGCATCGGGAAGGCCACACCATCTTGATGGTCACGCACGCCCCATCCATCGGCTGCCTTGCGGACCGGCGGATTGAGCTCGCTCACGGGCGTCTCGCGCACATCAGCGCGACTCTGAAACCCGAGCCGGTGTGAACCGATCGTTGGCGGGGATATGGCAAAATATGTTCTGGGAGATCACGCGCGCTTTGAGATGAAGCGGCCGGCAATATCCTACAGTTCTTGCGCGCCCGGAGCAGGTGCTCGAAATTCGGCCCGGTCGTGTGGTCCTGCAGTCGCGCGTCGCAATGAAAGGCTCCTCGAAGCCTTACCTGATTTGCGTCTTTGTGGATGTCGATCGGGAACGCGCCGGAGGTGGTAACGGTGTATCGTACTAGCAAGGTTTTGCACTGCTCGACAGAGAGCAAGTGAACGGTCAACTACGACCCAAAGACGGACACGCTTAGTTTCATCCCTGAGGGAGAACGCTTCCGTTGCTGAGAGTGATGAAGAACAGGCGGGTATCATGCATGATTACGATGGCGACGGGAATCTCGTTTCAATGGAGATTCTCGATGCCTCGCGTCGCGTTAGGGAAGCCCAGAAGATTGATTTCCAAATTGCAGGCTGAACTGTAAATGCCGATTCCGCAGGATGTTCGCAAGAAACCTAGCAGCATCAAGGTGCACGTCTCAACCGGCGAAGGCGTCGAGATTACCTGGGCCGACATGCACACAAGCACCTATACGTTTCCCTACTTACGCGATCACTGCCCGTGTGCTCTGTGCAATGATGAACGCGAGAAGAAGTCGAAGGCCGTACCCGCGACGGCGGTCCTTCCAATGTATAAGCCGCGCGTCACCGCCAAGAGCGCGAACGCCGTAGGGAATTACGCGATTCAGATCCAATTCAGCGATAGCCATGCCACTGGAATTTTCAGCTTCGAGCACCTTCGCGAAATTTGCCCATGCGAGGCGTGCGTTCGCGAGTTCGGTTCAGCGGCGAAGCAAAAAACGGCATAGCTTTCAGCGTGATTCCTTCAACCGGGCCCCGAAATGCCCAATCGGGCCGCTCGCGGCTAGTTACCCGGCGGCAAGAAGTCCGCTAACGAGTCTTCCTTTTTGCGCCGGTTTCAACGTATAGTTCATTCCCGCATTCCAAAAGCATATGGTTTCCAACTCCACAGGTCCCACATTCACGCCAGGTCGCGTCCGTCCTGTAGCGAAAGTCCTCGTGGCCACCACGGCCATGCTGGCCTTTATTTCCTTCTGGCGCGCCGCGGCAATCGTCCTCAATGACCTGGCTTCCTCGGCCTATTACGCCGGCGGCGAGGCTGAGCAATTCATCGGCAAGACGGCGCCGTGGTTCATCCTCGGCATCATGCTGTTCTCCTATGCGGTGCGCGCGATCTACGTGGAAAGCTGCAGCATGTTTGTGCGCGGCGGCGTATATCGCGTCGTAAAGGAGGCCCTCGGCGGCACTCTCGCCAAGTTTTCTGTTTCGGCTCTTATGTTTGATTACGTCCTTACTGGCCCGATCAGCGGCGTTTCCGCGGGGCAGTACCTCGTGGGTGTCATCAACGAGCTTTTCCGCCACGCGGGAATGTCACTTCAGCTGAACGTGAACGGCACAGCTGCCACGGTGGCCATTGCTATCACGCTGTATTTTTGGTGGGAAAACATCAAAGGCGTCCCGGAATCCAGCGGCAAAGCTCTGCGCATCATGGAACTCACCACCATCATGGTGGTGGTGCTGATCACCTGGTGCGTCTACACCCTATGGGTGCGCGGGGGCTGGCATTTGCCGCCTATGCCCACGCCGCAAAATATGAAGCTCGACAAGGGCTCGCTCGGCTGGCTGGACCGCTACCATTGGGCGCACACCGTCACGCTGATCATTATCTTTGTTGGCTTGGGCCATTCGGTGCTGGCCATGAGCGGTGAAGAATCGCTCGCCCAGGTTTACCGCGAAATCGAGCACCCCAAGCTCAGGAATCTGAAAAAAGCCGGGCTGGTGATTTTCATCTACAGCCTGGTGTTTACCTCGTTGGTCTCCTTTTTCGCGGTGATGATCATTCCTGATAACGTGCGCGGAAACTTCACCGAGAATTTAATCGGCGGGCTAGCGATGCACTTGGTGGGAAGTTTTCGTGTGCGCGTGGCTTTCCACGTCTTTGTCGTCGTGGTCGGCACGCTGATTCTCGCTGGGGCTGTGAATACCGCCATCGTCGGGTCCAATGGTGTGCTGAATCGCGTCTCTGAGGATGGAGTTCTCACGGATTGGTTTCGCCACCCGCATCGCCGGTTTGGAACCACCGACCGCATTATCAACCTCGTGGTGCTGTTTCAGATCATCACCATCATCGCCAGCCGCGGCGACGTTACATTTCTCGGAAACCTGTACGCCTTTGGCGTGATCTGGAGCTTTTCCATGAAGGGCATCGCGGTGCTGGTGTTGCGCTACACGCACCCGCAGGACCGCGAGTACCGCGTGCCGCTTAATCCCGTAATTTTCGGCAAAGAGATTCCGGTCGGCCTCGGGCTGATCACCTTGGTCCTTTTTGCCATCGCGGTGATCAACCTATTCACCAAGCCGCAAGCGACCATCGCGGGAATCACTTTCACGATTTTGCTCTTCAGCGTGTTTGAGATCTCCGAGCATCGCATGCGCGCGCGCGCTGCCGGGGCCGCTCATGTTGAGCTCGATCAATTTAACCTTGCTCCGGAAGCCGAACTGACCCCCACAAGCGTGGGAGTCAAGCCCGGAAATATTTTGGTTCCGGTCAGCACATATTACGCCCTCTATCATCTCGAAGCCGTATTACGGCTGGCTCGGGAGAAGGAAGCGGAGATCGTCGTACTGCACGTGCGCATGCTGCGTCGCGCGGCATCCGGCGAATACGATCTGGCGCCGGACCAGCTTTTCAGCACCATCGAGCAGTTGCTCTTCACCAGAGTGCTGGCCCTTGCGGAAAAAGAGGGGAAGCCCGTCCGGCTGGCTGTGGCTGCAGCCAACGATTTGTGGGAAGGCATCCTGCGCACCGCGATGAACCTGCAATCGAGCGCCATCGTGATTGGCAGTTCGGCGAAAATGCCTGTGACCGAGCAAGCGCGCGAAATCGGACTCGCCTGGGAGCGCATGGGCGAGCCGCGTCCTCGCGTTACGCTGGAAATTTTCACGCCCTCGGGTAAGGAGCAGGTCTTCTATCTCGGCCCGCATGCGCCGCGCCTCACCCCGAACGAAATCGATTTGCTGCACAAAGTTTGGCTGAAATTGAGCGACAAGCTATCCGGCGAGGAAGTACATCATCATGACATCGTCCATTTCGCGCTCACAGAAGTCGAGCGCGAGATGGCCCACGGTGATGGAGACGCCGTACTTGAGCGGCTGCGGCAGCACCTGCGCGAAATCGCAAGTCGCCGCCAGGTTGGAAGTGAAGATACCAAGAAGTTGCCCGGAAACTAGGGCCGCTTTTTCCTCGGCCATCCCGCCCGTCCCCATTTCAGCTAGCGTCGGAAACTGATTAAGCGCGTATCTCCGACGTGCAGTTTGGACAGCGCGTCGCCTTCAGCGGAATCGTCGAAGCGCAGTAGGGACATTCTTTGGTGCTGGGAGCGGCGGCGGGCGCTGGCTTGTTCCAGCGGTTGACCATGCGCACCAACAGGAAGACTGCAAAAGCGACAATTATAAAATCCACCACGTTGTTCAAGAAAATGCCGTAATTGAGCGTGGGTGCGCCGGCCGCCTTCGCTTCCGCGAGCGAGGCGTAGGACTTGCCGGAAAGATTCAGGAAGAGGTTGGAAAAATCCACCTTGCCGAGTATGAGCCCGATGGGCGGCATAATGAGGTCCGAAACCAAGGACGTGACGATCTTTCCAAACGCCGCTCCGAGGATGAAACCGACTGCCAGGTCCAACACGTTCCCCTTCATCGCAAATTCTTTGAATTCCTTCAGCATGGCGGTTCTCCTCTGATTTCGCGCATTCGCAGCCGATTTCCGGTAATACGGCGAATCTTGTTTCGCTGGTGTCCCACGCCGCTGCGCGGGAGATTATCCGGAAGGCTCGCGAGTGGCAAGGGCAAAAACGTGACGAGCGGGCCCATATGCGGGGAAGTCGGATGGATCGGTGCGTTATTTCAGCTGCTGCGGAATGAAATTACCGCGCCCAGTAAACCGCGCAGAACCAGAACCGATCCCGCCACGCTCAACAATAGTGGCGCATAGCGTACGGACAAAAAGGGAATCGCCAACACAGCAATTCCCACGAGTGCCAGCGAACCGGCGCGAACCCTGGCTTCTAAGCGCGAAGTCCCAGCGTCCGGACGCATGCCCGCGCGTGCTCCCCAATAGATGAGTACCACTCCC
>CAWCGE010000015.1:0-187762 GCA_963795005.1 uncultured Acidobacteriota bacterium | reverse complement strand
CTCGTCGGAGTACTTTTCACCCTCGCTTGCATTTGCTCGCGTTCGACGATCCACGCAGCAATCGACAATTCCGCGGATGACGCCGCGCTGTCCGCCGCCACTTGTCCAATTGTCTATCCGGTAGATCAATCTCCTTCGGCTCGGGGATTTCACTACCTGTTCTACGGAAATGGCTTCTTCATCAACGAGCAGGGCTACCTTCTTACGGCAGCGCACGTCTTGAGTCAGCTTCATGGAGGCCAGCCATACATTCTGCTTCACGATACCTCGGGGCGCCCTCAATTTGTTCGGGCTGAGTTGGCGATAGTGGATCGCACTCACGATGTGGCTATCTTGCGAGCGACGCCGAATCCGTTCGATCGTCTACACACCGTCAGATTTCTGCCGTTGGCATCCGATTGGGTCGCGCGAAGCCAAGATGTCCTTATTCAATCGTTACTTCCCTCCAAGCCGCGCGATGCTTACACCATGGATGGCGCCGTCGACGATCGCTCATCCGGTGAGGTCTTTGATTTCCGGTTTTCTCAGCTGGTGAAAGGGCGAAGTGATACGGAATTGTTTCTGTTCAATCGTCAAGTCCTGCTGGGGCAAAGCGGCGCGCCGGTTGTCTCTCCCAAGTCGCACGAAGTCGTTGGCCTCATTGAGGGACAGTGGCTGCAACCGGGCGCCGCCTCGATTGCGGCGGCCGCGGACCAGGCTGTGCCGGGTGTCGGAGCGGCTGTACCCGTTCATTACGCCATCGCGCTGCTGAAGCAAAAGGAAATCTCCTGGCACACGGTTTCCGGAACCTTGAATCCGCTTAGCGGTCCGGCAGAACAGCCCAGTGGCTTTTCGCCGCCTACTCCGCTCTCGCTCGTGGCCTGTTCCTATCCGTCTCAAGCGATTTTCGGCGGCGAAGTCGTCCTGGATTCCCTGATCGACAATCGCGGAAGGCTCATGGAAATAAGGGTCGTTCGCGGAGCATCTCCTTTTCTCGAAAAAGCGCTTGCCGCAGTGCAGACTTGGAGTTTCTACCCTGCCATGCAAGATAGTCATGCGATCCCGGCACGAATTGGAATAACTTTTCAATTTTCTCAATCGCTTGAACGCGCGCGGTCGGCGCCGGTGCACAAGTTCGCTGAACCTTCGACGGTTTGGCCCGATCGAGGAGCGTTGCCGGTTGTTACCGTTGAGCCGGACCTTCCCTCTGCGACGGAGCAGGATAGCGGAGTAATTCTCTACGACATTGTCGCGGCCGATGGTCACCTCAATTCCGTGAAAGTTTTGACTGAATCGGAATCGCTCGCGGCAGGTGCCCTCGCTGCGCTTCGGCAATGGCAATTTATCCCGGGAAAGCGCGCGGGAAACGATATCGATTCGGCAGGCGTTGTGGTGATGGTCTTCAGAGGCGGCGGAAGCACGAGTTCCACAGACCAGACGAAATAGCCATCTCCTTGCTCACCTGCACTATATAATCCCCCGAAATGCGGATATCAACGACCGACGCCGCGCGCTTCCAGCCCGCAAGCGATCAATCGCTTTTGGTTTACTTCGGCCAACAGATCACACTTTCTGCTCACCAGCGAGTCAGGAAATTGCTCGGCTTCCTCGAGCGGGAACCGGCCGCGGGGATACGAAATCTCAACCCCGCGTACTGCTCGATTCTTGTCACTTTCGACGCACTGCAAATGAACCACGGCGACCTGGAAGAAATTCTGCGTGGTTATATCGAGCGGCTGGACGCCATGCATCTCCCAGAGGCACGAGAACTCCAAATCCCTACGTGTTATGGCGGGGAGTTTGGCCCAGATTTGAACGAGATAGCCGCCTTGCATGGGATGACGCCCCATCAGGCAATCGAATTGCACAGTTCGGTCACATACCTGGTGTACTTCCTCGGATTCGTTCCTGGTTTCGCGTATCTCGGTGAATTGCCAGAAGCGCTGGCTACGCCGCGGCTGGATACTCCACGCCGGAGCACGCCTCCTGGCAGCGTCGGGATCGCTGGCAACCAGACCGGCGTGTACCCGTTTGCCACGCCCGGCGGCTGGCGATTGATCGGACGCACTCCCATCGCTATGTTCCGCCCGGACCGCGAGCACATGAGCTTTCTCTCCATTGGTGACCGCGTGCGCTTTACGCCAATTTCTGTCGCGCAATTCGCAGCGCTAAAGAACGCATGAGCACAATTCACGTGCAAGCACCGGGCCTGCAGACCACGGTGCAGGATTTAGGGCGACAAGGCTTTGGTCCCGTCGGTGTTTCACCGTCCGGGGCTGCCGATCCAATCTCACTGCAACTCGGAAACCGCCTGGTGGGTAATCATGAGGGCGCCGCTGGGCTGGAGATGATGCTGCTCGGCGGAACGTTTGTTTTTCCGGACGGAGCAATCCTGGCGCTGACAGGCTCCGATTTTGGCGCGATCCTGGATGATGTGCGCATCGCTTCCGGCACGTCGCTGCAGGCGCGGTCAGGCCAAACGCTTCGCCTGGGAGCGACGACCTCGGGCGCGCGCTGTTATCTTTGTGTTCAGGGCGGAATCGCTGTGCAGCCGTTTCTAGGAAGCGCCTCGACGCACATCTTAAGCGGGCTCGGCGGTTTTGAGGGCAGGCCTCTGCGGAAAGGAGACGCGCTGCGCATCGGTTCCGCAACCAAAACGCAACCTTTCCGCAAGCGAGCCATCGCTCCGCAGGCCTCTGAGCATTTGTCAGGTCGCAAAGTCTTGCGTGTTACTCCCGGCCCGCAGGCTGATTGGTTTTCCGACTCGGCGCTGCGCTCGTTTTATGCGAGCACCTATCGCGTTGGCGAACAGTCGAACCGCATGGGTCTTCGGCTTGAAGGTGTCGCCGTATCACAGGGCGAGACGGGCCAGATGATCACGGAAGGCGTCTCGCTCGGCGCGATTCAGGTGCCCGCAGCAGGCTCGCCCATCATCCTTTTTGTGGAGCAACAGACTACGGGTGGCTATCCGAAAATCGCGAACGTGATTTCGGCGGATCTTCACCGCGTAGGACAACTTCGCCCCCGCGACGAGATACGCTTCGAACAGGTTTCGTTCGACACAGCGCGATCGTTGCTAGTCGAACAGGAAAAACTGCTCGCATCCAGGGAGCTAATTCTGGAATGAAGCGCATGGATCTGAATTGCGACATGGGTGAGGACCCGCGCGCCATCACCGATGGCACACAGGAATCGCTATTGCCGTCGCTAACGTCGGTCAACATAGCCTGCGGCGGACATGCTGGCGATCCCCGAACCATGAAAGCAACGATCGAGCAGGCACTTCACTGGAAACTGGATTTGGGCGCGCATCCTGGATATCCGGATCGCACGAATTTTGGCCGCCTGGAATTGCAGCTACCGCCGGAGAAGATCGCCGATTCCGTATTCGAGCAAGTGCGAGCGCTCGCCGAAGTCGCTGCAGAGTGCGGAGCGCGCGTAACACACGTAAAGCCCCATGGCGCGCTTTACAACCAGGCTGCGAAGAATCGCGCGGTGGCCCAGGCCATCGCGGATGGAGTCGCGCGCTGGAACCGGGACGTCGTACTGGTTGGTTTGGCTGGATCGCTGATGCTCGATGTCTTTCGAGAAGCAGGCTTCCGAGTTGCCGCGGAAGCGTTCGCAGACCGGCGGTACGAGGCCGATGGCACACTGCGTTCACGTAAATTTGCGGATGCGCTGATACGCGATCCCGCGGAAGCGGGGCAACAGGCATTGCGCATCGCCGAACGCGGGACGGTCATTGCCCATGACGGGACGGAAATTCTCACGAACGCGCAGACCATTTGCATCCACGGCGACACTCCGGGCGCTCCGACGATTGCTGCAGCGGTAGCGAAAACGCTGCGACTGGCCGGCGTCGAGCTCGCCGCGCTCTCGCAATCATCATCCGGCGATTCGCGCAGCTAGCTCTGCCCTTCAAGATTTTCTTCGCGATCCAGCGCTTTGCGACTTTCGCCAGAGCAAGTAAACCGGCACCCCCGATAAAATTATCAGCAATCCTGGCCAGGTGTACTGCGGCTTGTAGCGCAACAATTGCACTTCGATGATCGCAGCGAGCAACAGATATGTCGCCGGAAGAACCGGATAGCCAATGACCCGGTATGGTCGTTCCATATCCGGCCGCCGGAAGCGCAAAAGAAAAAGACCGAAGATCGTCAGCATATAAAACATAACGACAGCAAAAACCAAAAAGTCGAGTAATTGCAAGTAGGTTCCAGACAGACACAGGATGCAGGCCCAGATGCACTGAACCCATAGGGCAACGGAAGGCGTGTTGCGCGCGTTTACGGTGCCAACGCTTCGGAAGAACAGGCCATCTTTCGCCATCGCGTAATAGACGCGCGCCCCGGCCAGAATGAGTCCATTGTTGCAGCCAAATGTAGAAATCATGACCGTGACGGCCACCAGCACCGCGCCGCTCGGGCCAACTATCACTTCGGCGACGGCCGTGCCCACGCGATCGCCGGTGGCAAATTGAAGTCCTCGGGCCAGGACGGACTCTGCGCCAGCGGTGCCAGCCAGCGGCAGCACGTTCAAATACGCGAGGTTGGCCAGAACGTAGAGTACCGTCACAATTCCGGTGCCCAGCGCCAGGGCCAGGGGCAGGTTCCGCCTTGGGTTTCGCACCTCGGATGCGATGTAGGTCACGTTGGTCCAGGCGCTGGACGAAAAAAGAGCGCCGACCAGCGCGAGTCCAACGAGCGTCACGATGCCGACCCACACGGTGTTTTGCCCGGTTTGATATTTGTGCAATTCCGAGAGGCTTGCGTTCCGCCAAAAGTCGCTGAAGTTGGAATGGCGTGCCGCTTGCGTTGCGAATATGAAACCCAGAAGCGTTAATCCACCCAGGGCGGCAATTTTTGCAGTTGTAAAAATATTCTGCACCCTGGCTCCTACTCGCAGACCGCGCGTATTCATCCAGGTAAGAAAGATGATCGAAGAGATCGCCAGCAGGTTCTGGGTGTTCAGCCCTACGTCAAACGGCCCCCAGGCACCGAACCACATTTTGTAGGGGCCGAATGTCCCCAACTTGTAGATCCACGCGGACGATGAAAGCCCGGAGAGCAAGACGCCGGTGAAGCTCGCGAACGCAATGGCCACCGCCGCGATGGTGGCCGTCTGAATCACCAGCAGCGAGGCCCACCCGTACAAAAAACCCCACATCGGGCCCAGAGATTCGCGCAAGAAAATGTATTCGCCGCCGGCGAAAGGCATCGCGGCGGCAAGCTCCCCGTAGCAAAGGGCTGCCATGGTGGTCATCAAACCGCTGACCAGCCACACAACCACCAGCAATCCAGGGCTGTTAACTTGCCGGGCGATGCCCGCGGAAACTATGAAAATTCCTGAGCCGATCATCGAGCCAGCGACGATCATGCTGGCGTCGAGCAGGCCAAGGTTCTTGATCAGTTCGGAATTGACAGCAACTGTCGCGAGGTGTGACGGCTGGATTTGTTCAGGCATGGACCACGATTCCGAACACTACACCGGAAGAGTGTGTTCCTGGCAACTTCAATATAAACGCGCGACGCTCGGGTCCAGTGGAACGACGGACGACAATTCAGATTTGTCGCTAATTCGATATATACTTTCAAATCCCAGCCCCACGCGTGCTGTTCTTTACCGGTTGAATACTCTTCGACTGAGTGGTACTTGAAGCAAAAGGCTGGACCGACCCAATGTGTGGAATTTGCGGTGCCATCGGATTCGACTCCCAGGAAATCGCCGAGGTCGCTGTCCGCCGCATGCTCGCCGCCATTGTCCATCGCGGCCCGGACGAAGAGGGAATTCTTGTCGCTCCGCCGGTGGTCACCGGGACGCGGCGGCTCAGCATCATTGACCTGCCCGGCGGCTCGCAGCCCATTTGGAACGAGACTGGCACGCTCGCGGTCGTCTACAACGGAGAAATTTACAATTTTCGCGAACTCCGCAAGGAACTTGAATCCTCCGGCCACACCTTCCGCACCCGCTCCGATACCGAAGTAATCGTCCACGCCTACGAACAGTGGGGCGAAGATTGCGCCGCAAAATTCCGGGGAATGTTTGCCTTCGCCGCGGTCGAACTTCCGCAAGGACGCAACGGCCGCGCCGCTTCCGTGTTTCTCTCGCGCGACCCGCTGGGCATTAAGCCCCTCTATTACGCGCGAAGCGGCGAAGCGTTCTTGTTCGCCTCTGAGGTGCGCGCCCTGTTGGCCAGCCGCTGCGTGCCGCCACAACTCTCCGAGGAAGCCGTCGCCTCGTACCTGCTTTTCGGCTCCGTCTGCGAGCCGATGACCATGGTGCAAGGCGTACTCTCACTCCCGCCGGGCTACTCGTTGAGAATTCGCGCGGATGAACCGCTCCGTTCGCCCGAGCCCAAGCTGTATTGGGATTTCGCCAAGGATTTCAGCAAGCTAGCGGATGCCAGGCAAAAATCCGCGCCGCAAGATTCTTCGAGTGCCGCTTCCGCCGTTCGAGCGCTCCTCGAGGATGCTGTCCGCGGTCACTTGATCGCCGACGTTCCCATTGGCGTGTTTCTCAGCAGCGGAATCGACTCCACCGTCCTTGCCGCGCTCGCGAGTCAAGTTCAGAAGGGTGTGCACACCTTCACCGTCGCATTCCCCGATTCGGAGTTCAGCGAAGCCGAGATCGCACGCGCGACTGCCCAGCGCTTCGGCACCGAGCATAGCGAACTTACTTTATCCGGCACCGAGATGGTGGCGCGTCTCGACCAGGCCGTCGCGTCCTTCGATCAGCCCAGTATGGACGGCATCAACACGTATTTTGTCTCCTGGGCCGCGCGCCAGGCCGGACTGAAGGTCGCGCTCTCGGGATTGGGTAGCGATGAACTCTTCGGCGGCTACACGTCTTTTCGCGCCACCTCGCAAGTGGCGCGCCTCGCGGCCATGGCTCGGTTTTCTCCCAAGCCGGTGCGTGAGCTCGTTACTTCAGGTTTCAAGCGCTCGAAAACCTATCGCGGCGCCCCTGACGTTTTTCGCAAGGCGCTCTCGGCCTGGCTCGATCCCGATCTTTTCCCCTCGCCGTATTTTTACACGCGCGCGCTTTTCACGCCGCGCACCGTCGCCTCGCGCTTGGGCGAAGACACCGACCTGTGGGACGCCATGCCCTGGATGCGCTGGCTCTCGGAAGCGGCGCGGCAATCGCAGCCGCTCGATCCCTTTACACGAATTTCCTGGCTCGAGCTGCGTTCTTATCTCCTGAATACTCTTCTTCGAGACACGGACGCGATGAGCATGCGACATTCTCTCGAAGTGCGTGTGCCGTTCCTGGATGTTCCCTTGGTCGAGTACGTTCTCGGTGTTCCGGAATCGCTCAAGCGCAATCCCGCCAGGCCGAAATCCTTGCTGGTGGACGCCATGAAGGATTTGCTGCCGGAAGAGGTCATCGCACAAAATAAACGTACATTTACTTTTCCGTGGGAAACCTGGTTGCGCGGCAAGTTGGGCGAGCGCGTAGCCGTTGGGCTAGGCGATTGGTCGCCCGCACTCTACGAGCGGTTCGACGGCCGCTTCGCGCTAGCCGTCTGGCGGGACTTCCTCCGCGGCCGCACGACCTGGTCGCGTCCCTGGAGCCTCTACGTCCTGAACGAATGGGCCAAGCGCAACCTAAGCGTCCCAGAATCGGTAACGGAGCCCAATCACAAAACAGCCGCCGCCCACGTAGCTTGACGCGAGCCCATCCGGGACGCAAACACCGCGAAAACGTGACGATTAGAACGGCTGAAAACCGCGATTTTGTTGGGTTCCGCTAATAGCTCGGCGAGCCCTTCCTCGACAGGATGACCACGTCGGCGGGCACACCGCGGCGAAGCTGAGCGCCGATCGCGGTGGGTCCATTGCCCTCAGACATTCCCAGCGTCGTGGTGACTGTAATGACCACTTGACGGGAAACGGCCAAATGAACAATCTCGGCCAGGCAGCGACCTGCGCGCTGCCAGCGTCGGCCTTGATGACTACATCGCGGCCCGAAGGTGCCAGTCAACGATGAACGATTTGAACCTGGCTAATCTACCGCGTCAATCTCATTTGGAATGAGTTCTTCGCATTGTTAGCGGTTGGTCGGCAAGTCGGAACTTGCCGCAAAAATTTTATTCCTGCTAGATCGGATTCTCTTCGAAAAGGCGAGCAACGAGGACGGAATCGAGATACGCTCGAACCTCAACGATCGTGCCATTCACAAAGCGACATATCCAGCAGTACCGGTTGTCGAACTTGAACCCATTCTTAGCGGTGGCTTTAGAACGCAGCTCGACCACCGCCCAGTCACCACTGACGAGTACATGTTCCACATACAACTCTGCGCCTTTCGGTAGAACCTTGCCCAGCTTCTCAAATGTATGTGCGAGGAACTCGGCCTTGCTGTGATAGTGACCGGCAAGAGGATGCGTTCCCTCGACGATCCAGTCCACGTTGTCCAAGACGTGATCGAAGAACCCTTTACCATCTCCGGATTCCAGATTTTTGAAGATTTCGCGAACGTAAGCAGTACTCAACTCCTGAGTTACACCAGATCGTGCTGCAGTAGACATTTCTAAGTGACCTCCTTTTGACTGATCATAGCGCGTACCCTCGAACTGATGCCCGAAAAATGCAATACAGGTAATCTAGTAGGCTGGCAGGACGTTAGCCCCTAAAGCCGTGCCCTGACGAAAAACCTAATCCTCACACAGGCTCTAAACCTCTGCATCTTTCGAATTTATTCCTGAGACACCGCGGCAAATTTCCGCCACAATATTCCGGATGGTCATCCTGGGCATCAATGCTTATCACGCCAACGCTTCCGCCGCCATCGTCGCGGACGGCCGCCTGCTCGCCGCCGTCGAGGAAGAACGCCTGAACCGCGTAAAATACGCCGCCGGACTTCCCGCGCGCGCGATCCAATATTGCCTCGACCAAGCCGGCGTAAAACTCTCCGAGGTGGACCACATCGCCATCCCGCGCGATCCCTGGGCGCGCCTGCCCACGAAATTGCGCTTCGCCATGCGCATGCCGAAATTCGCGCTCGACCGCGCGCGCGTGATGCGGCGCTTCGCCGGAATCGATGAAGATCTCGCGAGCGCCTTCGATATTCCCGTGGAAAAGATTCGCGCCCAATTCCACCGCGTCGAGCATCACACCGCGCACCTCGCCAGCGCCTATTTTGTCTCGCCCTTCGAACGCGCCGCGGTCCTTTCCGCCGACGGCCTGGGCGATTTCGCCAGCTCGATGTGGGCGCTCGGCGAAGGCCCGCGGATGCAACCCCTCGGCGAAATCACTTTTCCGCACTCGCTCGGCATGTACTACACCGCGCTCACGCAATATATCGGCTTCTGGAAATTTGGCGACGAATATAAAGTGATGGGCCTCGCCGCCTATGGCGAGCCGGAATTCCTCGAGGAATTCCGCCGCATCGTCTACGCAGACGGCCCGCTCTCCTTTCGTCTCGGATTGAAATATTTCACGCATCAAAGCCAGGGCGCGGAAATGAGCTGGCGCGAAGCCGATCGCACTCCCGTCCTCGGCCGTCTTTTTTCCGCGTATCTCGAAAAGCGCCTCGGCCCCGCGCGCAAAGCCGAAGAGCCGCTCGAACAGCGCCATCGCAATATGGCCGCCAGCATGCAAGCCGCGATCGAAGAAGTCCTCGCCGCGCACTGGGGCGCGCTCGCCAAGAAAACCGGAGAAAAATCGCTGTGCCTCGCAGGCGGCGTCGCCTTCAATTGCGTCGCCAATGGAAAAATCTTCGACCACTCGCCATTCGAGCGCGTCTACGTCCAACCCGCCGCCGGAGACGCCGGCCTCTCCGTCGGCGCTGCGTTCGCCGTGAATCACCAGATCCTGGGACGGCCGCGCGAATTCGTGATGGATCATGCCGGATGGGGTCCGCAATTCTCGCCGCAGGAAATTCGCGCCGCCGTGGAAAATGCCGGCGCTGCCAGCGATGATCTGGAAATCGCGCAACTCGACGAAGCTGCGCTGCTGCAAGCCACCGCGCGCCACATTGCCGACGGCAAAGTGCTCGGTTGGTTTCAAGGACGCGTCGAATGGGGCCCGCGCGCGCTCGGCCAGCGCAGCATTCTCGCCGACCCTCGCCGCCCCGAAATGAAAGACGTCCTCAATCGCCGCATCAAGCACCGCGAAACTTTTCGCCCCTTCGCGCCTTCCATCATCGAGGAAGCCACCGGCGAATTCTTCGAAAAGACGCACCCGTCGCCCTTCATGACCTTTGCCTACAACGTGCGCCCCGAAAAGCGCGCCGTGATTCCCGCGCCGACCCACGTGGACGGCACCGCGCGCCTGCAAACCGTCAGCCGCACCGCGAATCCGCTCTACTGGAAACTGATCCGCGCGTTCGGCGATCTCACCGGCGTGCCGGTGGTGCTGAACACGTCGTTCAACGACAACGAGCCCATCGTCTGCCGACCCGAAGAAGCGCTCGATTGTTTCGCACGCACGCAGATGGACGTGTTGGTGATGGGCAATTTCATACTGGAAAAAAAATCCGCCGCAGCAGCACCGGCAGGAGAAGAAACCGCCACGCGCGGCGCGAAACGCGCAACCTAGCGGCCACACGCAAACGCGCAGCCGGCACTGATTCGCATGCACATCCTGCTCTTGAACGAATACTATCCGCCGGACACCTCGGCCACCGCAAAAATGGCCGCGCAAGTCGCCGAAAAATTGGCCGAGCGCCACGACGTCACCGTCGTCGCCGGCCGCCCCTCGTACGATCCCGAGCCCGGCTCTAACCACTCGTATCCCTTCGCCCTACTGCACCGCACGACGCGCAACAAAGTCGCGGTCGAATGTGTCGGCTCCACGGTCTATTCGCGCCATCAAATGCGCCAACGCGTCACAAACTATCTCTCTTACCTAGCGCTAGCCGTACCCCGCTCGCTCGCACTGAATCCAGACGTCATCCTCGCCATGACCGACCCCCCGGTTGCAGGCCTCGCCGGCGCCTTCATCGCGCGCCTGGCGGGCAAGCCCTTCGTCTACAATATTCGCGACCTCTACCCGGACATGGCCACCGGCGGCGCCATCGTCCGCCCCAGCCAGTGGGTCGAGCGCTGGGAAAGTATGCACCGCCGCGCGCTCAAGCAAGCCGCCCGCGTCATCGTCCTCGGCGACGACATGCGCCAGCGCATCCTCTCGAAAGGCGTCGCCGCCGAACGCGTCGTGGTCGTCCGTGACGGCGCTACCTTCCACGCCGTATCCGCCGCGCTGAACGATCCCGTAGTCCAGGAAATCCGCGGCGGCTTTCCCTTTGTGGCATTGCACGCGGGCAATTTGGGTTTTTACGGCGCCTGGGAGACGCTGCTCAAAGCCGCCGCTATCCTGCGCAACGAAAACGCCGGGCTTGTGTTTATAGGTGACGGCGCAAACCGCGCCGCGCTGCAAGCTTCCGCACAAGCGACGCCGAATGTGCGCTTCTTGCCGTTTCGGCCATTCGAGCAGCTCCCGCACGTCATGATGGCAGGCGACGTGCACATCGTCACCGTGAAGCGCGGCCTGGAAGGCATTGTCGTGCCCAGCAAGCTCTATTCGATCCTCGCGGCGGGTCGCCCGGTGCTTGCCGTCGCCGCGCCGCAATCTGACGCCGCCCGCATCGTCGTCGAATCCGGCTCTGGACTGGCCGCCGACCCCGACGATCCCGCCGCCGTCGCCGCCGCCATCCGCGAACTTCGCCGCGACCCCGCGCGCCTCGCCGATATGGGCCGCCGCGCGCGGGAAACCGCCGCCAAATATGCTAGAGTGAAAGAGCTGGAAAGATTTGCGGCCATCATAGAAGACGCGGCGCGCATCGACTGAAAGAAGTCACAACCCCATGCATCTACTCGCCAATCACGCCGAAATCATCGCCTTCGCCGTAGCCTTGCTGGCCTCGCTCTCGCTCACCGTGCCGGTCCGCCACCTCGCCCTGCGCTACGGCATGGTAGACAAGCCCGGCCCCCGCAAAGTTCACGTCAGCCCCATCCCGCTCCTCGGCGGCATCGCCATCTATCTCGGCTTCGTTTTCGCGATTCTTCTCACGCGCCACGACGTCCCCGAGCAGCAAATCGTCGGCATCCTCGCCGGAGCCACCCTGCTCGCCATCGTTGGCTTCCTCGACGACGGCAACCTGCTCCACCATCAAGTCAAACTCTTCATCGGCATGCCCATCGCCGCCATTTTCCTCATCGCTTCCGGCATTCGCGCCCAGCTTTTTTCGCAATTCGTTCCCGGCATCGCCGGCCTGTTTCTGGACTGGTGCCTCACCGTCGTCTGGGTCGTCGGCATCACCGCCGCCTTCAGCATTCTTGATCACATGGACGGCCTCTGCGCCGGCATCGCCGCCGTGGCCGCCGCCTTCTTCACCATTTCCGCCGCCATGAACGGCCAAACGCTCGTCCGCACCCTCGGCGCGGCCACGCTCGGCGCCGCGCTCGGCTTCCTGCGCTGGAATTTCAACCCCGCGAAAATTTTCATGGGCGATGGCGGCGCCATGTTCCTCGGCTTCCTGATGGCCACGCTCGGCCTGAAAATCCGCCCGGACGGCACGCAGTTCCCGCATACCTGGCTAGTCCCCGTCCTGATTCTCGGCGTCCCTATCTTTGACACCACTCTGGTCTCGGTCTCCCGCGCGCGCCGCGGCCTGTTACCCTTCACCTCGCCGGGCAAAGACCACACCGCCCACCGCCTCGCGAACCTGGGCTTGGGCCACAGAGGCGCCGTCCTGGTGATGTATTCGCTCGCCGCCATCCTAGGCGGCTTAGCGCTGCTAGTCCCCAACCTCTCCCCCGCCACCGTCTACACCATTGCGGGCATCTTGGTAATCGTCGCCCTCTGCGCCATCTTCCTCCTCGAAGGCCTACCCTACGAACGTCAAGTCAAACTCCACAAACCCTCCTCTGCTTCGTAAAACCTGCCGGTTGGTGAGCGGCGATGGGTGACGGGTGTTGTGTGTCTTCGCTGGAGCTTTGTGAACCCCGCAAAAAAGTGAGGATTAGAAGGGCTGAAAGCCGCGATTTTGTGAGCTTTTTGTGACTTCTAATCGCAACTGTGACGATTAGAAATGCCGCGATGGTGATTTGGGGGTGACGATTAGTTATCGTGCAAGGCGCGACTGTCCGATTACGACCAGAATGACCAATAATTGAAGTAAGGCATTTTGTATCTCTTTGTTTTCGCGGGCAGACACTGCGACCGGTCTCAGGGCATTGCAGCAAATTTCCGTGTTCAACCGGGCACCACGCGCTCGCGCGTAAACTTCTTCATGAACCAATTCCGCAACTGGGCCTCATCGAGTACAACGGCGGCCTGCAACCTGAGTGTCGTCCTGCGCGACTAAGCGGGCGGCGTCTTGGCCATCATCGGGCCTCTGTCAAGACGCCAGGTCCACCTCGGCGTTCCGCGCCTCGGCGCAAGTCCCTGCGCAAAAACCTAACCGGAACAGACCTTCATCCAGAAAATGGCCAAGCCCATAAAAACAAACGACAAACAAATCCTAACCGGTACAAGAACGCCCATGTGTGTTTTGTCCCGCAGCGGCTCACTGTGACGAATGCCGCCGGCGTTGTATATAATCCAGCGCGCCCCGGCCCTTCAGCGGGCAACAAGAGGTCCTATGGATTTTGAGCCCAGCGTTAAAACGAAAGACCTGCAACAGCGCCTGCAAAAGTTCATGGACACCCACGTGTACCCGAACGAGCGGCGCTTCGACGAAGAAGTGGCGCGCAATCGCTGGCAGCCGGCGCAAATCATCGAAGAGCTGAAGCCCAAGGCGCGCAAGGAAGGACTGTGGAATCTATTTTTGCCGCGCGATCCCAACGGCGCAGGCTTGACGAACCTCGAGTACGCGCCGCTTTGCGAAATCATGGGCCGCAGCCACATGGCGCCCGAGATTTTCAATTGTTCCGCGCCCGATACGGGAAACATGGAAGTGCTGGCGCGCTACGGCACTCCGGAGCAAAAAGAAAAATGGCTGAAGCCATTGCTGGCCGGAGAAATTCGCTCCTGTTTTGCGATGACTGAGCCGGACGTGGCCTCCTCGGACGCAACCAACATCGCCTCGCGAATCGTGCGCGATGGCGACGACTACGTCAGCAACGGACGGAAGTGGTGGTCTTCAGGCGCGGGCGATCCTCGCTGCAAAATCGCGATTTTTATGGGCAAGAGCGATCCGTCGGCAGCGGCTCACCGCCAACAGTCCATGATCCTCGTGCCGCTCGACGCGCCGGGCGTCAAGATCGTGCGGATGCTTTCGGTATTCGGCTACGATCACGCGCCGCACGGCCACGCGGAAATTCATTTTGAAAATGTGAGAGTGCCGGCGGCCAACATGCTGCTCGGTGAAGGCCGCGGATTTGAAATTGCCCAGGGACGCCTGGGGCCCGGGCGGATTCATCACTGCATGCGCTGCATCGGGCTGGCCGAGCGTGCGCTTGAAACCATGTGCAAGCGCGTGCAGAAGAGGGTGGCCTTCGGGAAAACGCTGGCGGAACAAGGAACCATTCGCGCGAACATCGCGGAATCCCGCATGGAGATCGAGCAGGCGCGGCTCTTGACGCTCAAGGCGGCGTACATGATGGACACTGTCGGCAACAAAGCCGCCCGCACCGAAATCGCCATGATCAAAGTCGTCGCTCCGAATGTAGCGCTGCGCGTGCTGGACCGCGCCATTCAAGCTCACGGCGGCGCCGGAGTTTCGCAGGATACTTTTCTCGCAAGCGCCTGGGCGATGACCCGCGCGCTGCGCCTCGCCGACGGGCCCGATGAAGTGCACGTCGAATCCATCGCGAAATGGGAGCTGGCCAAGGACAATCTAACGGAATGACATGGGGTGAAGTGGATGCCAAAACTCGTGCTCGATAATCCTCAGCGGCTGAAAGAGCTGGTGGGACAAGATATTGGCGTCACCGAATGGTTTCGCGTTGCGCAGGAGCGGATTGTACAGTTCGCGGAAGCCACCGAAGACCGGCAGTGGATTCATCTCGACCGCGAGCGCGCGAAAAAAGAATCGCCGTATGGCACGACGATCGCTCACGGTTTTCTTACGCTCTCCTTGCTGAGCCATTTTGTGCAGGAAGCGATTCAAATCCAAAGCGGCGTGCGGCTGGGGGTGAATTACGGACTGAACCGCGTGCGCTTTCCCGCTGCACTGCAGGCCGATTCCAGGGTTCGCGCGCGCGTTTCACTGCAAGCGTTGAAGGAACTCCCTGATTCGCTCGAGGCCATCTATTCGGTAACGGTCGAAAGCGAGCAGGCGCAGAAGCCCTGTTGCGTAGCGGAATGGATCGTCCGCTATTATCCGTGATCCATCGCGACTGAAAGGCAGCGTCAGAGCGGGAGTGTGACGAAAGGACCATTGATGGCGGCATTCGAGAGCTCACCTGCGAAAGGCGGCCAGCGAGCTAAATCCGGCCCGTCTGCGCGCAGTGCAACGACGCGCGCAAGAGGAATTGGATTTTGTCCGGCATGGATGCGAAGCGCTCGTCTTTGGTCAGTCCTTGTTGGTAGCGGTAATAAATTTGTTGCACGATCACAGCCAGTTTGAACCGCGCGAAAGTAAGGTAGAAAGCAATCTGCGAAGCGTCGCATCCCGTTTTTTCCGCGTAATAATGAACGATCTCCGCGCGCGTAAAACTCCCCGGCTCGATCGTCGGTCCCCAGCGATTTTGTTGCACGATCTCCGCATCGTCCCTGTCCACCCAATAGGCCAGCGCAGTGCCAAGGTCGCTGAGAGGATCACCGATCGTGCACATCTCCCAGTCGAGTACGCCCACAATTCGAGTGATGTCGTTCGCATCCAGAACGACATTGTCGTATTTATAGTCATTGTGAATCAGCGCAGCGCCATTTGTAGTGGGCATACGCTGCTGCATCCACGAAGAGATCTTTTCGACTTCGGGATAATCATGCGTCTTGGATCCGTAGTAGCGTTCGGTCCAGCCGCGGACCTGGCGCTCCAAATATCCCTCGGGTTTGCCAAGATCGGAGAGGCCTGCCGTTCGATAATCCACGGAGTGCAGACGAATGAGATTTTCAATGAACGATTCGCTCAGCGTGCGCGCTTTTTCGGCGGAGAAATTCAAATCGGGCGGGAGGTTTCTACGCAGAATGACGCCGCGGATCGGTTCCATTACGTAGAACGGCGCGCCGATAATCCCATCGTCGTCGCAATAGGAAAGCGCTTGAGGAGCTGGCGAGTAAACGGAGTGAAGCTTGGAGAGGACGCGAAATTCGCGGCTCATATCGTGGGCGGACTTGACCTTGCTGCCGAAGGGCGGACGGCGCAAAACCAACTCTTTGCCGCCGAGACGCAGCGAGTAGGTCAAGTTGGAGTGGCCGCTCGGAAATTGACGAACCTCGAGCACGCCGGCTTCATCCGGAAAATGACGGCGCAGATACGGTTCGAGTTTGGCGAGGTCAAGTTCTTCGCCGGATCGAATCGCCGCTGGATGGTCCAGCAAGTCGGTCATTCAAATGTCTCCCTAGCGATAGGTGAGCATCGCCGGATCTTCGATGTGCGAATGAATATTGAAACTGCTGAGCGTGAAGCGCTCGCTGCTATAGAGAAATTCGCTCCAGGAAGAGTTTCGCGACATCCAGGTCAGTTGCAAGGTATCCTCCGCGGAAAGATGCAGGGCGCGCCGCATACCCATCGCGACAGGACCGCCCGAGGTAAAAATCGCGACGCGTTCGCCGCGCGTGCCGCCGCCGAGAAATTGTGTAAGGCCGGAATTCACCCTCGCGCCAAACTCTTGCCAAGTCTCGATGTCCGGCACGCTGAACGCGCCGTGGACCCAATCGCCGATAATGGCCGCATACAATCGTTGGAAATTCGCGTGTAGTTCGGCATCATTGCTGGAGGATAGAAACGCGGTGTGAAGATCGCGAATTCCCTGATCTTTTTCGAGCAATTCGGTCAAGCCATACTTGAGCACCGCTTCGCCTGGATACTCGTCGAACTCCGGTAGCACGAGCGGCTCAGGAAAGGCGACGGCGGCGCTGCGATAAGCGGCGCGGACCAGATCGACGGTATCTTTTTGGCGCTCGCGCGGGCCGACCGACGTGCGATCGAAAACGATTCCGCGCCGCGCCCAGGACTCGCCGAGGAGGCGCGCCTGCGTCTCACCGAGCGGGGACAATTTGTCATAGTTCTGTTGCAGAAAAGAAGCTTGCGCGTGACGGACGAGATAGAGGATTCCCATTATCGAGGCGGCCGACCCAGCGACACGACACCGCGGACCCTATTGTGCTGACGAAAGTCACGCAGTTCCACAACATAAAAACCCGGTGGGCGACAAACTTTCGGATCGTCGTATTCAAGCTAGACCGCCGCGCCTTCTTCCTTGCCGAACTGCGCGAAAGTTTTGCCTTGGGCTGCGAGTCGTTCCAGCAGAGGCGCGGGCTGCCAGTTCTCACCGTGCTGACGATGAAATTCAGCGACGCGCGCGTAAACGTTTTTTAGACCGACCGTATCGGCATACCACATGGGACCGCCACGATGGGCAGGGAAACCGTAGCCGTTGAGATAGATGATGTCTATATCCGAAGCGCGCAGCGCGTAACCGTCTTCAAGAATCCGTGCGCCTTCGTTGACGAGGGCATACACGCAGCGATCCACAATTTCGCTAGCCGATATTTCGCGTTGCGGGATACCCGCTTCCGCGGCCCACTGGCGCACGAGTGAAGCCACTTCGGGATCGTGAAGGGCCTGGCGCTTATCGTCATACTTATACCAGCCCGCACCAGTCTTCTGTCCGAAGCGGCCCAGCTCGCACAAGCGATCACCCGCGAACGCCTGGCGAATGCCCGGCTTTTCGAGATGGCGATATTCCTTACGGATGCGCCAGCCGACATCGAGCCCGGCCAGATCTCCCACGGCGAGCGGGCCCATGGCCATGCCGAAGTCGTAGAGCGCCTTGTCCACATCCTGGACACTGGCGCCCTCTTCAACGAGGAAGACGGATTCGCGTACATAGGGATGAAACATGCGGTTACCCACGAAGCCGCGGCAATTTCCTACGAGCACGCCGATTTTCCCGAGCTTTTTCGAGAGCTGCATGGCCGTGGCAATCACTTCCTTGCTGGTCCGCTTCCCGCGCACAATTTCGAGAAGGCGCATCACGTTCGCGGGGCTGAAGAAGTGCGTGCCGATGACAAATTCAGGTCGGGAAGTGACGGACGCGATTTCGTCTATATCCAGCGTGGAAGTGTTGCTCGCGAGAATCGCGCCGGGCTTGCAAACGCGATCCAGCTCGCGGAACACGTCCTTCTTCAGGGCCATGCCTTCAAACACAGCTTCGATGACCATGTCCACATCGGCGAAGCCATCGTAGGTGAGCGTCGGGTGGATGAGTTTCAATCTTTCGTCGGCAAATTGTTCCGTGATACGCCCGCGTGCCACTGAATTCGCGTAGTTCTTGCGGATGTTGGCAAGCCCGCGATCGAGCGCAGGCTGATCCGCTTCCTTGAGGAGCACCGGGATTCCGGCATTGGCAAAAACCATGGCGATGCCGCCGCCCATGGTGCCGGCTCCGACAACGGCGGCGCGATTGACGGGAATCACCAGGGTATCCTTGGGAACGTCGGGTATCTTGGCGACTTCGCGTTCGCTGAAGAAAACGTGGATGAGCGCTTTGGATTGATCCGATTCGAGGCATTGCACGAAAAGCTTGCGTTCGAGCGCGCAGCCTTCTGCGAAGGGAAGTTTTGTCGCGGCTTCGACGGCATCAATCGCGGCGAGGGGCGCCATCAGGCCGCGCTGTTTCTTGCGAGCTGCGTCGCGAGCTGCCGCAAAGAGGGCGGCATTTTCTTTTGGTGTGCCGACTTTCTCGTTTCGTTCGCTGGTTTTCGGCACCGGCTTGCCGGCGATTTCGCGCGCGAAGGCAACCGCTCCCGAAAGGAGGTCGCCGTCGACTAAGCGGTCCACGATGCCGAATCTAAGCGCTTCCTCGGCTTTGATCGGATTCCCAACCGCGCACATTTCGACGGCCTTTGCGACTCCGGCGAGGCGGGGAAGGCGTTGCGTTCCATGCGCGCCCGGGATAAGCCCAAGCTTCACTTCCGGCTGGCCGACTTGTGCACTCGCGAGCGCCACCCGGTAATGTCCGGCCATCGCGAGTTCCAGACCGCCGCCGAGCGCGTTTCCGTGAATGGCCATCACCACGGGCTTGCGGCAGTTTTCGATGCGCGTCAGAAGATCCGGAAAAGTCATCGTGCCCGGCGCATTGCCCGACCTCATCTTGCCGAATTCCTTGATGTCCGCACCGGAGACGAAGGTGCGACCGCCGCCGATGAGCACGCAGGCTTTGACGGCGTTATCGTTGTTGATCTCCTCGATCGCTCGCGCGATGCCTTCGGGAACCCCCGGGCTCAGGGCATTCACGGGAGGATTATTGATGGTGATGACGGCGATGTCGTTGTCTCGGGTCAGCTGCACTAGATCGTTCATGGATGGGCTCTTTCGTTCGAAATTTTACGCGGACTTGGCGGACAGGCAGCCAGAATCAATCACCAGCGAGGCGATGCGCTCGCGATGAAAGGTGGCATCGCCTAAGGCTGTTTCCGATGCTTTTGCTCTCCGGTAGTACAAGTGAACATCATTTTCCCAAGTGAAACCCATTCCGCCATGAATCTGGATGCCGCGATTGCCGACGGCACGGGCCGCGTCGCTGGCATACATTTTGGCGATGGACACGGCAGTCGCCGCATCCGGCGAATTTTCTTCGAGGGCCCAACCGGCGTAGTAGACGGCCGAGCGGGCGCTCTCGGTTTCCAGGTACATGTCCGCGCACTGATGCTGCACCGCTTGAAACATTCCGATGGGTTTGCCGAACTGCTTGCGAGTTTTGGCGTATTCGACCGTGATGTCGAGCGTGCGCTGCATGCCGCCGACTAATTCCGCCGCGAGCGCGGCAGCGGCAATGTCGAGAGCGCGCGGGAAATTCGCTGTGGCGCCAATTTCTTCGGCGGGAGCGTTACTGAATTCGACCACGTAGAGCTTGCGCGTGAGATCCATGCCGGACATCGGAGATATTTTCACGCCAGCGGCCTGGGGATCTACGACAAACACGCCATTGCGCGCCAGGACGATGATGAAATCGGCCACAGCGGCATCCGGCACAAAATATTTTGCGCCGTTGAGCTTTCCATTGCTGACGCTCATCTGCACATCTTCGGGGTTCCAGCTTCCACCGGCTTCCGGAATCGCGACGGTGGCGCGAGCTTCGCCGCGGCAGATGGGCGCAAGGTACTTGCTCTTGTGCGCCGGCGAACCCACCGCATCCAGAACGGATCCGGCCAACACGACGGTCGAAAAAAATGGGCCAGGCAACAGCGCGCGCCCCGCCTCTTCCATCAGCAGCATCAGTTCCACTTTGCCGAGGCCGACTCCGCCGTACGCTTCCGGATAAATGATGCCGGTGTAACCCTGGTCCGTCAGTTTGGACCACAGCTCCGCGTCATAAGCGGTGTCAGTTTCCATCAGGCGGCGCATTTCCGCGCTGGGACATTCGCCAACGAAAAACTTGCGCGCGCTGTCTTTCAGAAATTCCTGGCTTTCAGTCAAACCGAATTGCATGGCGTGTCCCCTTAGTAGCTTCTAGGCAGGCCGAGTACGAAATGCCCGATGATGTTGCGTTGCACTTCGGAAGTGCCGGCTTCGATCGTATTGCCGCGAGTGCGCAGGTAGGCGTAAGACCACAGGCCTTTGTCTACGGCGTGCGGGTCGTCGCCCAGCAATTGTCCGTACGGACCCAGCAGTTCTTGCGCGATTTGCTGCAAGCGTTGATTCAACTCGCTCCAGAAAATTTTCTGGATGGAGCCTTCGGGGCCGGGAACACCCGTGGCGGTGAGGCGGCTGAAGGCGCGCATCTGGTTGAAACGCATGATTTCAATTTCCGCGCTGCACTGCGCTAATTTCTGGCGGATGAGGGGATCCTGGGCGGCAGGCTTGCCGTTGCGCTGGATGCTGCGCGCGAGTTCGATGAGGCGCGTGATGTAGCGTTTGAAGATGAGATGCAGGCGGGCGCCATACGAACCGCGTTCGTACATCAGGGTGCTCACGGCGACGTTCCATCCGTCGTTCACTTTGCCCAGAACATTGGCGACCGGAACGCGCACATCGCGAAAGAATAATTCGTTGAATTCGGATTCCCCGGTCATCTGGCGGAGAGGCCGGACTTCGACGCCGGGCGATTTCATGTCCACGAGAAGCACCGTAAGACCTTTGTGCTTGGGCACGTGCGGATCAGTGCGCACGACGAGTTCGCACCAGTTGCCGACCCATCCGTAGCTGGTCCACACTTTTTGGCCGTTCACGATGTAGTGATCGCCATCTAGAACCGCTTCGGTCTGCAGTCCGGCGAGATCGGAACCGGCGTTTGGCTCAGAGAATCCCTGGCACCAGATTTCTTCCGCGCTGAGAATTTTGGGGATGTAACGTTGCTTTTGCGCTTCGGTGCCGAAAGCAATGATGGTGGGTCCGATGAGTCCCAGCCCAAGCGAATTGGCCATGGGCGGAGCCTCGACGCGCGCCATTTCCTCCCAGAATATGGCTTGTTGCATCAGCGTCGCGCTGCGGCCTTCGTATTCTTTCGGCCAGGAAACCGCCGCCCAGCGCCCTTCTTGCAGCTTTCGTTGCCAGGCGCGCAGATACGGGAAGGATTCCTCGATCGGTTTTTCGCGCCATTCGGCCCAGTCCTTCGGGAGATTGGCAGCGAGCCAGGCGCGGAGTTCGTCGCGAAAGGCCAACTCTTCGGCGGTTAGATTCAGATCCATAAACTAGACTCCCCTAGCTCCCGGACGCAAACTGCGCCCGGGGATCTTTTCAACTGCGACACAAATCTCGGTGAATGCGCGGCCAGCTCAAGCGCTAGACTTCGAGTTCGGCTTGGGCGCAGGCGCGGCGAAGTTCGGGCGCATCGTTTCCTGGCCCTGCCAATATTTTTTGCGGAGATCTTTCTTGAGAACTTTTCCGGTGCCGGTTTTGGGCAAGCTCGCCACGGATTCAAACGAACGCGGACATTTGTAATGAGCCAGCCGCGAGCGGCAGAACTCGATGAGTTCGGACTCTGTCGCGGCAGCGTTCGGCTTCAGAACCACCAGGGCTCGCGGGACTTCGCCCCATTTTGCGTCGGGAACGGGAATCACAGCAACTTCCAGCACCGCGGGATGCGCGAGGATGGCTTTTTCAAGTTCGAGCGAAGAGATATTCTCACCGCCACTGACGATGATGTCTTTTTTGCGATCAACGATAAGCAGGTAGCCGTCTTCGTTGACCGTGGCCATGTCTCCGGTGTGAAACCAGCCACCGCGCAGCGCTTCGGCGGAGGCATCGGGTTGCCGCCAATAACCTTCCATCACGCCGTCGCCGCGCGCCACGATTTCGCCGATAGACTGGCCATCGCGTGGCACGTCGCGATCATCGGGGTCCACGACGCGCAATTCGACGCCGGGAATTGCAAATCCCGTCATCGCCTGGCCTGCGTAGAGCTGCTCGCCTTGCCAGTCCATTCCGAACTTCATGGGAGAAACCGAAAGCGTCGGCGAGGTCTCCGTCAAGCCGTAACCGGAATAACATTCGCATCCGAGTTTTTCTTGCACTTCGCGAATCAAGGTAGGCGAAGACGCAGCGCCGCCGATGATGATGCGGCGGAGACTGCTCAAATTGTAATTCGGGCGCTGCGGGCAATTCACCAGCGCCGTGGCCATGATGGGAACCAGGCTCAGAGTGTTTACTCCGTGTGTTGCGATGAGCCGGAAAACCTCCTGGGTATCGAAACGCTGGATCATCACGTGCTTGCCACCGAGCAGCGTCAGGAAATGCGCGACGCCCCAGCCGTTGGCGTGGAACAGAGGAATGGTGTGCAGTTCCACGGCGTTTTTTTCGGTTTGCAGCCCCAGGCAGACGTGCAGCGCGTGAAGGTAGATGTTTCGGTGCGTGAGCATCACGCCTTTGGGATTCGCGCTCGTGCCGCTGGTGTAGAAAAGTTCGGCGAGCCAGTTTTCATCAATGGACGCGATATCGGCGCGATAAGGCGCGGCGGCGGCGAGCAGAGCGTCGTAGTTCTGCGGCGCGAGCCAAGGTGCATTAGGAGCGCCGTCCAGTTGGCAGAACATCCTTATCGCGGGAACGTCCCGGTGAAAGGAATCGGCCAAGCCGAGGAGCTGTTTCTCGACGAAAAGCACAGTCGCTTCGGCGTCGTTCAGAACGTAGGCCAGTTCATTCGCGGTGAGCCGGATATTCAGCGGCAGCAAAACGGCGCCTGCTTCGAGAACGCCGTAATAGGCTTCGAGCAAGCGGTGACAATTGGTGCTCAGGAAGGCGACGCGATCGCCGGGCTCGACGCCGGCTTGGCGCAGCGCTCCTGCCAGACGCCTGGCGCGCTCGGCAAATTGCGCGTATGTGAAACTTTCCTGGTTGCAGACGACCGCGGTCCTCTGCGGATATTGCTGTTCCGCGTAGCGCAGAAAGCGCAGAGGCGTGAGCGGAATGTTCATGGTGCGCGCCGCCGGATCCGAATGCGGATCAGGCCGACCGACCTCCATCAACCACCAGAATGTGACCAGTCACAAAATCGGAAGCGCCGGAAGCCAGAAAAATAGCGGCACCCTTCAAGTCATTCGGCCCGCCGAAGCGGCCCAGAGGAATTCCCGCCAACAGCGATTCTTTATTCCGCTCGATCACTTTCTCTGACATGTCGGTGGGGAACCAGCCTGGGGCGATCGCGTTTACTTGAATGTTGTACATGCCCCATTTGCAGGCTAGATCTTTTGTGAAAATAATCACCCCGCCTTTGCTGGCGCTGTAGCCGATGGCGGAAAATTTTGGCGATGAGCCGCGCAGGCCCGCGACCGAAGCGATGTTGATGATTTTCCCGCGGCGCTGCGAAATCATGATTTTGCCCACGGCCTGCGAAAACAGGAACGTTCCGGTGAGGTTCGTTTGGATGACTTTGTTCCATTGCTCGAGCGTCATTGTTTCGACCGGCGCGCCCCAGGAAGTTCCGGCGTTATTGATCAAAATGTCGATGCGGCCGAATTGCTGCAAGGCGGCGTCGGCAACCGCTTGAATGCTCGCGGGATCCTTGACGTCGCAGGCCAGCGCGAGAACTTGGACGCCCAAGTTTTGCAGTTCTGCGGCGGCCTGCACGCAACGCTCTTTCTTGCGGGCGCAGAGAACCAGGTTCGCGCCCATTTCCGCCAGGCCTTCGGCCATCTGACGCCCGAGGCCGACCGAACCACCGGTGACGATGGCGACGCGGCCTTGGAGGTCGAACAAGTTTGTGGTGCTCACTGGTTAGCCGGGCCCGGGACGATGGTTTCCCTGCGACAAAACGTAAGTATATATCATATGTTAGCAGCTAACGCTATGCTTCATCGCCACGAACTGTCCAGCGGCTGCGGCTTTTCCTTGCGCATTACGCTGCGCGGGCTTCCTGAGCCGACCGTAATCTGCGCGCTCACTGGGTTTGAAGGAACGCATTGTCGCCGCGGCAATCCTGGCCGCCGCCGTGGGGATCGCATCGCTTTGTGAATGCGTCAAAGGGACGCAGATAGGGCCCCGGAGTAAAATCAATGAAGGCCGGCGGGACCGGAACGACTACGCCGTTTGCGGTATAGATGTTGAAGTCTGGTCCGAGCGCGGCGGCGTCGCCGTTCAGCAAATTCGCGTCAATGTTGGGCCATTGGCCGGTCTCCAATCGCTTGAGAAGGGTTTCCACCGCAGCGATCGTTTCCGCGGGCGTAAACGCGCAGTGTCCCGCTCGATCAATGAAGGTTTGACGCAGCAGCCGCCGGTTATCGTCCACGTGGTCCACGACGTCCTTGTAGGCGGTTTCGTTTTCGACTACCACCAGGCCGTCACCCTTCGTGTGCATGGTCAAAACGGGAATGTCAATTTGGCCGTTGAAGATAATATTTTGCTCCAGATACTGAACGGCGCTGTGATCCGCTTTGATTCGGGCCGCGTCATTCAACGTGTCGAGGTCGCCTTCCAGACTGAGACCGGCCGTCTGATAGAGAGCCCACACTTCGTCGCGGTCAATGGATTTTGCGAGCTGTTTGCGGTAGTCCACGTTCGTGTTCCAAGAGACATTGCCACCGGCACGCGCTTCGAGCTCCGCCCGGAATGCAAATACAAAGGGAAAGTCAACTTGCTGATCCCAAAGAAACTGGTTCGTCTCCTGGCTGGTGAAGTCGCTGGAAGCGGGCTCAGGCGAAGTGGGAGCGAACCAGCCCGGCAGGTCACTTAAAGCTGCCGCGAGCGCGATTCGCGCGCGGCCCTGCGGTGTCGCTTGGGCAGCGGCAAGAACCTCTTCGGCGAGCGTCAAATTGGCGTCCGGGTTCGTGATGTTTACGAGTTGCAATCCGGTCGCAGGTGCGACCAAGGTCTTGAAGGCAAACTCGCCGTCGAGAGCCGTGTTCCACGTGGCTACGCCGCCCGAGAGCACCCCGCACATCGGCTGCGCCGCGCTGAAACGTTTCGGGTTTCGCTGAATCAAGCCAGCCGTGATGATGCCGCCCAGGGAATGTCCCCAGGCGATCGTGGTGGCGGGATGGCCGAAAAAAGAATCGAACAGGTCGAGCACCGCGATTTGATCGCCGAGCGCTTCGTGAATGGCCCAGCCGGTAGTCGCGTAAGAAGACCCGGCGAGAGCGAATCCATTCGCGAGCATAAAGGCGTGCGTGGCCAGATCACCCACGTCCGTCGCGGGATTCGGGCTTCCTGGCACGACATAGCCGTGGCTGTAGAGAAACAGCGTTCCATTCCAGTCGGAAGGAACTTCCATCAAGTACGTCGCGCCATCGCTCAGCGTTCCTGTTTTTGTCGTCAGACTCGCTTGCGCGCGCGAGGTTTGCGGGACTGAAAGAATGAAAAGCGCGGTGCTGACTATAAAGAGTGCTCTTCTAAAGTATCGCCACATATCAATTTCCCCCCCTTCACTTCGAATCTCGCGAGGCGGTTCCTACGCGATGGAACGGGCCACGCAAATTGCGCGCGCTTCATCGGCGGCCGATGAAGCTCGAACCGCTGCTGGTCGTGCTCTGCAAAATCAGAAATTCAATCTCACGCCCAACTGAATCTCGCGCTTCGCCAAGTCGGAGGTGAAGCCGAGGGGCGTGCTCGGCGATAGCGCCGCGCTCCCGTGCACGTTGAAGGTGGTGAAACCCGGCTGGAAGCCGAACAGCGGACTTACCTCGTTATTCACGCTGGCGTAGTTCGTGCGATTGGCGATGTTGAATCCTTCGGCCGTAAGTTGCAGGCTGGTTGACTCACTCAGTTTGTGCTGCCAGCTCAAGCGCATATCGAAGTCAATATAGTTTGGCCCGAGCCCGGTGTCGCGAGGCGCTCCGATGGGGCGTTCGTTGGTGATGTGATTGTCACCGTTGACCTCTCCGCCGGCCAGTAAATTAAAGGGATGGCCGCTGTGGTACTGGAAAACCGGCGAGAGTTGGAAGCCGGACAAAACGGCTCGCTTCCAGGGGCTGTTGATTACTCCGGCGAGCACAACTTTGTTGCGTTCGTCAAATTCGGAGAGGGCGCGATCCAGGCTCAAGTCCGTGGGATCTTGCGGACCAAAGTCGCTGTTGAAATCGGTTCCGGTGTCAAAGGCTTTGCTGTAAGTGTAATTCCCGAAGAACGCGAAATTGTCGTTGAAGCGTTTGTGGACTTCCAGAATGCCACCCTCGTACAGCCCGGACGACGCAGAGGTGTACTGATTGTTTTGAACGATCAGCGGATTTACAAAGCAGTTGAACGGCTGATTCGGATTCGCCGGCGTCGCGGCGCACGGGAGGCCCTCGGTCCCGAAGAGCGGGTCGGTCTGCGGGACAAGGTTCCAATTCCGGTAGGAAACTGACTTCCCATTCGCCAGGGTCACAGTGGTCATCGGCGTCGTGGGCAGCAGATTGGTGTCAATCGCGACTGGCAGCCGGGTTGTGTGGGAATAAATGAAGCTCACGGAAACTGAAAAACCAGGCGTGATCTCACGTTCAATTCCGAGCGAAGCCTGTTGCGAGTAAGGAGGTTTGTAGTTGGGCGGGTTGCTGAAAAGCACGGTTAACGGCGAAAGTAGACCGGTGTTCTGGACGAAAATGCCGTAATTGGCGATATCAGCCGGCGTAATGCAAGCGCTCGTCCCCGGCGCCGGAATCGTACATGAGATCTTATTTGCGCCGGGCGCATTCCCCGGAGGCGCTGGCGTGGCAAAAAGACCCGTAAACACAGATCCTGCCGACTGAATGAATGGAAGGACGCTGTAGCCCGGATCCACGTAAATGGAAATGTACCGGTTGCAAGGGCTGCTTCCATTCCCCGGAAACCCGAGGTTGATGGGGGGATTCGTGACCCCAATCCCGCATGTGTTCTGTGCATTGAGGACCTGATCCGGAACCTGCGCCTTGTTGTGCTGATTCTCGACGGTGCTTTTGTTCTTGTTAAGGACACCAAGGCTCAAGTCCACCTGAGGAATCTGGGCATCAATGGGTCCGTAAAAGATCCCGTACCCGCCGCGGACCACGGTTTTGTGATCTTTGAATGGATCCCATGCGAAGGACAGTCGCGGCGCGATGTCGCCATAGTAGGTATTCAGAGGACGATATTGCGAATCGATTTCGTACCGGAGGCCGTAGTTCAGGGTGAAATTGGACGTTATTTTCCAGGAGTCCTGCAGATAGATTCCCGATAACGGCCGGGTATACGCGGGATAGTCCGCATCGCCGAAACCCTGTTGATATACCTGAGGCGCTCCCAGGGATGCCGCTTGCAGCGAATTGATCTCCGACGAATTCAAGGTGCCCGGCAGATTGCAACCGGAAGCGGCCGGGTTTCCAGGCACTATTGGGCCGTTAGGGTTAGACAGGCAGGAACTGAGGTCAAACCCAGGAAGCGCCCCGAATACAAAGCGGCCCGGAAAAAACGTGTGAGATTCGGTGTGATTTCCGCGAAACAGTACATCGCCTCCAAATTTGATGGTGTGGCTGCCGCGGATCAGGGTGACGTTGTCCGCAAACTCATAGCGGCGGAGAATCGAAAAATTGGGCAGGAATATATTGGTGCCCAGATTATTCGCGAACCCGGCGATCTGTAGCCCTACCTCGCCCGGCTCATTGGGGATTACGTTGAAGCTGTTGTAATCCCATTGGAACCGGAACTCATTCTCGGTTCGCGGACTGAAGACGTGGTACCACGCGGCCTGAAGATTATTGTCATAGTTGTGGATCGAACTGCCGGCGGAAAATCCCGTCAGCGATTGCACGTCGGGATTCTCCTCTAAATCGTGCCCGTACCTGTAGCTCAGAGTAACGGAGTCCACTTCGCTGATGTGATGATCGAGGCGTCCGGAAAACAAGTATTGACGTGTGGTGTAATCAAACAGCCCTCCATTCGATTCCAGCTCGTTCACGAGAAACGCGTTGATTGCGGGTTGTCCCGGGAGCAGGCCCGTGAACTGGCTGACCGTCAACGCAGTCTGGAGTGCGCCCGCACACATATTGGCGGGTAGGGTGGTTACAGTGCCATTCGGACTATTCAGGCAGGGAACGGGCGTGGCGCCTTGTGCCGCAAGCGCACCGATAATGGCGTTCTGATCGGCCGTGGGACGAAAAATATCGGTGTTCGTCAGGAGCGGAACGGCGTTCTGGGTATTCTGGCGCAGTCCTTCAAAGGCGAGAAAGACGAAAGTTTTGTCCTTGTGGACCGGGAAACCTACGTCACCGCCGAATTGATAGCGCGCCAGGGAGTTCTTGACCGGCGAGCCCTCGGAATCCGGCAGGTTGGGATCAAAGACGGCTCCCGGCGCGAGCGCTTGGCTGAAGGCGAAGGGATCCCGCGCATCCATGGCACTGTTGCGAAAGTAGCTGTAGGTGCTGCCGTGTACCAGGTTGCTGCCGGATTTCGTGACGATGTTGACCGATGCGCCGGTCGCGCCGCCCAGGTCCGCTGCGTAGTTGCTGCGGTTCACCTGGAACTCTTGTACCGCGTCCTGGCTCACCGTGAGGCGCACGCCACCCGCGTCGTCCTGCGTCTCACCGCCGTCCACCGTCACGCTGTTTCCGCGGCCGTTGCTGCCGTAAAAGGATAGTCCGCTCTGCGGTGTCTGCTTGACGCGAAAATCCTGGTCATCGGCGAGCCGCGTCGAATCGGCGACGCCCGGCAGCAGCAAAGTAAAGTTAAGGTAGTCGCGGCGGTCAATAGGAAGATTTTCGATGTAATCCTGGGTGATGGTGTTCGACTGGCTGCCGCGTTCTGTTTCCACCACGGGCGGCGCGGCCGACACTTCCACAAGCGAGCTGGATGTAGCCACCTGCAGGTGAAAATCCAGGTTGGCAGCCTGTCCCACCGTGATGACGACGCCCTTTTGCACTTGCGATTGAAATCCGGCTATCTGGGCGGTCAGATCGTAGGTGCCGGGAGGCAGATTCGTGAAGCGGTACTGGCCGTTGCTCTCTATGGAGGCTGTGAAGCGCACTCCGCGGGCCGCGTCCTCCGCCGTCACGTTTCCCTTGGGGATGATGGCGCCCGAGGGATCGGTCACCGTCCCGCTCAGACTGCCTGAGTCGCCCACGCCCTGGGCGCGTGCTGCCGGAACCGCCGGCAGCAAACACACCATCAACACCAGCGCACCTATGAATGAGATTATTCCTCTCATGGCTCCTCCTTTCGAATCTTCGGACACCCCTGCGAGATGCGTTTGCGGATGGCGGTTCGCGGTTTCGTCGACACGGCCACCCCCACACCCCGTTCGCCACCAATTGTGAGCGTAGGTATCACATTAGAGTTACTAACGTCAACTCGAAAACGGATGGAGCGCATCAAGAATTCGGATGGCATTCGATTTCGGGCATGGGCGCGCGGGGCGCACCGCCGGCCTCGCCCGTATAGAGTCCTGAGGAAGGGTCGTTAGGCGCTCGCGGTTCAGCGCGGGGTGAGCACGATGCGGCCGGAAACGGTCCCTTTTCGCAATTCAGCCATCACTTCATTCGCTTGCGCCAGGGGCCGGGCGGCCACCTGGCAGCGGACCTTTCCCGCAGCCGCCATGGCCAGCACGCGACGCAGATCCTCCCGCGTGCCAACCGAGGAAGCCTGGATACGGATCTCAGACGCCGCCATCGAAATGGGAGGGAAGCAGATGGACTCGGAAGGCAGGCCGACTACCAGAAGGGTCCCCGTGGGGCGGATCGAGCGAAACGCTGCGTCGTAGGCGGTCCTTGCGGCGGACGTCACTAGGGCCGCGTGCATGCCGCCCGCGCGCCGCAGTTCCTTGACGACATTTACATTTGTTGCGTTTAGTGTCGCCGATGCGCCAAGCGTTTTCGCGTGGGCCAGCTTTTCGTCCGAGACATCCACGGCTGTAACGGTCGCGCCGATTTCTTTGGCGAGTTGCACGGCGATGTGACCTAGGCCGCCAACGCCGAAGACCGCCAGACGCTGTCCTGGCTGTATTTTGGCCTGCTGCAGCGCGCGATATACCGTGACTCCAGCGCAGAAAAGAGGTGCGGCGTGCACGCTCGAAAGCCCGTCGGGAATTTTGACGGCATGACTGGCGGGCGCTTTGACGAATTCCGCGTAGCCTCCATCCACCGTTACGCCCGTGATCTGTTGTTTGACACAGAGATTCTCGTTGCCCTCGCGGCAGAATTCACATTCCCCGCACGACCAATGCAACCAGGGAACACCGACACGGTCGCCCACCTTCAGACTTTCGACGGAGGCGCCTTTTTCCACGACGCGTCCGGCAATTTCGTGCCCGAGGATCAGCGGTCTGTTCGTGATGGGAACCAGCTGCGGCCAATCGCCATCGGACAAGTGCAAATCCGAATGGCACACGCCGCAGGCTTCCACTTCGATGAGCACTTCGTGCGCAGCGGGCTTCGGCCGAGCGACCTCTTCGAGGCTCAGCGGCTCTTTGAATTCGCGCAGGACGGCGGCTTTCATTGCGTGCACTTTGATGCTTTCATGATTTTTCGGTCAACCGGATGCGGAGGAAGCGCGAACTGCAGAGACTTTGCCATTTCTGCGAAAGGATTCGCGATTACGGTTTGGCGCCGCGCAGGAAAAATTCAACCGCATTGCGCACTCGCTCGGTGAGTTTGTGAGGTCCGGTCAGGTCCACGGCCCACTGGCGGACGACGGTGTTGAAAAGCCCTTCCATGAATTCGGCCAGATGGACGACGGGAAAATCCCGGGTGATCTCGCCGTTTTTCTGACCCTCCGCAATGATTTCGCGCAAGAGGCTCACCGCCGCCGCTTCGGCTCCGCGCAGTTCCGGTGAGCGCACCGGATCCATCGCGCCAGCCAGGATTACGGCCTGCCAAAGCGGCCGGCCGACTTCGGTGACATTTCCCAGGCTTTCGTAAAATCGACGCAAACGCTGTTCCGTCGTGGCTTGGATGGACAATTCGGATTTGAGGCTTTCGGCTTGCCGAGCGAAAGCGCGGCGTCCGACCTCGCGCAATACCGCGTCTTTGCTGGGGAAATAGCGGAAAAATGTGGGCTGGCTGATTTCCAGGCTTTGCACGATGTCGTCTATGCGAGTGTTCTCATAGCCACGCTGACGAAACAGGTGCAGGGAAGTTTCGACGATCTGCTGGCGGAGACGCTCCTTCTTGCGTTCGCGAAGGCCAATCACCTGGCCTTTTCTGGAAGCCGCGCGGCCGCGCGGGGTGGTGGGCGCCTCGCCGTTCACTTCTTCGGATGCGGGCGTTTGTCTCAGAACAGTTTTAGCACGGCGCATGATTCCCGCCTCCCCCTTGACGCGCCGCGCGGGGCCGCGGCTAATATTTCGATAGTGGCTCTTACATTATAGTGACTAACGCAAAGTTGCAAGCCCCGCGATGAAGCGCGGTCATAGCGGGATGTTGCCGTGCTTTTTGCGAGGGTTGCTGTCGCGCTTGTTTTCGAGAGAGCGGAGGGCGGTGATCAGCTTGGCGCGGGTTTCGGCGGGTTCGATTACGGCGTCAATATAGCCGCGTTCGGCGGCGACGTAGGGATTGGCGAAACGTTCGCGGAAGTCCTCGATTTTTTCGCGGCGGAGATTTTCACGCTCGGCTTCCGGGGCGCGGTCGATTTCGCGTTTGTAAACGATGTTGACGGCGCCTTCCGGGCCCATCACGGCGATTTCGGCGGTGGGCCACGCGAAATTAATGTCGGTGCGAATGTGTTTGGAAGACATGACGCAGTACGCGCCGCCATAGGCTTTGCGCGTGATGACCGTGATTTTCGGGACAGTGGCTTCGGCGAAAGCGAAGAGCAATTTCGCGCCGTGCTTGATGATGCCGCCGAACTCCTGTTGGGTGCCGGGGAGAAAGCCGGGAACGTCTTCAAAGGTGACCAGCGGGATATTGAAGGCGTCACAGAAACGCACGAAGCGCGCGCCTTTCACGGAGGCGTTGATATCGAGAACGCCGGCGAGGAAGGCGGGCTGGTTGGCGACGATGCCGACCGAGCGGCCATCGAGGCGCGCGAAACCGACCACGAGATTTTTCGCATAGTGCTCGTGGACTTCGAAAAATTCGGAATCGTCGGCGAGCGCGTGGATCACATCTTTCATGTCGTAGGGCTGCTGTGGATTTTCCGGGACGAGCGCGTTGAGCGCAGGCGTCGCGCGGTCCCAGGGATCGTTCGAAGGCTTGCGCGGCGGATCGTCCAGATTGTTCGACGGGAGATAGCTGAAGAGCTCGCGGATCATGGCCAGACATTCGGCGTCGTCGCGGGAAACGAAATGCGCGACGCCGCTGGTGGCATTGTGGGTCATCGCGCCGCCGAGTTCCTGCTTGGTGACTTCCTCGTGCGTGACGGTTTTGATCACGTCGGGGCCGGTGACGAACATGTAGGACGTGTCGCGCGTCATAAAAATAAAATCGGTGATGGCCGGCGAATAGACAGCGCCTCCGGCGCAAGGGCCCATGATCGCGCTGATTTGCGGAATCACGCCGCTTGAGAGCGTATTGCGCAGAAAAATTTCGGCGTACCCCGCGAGCGACATCACGCCCTCTTGAATCCGTGCGCCGCCGGAATCGTTCAGACCGATGACGGGCGCGCCCTGACGCAAGGCGAGGTCCATGATTTTGGTGATCTTCGCTGCGTTGGCTTCGGAAAGCGAGCCGCCGAAGACAGTGAAGTCCTGCGCGAAGACGTAAACCAGGCGGCCGCCGATGCGGCCGTAGCCGGTGACGAAGCCGTCCCCGGGCGGGCGCTGCGTTTCCATGCCGAAATCGTGGGAGTGGTGGCGGACGAATTTGTCGAGCTCTTCGAAAGAGCCTTCGTCGAGCAGCAAGTCAATGCGTTCGCGGGCGCTGAGCTTGCCTTGCTTGTGTTCGCGCTCGCGGCGCTCGGCTCCGCCGCCGGCTTCGGCTTCGCGGTTGAGCCTGCGGAGCTCATCGAGGCGGTCGTGGTGCTTGCGGTGGGTGGTCATCGTCACGGTTGGCAGGCGTCGGTGGGTGTTGAGGTTTGTGGGGCGGCGGTTATGGACATTACTGTGGCTGTGGGCAGAGCGGCGAGACCTGATTTGGCGACGATTGTGTTGGTGGCTGGGACAGCGTTCGCGTCTAGGTCATGCCATGCTGCCAGGTTTTTGTTTAGCGCGGAACAGGATTCATCCAGCGCGGTTTTGGCTGTGTCGCTAGGGGCGGCGTCGCCGGATTGGACGAAGAAGGAGGTGCGGGCCAGATCGCGATTGACAGGGCCTACGCCCGGCGACGTGAAGGTTCCTTCCTGAATTACTTCGGCTGTCTTGTCCAGCTCTTTCAGCGCGTCCGCGGAGGCTTTCGCTTCCGGGCTGACGGCTGGTGCGGCAGCAGCGGGAGCGCCAGCGAGTTTCGCGGCTTCCGGCATGGGGCCGAGCGTTTTCAGGCGGTCGGCGATGGTGGCGCGGAGCAAGGTTACAGACTCATAGGCTTTGGCGCTGGCAGCCAGGCCGGCGTCGATGCGTTTGGAGGCGACCAGCTGGGCATCGAGATCAGCTTGCGAGACGTGCACGCGCGGATCGAGTGTGATGGTGAGTGGCTGCTTCATCAGCGAGCCATTGCCGATGAGAATGATTTCGTATTGGCCGGGGACGACGAGGGGGCCGAGGGTCTGTTCGCGCGGCGTATCGCCGGGAAGCGCGTGATCGGACAGCGTGTATTCGATGTAATCGAGAATCCCGCCGTAGTAACTGAAATTCAGAGTCTGCGGCGGATCGTAGCGCAAATCCCACACGAAGCGGTTCATGCCGACGTTGGTTGAAAGTTGCGGCTGGGGTCCAAACCAATAATCGGGAACGTTCTTGAGCGTGGTATCGGGCTTGGGCGGAAGGCTGGTGAAGCGGCGCACCAGTTTTCCCTGGGCGTCGTGAATTTCTAGCGAGAGCGGGCCGGTGGGTACGGATTTCAAGTAGTAGTCAATGATCGCGCCGTCCGGAGGATTTTTCGCCGTAGGCTCTTCGGGCGGAAGCGGAGTTTCCTGGTCGTTGTCGTAACGGACGCGCAGGGTTGGTTCGGGCTTGAAGAGATAGGCGTTGACGCCCGAGATTTGCGGATCGGCCTGGCGAAGAGGCGAGAGGTCGTCGAGGATCCAAAGGCTGCGGCCATAGGTAGCGGCGACCAGGTCGTCGCCATGCACGGCGAGATCGCGAACGTCCGACGCCGGGAAATTCAGTTGCAGGGATTGCCAGTGGTCGCCATCGTCGAATGAAACGTAGAGAGCGTTTTCAGTGCCGGCATAGAGCAACCCTTTGCGCACGGGGTCTTCGCGAATGATGCGCGCAACCCATCCCGGCTCGAGGCCGACGATGATTTTCTGCCAGGATTTTCCGGCGTCGCGCGTGCGATAGACGTAGGGATGCGGGTCCTGGCGGGCGGAGAGCACGGCGTAGGCGGTGCTCGCGTCGTAATGCGATGCTTCGATGGCTTCGATGTCGCTATTTTGCGGCAGGTCCGGCGGCGTGACGTTCTGCCAGGTCTGCGAAGCATCGCGCGTGGTTTGGATCAGGCCATTGCTGGTGCCGGCCCACATGACGTCGGCGCTGATGGGCGACGGAGTGAGCACCGAAAGCGCGGTACGGCGGGGGCGCTGAGCGACTTCCTCGAAGTCGTCTTTGCCGCCGGCATCGCGGTCTACGAGTTCTGCGGCATTTTCATCGTCGGCCAGAGGAGCGTGGCCGTTTGCGGAGCGCGCTTCGGCATTCGGCGGCGTCATGTTCTGGGATCGCGGTTGAGCTGCCGGCTGCGCGGAGGCGGATACGGTAAGGTCGGGGCTGATGCTCGTCCAACTGACGCCGCCATCGGTGGTTTTCATCACGTATTGGGCGCCGAGATAGAGCGTGTGCGGATCCTGCGGCGAGAACACGAGCGGTGGCATCTGCGCCATGCGGTCGTTCGCGCGGCGCACGAAGACGTGCACGATTTGCCCGGTGATTTTGTCGAAGCGCAGAACGCTGCCGTACCAGCCGCCGGAATAGACGATGCTCGGATTCGCGGGATCCGGCGCGATGTAACAGAATTCAAAGCCGCCGACGGAAAACCAATCGCGGAAGCTGATTTCGCCATAGTCGCTGCGATTGGGAACGGCGACGGTGCCGCTGTCCTGCTGCGGAGCGTAGGAAATGTAAGGGAACTGGTTGTCGGTGATGACGTGGTAGAACTGGCCGGTGGGCTGATTGTACCAGCTGCTCCAGGTGTGGCCGCCGTCCAGGCTGATCGTGGCGCCCTGGTCGACGCCGAGAATCATGCGCTGTCCATTTTGTGGATCAATCCAGAGGACGTGGTAGTCATCGCCACCGGGCGCGCCTTTATAGGCGATGAAGTTCTGGCCGCCGTCGGTGGAGCGATACGTGGTGGTCTGCATCACGTAAACGACGTCGGGATTTTTGGGGTCCACGTAGACGCGGCAGATGTAGAGATTGCCGGTGATGCGCGGGTCTTTAGTGATTTGGCGCCAACTGGCGCCGCCATCGTCGGAGCGGTAGAGTCCGGGATCCATGATGGCGAAAACGCGCTGACCTTTTGTTCCGGGAGCGACGGCGAGACCCACGCGGCCGCGAGGCTGGCTGGGCAAGCCGCTTTCCGAGACGGGTTTCCACGTGGAACCTTCGTCGATGGATTTGAAAATCCAGGAATCTTGAGTCCGGGCGTCGGGCGGGCCCGTGCGGAAATCGAATGGCTTCCAAAGCGCGGCGTAGAGGATGCGCGGATTATTGGGGTCGGCGGCCATATTGGAGACGCCGGCCATATCGTCCTTGTAGAGAGTTTTGGTCCAGCTCTTGCCGCCGTCGGTGGTTTTGTAGACTCCGCGATTTTCGCTGGGTTTGGAGACGCCGAGGATGGGATGGCCGAGGACGCCAACGATGATGACGTCCGGGTTGCGCGGATCAATGATGACGGTGCTGATGTAGCGCGAATCCTTCAGGCCGATGTTGCTCCAGGTGGCGCCGGCATCGGTGGATTTGTAAACGCCATCACCGTCGGTTTGTTCACCAGTGCCGACGATGATGATATTGGGATTCGATGGCGCGACGACAACGTCGCCGATGGAGGCAACGTGCTCGTCGTCGAAAATGGGCTTCCACACCGTGCCACCACTGGTGGTCTTCCAAACGCCGCCGCCAGGCGTGCCCATGTAATACGTGGTGGGATCGCCGGGGATGCCGGCAACGGCAGAGACGCGTCCGGCGCGATAGGGCCCGATGAGGCGCCAGCGCATGCCAGAGTAAAGGCTGGGATCAATCATGGGCGCGGATGAATTTTGTTGGGCCAATTCCTGCGCTGGCGGCTGGGTTGTTGATTGCGCTGACAAGGGCGCGACGGTGGCTGCGATTGCGAGTACTGCTGCGGCGAAGATGAGGGCGGCAACGGCTAGTAGGCGCTGAAGATGAAGCAATTTAGTCCTCCGGAAACTAGAAAGTTTATCACTCCGACGGTCGCGTGCCTATTTGCGAAAACTTAGACGCGGGCCCGAACCGTTCGGTGACTCTGCGGAGTCCTCAGCTGGGGGACCTAAAAATACGATGGCGCGAAATATGACAGCGGATGCCGCTCCCGCGATAACGCATAACGGAACATACGGCGATGACAAGGGATTTTAACAGACTTGTCCAAGGATCCGCGAAACCTCCCGCGAAAGCGTCCGTCGCGAGGTACACGAGCCAGCCAAACAGCGCGCCGGCCACCGCAAAACGCGGCCAATGAACCGATGCCATAGTGTTTGAAAAGCATCCAGGCAATAAAGAACGCTCGTAGCGTCCGCCACTTGTTCACGTCGCTCGCGTTCATAAGTCAACCAGGACCGATCAATCGGCCACGCGGGCCACTCTCAGTGCAGGCCGGACCAGTCGTCGGCTAGTAGGATCGAATTGCTGGGATTGGAGGGGTCGTATTTGACGCTGGCGGTTTGCCCGGCCGCGATGCGGCTGAGATGCGCGGCTTCTTCCAGGCCAGTGATGTCCTGGGCGGTTTCGTAGGTGACGCCGGAGATCGAGTAAGTGTAGTAAAGGAGTTTTTGCGTGCCGTTGGATGTGGCGGCGGGCGGGCGTTTCGGGAACATCTTCGGCTGCTTCGCGCTGGGAGTGTGGGTGTCGCCGGGCCGGTGGTCAACGACTTCGAGGAGCTGGCCTTCGACGATGCGTCCAACGCGATTCAGGTAAGCGCGGCGCTGGCGTTCGACGTCGTGCTCGCTTTCGGGTTTGCGGCGGAGCCAGAGGACGATGCCGACCACGGCCAGCACCGCAATCCCGGCCAGCGGAAGCCATTCGTGCCAATCACTTAGAATTTCTTTCAACGGGTGCCTTTGCATCCGCCGTACGGAACCTGTTTTGGGGCGGATTATTGAAAAATCTTGCCTGCGTGAAAAAAAAGCCCGCCTAAAGGCGGCCGCTACAAAGTCAAATGTAGAGAGCCGGCGAGACGCCCTTCGATTGCTGTCTACGATTGCGCAGCGATGACAGGATTTCTTAGCGTGCCGATGCCCGTTATGCTGACTTCGACGACGTCGCCGGCTGCCAGCGGTCCCACGCCCGCGGGTGTGCCGGTGGCGATCACGTCGCCTGGTTCGAGCGTCATCACCTGCGCAATAAAGCGAATTATAGCATCAACGGAAAAGATCATTTCCGACGTGTGTCCAGACTGTTTCCTGGCCCCATTCACGAAGGTTTCGACGGTGACGCCGGCGGGAGCGAGCTGGGTTTCAAGGATGGGGCCGCAAGGGCAGAAAGTGTCGAAGCCTTTCGCGCGAGTAAACTGGACGTCGAGTTTCTGCAGGTCGCGCGCGGTGACGTCGTTGAGGCAGGTATAGCCGAGGATGTAATCGGCGGTATTTTCGTCGCCGCGTAAATGCGAGCAGCGGCGGCCGAGGATGACGGCGAGTTCGCCTTCGAAATCCACGCGCTGGGAAATCGGTGGCATGACGATGGGCTCTTGCGGAGCAATCACCGACGAAGGCGGCTTCAGAAAAATCAGCGGCTGTGGGGGGGCTTCGTTGCCGAGTTCCTTGGCGTGTTCCAGATAATTGCGGCCGATGCAGACGATCTTGCTGGGCGCGGAGGGAGGCAGGAACTTCACTTCATCGAGCGGCCAGGATTTTCCGGTGCGATCGCGCGGGCCCCAGAGTTCGCCATGAAATTCGGCGATGCGAGCACCTTCGATAATTCCGGCGTGTGGGGCGGGATGAGTCTCCCGGGCCGAGCGGCTTACATTTTGCGCGTCAAATTCTAGGGGCTGGAAGCGGCAGAGCTTCATCGGTGATGGGTGGAGAAGAAATCGGAGCGGCGCCGGCGCGGGGCGATGGACTGCTGGCGCGCTTGCAGGGCCATGCCGCCGACCCAGGAGCCGACCGCGCAAACGCCGTAAACGACCGTTCCTTCAATCAGCAGTACAAAAGGCGTGCGCACCGCCGCGAACAGATTGTGGAAGAAAAAACCGGCAACGTCGTAGGCGAGCACGAACATGCACCAGGCGATCATGGCGGAGACGAACATTTTGACCGGGCGATTGAGGAAGCGGCAAATCGGAATCAGCATGAAGATGACAAAAAGGCCGTAAGAGGCGCCATTACGCTCAAGGGCGCGATTATCGAGCCAGGACAGGCGGTTGGCGGCGACCAGCGAGCCGGCCATCACGATGATGAGCAATGCGCCGGTGTACAGACCAGTGCGTAACGCCGGGCTCGCAACTTTGATTGCGGCCTGCACGTCAGCGACGGCGGCTGCCGAGTTGGTGATGGGTTCATTCATAATCCGGGCGGAGCTTCCACAGGAACATTCGCAGGTGCTTAGTCAGGAACCGCGGCGGGCATCTCGCCCGATGCCGGCGCGCTTGCAGGGCTCTCGTTGCCGGCGCGATCGACTGCAGTAACGCTGTAGAAGTAACGGTGGCCGGCAACTACATTCATATCGCGAAACGCGGGACTAAGCAACAATTGGGGGTTCAGCTTGTTCCCCGGAGCACCTTCCTGCTCACTTCTATAGATGTTGTAACCGGCGATATCGTTATCCGGGCTGACAGACCAGGAAAGCTCGAGATAGGCGGGCGAGGCATTCTGCGCCGGGACGTACACGACGACCAAACCTTGCAGAGCGGAGGGAGGAAACGTATTGCGCGGGGTGACGGTGACGAGATTGGAATCGGCGGATTCCACTTGAGCGTCCGGGTATTGCGCGACACTGCGCACGGAATACGCGTAGGTGTTGCCGAATTTGATTTGAGAATCGCGGAACGGCGGTCCCGGAGAATCGCCGATGCGCACGGGCGGGGTATTGGCCTGGGACTTTTCCCCGGGAGGGCCGAGCGGGACGGATTGCGTTTGCGATTCCGGTTCCGAGCGATAAATGCGATAGGACGCGATAGGCGGCGCCGAGCCGGTCAAGGTCTTTTGCGGAGGGGTCCAGGTGAGAACGATCCCCTGACGAGTGGTTTCGGCCCCGAGGTCCCTGATGGGGTCTGCCGCGGGTTCGATGCGCAACGCGGCGACGTTGGAGTCAGCCGACGCTTTTTTCTGGGATGCGCGAGTTCGGACGATGTAAAGCGCCAGCGTTCCGGGATGCTGCGTGAAGTCTTCCGGCTTGAGCGAATCCACGTAGCGAATACGATCCCGGGTTTGGTACTGATCCACCATGGCCGGGGGGATGGTGACGAGCAGGGTGGGATTCGCAGGGGCGTTCGGAGCGGCATTCGCGGCACCTGAGGAGATGAGCGCGAAATCGCGATAAATCTCGATGGCGGGAGGCTGCCGCAAAGGGTGACGGTCCACGGACTCTCTGGGCAGGGTGAAGGTGAGGATCACGTCGTCGCCTTGTTGCACGGCGGCGAGGTCAGCGATCGGCGTGGGAACGCGTGGTTTGCGTTCGGTCGGTTCGCCGGGAGCGGCGCAGCCGGCTAGCAAGGCCAAGGCGAAGATGGAAAACAGAAAATGGAAAATGGGGGCCGGGACGGCTGAGACGCGTGGAGCGTGTGAGGGCTCGACCCCTTTTCGACTTTCCATTTTCTATTTTTCTAGAGTATGTAGCGGCTGAGGTCCTGGTCCTTGACGATGTTGGCCAATTGCTTTTGCACGTAGGCAGCGTCCACTTTAAACGATTTCTTCTTCATTTCGGGGGCTTCGAAGGAAATATCCTCGAGCACTTTTTCCAGGATCGTGTGCAGGCGGCGCGCGCCGATGTTTTCGGTGTGTTCGTTGACCTTGGCGGCGAATTTGGCGATGGCCGCGATGGCGTCTTCGGTGAACGTAAGCTTAAAGGGTTCGGTATCGAGCAGCGCGATGTACTGCTTGATGAGCGCGTTCTTGGGCTCGGTGAGGATGCGGATGAAATCGGCTTCGGAGAGCGAACTGAGTTCGACGCGAATGGGAAAACGGCCTTGCAGCTCGGGGATCAGGTCAGAAGGCTTGGTGGTGTGAAACGCGCCGGCGGCGATGAATAAAATATGGTCGGTGCGCACCATGCCATAACGGGTATTCACGGTAGTGCCCTCGACGATGGGGAGAATGTCGCGTTGCACGCCTTCGCGGGAGACATCGGGCCCGTGGCCGGATTCGCGTCCAGCGATTTTGTCAATTTCATCGACGAACAGGATGCCCATCTGCTCAACGCGGTCCACGGCGACGCGCGTGACCTGGTCCATGTCTATGAGACGATTTTCTTCTTCCTGGATCAGGTAGTCGAAAGCCTCGGCGACGGTCATTTTGCGCTTCTTTTTCTGCTGGCCGAACATGCCGGAAAGCATGTCCTTGACGTTGATGTCCATTTCCTCGACGCCCTGATTGGTGATGATTTCGAACGAGGGCATCTGGCGTTCGCGAACTTCGACTTCCACCATGCGCTGATCGAGTTTGCCTTCGCGCAATTGGGCGCGGAGCTTATCGCGGGTGCGCGACACTTGTTCGCGACGCTGCGCTTCGCTGGCGGGATTTATCTCCGAGGGTAGCGGCGAAGGTGGCAACAACAAATCGAGCAGGCGATCCTCGGCAGATTGTTCGGCGCGTTCGGCGACTTCGTCGAGCTTTTCCTCGCGGACCATGTCAATCGCGGTTTCCACCAGATCGCGGACCATGGATTCCACGTCGCGGCCGACGTATCCGACTTCGGTGTATTTCGAGGCTTCCACTTTCACGAACGGGCAGCCGGCGAGACGCGCGAGGCGGCGGGCGATTTCGGTTTTGCCCACGCCGGTGGGACCAATCATCAAAATATTTTTCGGCAGAATATCTTCGGCGAGCTCGGGAGCAAGTTTCTGGCGACGAACGCGATTACGCAGGGCAATGGCCACGGCTTTTTTCGCGAGGTTCTGGCCGACAATGTATTTGTCCAGCTCAACGACGATTTCGCGCGGCGTGAGTTCATCGAACGAGGGCAGCGGCTCCGGCTCGGGCGTTTGCGACTCACTGCCGGACAGATAGATAACCATGTCTTTCTCCGATTTTTCGGTCATAGCTCTTCGACGCTGAAATTGGAATTGGTGTAGATGCAGATTTCGCTGGCGATGCGCATGGCTTCGGCGGCGATGTCTTTCGCGTTGAGCTTGGTGAATTTCGAAAGTGCGCGCGCGGCGGCCACAGCGTAGGAACCTCCCGAGCCGATGGCGCAGATGCCGTCGTCCGGCTCGATCACGTCGCCATTGCCGGAAAGCAGGAAAGTATATTTCGCGTCGGCGACGATGAGCAGAGCGTCCAGGTGACGCAGCGAGCGGTCCGTGCGCCATTCCTTGGCCAGTTCGACGGCGGCACGGGCGAGATTGCCGTGAAATTCCTGCAATTTTCCCTCGAAGCGACCGAAGAGCGAGAGCGCATCGGCGGTGCTGCCGGCGAAGCCTGCGACGATTTTATCGTTATAGAGGCGGCGCGTTTTCTTGGCGCTGTGCTTGATCACTCCGTCGCCGAGAGTGACCTGACCGTCGGCGGTCAAGACGACTTTATTGTCTCTGCGCACGCACAGGACCGTGGTGCCGTGCATCTGTTCAGTTTTGTGCGTCATTGGCATCCGACGATTATACTCCGGTGGCTGGGCATGGGCCACTTGGACGGATCCGCGTGAAAAAACGCCACAGCGGCATGCAGAAGAAACCTAAAATGCCAACACTTCCAGCATCACCGATAACACGATGCCGCTCGTCGCATTATTGGCGACGAAATATTCGCGGCCGTCGGCCGGGTGTTCTCGCGTCTCGACGACCAAGCCGGGCGAATCGATTGCAACTGCCCAGGCCTTACCGGGATATTGGACCAAGACCTTTTGCTGCGGGGTGCTATCCTGGGCTGGCGCCGACGAAGACATCATCGCCATGAAGATCGCAACACCCACAATCGTTCCCTGATTCATGCGGATCCTTCCTAATCCATCGCTAGGTATCAAAGGACTCAGAAGAGTTGCGTGATTTTGGCGCTCATTGCGTTGGAATACAAGTGGCGATTCCCCGAGCGTTCGGCAGGCGCACCCCGAGCACAAGGTCCCGCGGGGTCAGTTCTTGTCGTTGTTGTTGCTGCTGGGTTTGTCTTTGGATTTTTTGTCTTTTTTGCCGACTTTTTCCCAGCGTTCTTCGAGGGATTCCTTGGTGAAGAGCGCGTCGGAGAGGTTGGTGTTGTAGTCGCACTTATCGAAGAAGACCTGATAGATTTTGATGCCGTTGCGCTCGCGAGTGATCTGAAAGGGAGTTTGCACGCCGTCTATCGGGTGGTAATTGGAATAGTATTCGATTTCGTCGCTGCGCATGCGGGTATTGGCGTCGCGCGTGTCCACCACTTTGCGGATGGGCAGATGCGTGCTGCGGGAGATGGCGATGCGGAAGGTGCGATTGTCGCCGTCCACGAGCTCGACCCAGTCCGCTTCCTGGTAGTCCACCACGTCGAGACCCCCATAGCGGAGAATCATTCCGGCTTCGTGGATGCGGTGACGCAAGATGTTGTCTATGTCTTTTTTGACGTCTTCCTGGAAGGTGGCGATGTCGGTGATGGTGGCTTCGGAAACGCCGCCGCGATCGAGGGTCCAGCCCTTGTCGCCGTTATTCACGGAAATGATGTTGCGCTTGGGAAGATTTTCAGTGCGGTCTTTGAAAGGAGGCTCGGCATAGTCAATGAAGGTTTCAAAGCCATTCAGATCGCCGGAATGCCCAAATTGGCTGAGGCGCCCTTTGCAGGTGACGTCATGGACATTCAGGTAAGCCGGCCCGCCCAAGCCTTCGATCGCCTGCTGGAGCAATTCCTTGGCCTTGGCCGCGCTTTGCGCGGGGAGCATGACTTCATCTTGCCCGAGAGTAGGCGAGGGCGCCGCGAACCAGGCGCACGCGAGCAACATCGAGATTGCCAGGAAGCGGCGAATGGCCGCGCGGGGAGCGAACATTTGTTGGGAAGTCATCCGCAGAGTACCGAACCTCCATTAACGTTGATCACTTCACCGGTGATAAAGGTTGCCAAGTCGGAAGCGGCAAAAAGGATCGGGCCGGCGATTTCTTCGGCGGTGCCGACGCGCTTGAGCGCGATGGGCAGGATTGCGGATTTCAACCCGTTCTTGGTGCGCAGCACCGAAGCCGACATATCTGTATCCACCCAGCCTGGCGCAACGCAATTCACGAGAATGTTGTGCGGGCCGAGCTCGCTGGCGAGCCCCTTCACGAAACTGATGACGCCGCCCTTCGTTGCGCCGTAATGGGTGTGCAACGCCTCGCCGCGCTGGCCGGCCGTGGAACTGATGGCCACGATTTTGCCGCTCTTCTGCGCGATCATCTGCGGAGCGGTAAAATGAATCACGGAATATACGCTCTTCAGGTTCACCCGGATCATTTCGTCCCATTCGCGCTCACTGAGCTTTTCGATGGGCGCGTCCTTTTCGTTCCAGATGCCCGCGTTGGCCACCAGGATGTCAATGCGGCCGAGGCGCTCGCGGGTAAACTCTATGAGTCGCTTGGCATCGGCCATCTTGCCCAGATCGGCCTTCGCTGATTCGATGCGGGTGCCATGCTTGCGGGCTTCCTGCTGCACTTGCGCGGCCGCTTCCTTGTTGCGATTGAAGCTGAAGACGACATCCGCGCCGGCTTGGGCGAAAAGTTTCACGGTGGCGGCGCCGATGCCTCGCGAGCCTCCGGTAATCAGTGCCGCCTTGCCTGCCAACGAAATCATGTGACCCCCGAGTCAGTTTGTAGTTGAAGGTTTACAGTTAAAAGTTGAAAGCAAGAGCCGCAAGTGCGCTGATTCAGGCTGTTTTCGTTGCGCCCTACGAATGCACCGGCGCTTTGCGCGCAGCCGCGACCAATTCGCGGAATAGTGCTCGGGCCAATTCATCGGTGGCAATCATACGCTCCGGGTGCCATTGCACACCGGTGAGCCAATTCGCGTCGCCCGTCCATTCGACCGCCTCGACCACGCCATCCGGCGCGCGGGAGACAATACGAAGATTCTTGCCGGGTTCGAGCACGGCTTGATGATGCGAACTATTGACGCGCGCTTCGTTGGTGCCGGCAAGTTGCGCGAGGCGCGAACCCTCTTCGAATGAGGCCTGGTGATGAGGCTCGGGGCCTACGTGGCCGGCCCAGGCGTGCTGGATTTTGCTGGGCAGTTCGCTGGGAACGTCTTGCACGAGCGAGCCACCAAGGAAAACGTTGAGGCTCTGCACGCCGTAGCAGATGGCTAGCAAGGGCTTGTGCTCGGCGATGGCATGGTCGAGGAGAGCGAAATCGGTGCGCTCGCGGTCGGGGTCCGCTTCGGCGGACTGGGGGTGTCGCGCGGCGTGGAAACGTGACGGCTCGACGTCCGCCGGGCTCCCCGGAAGAACGATAGCGTCCAAGTCTTGCGCGACCTTCAGCAACTCTGGCGCGGACAGAGCCAGTGAGATTTCGACGGGCTGGCCGCCGGCCGCTTCGACGGCTTCGACATATTTGTCATAAGAGCCGCGCTTATTGCTAAGTTCTTCTTTTCGTGTGCGATAGGGTATCCCTACGCGCGGTTTGGGGGCTTTTTCCGGGCTCATGAGGTGCACATCCTATCATTGCGCGGCAGGCGCGGGCAATATTGCCAGATTCAGCGTCGGCCCTGTCAAGCGACGCGAATTTCGCCGAGACGCCCGCTGGTGACGTCGTAAACGAAGCCGCGGACAGCGACACTTTTGGGAACCCTAGGGATGGGTGAGGAGCTTCTGCAATTGGAGGCGGACATTTTCTTCAAACGTTTTGAAAGGGGTAGAACAAGGCGGGAGCAACAGCGGCTGTACCGGTGCGATTCTGAATTCTGGCGCGCAAGTCCTGTTCGCTGGTGTGCATCAGACCGGATGTCATCAGGGGGGACCGCGAGTTTGCGCTCGGGGCGCGCGTCAGTTGGGTGCGCGAGTAGATTTCGTTCGCGGCGAGCACTTCGTCAATGGCGCTCATGGCCCGCACCGTTTAACCCAGGCTTGACCCAGGCGCAGGCCGCGGATTGGTCGCAGCGAAAAATGCAGCGATGCGGGAGCGGGGCCGACACGCGCGGAGCGCGCCATCGGCTTGCGCAACGGGCTAGCAGCCTTCTGCGGACATCGACATCAGGCGAAGTGGCATTCCCGAACTCCGCAGAGGAGAAGGGCGCCGGCGCGGAGGATGCGTTTTCAGCCAGACTTCATAATTCTCGCGCATCTGATCAATGTGATGCGGAATGTGGCGCTCTTGAATCTCGACCCAGCGATCCAGGCTGAGCTGCCCGTCGCGCGGATGAGCGAAAGTGCATTCCCACACGTGGTCCGGGAGCGCGGCCAGCAATTGATAGGTCATCTTCCGGAGGCGACGGATTATTTCCAAAGCTTCGCGGGTGCTTTGATGAAAGTACCCGAGCGAACTGGCCCAGCGAGCGGCATCGAACTCAGGCGTCTGGCTGCCCGGCTCGGCGATGAAGCGGCGGCAGTGCAGGTAGGCGCTGGCTTCGCTATCGGCGAGATGCAAAATAACTTCGTGAATGCTCCAGCGATCGGCCGAGGGTTTATAGAGCCACATCTTCTTGGGAAATTGGCGAAGCGCGCCCGACAAGAGCGTGGGCGCGCGGCCGAAGGATTCCAATTTTTGCCTTCTGTCGTCGCGCTTCATGTGAGGACCCCTCCCTGTTACTGGGCTTAGACGTATCAGTGGCAGTTTTGCTTCCAACTGCTACACGAATAAACGCAGAAAACGCAGCAATTGTTCAGGAAAATGAGCGAATTGCGTAGCACCAACGGGTGCCGCGTGCGGCGGTGGGAAACCCTGTTCGAGCATGGGAAATCAGGTGATCAGGCGAATAGCAAGGCGTCTCAGCAGAGGAGCGTCTTGAGTAAATTTCGACCCGAAGTTCTACAAAGCGAATCTCTTGCCTACGAATTGCGGGAGAAATCTACAAAGATTCGGATGGGAGGGCACGATGGGTGTTCGCGAGATTGCCTGCGCGCTGGTTCCAGTAAGAGCGGAGGTCGCCGACCAAATAGAGGGAGCCTGTCGCGAATACCGCGTCTTCGGCGCGCGTCAATTTTATTGCGGTTTCGAACGCTTCGGCGGGATCGTGGACAACGAGAAGCTGCTTCGCGTGGTGGCCAGTCATTTCCGCAAGCAGTGGAGCGGAAACGGCGCGGGGCTGGCGCGGTTCGGTGAGAATGACGGTGTCGGCACGGGGGAAAAGCAGGCCGGCAATTTCGTCCACGGCTTTATCGCGCATGGCACCGTAGACGAGGAATATTCGGCTGTCCGCGTAATTTTCTTCCCAGAATTTGAGCAATTCGCGCGCGCCGGAGGGATTGTGTGCGCCGTCAAGGTAAACGTGGGGATGAGTACAGAGGCGTTCGAGACGGCCGGGCCATTTCGCCGCGGCGATGCCGAGTTCGATGGCGTCGTCGTTGACAGGAAAGCCGCGTTCGGCGAGCAAGCGGGCGGCGATGGCGGCCGTGAGCGCGTTGCGCAACTGGAAACGCCCTGGCAGCGCGGGAGCGAGGACGATTTTTTTGCGCGAGTGCGTGAATACGGCGGCCGCGCGGTAAAGGCCGCTGGAATCTTGTACGTCTTCGAGGCGCGCCGCTGAGTCCAGTTCAACCAGACGAGCGTCCATTTCCGCGCAGCGCTTGGCGATCACGGCGCGGGCTTCCAGGCGTTCGCTGGCGCTAACGACCCAGGCGCCAGGCTTGATGATGCCGGCTTTCTCCGCGGCGATTTCTTCGATGGAGTGGCCCAGATAATTTTCGTGATCGAAATCAACTGGCGTGAGAATGGCGACTTCGGGTACGACGATGTTCGTCGCGTCCAGGCGGCCGCCGAGGCCCACTTCGTAGGCGGCGAAATCCACGGTTTGTTGGGCGAAGGCGAGGAAAGCCATCGCGGTGACGCACTCGAAAAATGTCGGATGCGCGGTGAGTTTCCCGGAGGCCATCAGCGCTTCGATCGCCGCATGAACGCGCGTCCACGCTGCGCAGAAGTCTTCGTCCGAAATGCTCTCGCCGTTGATGCGGATGCGTTCGTTGATCCATTCCAGGTGCGGCGAGGTGTACAGGCCGGTGCGCAGGCCTGCCCCGCGCAAGATGGATTCGAGCATCGCGGCCGTGGAACCTTTGCCGTTGGTGCCAGCGATATGCGCGCAGGGCGCGGCACGCTGTGGCTGGCCGAGCTCCTGCGCGAGGATGGAAATATTCTCGAGGCCGAATTTCTGCACGCGCGCCTGCTGCGGAGCGGCCAGTTCCCGGCCGAGCGAAAGAAGCGCGCGAACGGATTCCTCGTACGTCATGTAGCTAACCGATGAAAAAATCGAGGGCATTGCTGATGTAGGGCTTCAGTTCCTTGCGGGGAACGACGGCATCGAGGAAGCCGTGCTCCAGGAGGAACTCGGCGGTCTGGAAACCTTCGGGCAACTTCTGGCGGATGGTTTGTTCAATGACGCGCGGGCCGGCAAAGCCGATCAGGGCGCCGGGCTCGGCAATGTTCAGGTCGCCGAGCATCGCGTAACTGGCGGTGACGCCACCGGTGGTGGGATCAGTGAGAATCGAGATGAACGGGAGTTTCGCTTCGTCCAGGCGCGCCAGCGCGGCGGAAACTTTCGCGAGCTGCATCAGGCTGACAACGCCTTCCATCATGCGCGCGCCGCCGGAGCAGGAGACGATGATCAGCGGCTGGCGCTGGGCGAGGGAGCGTTCCACCGCGCGCGCGACTTTTTCGCCGACTACCGCGCCCATCGAGCCGCCAATAAAGCCAAATTCCATCGAGCAGCAGATGACCGGGCGTCCATTCAAGCGGCCTTCGGCGGTGAGGATGGCATCTTTCATGCCGAGCTTGTGCTGCGCTTCTTTCAAGCGCTGTGCGTAGGGCCGGGTATCGGTGAAATGGAGCGGGTCGTTGGAGGCGAGGTCGGCGTCGAATTCGACGTAGACTTCATCGTCCAAAAGCATCTCCAAGCGGCGACGGGAGCCCAGGCGAAAATGATGGTCGCACTTCGAGCAGACTTCCCAATTGGCTTCGAGATCCTTTTTCCAGATGATGGCGCGGCAGGAGCTGCATTTGGTCCACATGCCTTCGGTGCGGACGCGGCGCTCCTCGACCGGCGTGGGGTTTTCGATCGGTTTCTTTTCGCGTTTAAACCAGGCCATTTGTTGTTCGCTCGGCTCGGTGCTTAACTCTTGCGGCTAATAGTCAATTCCCCGTTGCGCCAGGATGCCTTTGGTGTAGGGATGCTTCACTTCGCGCATTTCGGTGACCAGGTCGGCGGCTTCGACGAGTTTCGGGTGCGCGTTGCGGCCCGTGCAAATCACGTGAACGCGCTCGGGACGCTTCTCTAATGATTCTACCACGCGCTCGGCATCAAGCATTTTATAGCTGATCACGTAGTTGATTTCATCGAGGACCACAAGGTCGTATTTCTCGCTATAAATCTGCTCGCGGCCGAACTCCCAGGCTTGCTCGCACAATTTCACGTCTTCGGGATCGGTGTCGGCGCCGCCGACTTTCACGAAGCCGCGGCCCATGGGCCGGATTTCGAATTTATCGTCGCCGAGCATTTGGGCGGCGTCCAGTTCGCCATAGTGCCAGGAGCCTTTGATGAACTGCACCATCATCACGCGCAGGCCCTGTCCGACGGCGCGAAAAGCAGTGCCCAAAGCGCAGGTCGTCTTGCCTTTGCCCGGCCCGGTGTAGACGATCAGCAGCCCTTTGCCTTCCGGCATGCAGCGAGTCCTCGCAAGAACAGTTGAGAATAGTGAGCGTAGCTTGCGGAAAGGTCAAGGCAGCGTCCGCGTAGGCGCCGGCGCAAATCGGGATGCACGGTTCGATTGGTTCCAAAGACACGGGATCAGAGGCTCTCGAGTCCCATGCGGTCCATGGGTCTTCGCGCGCTACTTCTTGTTCTTGTCCACAGCAGTCGTTTTGTCATCGGTGCTCGCGGAAGCCAATCCATCGAGCAATTCTTTCGCCTCCGAGGCGTAAGGGCCGTTCGGGTCGGCATCAATGCACTTTTGAAATGCTTCGGCGGTCCCCGGAGGGAGGACGGAGATTATCTGACTGCCCTCCTGCTTCGTTTCAACCGCTGCGAGCAGCGCGCGGCCAAGCAGGAGCCATGCCTGGGCGTCCTGGGGGTTCAAATGCGTCGTCTTCTGCAATGGCGTAATCGCGTCCTTCATGTCACGTTTGTTACTCAGAAGGATGCCAATGTTTTTCCAGCACCTTGCCGCCGACGCGGGATCGAGCGCCTCGGCCTTGGCACAGGTAGCGTTGGCGTCAGCCACTTTTTGCGCCGTCTCTTTCGGGTCAGTCAGTCCCAGCGCAGAGCTGGCTTGCGCCTTGCTTAGGTCCTCGTAATAGTTCTGGAAATACAAGGCCCCGGGCCGGAGCGCAATGGCCTTCTGATAGGCATTTGCTGCGTCAGCAAATTGCCCGGCGTAATCATAGGCTTCGCCGAGTTGAGCCCAGATCATTGCGTGATTCTTCGCGTCGGTTGGCGAATCGGCCTGCTCGGCCAGATGGAACTCCCGGATGGCGGTCTGGTAGTCGCAGTTCAGCTTCTCCTGAAGCGCGCCCTTCTGATCGGCTGGCGTGGTGGCGAGTTGCTTGCGCACCGCGTCCGAAGCGTACAGAGCCCCGACTCCCGCGATGAGGTGCGCCTTCACCTTATTGAAGCTAATGTCCTGTTCCGCTGCCCTCGTTTGCCCTTCTGAGTAAGTAGTATCAATATTCTTGCCGAAGTTGGCGGAAACGTCGTTTTCCTGGCTCCCGTGGAGTGTGCGTACTTCCGTATACATAAACCGTGTGCTCCTTCGGTCGTAGATCGTGATCCGGTAGACGCCGGGAGGTAATCCCTGCTGGTTGTACCGCCCATCTTTGTCTGTCTTCACCTCAAAGTGCTGGCCTGTGTCCGTGTTCTGGATGGTCACGTCCAGATCAACCCACGGCGTGCCGTCAGGAGCGATTATCTGTCCGCTGACAGATGTGTTCTGTGCTGCCGCAAATGTGGCAAGGACAAGGGCCACGGCCACAATGCTGCAGATGCGAATCAGCCTCACGAGCAACATGCGATTTGGACCTCTATCGGCACACATCGTACGCTTCTCCCGGCTTCGACCCTATGAATTCCCGAGTAAGCCCAGAAAAGGACTGTTAAGCCAGGAAACGGTAGCCAACGCCGCGGACTGTCAGCAGATGCTGCGGCTTGCTGGGATTTTTCTCGATGTAGCGGCGGAGGCGGACGATAAAGTTATCAATGGCGCGCGTGTCGGTGTCTTCGTGCAGGCCCCAGACGTCTTCGAGGATGGATTTGCGCGATACAGTACGGCCTTTGCTGCGGATCAGATGGCGGAGGAGCTTCGCTTCCATCAGCGTGAGCTGGATGATGGTGTCGTCCACGCGCAGTTCGAGCGTGCCGAAATCGATCGTCTTGCCATCGAATGAAAATACTTCGGCATCGGTGGCCGTCGCGCCGTTCGCTGCGCCCAGGCTCGCACTCGCTTCCTTTTCAGCACTGTTGCCGGCGCGACTCTTCGGCTCTTTTTTTTCGCCGCGGAGCCATTGATTGCGGCGCAGAAGGCCTTGCAGGCGCGCAAGAAATATAGGCAATTGGAACGGTTTAGGCAGGTAATCGTCAGCGCCGGCTGCAAATCCTTCCAGGACGTCTTCGGGGCGGCCACGAGCGGTGAGAATCAGGACGGGAATATAATTTCGGGCTTTGCGCAATGCGCTGACGACGGTGAAGCCGTCTTTGCCGGGAAGCATGACGTCCAGCACGACCGCATCAAAATTTTCGTTCTTGGCGAGCAAGCGATCGAGGGCCGTTTCACCGTCGCCGGATACTTCGACGGAATGCCCTTCGGCTTCGATATTGAAACGCAATCCCTTGGCGAGATGCGCTTCGTCTTCGACCACCAGCACGCGGCTCATGCCAGGTTCCTCGGCAACTCCATGGTAATGGTGGTGCCGCGGCCTTCGCCTTCGCTTGCGGCGTAAACCTTGCCGCCATGCGCGCGCGCGATGGCGCGCACGATGAAGAGGCCCAGGCCAGTGCCCTTCAATTGGAAACTGGCGCGTCCGGGCACGCGATAAAAGCGTCTGAAGATGCGCTTCAGCTCCGGCGCGGGGATGCCGATGCCGTGGTCGGTGACGCTCAGCACAATTTGATTATCCGGGGTCTCGATGCGCACCGAAACGTCCACGCGATCGCCGGAATATTTGACGGCGTTATCGAGCAAGTTGGACACTGCGGTGCGCAGCTCGGCAGGATCTCCCTGGAGCAAGATTGGGCCGCCATCCATGCGCGCGCGTTTCGCGTCCGTGGTTGCCGAATCGAAATGCAGAACGCCGGGCGCCAGGTCGTGACGCACGCGCGCGAGCTCGATCGATTCGCGGACGAGCTCATTGAAATCCACCTCGATGTGGTGGCGTCTGCCGCGCTTGTAGCCTACCTCGCCGGCTTTGAGGACTTGCTCGACGGTCCCCAGCAGGCGGTCGGTGTCCAGCAACATTAAATTATAAAATTGCTGGCGTTGCGCCTCGTCCACTTCGCGGCGCTGCATGGTTTCGAGGTACAGACGGATGGAGGTGATGGGAGTTTTCAGTTCGTGCGTGACCGCGTTGATGAAGCTGCCGTGCTGTTCGTTGCGGCGGATTTCGCGCACGAGGAAAATAGTGTTGAGGATCATGCCGGCGATGATGGCGAAGAAAAATATCACCCCGAAGAAGAGCAGAACGACTTCGCGGCGATTGAGGATGATCCAGCCGACGTTGAGGGCGACGGCCAGGGCCACCAGGGCGCTGCCCAGCACGACGAAGAATGCGATGGTCTTTCTGCGGCTCGCGATTTGCACGGTATCTAGGGGGAATTGTACCGCGAAGCGGGGGTTGTGAAAGCTTCGTTGCGGCGCAGACCGTGATGCTTAGGAGATGAGTCCGGAGTCTGTGAAAAGCCGATCCCTCGCTGCGCTCGGGGTGTTAGACCGACTCTACAACTCGACGGAGGCTAGTTCGCGCTGGACATCTGGTGTGAGGGTTCTTCCCACGATGGATTCGTTCGGGCGCTTGAGTTCGGAGATTTTGGCGGTGTGAACTTTCTGGGCGATGCCGATTTTTTCCAGGAACCAGATGACATACCAGTTGAAGTCAACTTCATACCAGGTGAGGCCGTGGCGCGCGGAGACCGGATGCGCATGATGATTGTTGTGCCAACCTTCACCCCAAGTGACCAGCGCTACCCACCAGCTATTCGTGGAGAGGTCGCGGGTCTTAAAGCGGCGCGTGCCGATGGAGTGCGTCGCGGAATTAACCAGCCAGGTAAAGTGCAGGCCCACGACGGTGCGCAGGAAGATGCCCCAAAGGACGAACGGAATGCCTCCGATAGCCAGAAGGATCAGGCCGAGCACGACCATCGGGACGTAATGATATTTGGTGATCCAGACGTGGAACTTGTTGTGGGCGAGATCCGGGACGTAACGCGCAAGCGTGGTGGTGTCGTGGTGCATGGATTTGCCGGTCAGAATCCAGCCCATGTGGGACCACCAAGTACCGTCGACGGGAGAATGCGGATCGCCTTCCTGGTCGGAATATTTGTGGTGAATACGGTGCGTGGCCACCCAGAAAATCGGGCCGCCTTCCAGGGCCAGCGTGGCGAAAACCGTGAGCACATATTCGAGCCATCGTGGAACTTTGTAGCCACGATGGGTAAGAAGCCGGTGATAGCACATCCCAATGCCCAGGCTGGTGGCCACCCACCAGAGAAACGCAGCAACGAAGAACGCTTTCCACGAGAAAAAAAACAAGGCGGCGAGGGCGCCGACGTGAAACAGGCCCATGAAGCTGGCGGTTAGCCAATTGATTTCACCATCGTTTTTCTGCGTCTTTTTCAGGACTTCCAGTGGACGCGCTATTGGGTCGATCGCTGGCTGAGTCATCGGGGCCTCTGTCGTTGCGTTTGCGCTGCTCATCCACTTTAGACTAGCAGTGTGCGGCCGAGGTGTTTGTAATAGTTCTGTAATACCGAAAATGGCCGCACAGTATCGGTTAGCTGTCCTGAAGACCGAAGAAAATGCCATGAATAAAATCGGGTCTTATTTTGAGAAGCTGGAGGTGTCTCAAAATGGTCCACGTTGGCGGCGGTAAGTTCAACCCTTGCGCTGGTCGAAGCAAAAGTCAGCTATTATATGGCCGGCGCACTGGTACGGAAGGACAGGTCGGATTTTTATCTCGAGGAGGAAACATGCGGAGAGTTTTCATACTTTGTAGCGCGTTGGTTCTGATGATGGCGGCGATGGTGACGACGAGTCGCGCGCAAGAGGATAAGGGCAAGAGGCCGAGTCCCGCAGCGCACACGGAATTTCAATTTACCGATGGGAAGACGATTACCGTGGATTATTCAAGTCCGCGCGCGAAAGGGCGCAAGATTTTTGGCGGGCTGGTTCCCTACGGGCAGGTGTGGCGGGCGGGCGCAAACGAGGCGACTACGTTTGTGACCAACACGGATGTGACCGTGGGCGGCAAGACGATACCGGCGGGCGCTTATACGCTCTTCGTGATTCCCGATCAGGACAAGTGGACGCTGATTGTCAGCAAAAAGATTAAAAACGCGAAGGGCGGACCATTGTGGGGCATTCCGTATCCCGGCGAAGGGGACGATCTCGTGCGAGTGGATATGAAGGTCTCGCAGCTTCCTGCGCCAGTGGAGGATTTCACGATCGCGTTCGACAAGATGGGGAACGGGTGCGTCCTGCGGATGGATTGGGAGACCACGCGGGCTTCGGTGGAGATTGCGCAGAAGAAGTAGGCGAAGCGATGCAAAAGCACTTACCGCAGAGTCCGCAGAGAAGTCACTTAGCGCAGAAGATTTGACACAAAGTCCACAGAGAAAGGCCGAGGGCGCGGGAGGGGCAGCGAGGAATCAGCGGGGCGTTGCGCTTTGTCGCTACGCTGGCTTCGTTCAGGATAGATTGAAGGTGCTGCGGAGGGTTTCCGCGATTGCGGTGATGCGTTGCCGGGTGGGTGCGGACATTTCCTTGGCGTCTTTCGCGGCATCGCGTTCGCGCAGCACGATCCAGACGCCGGGGTGATAGACGCTTTGGTCGTGGCTGATCGCGCCGGTGAGCTGGGTGATTTCAAGGTTGCTCCCGGAAAGCTCGCGGTCGAGAACGACGCGGACCTCGTCGAGCAGGTCTTTGAAACCTTGTGACGCGAGGATGGGATCTATATCGCGCGGGATGGGCGCTTCCGCTTCGTCCAGGTCGTAATCAGGCAGCGCCTGCGTGATCATCAGTTCGATGGAAGCCGTTGGCGCGCCGGCGTCTTGCGTGATCTTGATTCCCATGATTGTTTTATTGTCCCACAGTCTGGCCCGCGGACCATTTCAAACCTGCGCGTCCCCGGCGAAACGCGCGAGAGGTCCCTTTTCCCCGTGGGCGTTGCCAGACCAGTCGCTACAGCTGCAGAGTCGCACCTGTGTCGGGAAGACCACGCAGGCTCCGCGCTCCTGCTGCGACGTCGGATGAAAGGGTATGCGACCGGCCTGCTTCGTGGTAGCGTTATAGGCTCACAAATGTCTGGCAACACTCCGGAGTGGAAGGTTTACGATTTTCGCCGCACGCGCCAGCTCCTCTATGTAAGAGGAATTGGGGTGCTTTGTGGCCTCCTTCTCGCCGCGTACGCTCCCACCGGTTTTTTTTCATCTCCTGCGCACGCACAGCAGACCGATTCGGCGACGACTCCCGTGGTGGTGCAGCCGGGCGCGCCGGGCAAACCTAGCAAGACGCTGCCGGCATCCATTAAGGGCACGCTGCCGCCGCCATCTCCGGCCGACGTGGAGTTCATGCAAGGCATGATCATGCATCATGCGCAGGCGGTGGAGATGACAGCGTGGATTCCTTCACACACCGAGAACAAAGACTTGCGGCTCTTGGGCGCGCGCATCAGCAGTTCGCAGTCGGACGAGATCAGTTTCATGAAGCGGTGGCTCGCCTCGCACGGAGAACCCACTTCCATGGCGATGCCGGGAATGCCCAATATGGATAAATCGGGTAAACCCATGGCGCTGATGCCGGGGATGCTGACGCCGGAGCAGATGGAAGCGCTAGGTAACGCCAAGGGAGCGGAGTTCGATCGCCTGTTTTTGACCGGGATGATTCAGCATCACAATGGCGCTTTGATCATGGTGAAGGAATTGTTCAATACGGCGGGAGCGGGGCAGGACGCCAGCCTCTTCGACTTCGCGACGGATGTGGACAACGGGCAACGAGCCGAGATCAGGATTATGCAGTCCATGCTGGAAAAGAAACCGCCAAAGGAGAAATGATGAATCGAGTGCAATGTGTTGCTTTGCGTTTCGCCGGCATGGCCGCGGCTGCGATTTTCCTGGTCTGTAATGTGAGCAGCATGCAGGCGCAGGCGACTCCGCCTGCAACGCCTGCGCCGCAAGCCGCCGCACCGGGCGCTCCAGCGGACGCAGACAAGGCGGACGAGGATCGCAATCCGTTTGCGCCGGCGCCGGCTCCGCCGCTGCCGCCCGGAATGACGGGGTCGGATGTAAGCGATCCACGCTACAAGCTGACGCCGGGGTTGTATGACGCGGGCGAAGCATCCATGGGCATGAAGCACTTGTTGCTGCTCAAAAAGCCGGACGCGTTTCAGCTCGGGACCGACCAACCAGACGATCCGAAGGTGCAGAAGACGATCAGTCAGCTAGGCATCGGCGGCGGCATGGTGGAGAAGATGCCGAAAGAGTTGCAGTTGGTGATCGCGCAGCTCGCTTTCTCGAACTCGGATATGGCGTTCCAGGGCAACCACCTTTTCCAAGGGAATTTCTACGGAATCAATATTTACGACATCTCTAATCCCGCGAAGGCCGCGCTCCTGACTTCCATGGTGTGCCCGGGCGGGCAAGGGGACGTGTCGGTGTACAAGAATTTGCTGTTCATGTCCGTCGAAATGCCGAATGGACGGCTGGATTGCGGCACGCAGGGATTTCCGTCCGAACCTCCGCCACCTCCGCCTGCTCCGGGGCAAGAACACCATCGCCGCGTGCCGGCCGCGCAGAAGGACCGCTTCCGCGGCGTGAGAATCTTCGACATTGCGGACATCAAGAACCCGAAGCAAGTGGCTGCGGTGCAGACCTGCCGCGGTTCGCACACCCATACACTGGTGGTGGATCCGCACGATAAGGACAACGTTTATATCTACGTCTCGGGGACGTCGTTTGTGCGCCAAACCGAAGAACTAGCCGGTTGCTCGGGCGAAAAGCCGGACAAGGACCCGAATACGGCGCTGTTTCGCATTGATGTGATCAAGGTTCCGGTGGCGGCGCCGCAGGAAGCGGCAATCGTGTCGAGCCCTCGCGTGTTCATGGATGCGCGGACGGGCGTGATCAACGGACTGAACAACGGCGGCAGCCACGGCAAAGATGCGACCAAGCCCCAGGAAAAGCCGGAGGATACCGACCAGTGTCACGACATCACGGTGTACTCGGCGATTGGGCTTGCGGCGGGCGCGTGCTCGGGCAATGGGATTCTGCTCGACATCAAGGATCCCGTGCATCCGAAGCGCGTCGATGCGGTGAACGATCCGAATTATTCCTACTGGCATTCGGCTTCGTTTTCAAACGATGGCACGAAAGTGGTGTTCACCGACGAGTGGGGCGGCGGGCTGGGGGCGCGCTGCCGTCCGAACGATCCGAACAAATGGGGCGCGGATGCGATTTTCCGCCTGAGCGATGACAAGCTGACCTTCGCGAGTTATTACAAACTGCCGGCCGCGCAAAGCGACACGGAGAACTGCGTGGCGCACAACGGCTCGCTGATCCCGGTTCCGGGGCGCGATATCGAGGTGCAGGCGTGGTATCAGGGCGGCATCTCCGTCATGGACTTCACGGACGCGTCCCATCCTTATGAGATTGCCTACTTCGACCGTGGGCCGATCGATCCGAAGATTCTGATTCTGGGCGGCGATTGGTCGGGATATTGGTACAACGGCTACATCTACGGTTCGGAAATTGCGCGCGGGCTGGATGTATTCGAACTGACGCCGACGCAGTTCCTGACGCAGAACGAAATTGACGCGGCGAAAGCGGCACGGGTGTCTGAGCTGAATGTGCAGGACCAGCAGAAGCTCGAGTGGCCCGTGCAGTTGGTAGTGGCGAAGGCGTACGTGGATCAGCTCGAGCGGTCGCAGGCTTTGCCTGCGGAACGCATCGCAGCTTTGCGAGCGGCGATCGCCAGCGCGGAGACTTCGCACATGAACCGCGGCAAAGTGGCGAAGTTGCAGAAAATGGCACCGTCCCTGGAAGCGAGCGCCAGCACGGCGAAGACTCCAGCGGACTCGAGGCGGTTGCATGCTTTGGCGGATATCCTGAAGCATCCGGCAGCATGATCGTGTCGGAACCTGACGGTTTTCTGTTGAGTCCGCGGAGCCGATGCTCCGCAGGCGGAAGCGCTGCGCAAGCACCTTAGGCGGGGTGGCGAGCGAGAGCGGTGCTGGAGCGCACGACCAGCGTGGGCTTTACTATTATTGAGGTGGGATGGGGCGCGCTCGCCGGCGCAGTGATTCTTTGCAGCAGCGTCTCGGCGGCGATTACGCCCATTTCGCGCATCGGCTGGCGAACGGTGGTGAGCGCGGGATTCTGGTAGGCCGCACTTTGAATATCGTCGAAGCCGACGACCGAGATGTCCTCGGGAATTTTCAGCTTGGCTTCGCCCAGCGCGCGGATCGCGCCGATCGCCGAAATATCATTGAACGCAAAAAGCGCCGTGAACGGGCGACGCGCCGCAAGAATCTTGCGCGTGGCGTAGTAGCCGAGTTCGGGAGTGCCGACCTCGCCGACGAGTTGGGCGACGAGCGATTCGTCAATCTTCAGGCCGAGTTTCGCGGCCGCTTCCTGGACGGTTTTCCAGCGCACTTCGGTATCCGAGCTGAACTCCTGCCCTTTGATGAATGCGATTTTGCGGTGGCCCAGCGCGTAGAGGTGTTCCATGGCTAGCTTCGCGGCCAAGGCATGATCGAGAACGATGTTGGTCACTCCCGGGACATTCTGATGACCGGAAACTGCGACGACTTGGAGCGATTTATTTTCCTGGCAGGGCGTGTCCACGGCGATCAGCCCCTCGACGGAGCGCAGGTGCAGCAAGCGCGGGTACTCCTCGATGAGATCCTTGCGGTGCCGGTGGCTCACGACATAGTAGAAATACCCTTCCTGCAGCAAATGGTCTTCGATGCCGGACATTACCGAAGCGCCGTAGCCTTCGCTGATTTCCGGAACGATTACGCCGATGGTGAAGCTGCGTTTTTGGCGCAGTGATTTGGCCATGAAGTTCGGGCGGTAATTTAGTTTGCGCGCCGCGGCGCGTACGCGTTCCTGAGTGTGAGGGGGGATCGACTTCGCGGCGGGTGAACGGTTCATGACCATGGAAACGGTAGCCGAGGAAAGGCCGAGATATTCGGCGACGTCTTTCAGATTGGCGGCGGGAGGTTCGTGCGCAGCGGAATTTTTAACGCGTGACGAGCGCGGCATGGGAGCACCTGAGCGCACATCCTTGCACAGAGGCTGGGGAGGAGCAAGGCGCGCGCGAGAATGATGGAGTTCCCGCGCACGCCTTAGCGTTGGCTGAATATTAGAAGACGAACCGTCCTTCGAGTTCGATCACGCGGCCCGCGAGTCCTAGGGTGGCAACCCCGAAATTCGGATTTGCCGAGGGCGTGGTGCCGTTGTTGAAATAGGTTATGACCGTGGAGGGGCTGTCGAAGGTGAAAGGCGCCAGATTGAGCTTGTTGAACGCGTTGAAGATGTTCATGCGCAGCTGAATTTTCGAATTCTCACCGATGAACTTCCCGGAAGGAAGGCCGAAGTTCTTGACGAAACTGAAGTCGAACTGGCTGAAACGCGGACCGCGGAAGCTATTCCGTCCAATGCCCGGGAAGCTGGGAATCGGAGCAGTGGTGGTGAAATAGCTCGTTGAGCCATTGGGGAAATTATTCTTTTGGAGCGGCAGAAAAGCGTCCGTGCTGGCATTGTCGCCGGCGCCGCCGCTGTACGCCGTGGGCCTCACCGGACAGAGAAATTGTGCGCCGAGCGTGAAGCAATTGTTGCTGGCGACGGGCGTCCATGGGAAGCCGGAGTGGAATTGGAAGTCTCCATTGATTTCCCATCCACCCAGAAGATTGCCGGCCAAGTCGTGCCGGTCTCGGTAGATCGGAAGATCCCAGAGTCCGACAGCCCGGAAATTGTGCGTCGCATCGAAGTCCGACGGACCGCGCTCGGTGTGCATGTCGGTGGGGTATGTGGGATTGGTGTTGAAGCCCGGACCCTCCGCGGAAACGATGTCAATCGATTTGCTGTAGGTGTACAGCACATCCAGCAAAAGTCCGTTACGGAAGTTCCGTTTCACTTCCGTGTTGAGGGCGTTGAAATTGGCATTGGCTCCCGGAATGAATCGGAACGGCGCGGCGATGGACGTGTTCGGGTTGGGGTAGAAATATTCGAAATTCTCCAGTCGCAGCAGTCCATGGCTGCTGCTCCCCTGATAGCCTACGGCCGTGACCCAATTGTGCGGGAGCGCGTACTGGGCCTCGAGTGAGTAAAGGTAAATGTAAGGATTTGGAAAGTCGTGATTGGTTGAGTAAATGGTTGCCCCCGAGCCGCCGGAAAGCACGATGGGCAGATTGTTCGCCGGATTCACGCCGCCAGCCAGGGCCGGATTGAGGTAGCTGAGTGGCGATTTGGGATCGGACCCCAGTTGATACAGGATTTGGCTATTCACCGCGGCTCCCGGTCCGCCGCAGCACAGACCGTAGTCAACGACCAGCGGAGGATTATTGCGGCTGATGTCGAACGAATTGTTGTCGAAGCTATCGAAGGCGATGCCAAATCCTCCGCGCAGAACGGCTTTGGCGTGGAACATGTCCGGACTCCAAGCAAAGCCGAGTCGCGGGCCAAAGTTGTGGTAATCAGACTTATACATTTTGTTCGGGTTATACATGGAGGCATTTACCAGACCGTTTACTGGATCGTTGGGGACGTTGAGGTTCCACAATTGGCCGTTCGCATCGGTGGGCGGAGCATAGTATTCCCAACGAAGCCCGAGGTTGACGGTCAGGTTTGCGCGCACCTTCCAATCATCCTGAACGAAAAGTCCGTAATCCGAACTGCGATAGGCCCGCGCGAGATTCGCCGCACCTCCGGTGTTGGGATTCACGTTCACGGCTTCAAAGATGGCCGTGCCGTTGGCAAAGTTCCAGGGCTGCTGAAAGACTATATCGGGACGCGCAGCGCCAAATTCGTCGTCATTGTCCTGGTAGCGGTTAAATTCGAAGCCAAACCGGAAATTGTGCTGATTGTGGAGTTTGGAAAGAACGTCGCGAAACGAAAACGTATTCTGCGCGAAGGTCGCCGGGGAAGTATCCCCCTGATTTGCGCCGTACTTAATACGTTGGCCATTCGGAAGCGCGCTCTGTATTTCGGTTCTGGGTATCGCCCAATCGATTTGGGGGTTGGCAGAGATGTCGTTGTAGGCCCAGCGCGTAAAATTGAAGCGGGCTTCGTTGATCATGGTGGGAGAGATATTGAAAATCCAACCCAAAAATCCTGAAGGAGTAAAGCGATTTGAATTGTAGTCAGCGTTGGGACGGCCCTGCGCCTGAGCGTCTGCGGCTAACTGATGGTACTGGGTAAAGAAAGTATTCACGGTGAAGACGTTGCGACCCAAGTCGTAATCAGCGCGCGCGTTGTACTGATTGCCGGTCGTGTTTGCGGGTAAGGAGATTTCGGCAAATTCAAATTCCGGCACGGTGGTCAAACCGCCTCCATTGGGAACCATGGCGTTCGGGAGGTACGTGCCGTAGGTGCCGGTGGGAGAGCCGATGTTTACGGCGTTGCCCACCAGTTGGCAGGGCTCCGGAAAATTGGCGCACGTCGCGGGCAAAACTTTCGCGACACGGGGAGCCAAGCCGGCCTGCGTGAGCGTGGCGGATACGGGAGTATTGGGAGCGTAAGTCGCCAACAGGGAGTCGAACTGCGGCGTATCCACCCACTGGTCTTGAAAAGTGGTGTTATTGTCCCGCAGCCCTTCATAGTTGAAGAAAAAGAAAAGTTTGTTCTTCAAGAGGGGACCGCCGAGATTGCCTCCAAACTGGCGGTAGGCGTTGTTGTCGCGCACGGGCGGGTTGAATGTGCCGGTGGTTGGGCTGCTGAAGTTGAATCCATTGTATTTGTTGTAGGCGTTCAGGCCGGGATCCTGATATTGAAAGAAGCCGGTTCCGTGAAAATCATTGGTTCCGGACTTGGTGACCGTTTTGATATGCGCTCCCGAACTGCGTCCGTCGGCGGCATCGTAATCGTTGGCCAGCACCGTGATTTCCTGAACCGATTCGACGCTGGGTGTAATCACGGCGGCGCCACCCCACTGCAGGCTGTTTACGCTCACTCCGTCAATCATGTAATCGTTGGAAGTGAGACGCTGGCCATTGGCGCTGATGGGGAGCTGATTTTCCGTTTGATAGATCGCGGTATTCGAGCCGCCCGGACCGGCGGAGCCGTTTTGTGCGCCATTGGGAAAACCGAGCATCAATCCAATGCCGCTGCGAGCGTCATCCCCGAAGATTCCCGGAGCAAAGCGTAGCAGTTCGTACGGATCACGGCCGAAGGTGGGAAGCCGCTCGACTTCTTGGGAGGTGAGCGTGCCTTCGACATTGCCTTCTTCGGTTTGGAGAGCTGGCAGGTTGATTCCGTTGACGGTTACCGACTGCTTTATGGTGCCCACAGTGAGCGCCACATCCAACCCGCGAGCAACTTCAGCGGAGACGTCCACGTCATTCGTGATGCTTATTTGGAAGCCACTCGCTTCGATGGTGACCGTATATTTTCCGGGCGCGACCTCCGAGAAGCGATAAAAGCCGTCAGCTCCGGTGGTGGTCGCCCGCGAAACTTGGGTGGCCTGATCTTTCAGCGTAACGGTGGCGCCCTGCACCACTCCGCCTTTGCCGTCGGTCACAGTTCCTTGCACGGTCGCCTGAAACTGCGCGCGCGCCGGCGCGGCCCACAGCAACAACAGCAGCAACGGCAGAGCGTGCGCAAGCCGCCACACAGCCCTGCACAGGAGTGGCAAACTGCTGGACTCAGACAAATCCACGGTCGAACCGAAGACGGTTCTTGAGACGTTCATCTAGGCACCCCATGCCGAGGCCGGTCCACCCCAAACCCCGCCTTGCCCCAGCTAAATCGGTTAACTGCACGTGTCGCGCAGTATAGATATCAGTTTTTTGGTTGTCAACGATACAAATTGTTGATGGTTACGACGCCTACATGATCACGAATTATTGTCCCAAGGCGCCCGGGGGGCTGTAGCTTACAAGATTTGGCGCGCCACGCCGAAAGCGTGCGACCTCAGAGTAGTCGCTTACATCTGAAGATGTCGTATCACTTGATGCGCCAATGGCGAGCGCCGCTGGGGTGGGTGTTGCGGATGTTCGGGTAGACTTCTGCGAGATTGCAGATAGAATCATTGGTTTGGTGGTCGCAGAAATTGTCGCTGTTGGCATGTGGGTGCTGAGGTGGTGTGGCGGCTGCACGGTTTCGAATTGAGCGCGCTTTTTGAGCTAACCATTTCGGGATTGAGGGCGTGCGATGATCGTTGGTGTACCGCGTGAAACTTTTCCTGGAGAACGGCGCGTGGCGCTGGTGCCGTCCGTGGTGCCGACCCTTGCGAAATCCGGCCTCGAAGTGATTGTGGAAGCGGGAGCCGGCATCGAGGCTGGCTATCCGGACGCTGACTATGTGGCGAAGGGCGCGAAGATTGTAGCGGAGCGCGCCGAAGTATTTCGCACCGCCGACATTATCGTGCAGGTCCTCGCGCACGGGTCGAACGACAAGACCGGCAAGGCCGACCTGCCGCTTTTTCGCCGCGACCAGGTACTGATCGGATTTTTGCGGCCGCTCGGCACCTTGCAAACCATTCAAGAGATTGCAGCAACGGGCGTCACGTCGTTTGCGGTGGAATTGATGCCGCGCACCACGCGGGCGCAGGCCATGGACGCGCTTTCGTCCATGGGCACGATCTGCGGATACAAGGCGGTGCTGATTGCCGCGGACACGCTGCCGCGAATATTCCCGATGTTGACGACCGCGGCGGGCACAATCACACCGGCGCGCGTTCTAGTAATCGGCGCGGGCGTCGCAGGGTTGCAGGCGCTTGCGACGGCGCGGCGGCTTGGCGCCGTAACTTCCGCGTACGACATGCGGCCCGCGGCGAAGGAACAAGTGCAAAGCCTGGGCGGGCGTTTTGTGGAGCTGCCGATCGAAGCGAAGGATGCGCAGGACGCGGGCGGATACGCCAAGGCCCAAGACGAAGATTTCTACCGGCGGCAACGCGATCTGCTCGGACGCGTGGTGGCGGAAAGCGACGTGGTGATTACCGCTGCAGTAATTCCGGGCAAGAAGTCGCCTGTGCTGGTGACGCGCGACATGATCGCGCGCATGGCGCCGGGATCGGTGATTGTGGATTTGGCGTCCGAGCGCGGCGGAAATTGCGAACTCTGCCGGCCGGGCGAAAAAGTGGTGGAGAACGGAGTGACGGTGATCGGCCGCATCAACCTCGCGAGCACCGTGCCGTACCACGCCAGCCAGATGTATGCGCGCAATATCACCGCGTTCCTGCAATATCTGGTGCAGGGCGGAAAGCTGCAACTGAAAATGGATGATGAAATCGTGCGCAGCACGCTCCTGACGCGGGAGGGTGAAATCGTGAACGAACGCGTGCGTGAATTTTTGTCGTTGCCAGCGCTGGCGACTGCGGGCGGCGGGGGAAACTGATGGTCCAGCAAGACCTGGTTACGGATCTTTACGTCTTCATTCTGGCTGCCTTCATCGGGTTTGAAGTGATCCGCCGCGTTTCGCCGCTGTTGCACACACCACTCATGTCGCTGACCAACGCGCTCGATGCGATTGCCGTCGTCGGCGCGATCATTCTGGCGGGCGAAGGCAAAAGCACGCTGGCGACGATTCTGGGCACGCTGGCGATCGTTGCCGCAACGAGCAACATCGTCGGCGGCTTTCTGATCACCGACCGCATGCTGAAAATGTTCAAGACGAGCCGCACGCCGAAACCATGACGCCCTTCGCCGGTTCGGATCTCCTGCTGCAGATCATCTACCTGATTGCCGCCATTCTTTTTATTTTATCGCTCAAATTGATGAGCTCGCCGAGCACGGCCCGGCACGGAGTGTGGGCCGGCGAAGCCGGCATGTTGCTGGCGATCGTGGGCACTTTGCTGCACCACGGCATCGTGGATTTCCGCTGGATCGCGATAGGCTTGGTGCTCGGGTCCATCATCGGCGTGCCGCTCGGCCTGGTGCACATGACGGCAGTTCCACAACGGACGGCGCTGAGCCATGCGTTTGGCGCGTTGTGCGTGACGCTGGTGGGCACCTCTGAATTTTATTTGCGCGCGCCGAATGTGCCGCCGTTCATGATGGCGGTGCTTTCCGCGGAAGTGATTCTGGGCTCGCTGACGTTTACGGGGAGTTTGATGGCGGCGGGAAAGCTGGAGGAAGTGCTGCCGCAGCGGCCGATCACCTATAAGGGCCAGAATTTTGTGAATTTGTCGGTGCTGGGAATTGCGATCGTGGTCGCGATTGTTCTGGTCCGCCATCCCGAGCACACGCACCTTTTTCCCGTGATGCTGGCAATTCCGCTGCTGTTCGGTGTGCTGATGATTGTTCCGATTGGCGGCGCGGACATGCCCACCGTGATGTCGCTGCTCAATTCCTACGCGGGACTTTCGGCCGCCGCGATGGGGTTCGTGCTCGATAGCAAGCTGCTGATTATTGCCGGAGCGCTGGACGGGGCGTCCGGCTTCATTCTCTCTGTGAATATGTCGAAAGCGATGAACCGCTCGTTTTCGAATGTGCTGTTCGGAGCGTTCGGGCAAGAAGCGGTGAAGACCGCGGCGGGCCCGGAAGCGAGACCTGTGCGAAGCGCGACGCCCGAAGAAGCGGCGGCGATTCTGGCTGCGGCGAGCAAAGTGGTGATCGTGCCCGGTTACGGCATGGCCGTGGCGCAGGCACAGCACAAGGTGCGCGAGCTGTACGACATTCTGACCAAGCGCGGCATCGACGTGAAATTCGGAATTCATCCGGTGGCCGGCCGCATGCCCGGCCACATGAACGTCCTGCTCGCGGAAGCGGATATACCCTACGACAAGCTAGTGGACATGGACGAGCTCAATCCGGAATTTCCGCAGACGGACGTGGCACTGGTGATCGGCGCGAACGACGTGACCAATCCCGCGGCGCGCACCGATCCCGGCAGCCCGATCTACGGCATGCCGATTCTGGATGTGGACAAGGCGCGCACGGTAATGGTGATTAAGCGCAGCATGAGCCCGGGCTTCGCGGGAATTGACAATCCTCTCTACTACCTGGACAAGACGCTGATGCTCTTCGGCGACGCGAAAACGTTTGTGGGTGACATCGTGCGAGAACTGGGCGGCAGCGGCCACAGTTAGTTTGCTCGGATCATTTCAAATTTTGCCTGGGGTCACTTAAGACCGCTACGCTGGCTCGACGGTGCGCAGCACTTCATCGATTGGTTTGCTTTTCCAGAAACGCGTCCAGTTGTCCAGCGAAGTGAACGTGCGCGGTTGCATCCGGTCAATGTAGAGTGTTCCGCGCAGATGATCGATCTCGTGCTGCAGAATTCGGGCGTACCATCCGGAAGCTTTCACCGAACATGGCTCTCCCCGTTCATTCCAATAGGCCACTTCGATGCTGCGGGCGCGCGGTACCAGGGCTGAAAATCCCGCCAGGCTCAGGCAGCCTTCGTAAAAAACCACCTTTTCGTCTCCCGCCGAAGTGATTTGTGGATTGACGAGCACCTGGAAAGGTACCGGACGCCGCTCTTTGTCGGCAAGTTCCTGGGCGGGCACAGTTTTCAACAAATCTTCACGGTCTTCGATCACAGCGAGTTGCAGCGGCAGGCCCACTTGCGGCACAGCGAGCCCTACCCCGGGAGCATCGGACATGGTTTCCTTCATGTCGCGGATCAGCCTCTGGATTTCATCTCCCAATATTTCTTTGCGCGTCAGCAGACGCGCGGTTTGCCGCAAGACGGGCTCTCCTACCTGCACGATCTTCAGGCGCACGATGCCTCCGGGAGCACGACCAACTTTTCTTACGATTCCTAGAAGTTAGCATCATCGGGGATGCACGAGCGCAGCGTCAACCTGGAGACGGTCGCCTGGAGACGGTCAGCCGAGATGCTTCCGAGGCTCGGCGATTGCCTTTGCGAGGTCGTTCAAGAACCGGGCACCGTGCGCGCCGTCCACGACGCGATGGTCACAGGAAAGCGTGAACGTCATCATGCTGCGGACCGCGGGTTGGCCATCTATGGCCACGACGCGATCTGCTATCGCACCCACTGCCAGGATAGCCGCTTGCGGCGGCGGAAGAATCGCCGTGAACGAGTCAATCTGGAACATGCCGAGATTGCTGATCGTAAATGTGGCGCCGGTCAAATCCTGAGGGCGCGACCTTCCGGCTTTCGCGCGTTCGGCGAGATCGCCTCGTTGGGCCGCGATTTCCGCGATGCTTGCGGTGTGTGCGTTGGGAATCACCGCGGCAATCACGCCGTCATTTACAGCGATGGCGATGCCGATGTTCACTTCTTCGTGGAGGCGGGTTCCATCAGGCGTCCAGCTGGCATTCAGGCGCGGGTGCTGCAACAGGATGCGCGCCACGAGCGCGATCAGCAAATCCGTATGGGTGATTTTAGCGGCGGCGCTCGCTTCAGCGCCGGCCGCTAGCCTTTCGCGGGTGTTGTTTAACGCGCTCGCATCCACTTCGCGAAGCAAAAAGAAGTGCGGCACGGTGGTCCAGCTTTGCGTGGTGCGTTCCGCCATCAACCGGCCGACGGCCGACAGCGACTCGATTTTTCCACCCGCGGTGGAAGGCGTGGTAGATGTTGCCGCGGCCTCAATGTCCGACGCGAGAATTTCTCCGTCGCGTCCAGATCCGCGCACCTTGTCGAGGTTAACGTGCAATTCAGTCGCGAGGCGGCGCGCCTTGGGCGAAATTCTTAGCTTCGTGCCGGAAACCGCGCCTTCGGATCGCGGCGGTTTCGATTCTTCGACCGGCACCGCGTGAAAAGCAGCACCGGCGGCCGCTGCTGCGGGCTGTTCCTCCGCGGGAGCTGCCTCACCTTTATTCACGATCCAGGCAATCGTACGGCCGACGGGAATCACGTCGCCTTCTTTCGCTCGCACTCCCGCCAAAAATCCGTCAGCAAGGGCTTCCACTTCCACGACAGCTTTGTCCGTTTCCACTTCGAGGAGGGTTTCACCCTTCGCGATTGCGTCGCCTTCTTTTTTGCGCCAGGAAACGAGCTTGCCGGTTTCCTGTGTCAGTTCGAGGGCGGGCATGACGACACTGATGGCCATAATTCCTCAGAGGAAAATGAGTTCTTAATCCGTAACGCCGACGCGCTCGATTTTGGCGCTGGCTTCGACCAATTCCTTCGCGCTCCTGCTCGGCGCCGATTCTGTTTCGCGCGTGGCCGAAAGCGGGCCGTTCACGGTGAAGTAGTGTGCGCCGGCAACCAGCAATTCCTCGGCGGGAAAGCGCGTGATGACTTCGTGGCCCGTTTCGGTGACCACAATTTCTTCCTCGATGCGCGCGGCCGCCCAGCCATCCGTCGAAGGCCAGAAAGTTTCGAGGGCGAAAACCATCCCTGGCTTGATTTCATAGGGATGATCGAGGGAAACCAAGCGGCTGATGACCGGCTTTTCCCAAATCGCCAGGCCGATGCCATGGCCGTACTGCAACGCGAACGCCGCTTCTTCGTTGGGGAATCCAAACTCCTGTGCCTTCGGCCAGAGCGCTGCAATTTCGCCGGTGCTGCGGCCGGGGCGAACCAGTGAAATCGCCGCATCCAGATACTCGCGGCAGCGTTTGTAGGCGTCAATCATCGCGTGCGATGCGTAACCGATGGTGAAGCAGCGGTAATAACAGGTGCGATAGCCCATGTAGGAATGAAGGATGTCGTAGTACACGGGATCACCCGGCCGCAGCACGCGGTCCGAGAACACGTGCGGGTGTGGATTGCAGCGCTCGCCGGAAATGGCGTTGACGGCTTCGACGTATTCCGAGCCCAGGTCATACAGAACCTTGCTGACCAGGCCGACGGCTTCGTTTTCGCGCATGCCCGGCTTCATGGCGCGGTAAAGCTCATCGTAGGCCGCATCCACCATCATCGCGGACGTATTGAGCAGCGCAATTTCGTCCTGCGTTTTGATGACGCGCGCGTCGGACATGAGCTGCTGGCCGTCGACGATCTTGATTCCTTCGCGCTGCAATGCAAAAAGAATGGGCGGCTCGACGATATCCACGCCGAGCGGCTCGTGGAGCAGGCCGTGCTCTTCGAGTTCAATTCGAATCTTTTTTGCGACATCTTCCGCGCGGCCCATTTCCGGCGACATCGCGCCGCGCAGCAGCGGGATGCCCGCACGTGAGCGTTCGCCGAGCCAGGGGCAATGCAGCTGGTGATGCCTGGCGGCCGAGCCGAAATCCCACAAGATTGGCTCGCTTTTGCGCGTGAGCAGAGTGAAACGGCTCATCTTGTCTTGCGCCCACGAGCCGATGTGCGTGGAGGTGATGTAACGCACATTGTTCATGTCGAAACAGAGAATCGCGCCCATCTCGGATTTGGCGAGAAGATCTTTTACGCGCTGCAGGCGTTCGGCGCGCAGGCGGTCGAAATTAATTCGCTGTTCCCAATCCACCGCCATCGTTCCATGTGTTGGTAGCGCCATGGCATCCTCCTGAAACTAAGCAATCAGTTCCGGCCGAACAATTTCAGCGCAGTTTCAAAAACGCTCGTCCCTGTGGGCACCGTGAGGTCTTCGAGCGGCGGCGAGAACGGAATGGGCACGTGCATCGCGCCCATGCGCTTCACCGGGCCGTCGAGGTAGTGAAACGCGCCTTCGGCAATCGTGGCCGCCAGTTCAGCGGCAACGCCGTAGCGGCCGTAACCTTCGTCAATCACGATGGCGCGGGATGTCTTCTTCACGGACTCGATCAGGGTGTTTTCATCGAGCGGCCACGTGGTTCGCGGATCCACCACTTCCGCGCTGATCCCGGCAGCCTCGAGCAAGACAGCGGCTTCCAGCGCCACTTGTACCATGCTGCTGGTGCCCACCAGAGTGATGTCTTTCCCCGCGCGCTTGATGTCCGCGACGCCCAGCGGGATCGTATATTCTTCCGCGGGAACCGGACCCTTCAACTTGTAGCTCATCTTATCTTCAAAAAAAATCACCGGATTATCGTCGCGAATCGCAGTCTTCAGCAGGCCCTTGGCGTCGTAAGGAGTCGCAGGCAGTACCACTTTCAATCCGGGGACGTGGCTGAACCAGGCGTGCAGCGATTGGGAATGTTGCGCCGCGGAACGCCGGGCGGCTCCCAGCGTGGTGCGCATGACCATCGGAACTTTCCACTTGCCGCCGGACATGTAATGCACTTTGGCGGCTTGATTGGCCATCTGGTCCATGGTCAGGGTGATGAAATCGCCGAACATGATGTCCACCACGGGTCGCAGGCCGGTCATCGCCGCGCCCACACCCACGCCGGTAAATCCGGCTTCCGAAATCGGCGTGTCCACGACTCGCGAGGTGCCGAACTCTTCCACCAGGCCCGAAAGCACCTTGAAGGGCGTGCCGGCTTCGGCGACGTCTTCGCCCATTATGAAAACGCGCGAGTCGCGGCGCATTTCCTCGGCGAGCGCTTCGCGAATCGCTTCGGCGAAAGTAATTTCGCGAGTTCCGGTTTCAGGCATAGACGTCCTGGTCAACTTCGTTCGCGTTGGGGTAAGGTGCAGCGATCGCGAATTTCACGGCCTTGTCCATTTCAGCCCTCAGTTCGGAATCAATCGCGCTGAGTGCGGCGGCGTCTGCATGCTTATCGGCTTTCAGCCATTCCGCGAAATTTTTGATGGGGTCGCTCTCGGCGAGCCATTGCTGCTCTTCTTTTTTCGACCGGTAATATTCTCGATTGATGTCGCCGACGTGATGCCCGCGGTAGCGGTAGGTATGGCACAGCAGAAATGCCGGTCCTTCGCCGCGGCGCGCGCGGTCCGCGAGGCTCGCAGCGGCGGCGTGCACCTGGCGCACGTCCTGGCCGTCCACGGTTTCCGAGCGCACTCCGAACGCATCGCCGCGCAGAGGAATGTCTCCCGCGGTGGTTTCCGAAAAATGCGTGTATTCCGTATACAGGTTATTTTCGCAGACGTAAATGACGGGCAACTTCCAGAGCTGCGCGAGATTAAAACATTCGTAGACCACGCCCTGGCCGAGCGCGCCTTCACCGAAAAAACAAACCGCGACTTGGCCTGTCTTCAGCGTCTTCGCGGATAGCGCGGCGCCGGTGGCAATGGCCACGCTTCCAGCGACGATCGCGTTCGCGCCTAGATTGCCGGTTGCCGGATCCGCGATGTGCATCGAACCGCCCTTCCCGCGGCAGTACCCCGCTTCTTTCCCCAGTAATTCGGCGAACATCAATTTCGGCGACGCGCCTTTGGCGAGGCAATGGCCGTGGCCGCGATGCGTGCTGGTGATGTAATCGTCCTGGCGTAAAGCTTCGCAAACTCCCACCGCAATCGCCTCTTCGCCGATGTAAAGATGCGCGAGGCCCGGCATGAGCGCGCGCGTGTACAATTCATTTACGTTTTCTTCAAAAAGACGGATCGCCATCATCTGGCGGTACATGCGCAGCCACTTTTCCAGGCCAACTCCGGCGCTCGTTTTGGTCGGGTCAGAGACTGTGGTCATTTCCCCACTCCCGACATACGCGCCAGCACGTCAAAAACCACCGCGAAATCCTTCTTCGCGAATCCCATTCCGCGAGCTGCGGTAAGAAACTCATTCGAGACGGCCGTCGTCGGCAGAGGAACGTCCAGCGAGCGGCCCATCTCCAGGGCGAGCAGCATGTCTTTCTGCATCATGTTCACATCGAACCACGCTTCTTCCGGCATGGTAAGCACGAACGGGCCGCGGTATTTGATCATCGGCGAAGCGATGGCGCTATTCGTCAGCACGTCCACCGCGAGTTCGCGCGCGATGCCGCTTTTTTCCGCGAGCAAAACCCCTTCGGAGAAAGCCATCATCTGCGCGGCAAGACTGAGGTTCGTCGCGATTTTCATGGACAGCGCGAGGCCATTGTCGCCGACGTAGGTCACTTTGGGTCCGATGTCGTTCAAGATGGGTTTCAGCCGCTCCAGCGTTTCGCGGCGCCCGCCTACCATCACCGATAGCCGGCCTTCCTGTAAAGTAATCACGCTCCCCGAAACCGGCGCGTCAATCATGTCGCCGCCCTTCTCGCGCGCCTTGGCGGCGATGGAGCGGCTGAAACTGGGGTGCACCGTGCTCATATCCACCAAAAATTTTCCCGGAGCGACGGCGCTCAGGATCCCGTCCGGCCCTTCCATCACGGCGCCGAGAGCCTTCTCATTGGTAACCATTGAAAAAGTTACGTCGGCAGCGGCACAGACCGCGCGAGGGGTCTCGCCCCACTTCATGCCCTTCTGGATCAGCCGCTCGGCCTTCGCGCGCGTGCGGTTGTAGCCGGTGACGGCGTGGCCCTTGCTCAGCAGACGGAGGACCATCTCGCTGCCCATCACGCCCAATCCCACAAATCCGAGATTCGCCATTGGCTCCCTCGCCCGTTATTGCAAATCTGACTCCGAAATCGCGCCGCCGCCCCGATGCGCGCGGGAATCCTCGCGGACTTGCTGCAAGTGATCGCGCATCGCGGCCCGCGACGCTTCCGGGTCGCGCTTTTCGATGGCCGCGAGAATTCGCGCGTGGTGGTACTGGCCGCGTTCCGGTCCGCCTTCTTCGAAAAATATTTTGATGCGCTGCTCGCGAAGCAATCCGACAATTGAATCCAGCAGCGAGAGGATCAACGGGTTTTCCGCGGCTTCGGCGAGCGCCAGATGGAAATCCAGGTCTGCTTCGATGTAGGCGTCGGGATCCTTCAACGCGCCATTCATCACCGAGAACGCCTCGCGCATCAGCGCAATTTGCGGGGCCTGGATGCGTGTCGCGGCCAACGCCGCAATTTCCGGTTCCAGAATTTGCCGCACTTCGGCCAGATTTTCGGAGCCGTCCGTCTGGTCAATGCGCATCATCAGGTTGATGGATTGCCGCACAGCTTCCGACGTTCCATTGGTAATAAACGTCCCGCGCCCCGAATAGGCTTCCACCAGCCCCTTTTCGTGCAGCGCTTTCACGGCTTCCCGGACGGCGGTGCGGCTTACGCCGAACTTCAGCGCCAGTTCGCGCTCGGAGGGAAGCTGGTCGCCGGATTTAAGCGTCCCTTTAAGGATGGAATCTTCGATTTGTTGGACGATCTGCTCGTAGAGCCGCGAACTGCGAACGACCTTGTACATGAGTTCCTACCTTCCGATAGCCGAGGACCATGCAGACTTGGAAGACGATCGCTCAGTTGAGCTGTACGTCCCGCGGCCCCTTACGGCCCTTCGATCGACACGGTCTTGATATTCATGAACTCGCGAATCCCAAAGACCGCCAATTCGCGCCCGTGGCCCGAGCGCTTCACGCCGCCGAAAGGCAGCCGAGGATCCGATGCCACCATGCGGTTGATGAACACCATTCCGGAGTCCAGGCCGTTGATGAATTTCTCGCGCTCCGCGCCGTCGTTGGTCCAGGCGCTTGCACCCAGGCCAAATGGGCTGGCGTTGGCAATGCGGATCGCGTCTTCCGCATTCTTCGCGCGAAACAGCGACGCCACGGGGCCGAACAATTCGCCGCAAGCCGCCGGGGAACCCTCGGGAATATTCGTAAGCACCGTCGGCAGATAATAGTTCCCTGGTTGGTTCAGGCGTTTTCCGCCGGTCAGCAGCCGCGCTCCCGCTTGAATTGTTTTCTGCACGTCGGCATCGAGCTCGTTCAGTCCGTCCGCCGTGGCCAGAGGCCCGACGTCCGTGGTTGCATCGAAAGGATCGCCGACCTTCAGCGATTCCATTTTCTTCACGAACAGGCGTGCGAATTCGTCAGCGATTTCTTCCGCAACGATAAATCTTTTGGCGGCGATGCAGGATTGCCCGTTATTGAGCACGCGCGCTTTCACGCCGATCGTCACGGCCTGTTCGAGATTCGCGCTCTTCATCACGATAAAGGGATCGCTGCCGCCCAGTTCCAAGACGACTTTCTTGATGTCGGTCGCGGCGGCGACGCCCACCTGCACCCCCGCTCCTTCACTGCCGGTGAGCGTCGCGGCTCTCACGCGCGGGTCGGCCAAAATCTTGGCGACCTTGCTGGCGCCGATCAGCAGCGTCTGGAACACGCCCGCGGGAAAGCCTGCGCGCAACAAGACATCCTCGATCAGCAGCGCCGATTGCGGCACGTTCGACGCATGCTTCAACAATCCGACGTTGCCCGCCATCAGCGATGGCGCGATAAAACGAAAAACCTGCCAGAAGGGATAGTTCCAGGGCATTACGGCCAGGATCGGTCCCAGAGGCAGGTAGCGCACGAAGCTCTTGGTTCCGTCCACAGCGGCGACTTCGTCGGCCAGGAAGCTTTCGGCGTGTTCCGCGTAATACCGGCAGACCCAGGCGCACTTCGCCGCTTCGTCCACGGCGGAGCGATAGGTCTTGCCCATCTCGGTGGTCATGACCCGACCGAGTTTTTCTTTGTCGGCTTCGAGAATCTCCGCAGCCTTCACCATCTTTGCGGCGCGGCTCGCGAATGGGGTCTTTCGAAAGTCGCTAAAGGCGCATACCGAGCGCTGAATTTTTTCCTCGAGCTGTGCATCGGAAATCGGGTCGAAAGTCTTTAGCAGTTCTCCCGTCGCCGGGTTGATCGTTGCAATTGCCATTACCAGCTCCTCCGAGTGATCCGCAGTCCACAGGGATAAGATTCTATGGCAGGAGCGGAGAGCCAGGAAAGAGCGAGAAAAGCCTGTGGGGAGAGGTTAAGGACGACGAGATGCCGGGCAGAGGACATTTGGTATAGCCATCATACCACCGATCTACGTGTCGTTCCAATAAGAAAAACCTTGACTTGGGAAATCGTAAGGTGGTAGGGCTGTCATACCACAGGGGCGTTCTTGCTCTTTCGCGTGTGTACGAGGGGGTGTGTATGGGATTCGAATCGCGTTTGGCGGAGTCGCGTGTACAGCGGGCGTGGTTGAGGCTGGCGCGCGCTCTGGCGTTCGGACTGGGGATGCTGCTATTGCCATTCCCGGCTTACGCGCAGTCTTCGGCAGGACGCATCCTGGGAAACGTGCGCGACCAGAGCGATGCAGCAATTGTCGGCGCCACCGTCCAGATTACCGATGTGCAGCGCGGCGCGACGCGCAGCCTGGTTACCGACAACGCGGGCGAGTATCTGGCGCCCAACCTCGATCCGGGAATTTACAAGATTACCGTGACCAGGACCGGCTTCAAGACCTTCGAGCGGACCAACGTCCAACTCGAGGTCGCAAGTGACATGCGCGTGGACGTGATTTTGCAGCCCGGTGATACCACCCAAACGGTCATCGTGAACGAAGAGGTACCGCTCATCAATACGACCTCTTCCATGCTGGGCGGAACCCTGAGCAATGAAGAAATCAACGATTTGCCGCTCAACGGCCGCAACTATGAAAATCTTCTGCAGTTGCGCCCGGGCGTGGTGCGCTATCCAGGAGGCGGATTTTCCACCACCAGCACCGATGGCCTGCGCGCGGAAGACAACGTCTACGTCGTGGATGGGCTCTTCAATAGCGAACCCTTTTCCGGCCAGAGCATCATCAACGGCGCCGGCATCGCCGGGGATTCCGCGACGATTCTTCCGATTGATGCGATCCAGGAATTCAACTTGATTGAGAATCCTCCGGCCGAATACGGCTGGAAGCCCGGGGCGATCGTGAACGTCGGATTGAAATCCGGCACAAACAGCCTGCACGGCAGCGCTTACGCCTTCGGACGCAGCCAGTCCTTTGACGCGCGAAATTATTTCAATGACGTAGGTTCACCTCAGACGCCAACTGAATTGGAGCAATTCGGCGGGACCGTGGGCGGACCTATTGTGCGAGACAAAGTTTTCTTTTTCGGCGGTTACGAAGGCCAGCGCTATACCGTCGGGAATTCGTTTCAGGTGCAGAGTCCGATCATGGTTCCGACCGGGCTGACTCCCACAAATTGCGCGTTCATCCTGACGGGTGATTGCTCCAACAGCATCCCGGATGCCATCGCTGACTTGCAGGCGCACGGCATTCCAATCAGCGGGGTCAGCTTGAAAGTGTCAGGCTGCACGCTTGGTCCGCCCGTCACGTGCAACGGGAAGGGCTTCCCGACGAATAACGGAGCGAATGGAACGACGATCACCACCGGTTTTCCGAACGTGGTGAGCGCTGATAACGCCGTCGGCAAAATCGACTATCACATCAATGACCGCCACACTTTGAGCGGCATGTATTTCTTCGGAAACAATTCCGGAACGGTTGATGATGCCATTCAACTGCAACCGCAATGGCTCACGTTGATACACACCAGGGCCCAAGTATTCGGCTTGAATTGGACGTGGCTTCCGAGCTCCCGTTGGGTGAACGAGGCCAGGTTCGGCTACAACCGCCTGAACCAGCCGACGCAATCCGCCGACCACGCGGAGTCAGCCGCAAGCCTGGGCATCGATGATGGCGTAACCAACCCGCTCTATGGCGGTTTGCCGCGGCTCAAGATCAAGGGATTCGGCGGCCTTTTCGAAACGCTGGGCGGCTTCAAGTGGCCCAAGTTCCAGGGCCCCGATCAACGCTTCCAGTTCCTGGACCATGTTTCCTACACATTTGGAAAACACGCCTTGAAGTTTGGCGCCGAGGTCCACCGCGACAGCTTCAGCGGTGGGGCCTTTGGTGACGGCAAGGGCTACATCATTTTTTCAGGGGGAGGCGCCTTTACCTCACCGCAGCCCTCGACCGTTCTGGAGGACTTTTTCGCAGGCGATCCCGGCGGCAGCGTTCCATTCCCGACGCACGCGCTCGTGGGAGATACGCCCATTCGACACATCCACAATTTTTCCGAGGGAGTATTCGTGCAGGACGACTGGCGTCTCACTGCCAAGCTAACGGTGAATCTTGGCCTGCGCTACGAATACAACGGAGTCATCACGGAAAACAACAATCTGCTCGGCAATTTCAGTCCGACCATGGGGCTGGTGCAGGTGGGCCAGCAGATTAGTGAGCCTTATCACGGTGATCACACCAACTTCGCGCCGCGCTTTGGTGTGGCGTGGGATCCGTTTGGCGACGGCAAGACCGTGATCCGCGCGGGCGGCGGCCTCATCTACGAGACGGTGAACTGGGAATCGTTTATGGCCTTCAACAATGTGTACGGCCTCGGGACGATACCCACTGGCGGAATACTCAACGGCGTGCAGGGCACAGGCACCATCACGGCAGGCGTGCAAAACATTCCGAACCCTCCGACCCCTTGGGATACGTGGGGCGTAAGCCAGACTCCGCCCTTCCAGATCGCTAAGATCAATTGCCAGGCCGCGCTCGGCCAGACATGCTCCATTCTCGGCATCAACCCGAACATTACAACTCCCTATGTCACGAACTGGACGTTGAACGTGCAGCATGCTTTCACGAATGCTCTCTCGCTGGAAGTCGCTTATGTGGGGAACCACGGCACGAACCTGATGGGCACTCGTGATATCAACCAGCCAGCTGTCGGCTCGGGATGGTCGGGAACTGCAGGTCCGGATCCGGTGGCCGAGCAGAATGCACGGCCTTTCACCGTAAATGGGCTTTTTCCCTATCTCGCCAACATCTATCAGATGGCGAACATCTACGAATCAAATTACAACGGCTTGCAGGCAACTCTGACCGGCCGGGAATATCACCACTTCACGTTCGTCGCTGGATACACCTATTCGCACTCTCTCGACGATGTGGGCGCCAACTGGGATTTCGGAGCGGGCTTGGGCCTTCCGCAGGACGCGACGCACCCGCACCGTGAATATGCCAGCAGCGACTTCGACATTCGCAATCGCTTCACGCTCTCGATGGTGTATTCCATTCCCGGCAAAAAATCGTTTGCGCAGCTTTTGCAAGGCTGGCAGCTCATTTCCATCGTCAGCCTGGATAGCCCGCAGCCATGGGGTCCGATGGATACCGGTGACGACATCAGCGGCACGGGAGAAGGTGTGGATCGCTGGGATTTCGTGGGCAACCCGAATGACTTCAAGTCCGGCTCGACGTCCATCCCTTATTTTGCTCCGGGCAGCCCGCAAACCATGCCCGGAGGAATCTGTGGCAATGCGGCCAGCACGCCTGCGTTGCAGACTTCGCTCGGGATCTTTGGCTGCTACGCCAAAGGCAACTCCGCCATGATTCCTCCGGCCCTGGGAACGTTCGGCACAATGGGACGCAACGTATTCCGCGACTCGGGATTCCGCAACTGGGACTTTTCGTTGGCGAAAAATTGGAAGTTCGGTGAACGATTTGGCGCGCAATTTCGCGCTGAATTCTTTAACGTCCTGAACCATCCCAATTTCGCCAACCCCTTCGGCGGACAGAACGGCTTCGGAATGAACGATCCCTCCGTTCTTGGCCCGGGTTTCGGGTGCGGTTGCGCCACTCCTGACGTTGCTGCTTCCAATCCGGTGCTCGGATCGGGCGGAAACCGCGCCGTGCAATTAGGCTTGAAGCTCAGCTTCTAAAGTGGCCCAGCGCAGCGGGGGACAGCAAGCGGGAGCCGGTGCACCTCCTGGCTCCCGCGTAGCTGGCAAGTCACCAGACGGCGGCAACGAAGCCTAGCGCCGAACTTCCGATCGATAGTAACCATTCGAGCTGTCATTTGCAGAGTTGTGAATTCAGAAAAGGGGCCCTGCCGAATGCCAAGCAAGAAAATTTCCCTCATTGCCAGAATCCTTGCCGCACCTTTGGTATTTTTGTTTTGCTTTCTCGTACCCACCATGCACGCTCAGCAGCTACGTCCGGAACGCGCCATCGAGGAAATCAAGACGGAAGCAATTTCCCGCGCTGAAAACGGGCAGTATCCCTGCATCGGCCTTGACCCCGACGATCTGAGGGAAGCGTTTGCGCGTATTAAAACGCGCGACCGCGACGAGTGGGCCGCCGCGTTCATCGCCGTCGGCGACCGCTACATGGCCGAGGGCGAGTCGCTGGAGAAAACCGATCCCGCGAAGGCCGACGCCGATTATGTTCGCGCGTGGCACATTTACTCCTTCGGGCGCTGGCCGGTCCCTTCTTCTCCCGGCAAGCAGCGCGCCTACGAAAAAGCGCTTGAAGCGTTTCGCGCCCACACGAAGTTCTGGGATCCTCCGATGGAAACGGTGCGTATTCCGTTCGAAGGCCAGGAGATTGTCGGCTACCTGCGCTTTCCCAAAAATAGGACCGCCCCCGTTCCGATCGTAATTGCCATCAATGGCCTCGACAGCCGCAAAGAGGATCTCGCCGATCGCTTCTCCGCGGTTTTGCCGTTCGGAATCGGTTATATCGCCGTGGACGGCCCTGGTACGGGCGAGGCCCCGATCAAGGCCAGCCCTACCGCCAACCGCATGTTGTCGCGCGTGATTGATTACGTGGACAGCCGCCCGGAGGTGGATAAATCCAGGGTCGAATTTCACGGTGTCAGTTGGGGCGCGTACTGGGGCACCAAGATGGCCATCCTTGAAAAAGACCGCCTGAAGGCCGTCAGCGTGCAATCGCCGCCGATTCACGACACGTTTCAGAAAGAATTTGTACTGAACAGCCTGCAGGGCAACCGCGAATACTTATTCGATCAATTGCCGGCGATGATGTCTATTTTTGATAACGTGAATAACCTCGACGAGCTGCTGGAAATCTTCCCGAAGATGTCGCTGGTTACGCAGGGTCTCATCGGCAAACCGACCACGCCCATGCTGGTGATGGCCGGCGTCCTCGACACGCAAGTGCCGATTTCCGACACATATCGTCTGATGAACGCCGGAGACGTTCCCAAACTTGCCTGGATTAATCCGCAGGGCGGCCACCTTGGGCGCCAGAAAGGCGTGTGGCCCGATCCCGTGATGTTCAACGAAGTGATCGTTCCGTGGATCGTTCATGCGCTCGCCGCGGAACCGCGACAGACTCAATAACCGGTTTGGTGGCTGCGGTCAACTGAGTTCGTGCGTCGAGGATTCGAGTCTTTGAGTGGCGATTCCGTCGAGTCCAGCGAAGGATGCTTCCGGCGCGCGCGCTTCCTGAGGCGCAAGAATCTGCATGGTTACGACCACCGCCGGCACCAGAAGGATGACGGTTACCGAGACCCACATCAGAGCGGCGGCGCATTGCTGGTCTGCAAGCGGCGAAATCGCGAGGACGTGCGGCGTCGAAAGATAAGGCGAGTAAACCAGGCGATCGCAGAAAACCAGGAATGCCGAGAGCGCGTCACACGGCAGCGTGGCGCAGAAAAGGTACAGCGGGATGGACCAGCGCGGCCAGCGGGCGGCACTCGGCCAGGGCTGAATCACCGGCCACCAGAATAGAAGGCCGGCGCCTAAAAAACAGGCGTGCTCGAGTTCATGCAGCCAGTTCCAGCGCAGCGCCAGTTCAAATATCGCGGGGATGTGCCATGCGATCAACGCCAACGCCGCAGCGAGCCAACAAAATACAGGGTGGGTGATTCGGTGTCCGAGCTGTTTCACTGGATTCCAGCGGAGGATTGGGCTCACGGCGCCGCGGGCGAAGGATTGGGGCAGGCCATGAAGCAGCGGCAGCTGCGGCGCCCCTAGCAGAATTAGCGGCGGGGCGATGGACATGAGCAGGAGATGCTGCAGCATGTGAACCGTGAGCAAGGCATCGTCAAACGCATTCAGCGGTGATCCAATCGCGATCCACACGGAAACGATTCCAGCGAGAAAAGCTGCCAGCCGCCACAACGAAATCAGGCCGGGAAACGCGGACCGCAGACGAAACCAGCCCCGCGCGTAAATCCCAGCAGTGACACATAGAGCCAGATCAACCCCGAGGGGACTCGACCATGATTCGAGGATGGCTTGCGCGTCAGCGTTCATTGGTAGCGACTCTACGGATGGCCCGAGGCGGGCGCCGCTGCATCTGAACCAAGCGCAATGGCCCGCGCCGCATCGCGTGCCGGTGATTGTCCGGCGGGGTGCAGCGTCTCAAGAAAAGCGACCAGAGCCGTCGTCTCCGCGGGACTGAGATTCTTGCCGTACGCCGGCATGTTTCCTCCGCCCTGGATGACCTGCCGAATCAGCTGATCGTGCGTCAAGCGCACGGCCACAGCGTCCAGAGTTGGTCCGCGCTTCCCGCCCTGATTATCGAGCGAGTGGCAGTTGTGGCATTGCTTCAGCTGAAAGACCAGCGCCCCCTGCCGCTCGAGCGCCGTGCGATTGTGCAGAAACTCGGACGGAATCGGAATCCCGCTCCAGGCATCCATGACCGGGCTCCACGGTGTATGTTCGGCCAGGCGCGTGAACGTTCCCAACGCCACCGCCACGAGCAGAATGGTGATGACGGCGATGGGCCTGCGCCGCCAGCTTTTTTCGCCTTCGCCGAAAACGAACGGCAAAAGCAGCAGCGCGAGAATTCCCACGACGGGCCCGATGAGCAGCGCGGGAGTTTCCATCGACGGCGGCAAGAACGAAAGCACCGCATAGAGCCACAGAAAGAAAAAATCGGGGCGCGGAACGGTTTGAATGATCGTGGGGTCCGGAGGGCCCGATGGGCCAAAGGGGCCGAAGTAGATCGCGCAGGCCGCGACGGACAGCAATATGAAGCCGCCGAAGAATAGATCTTTCCATACCGCGCCGGGGACGAAGGGTATGCCGTCTTTTTTCGTAAGCTCGTGGTATTCCTTAAGGTAAGTCGCCTTGCGGACCACGCGCCCGGGCATCGGCCACTCGTTGATGCCCAGCTTGATGACCATCAACAGATGCACGGACACAAAGGCGATCAGCAGGCCCGGTATGACGAAAACATGCAGTGCGAAGAATCGAGAAAGAGTTGCGCCGGCGATGATCGGGCCGCCCAGCATCAAGTTCACGATCGAAGGTCCCATCAACGGCACACGACTGGCGATGGATGCGCCGATGCCTAAGCCCCAATACGCATCCTGATCGAATCGCAAGACCTGACCGGTGAAAGCCATGCCCAGGGTCATGAGCAAGAGAAACACGCCGACGATCCAGGTCAATTCACGCGGATATTTGTAGGCGCCGAACAAAAAGACTTGGACCATATGAATTAGCACAATCGCGACCATGAAGTCCGAGCCCCAGCCGTGCAGACCGCGAATGAACCAACCCAGCGCGACATTGTGATTGAGAGTCTGCAAGCTGTTCCAGGCTTCACCGGCGGAAGGCACGTAAATGAACGCGAGCATGATGCCGGTAACGATTTGCAGCATGAACACGACGAAAGCGGCGCTGCCGAAAACGTAAAACCAGCTGGCGGTCTCGCGCGGAACGCGATGTTCGGCAGTCTCCCGGATGGTTGCGCCAATTTGCAGGCGCGCGTCCAGCCACTCGCCGATGATTTTGATCAGACGCATCGCCGAATCTCGCGAACGATGTTGGAAGCTTGGCCGGGAGTGGGCATCTCGCCGGCTCGGATCAAAAGTTTCCCGCTGTCAATCTTGTAGTGGTATTCAAACAGTCCGCGTTCGGGTGGACCCGACGCGCGGGAACCATCCTGGTAGTAGACGCCGCCATGGCAGGGGCACATGAACAAGTTCGATTGCGGGAACCAGCGCACGGGACACCCTAGATGCGCGCAGTTGATGGCAAACACTTGGAAGTTCTGACCATCTACGTTGCGCACCCAGCAAGCGATATCCCCCGTGTCTCCGTCCCATGGATTCACAACCGGATTTCGATAGGTGGCCAGGCGAGTTTGCCCTGAGGGAAATTGTTCGAGGTTGCCGAGAGCGACCCAGGCGTCATAGGCACCCTTCTTTTCGCGCACCACGGGAGAGAGGAGGTAGCGCACGACCGGCACCGCTAGAATCAGCGCGATAACGCCGTTGAAAAAAATAGCGATCTTCATCAACAGCGCGCGCCGGGTCAGGCCGTCTGGCAGGGTCATCGAACTTCTCCCGTCAATTTTGCGGAGTTGGGATAAGGCTGGCCGGGGAATTTCGCCCGCTGCGAAGCGAGCCACGCCACGACATCGGAAACATCCTGCGGCGACATCGCTTTGCCGGGAACATTGCCGCGCCAGTCCGGAGCGCCAAGGTCGGGGCGTCCGACGATTACAATCGTGCGCAGCTCCTGATCGGTCAGCAGCGCCAGGAACGATCCGTCCACGATGGAGCTGGCCTTTGGTCCGCCGCGTCCTCCGGCGCCGTGGCAGGCGGAGCAATACTCCGCATAGGCGACCGTTCCGCGCGAAGTATCAGCTGGCTCCGAGGAAGAATAGGGCGGTGGATTTGCGCCGCGCAATATATCCGACTGCGCCCAGCGTTCACGAATTCCGCGGACAATTACGTCAATTTGCTTGTCGGTGAGCATGCCGCCGGCGCTTTCGGCGAAAGCGGGCATGGACGTTCCGGAAATTCCATCCGCTGTCGCGCGACGCACGATCGCATCGTCCGCAATCGCCAGGTACACGGGATCGCCGAGCGGGATGGCAGCTCCGCCTTTCCCCTGCGAACCGTGGCAGCCGGAGCAATTTTGATCGTACAGAGTGTCGAAATCTGAAATTTCGCTGGGAACCGCGGGCGTATCGCCAGCTGACGGGCGCCCCGGCGCCTGAGCGCATCCCCACAATACAAACGCGGAGAGGCCCAGGGTTGCGACGATGAGCCGGCGGCGTTTCATCGCGATTCGTCCTGGTCGCGCCGTTCTTTCATCACGCCGGGCGCTTCAACACCGGCGCGCACCAGAAACGGCACGAGCTGCTGCGTGCGCACTTGCTCCTGACGCACGACGACCAATCCAGCGACGATGCCGAACGCAAATTGCGATGCGACGAACCACGGCCAACTAATCAGCTGGTTCAGCAGCGGGTTGAGAAGCCCCATGATGCTGTGCAGGATCCCGGTCCAGAGAATCGGAGCGACAACGCCACCCAGAATTATGGGGCGGCGCGGAATCATCGGCAGCATGGCGCCGTACAGAAGTCCTACCAAAAGAGACGTAAGCAGATGGATCCCGGCCGCCAGCAGAAAACTCACCAGATGGAACGATGTGAGTGACGCGGTACCGAGTTGCAGCGATTGCGTGTAGACCGTGGCGGCCAGCAGATTGATCGGATACCAGATGCTGCCGTGCCCGATAAGGCCGTAGAGGCAGGCGAGTACGGCCATGGCCACACTGCCGGCGAGACCACCCTTGATTCCCGCCGAGACGGGATACGTTTCAAGAGGAAGCAGAGCGCGCGGCAGATCCGGCGCGACCGCTAGTCTTTCGACTTCTTGGCGAGCGGTGGAAACCGGGGCAATTTCCACTTTTACTTCGATCGTCTCTTCCTTCTCTTGCGGGAGTACGTCCCGGAACCAGCCAACACATCCAGACACGAACAGGATTGCACCCAGAATACTGAGCGAAGGACTGGTGACCAGGCCGGCCAAGAGCAAGGTGACGCCGAATGCCAGGACGACGGGCCAAGCCGTCGGCGCGGGCAGATGGACCGTGGCGCGGGAGGCGTCGGGTGCTTGCGATCGTGATTCAGCGGGAACCATGTGACCCTGTTTTTCCTTAGCGGCCGATGATGTAAACGACGGTGAACACAACCACCCAGACCACATCCACGAAATGCCAGTACAGCGAAAATACTTCGGCGCGTTCGCTGTGCTGCGGTTGCACTTTGCCCAAAAGCGTGAAAATCATGGTGAGGGCGATCAAGAGCAAGCCCACGGTGACGTGAAACGCGTGCAAGCCCACCAGCGAGTAGTAAGTGGTTCCGAAAAGATTGGTGCTGACCGTCAGGCCTTTTTCGTAAATCAGGTGATGCCACTCGCGGCCCGTGCCCACCAGAAAAATCGTGCCGAGCGTCATGGTCACGAACCACCACAACCCAAACGCGCCAACCTTGGCGTGGCGCAACGCCCGTACCGCCAGATGGATCGTCAGGCTGCTCGAGAGCAGGCAGATCGTCGTGAAAATCGGAAGCTCCAGCACGTCCTGGGGCATCGGGCCGGAAACGCTCTTGCCGAGGTAGAAAATGTAGGCAACCACGAAAATTGTGAAGATCGCGGATTCCGCGGCGATCAGCGAAAACATTCCTACACGCCCGCGCGACGGGAGAACCCACTCAGCCCCGCTCGATGATGGCGTTAACGCTTCGCTACTCACGGGCGTTCTCCCTTTTATTCATATTTCCAATCCGGATCTTCCGGATGCTTGCGATCCCAAAGAGGACGCCGGCTTCGGACAGCGGGCGTCACTGCAAAGTCGTAATCGGGTGGAGGCGAACTGGTGGACCATTCGAGCGTCCACGCGTCCCAGGGGTCATTCCCGGCAGGCTCGCCTTTAACGAACGACCAGAGAAGGTTTCCAACAAATGCGAGCACTCCCGCCGCCTGAAAAAACACTCCGATGGTGACAATCAGATTCAAGATTTCCCATCCGCGTCCTGGCTCGTAGGTGTAAATCCGGCGTGGCATTCCCAAGATGCCCGGGATGTGCATGAAATCGAAGGTCAGATGGAAACCGATGAAAAACAGCCAGAAATGCCACTTCGCGAGCGTCTCGTTGTACATCCTTCCGCTCATCTTCGGGAACCAGTAATAGAACGCCCCGAAGACGGTGAAGACAATGGCCCCGACAATGACGTAATGAAAATGCGCAACCACGAAGTAGGAGTTCCCGAGCTGCCAGTCGAACGGAGAAGTGGCCAGCATGATTCCGGTGAGGCCCGCAATCAGGAATTGGAACAAGAAAGCGACGGCAAAGAGCATCGGAGCCTTGAACTGAATCTTCCCGCCCCACATCGTCCCCAGCCAGTTGAAAATCTTGATTCCGGTAGGAACCGCGATGATCATGCTGGTGACCGTGAAGAAAGTGTTTCCGTAAGAGCTCATTCCCACCGTGAACATGTGATGCGCCCAGACGCTGAAACTGATGAACCCGATGCAGACGGTGGCCGCCACCATCACGGGATAGCCAAAGATCGGCTTGCGTGAGAACACCGGGATAATTTCGGAAGCGAACGCGAAGGCCGGAACGACTAGGATGTAAACTTCGGGGTGGCCGAAAATCCAAAAGAAGTGCATCCACAGGACGGCTGAGCCTCCGGCCTGGGTGTCAAAGAAGTGCCCTCCGAGATAGCGGTCGATACAAAGCATGATCTGCGCCGCGGTGAGAGGAGAGAGCGCCAGGATGACCATCCCACCCATGATCAGGTTCAGCCAGGCCAGCAGCGGCATTTTGCCCAGGGTCATGCCCGGGCAGCGCATGGACAAAATGGTGGTTATGAAATTCACCGCCGTGCCAATGCTGCCGATGCCGGAGATGAGCAGCGCCAGCGTCCAGAAGTCGGTGCTGTGTCCGGGCGAAAACGCGCGCGCGGTAAGCGGTGCATAAGCAAACCATCCCACATCGGGCGCGTTGCCGGCGCCGTACAGCCCGTTGCCACCGATGAAGCTGAAATAGAGCAGCACGCCTCCAAAGGCGGTCATCCAGAAACTGAAGGCGTTCAGCCGCGGAAAGGCCATATCGCGTGCGCCAATCATCAGCGGGATCAGATACGTGCCGAAGCCGAACAGGAGAGGCATAACCACGAAGAAAATCATGGTGGTGCCATGCATTGTGAACATGCGATTGAAGACTTGCGGCGAAACGAAATTGTTGTGTGGGACCATCAGCTGAATCCGCATGATGGCCGCTTCGATGCCGCCAATGATGAGGAACACGACTCCGTAAATAATGTAGAGGATGCCCAGCTTCTTGTGATCTACGGTGACAACCCAGTCGTGCAGTCGTTCGCTGATTGGCCGGGTGTCGCGGCCAATTGTGCTGAGCGCGATGGTTTCTGACGACATCGCTAGTTCCTCGCCCTCATTGCAGCGTCAGGAGGTACGCCGTGAGCGCGTCCAGATCCTTTTCGTTTAGCTGCATCGCGGGCATCAACGAACCGGGCTTGATCGTGTCGGGATTCTGAATCCAGGCGCGTAGATTTTCGCGCGTATTCGGCGCAGCGCCCGAGGCGATGGTGTCGCGGCTCATCAGATGCGTGAGGTCCGGGCCGAAATGCCCGTCCGCGATGGTTCCGGTGACCGCGTGACAGTTCACGCAGGCGGTGATCTCGAAAATGCGGCGGCCTTCCGCGACCGCATCGTTATTAAGCGCCGGCTTCCTCTGTTCCTGCACCCATTCGCTAAACTGTTGCGGCGAATCCGCATAAACCCGCAAAAGCATCTTGGCGTGCTGCGTGCCGCAGTATTGGGCGCATTGGCCCAGATAAAGCCCCGCTTGCTGCGGCTCGATCCAGGTGTGATTCACACGATTGGGAATCAGGTCGGTCTTCCCGGCGAGACGCGGCACCCAGAAGCTGTGATCCGTATCCACCGAAAGCAGAGTGAGAAATGTGGGCGTGGGATTCGATGGATCGCTCACCGGAACGTGAAGTTCGTTGGCGGTAACAACGCCGAGCGCCGGGTAACGGAATTCCCACCAGAACTGGTGGCCGATGGCAATGACTTCAATCGCCCGCGGAGGCTTCGGCGCATCCTGAATGGAATGGATCACGCGCGCCGTGGCGAGGAAGAGGACCAGCACAATAAGGATGGGAATCACCGTCCACGCTAGCTCCACCTGGTTGCTGCCATAAACCTGCGGAGGCTCCCGGCCGTCGTCGTCATCGCGCTTGCGGAACTTCGCCACGGCGTACACCAGCAAGCTGAAAACAACCGCAAAAATCAGGCCGGTGATTGCCAGCACCAGCAGTGATAAATGAAAGATGGAGTTTGCCGGCGTTGACTGTGGTTTGAAGATGTTGGGAATCTGATCGGGATTCGCTGGCGCGCCGAAGCAGAGTGTTGCGGCGAGTAACGCACCCACGAGCAGCACGGCGATGCCCGCTAGCTTGCTTACCAGCCCCCGAGCTTCCCCGGCGCACTTGTGCTGCTTCATGGCGCGGGCGTTTACGATCTTCCACATTTCTTGCTTCCTGGTGCCGAGCAGTTGCCGAAAGCTACCGACTGGGTCGTGCTCGATGAGCGACTTGTAGCACGAAACGTTTACGCCGCAAACAGTTAAGCGGGAAAAGTCCCCCGGGCGTCGTGGAAAGCAGCTTCAAGGCCAAAGCCATGAGGGCGACATCGCCGCAAAAGCGCGACTTAGGCCGCATGCCCGTGGTGCGTTCAGAGCTGAGCGTCAACATGTTGACAGCTGCCGCGGGATTGACACGCATCCCGAGCCCGCGACTGGTAGAGATGCCCGTCAGGGAAGATTGGTCGCAACTAGGGGTTGGACGCCAGAGGCGGACGTCAAGGGCCCGCGCGTGAAACCCACCGCCCGGAATCGTCCCTACCGGCACCTCGTCACGAGCTGCGATAATCTCCGCGGGTGATTTCACAACAGCTTTTATTGCAACTCTTCACGCGAGCAGTCATGCTATACCTCAGGCGACGGCCAATACGAGGCACTCTATGACTCCAGGAGCAAAGACCATGAAACCACTGAGAGTCGTCGTCGTCGGTGGAGGATTTGCAGCAGTAAAGTTCGCAAAAACTCTCCGCAAGAAGCTGGGCGGTTCCGAGTGCGAAGTTCTGTTGTTTAATCGCGAAAACCACATGGTATTTCATCCCCTCTTGGCGGATGTCGCTGGAGCTTCGATTAACGCCGACGCAGCTGTTGCTCCTCTGCGACAAATGCTTCCCGGAGTCGAGTGTCGCACCGAGCGGGTTCAGAGGATTGACCTTCCCACATCGGAGATCGAATTCGATTCTGCCAGCGGCGCGCTGACGCGCCTGCACTACGACCACGTCGTAATCGCCTGCGGCGCGGAAAGCAATCTGGGAATCATTCCGGGAATGACCGAGCACGCTTTTCCGTTCAAGGTGATGCGCGACGCCCTTGAACTTCGCCAGCACGTAGTTCGTCAGATGGAAAATGCCGAGGCTACCAGTGACCTTGACCGCCGGCGATGGTACCTGAGCATCATAATCGTGGGAGGCGGCTTCAGCGGTGCAGAGGTCGCCGGAGAAATCAACGAACTGGTGCGCAGTAGCACGCGTTTCTACCGGAATTTTCGTAAAGAAGACGTGACGGTCACACTGGTACACTCCCAGGACCAGATCTTGCCAGAGGTAGCGCCGAAGCTGCGCGCATTCGCGCAAAAAAGGATGCAGAAGGCCGGCATCACCATGCTGCTGAATACCCGCGCGGTGGCGGCAACGCATGAAGGGATCCAGCTCCAGGATGGCCGAATGCTGGCGGGAGCAACCGTGGTTTGCACGATTGGAACCACGATCTCTCCGATTGTTGAACGCCTCAATGTGGCCAAAGAGCGAGGACGAATTCGCACCGCGCCGGATATGCGAATCGAAGGACAAACGAATGCATGGGCCATCGGGGATTGTGCGCTCATCGTCAACGCATTCGAGAGCAAGCCATCGCCCCCAACGGCGCAGTTCGCCGAACGCCAGGGCCGTCAAGCAGCGCTCAACCTCGTCCGAATTTTGCGGAGCGAGCCCACCCAACCGTTCCGCTTCAAAGCGCTCGGGCAGCTCTGTTCCATTGGAGGTTACGAAGCTGTGGCCGAAATGCTGGGTATGCGCATCGCGGGTTTCCCCGCGTGGCTTGTATGGCGCGCTGTTTACCTGTTCAAGCTGCCGACGTGGTCGCGCAGAATTAAGGTCGCTCTCGACTGGGCGTGGGATGTGCTTTTTCCGCGCGATCTTAGCTTCCTAAATACTGACACGGCCCAGCAAGTCACCCATGCGTATTATCGGCCGGGCGATTTCATTCACCGCCGAGGGGAATTGGCGCAGGTTTTCAGCATCATCGAAGAAGGCGAAGTAGAGGTCCTGCAGACCAGGGAAGAAAGCCCGGAGGCGAAGGTTATTGCCCTCCTTGGCAAGGGAGACTTTTTCGGCGAGGAGGCCCTCTTGGCCAACCGCCCTCACGAAACCAGCATTCGTGCTCGCACGGTTGTGCGTCTCGCGCAAGTCGGCAGCGCGCTGTTCTCGCAAATGGCGGGCTCATTCGCGCCCCTTCGCGATCTGCTGGTCAAGGCAGTCACACGGCACACGGGAGATTTTTGGCGTTATTTGCCACTGGCCAAGCCGCTTCTAGCGGATGAGACAATCGCGTCTCTCATGGACCCACCTCCTGCGAAGCTTCTCAGTAAGGAAACCACGTTTGCAGACGGTGTCGCAGCTCTCGCTGAAAGTGCGACCGGACAGCTATTGGTCCTCGACGAAAAGCAGCAGTTGTGGGCGACTCTAGATCGCGAAGACCTGTATCACATTATCGCTCGCATCGCCGTCGCTTCGAATGGTATGCGCGGAGAGGACACCAAGCGCAAATTAGGTGACCTTTTGTACGGGGACCCCGTCTATGTGGCCCTAGACGATTCCACTCTCGTGGCATCCGCTACCATGCTCGATCATGGCATCTCTTGGTTGGCGGTTGTTCAAGGCAAGAACGATCTTCGGCCTGTGGGCTGCCTCCGAGGAGATAAGATCAGTCACCGCATCGTCGAAAAACTCGGGCAGTTGGAAACCGATCGCGCCCAAGCCGCGGGTTAGTTAGGTCACCATCGGTATTAAGAGGGCAACCCGGAGAGTTACGAAAAATTGCGGAGGTAGACGATTTAAAACATCGGTGAAATGTTCGGGGCGAAGGGATTTGAACCATCGACCTCCTGGTCCCGAACCGATGTTCAAGAAAGCAGCATAGCCGAGCCTATCACGCTAGTTGACTCCGCTTAAACTTCCATCGGACTTGACCGCATTCTTTCATTGCAGCAATTCGGGTTTACTCGCTTCCTTTGAGCGTTTCCCTGTTTTTCCCGATGATGCGGACTTCCTTTTCGTGCAGTCCCGCGAACTTTATCGCCTTTCCCAGAAGCGTATACTCGTGGTCTTGGTAGTCTGCGGCAAAAGCGCCCTGCTGAATAATCACCACGTCAGCCTTGTCACGGCAGGAATTTACGAAGTCGGACGATTAGCCCTCGACCTCCGCTGCAAGAGCCACCTCTTTTCCACTAATTCCTCTTCTGGCATGTTTTGCATATTTCGTTGCCTTTAGGGATTCGCTCCGGCGAATTCTTCCAAGCAACCGTCGGGTCTTATTTACGTCCCTTGGAACCTTTCTTCCTTTTCTCCGCCCACCGCTTCTTCATCATGTCCGACAACCGCTTTCTTCCCGCCGGGGTGAGACGGTCACCCTTCTCTTTGCTGCGAGTGGCTCGATTGGAAACCGCACTGGTGCTTGCAGCGGCTTTTGGTGACTGGCCGTCTAGTGCTGCTATCGCTTGACTGAGTCGGTATCTTTCCCGTTTAAGTTCCGCTACGATTCTTCCAGTATCCAAGATGCTCTCCTCCGGTTCGCTGACAAGATTGTGAGTCCGCTTCCGCCGATACCTGAACGGAAAGCTCACCATCATCTCACGAGCGGTCTGGTTTTGCGATGGCCGGCTTCTGTTCGGGCACAATTCTGCGCACCGAAATCACTTCAGCTTCGCGTACGCGGCCTTGGCTTCTTTCAGGACGGGAATATCGGGTCGGCGTCTTTCCAGAGCGTGAGAAAATCCTGATAGGCACCCTTGGCTTTGGCGGTGTCGCCTTGCATGGCGTAGGCTCTACCAATTTGAAGACGAGCAACCGCGCCGATAGGTCCGTTCCCTACAACTCCGCGGTGGTCCAGGATTTCCTGGAATTCAGCCGCTGCTTCGGCCCCTCAATGAACGGCTAAATAGGCTTCACCGCGCACAAAAATAGCATAGAAATCACCGACGCCGACGCCGCCCAACTCGTAAGTGGTGGCAGTCTGAAGAATCTCGATGGCCTTCGCTGCGTCGTTGCGATTGAGGACGAGTTGTGCGAACAACGTCGGCAGGAATCATTGCTGCGAACGCTCACTGTTTGATTGGTTTGAAGAAAAATGGTCGGGGCGAATGGATTTGAACCATCGACCTCCTGGTCCCGAACTATGAAGCTCAATTCTATGCAGACCCGCCTTTTTCCACACCCTGCTGGTCGGGTCCGGGCCGGAGAAATTGGATTCAGTGGCTCGTTGTGGCCGAATCTTTCAGCATCCCCTGTTTGGCCGTTTCAAGTGTTTTGTGACCAGTGTCTGGTAAGAGTGTTTGTACGACGTGGTGGAGCACCCCATGGCTTTCCGCATCGGCATTGAAATGGGCCGCCGGGGTCGCAGCGATCCTACCTACTCGCCGGACGAATGGCACAGAGCGTATCGTGTGGACTATCTTAGGCGGCGAGTTCCAGCCCACTAGATTCACTAGAATAGAGACGCTGTGGAACTACCCGTTGCGTACCACCGCAAGGCTCGTGTAAAGCGCAGTGAAAATGAAAGCCAATGTCTAGGGGGAATACCCGATTGCCCAGTGCTCCTACGCGCCTACACTCGACGCGAGGGTCACATGGAGCGCAATGAAATGTGCGTTTGCGGACATCCGCAGTCGCTGCATAGAACTTACGGCTGCACGGGCACGCGGTCCAATCCAGACCCGAAAAAAAACGACCGCGTTTGGTGCCAGTGCAAAGCATTCCAAGCGCAAAAAGCTGCTCACGCTCGCTAGCCCCAACTAAAAGATTAAATGAGGCACAACGGACGGATGTCAGCGCTTTGTTGATGTGTGGCTGAGCGACCTCCGCAGAATTTGGTTTCGTATTCCGATTACACCTTGACGAGTATGGCGGCTTCGTCCGCATCGGTGAAAAACACATCATCAACGTTGTTCTGTGAACCGTAACCTTGCTGGATAATCCTGAGGATTCCCAGCCTCACCGGAGGTTAGTTCTAGCAGGGTTTGAGTTGCCTGGTTACCGGAAATCAAGTGAACTGCCACTTCAAAATCTATGGCAAAGCTACTACGGAGGAGCTAGTGCAACCTCCCTGGCACCCCACGGCGAGTGCCAGGTGTATACTGCCCGCACGAGGAGGGAATATGTTGGAACAAGTGAATCAAACAGAAGCCCGCGACCTCGAGTGGTCTTGTCAGGCCGTTTCGCCCATGGATGAGCCCTGCGATTCTGCCGCAACATTCCACTGCGGTATCTGCGGGCGGTGGCTCTGCGCCGTCCATGCCGAGGATGAGACCTGGCACATCTGCATCCTCGAGCCGGGCGAGGAAGGGGGCGAGGCTTAGGAGAGCCCGGTGTTCTCGTTCACGGCTGAGATTTACGATGCCATTTTTGCTTTCCAGGACGCCGGAGAAATATTGAAGATTTGGCAACTGATTGCACGGGAACGGCTTGGAGCCAATGAGGTGGTGGAGGAGACCAAGAGCGCACCCGCTCAGCGTACCTCTCGTTCGCTCTCGACCCATTTGCGAACAAATCTACGAATCGATTTTCTTTAGTCGCTGCAATGTAGAGAGGGCATCATCCATCTCCTTACGCTCCTCGCGAGGAGCTCGCGCATCTGACGCGCGTGCGACAATCGCATCTTCGGCCGCTTTCAGGCGAGCCTTGAGTAGAGAGGGATTAAGTTCCAGAATGGCGGCTCTGTACAAGTCGCGCCAGGTCATTTCAAACATTTCCTGACTCCTAATGAGGAAGACTTCGCGTGACCCTGCAAGGGTTCCTGGGCGATACAGTCCGATTCAACGTGAACCGCGCACCTTCGACTGCCACCCCCGTGATTTCAATCCGCGCAACGTAGAGCGTGCCTCGTCCATGTCTATTCGCTCGTCGCGCGGGACCCAGTGGCCGTCTGAGGCACGCGCGTTAATCGCGGCCAAAGCTTCGTTCACGCGAACCTGAAATAGGGAGGAGTTAGATTCAAGGACTGCGGCTCTGTACAAGTCGCGCCAGCTACTTTCATTACTTTCACTCATTTCATTCATTTTCAGACTCCTGAAGCGGTGAAGCGATTGCTAACTACCGCGTCCTAGCGGATATCGTTCAAGGCCGCGTTGATGGAGCCAAGGGCTGATTCCAGCGCTGCAACATCAGCATTTCATGTTGGATTGATTCCGTCGTTGCTTCTGCGCAATCTTGTAGTTGCTCAAACGCAACAATGGGACGGGCTGAAAGGCGAGAAAACTCCGGCCACAGGAGAAGTATTTTTTTCTTGACTCCCTTTATGGAACTAATCAGGACCTTTGCAAGAGCGCAGACGATTTCACGACGGACGAGAGGAACCCTGCCACTAGCAAGGCCATTTGGTCCGCGCGCGACATTGCCTTTGCCCTGGAGGCCTTGTCTTCCGTTTCATCCGCGGCCGGCGCGGCGGGTGCGACGTCTGCACCGGCGATCGCTGCACCAGCATCGCGAAAATCCTGGCTCGTTCCCTCGCTGCTGGGAGTCATCGCCGTCCTCATTGTGGCCGTGGCACTGCTTGTCGTTCGCGTGAACACCCCTCCTCCCGAGCCGCCGAGCTACCGTCAGCTCACGATCGCGCGCGAATACATCTCTTCTGCCCGCTTCGCTCCCGACCAGCGAACTATCATCTACAGCTCGGCGCGCATCGGGATTAACAGCGAACTTTTCTCGCTCGCGCCCGACAGTCACGCCCCTGTAAGCCTCGGTCTGAAAGATGCGGATATCGAATCAATCTCCTCTACGGGAGAGATGCTCCTGATCCAGCAGCGGCGAAATCTGTATGCCAATGTCAGAGTAGGTGTGCTGGCACGAGCGCCGCTAAGCGGTGCAGCCCCTCGTCCCGTTCTCAACGACGTCCAGGACGCCGATTGGGGGCCAGACAACCAGATCGCAGTCGCCCACTACGTGGAGGGACACTTTCGCATTGAGTACCCAATTGGCCACGTTCTATATGAGCCCACCACAGGCTATGTAAGCAACGTGCGCGTCTCGCCCAAGGGAGATTGGGTGACATTCGCCGAGCATCCCACCTTCGAAGACGACGCGGGCAATGTGGTGATGGTAGACTCTTCCGGCCGCAAGCGCACTCTGTCCCCACGGCAGACGGCCATTGAAGGCATTAATTGGGCCCCCTCTGGCAAGGAAGTCTGGTTCACCAGTGCGGTGGTGGGCATCGAGTTTCAGCTCCGGGCCGCCGATCTTTCGGGACATACCCGCGTGGTCGACCGGATTCCGGGCATCCGAACCCTCCACGATATTGCCCGCCATGGGCGCGTTCTTCTTGGGCAAAATGTCGCTCGATTCCTCACCTACGCCCGGGGACGCGGTCAGGACCAGGAACACGATGTCACGATTCAGAATTGGAGTGCTGTCTTTGCTATCTCACCCGACGGAAAGCAAATGCTGCTGGAGAGTGAGGGGGGCGATAGCGGGCCTGATTACGACGTTTATGTGCGCGCAAGCGACGGCGCGGTGCCCGAACGCCTTGGCGATGGCCGGGGTTACGATTTCTCACCCGACATGAAATGGGTGCTGTCGTCTCTCATCTTGCGCACTCCGCGTCAGCTTTTTCTGATTCCTCTTGGCCCCGGGGAGACGAAGCAGATCACCCATGATTCCATCGACCGGAGTTACGCCCGCTTTCTCCCGGATGGCAAAAACGTTGTATTTACCGGCACTGAACCGGGCCACAAATCCCGCATCTATGTGCAAGCCATCGATTCGGGCACCGCACGTCCGATTTCTCCCGAGGGAGTGAGCGGATTCGTTCCCACCGCCGACGGAAAGTTCGTGTTTGGCTTCTCGGATTCGGTAGCGCTATATCCCGTGGACGGTCAGGGAGCGCCCCGGCCGGTTCCCGGCATTCATCCTGACGAGACAATCTTTTCTGTGTCGCCTGACGGGCGCTCGGCGCTGGTTGGGGTGCTCAGTAGCTATTCGGCGGATGTGATGCGCGTGGACCTGGCTAGTGGCCGCCGCGAGTTGTTCAAGAAAATCGGGCCATCCGACCCCGCGGGGGTTGCCTTGTACTAAGCCGTGTTCACTCCCGACGGCAAATACTATGCCTATACCTGCGGCAACGAACTGAGCCAACTGTACTTGGTAGAGGGATTGCGATAAGACAAAACCGGCGGGACACATCCGGGACCTTCCGAACGAGAGCGACTGGACCAAAGCGAAGGAACGGCGTGACGACATCGATTTCACCGTTCCATAAACAAAGGGGGGGCGGCCGCTAGCCCAATATTTCATGCGGTCTATCGGGCGGGTGGCCCACCTTCAACGACTCTTGTGACTGAGTTCCTTCGAGCCCTATCTGATTTTGTTTAATTTGCAGGTGTCCCCGGTTGGTGATTTCGTCACCAACCAGGCCAGCGCCCCCACCAGAAGCGATGTCCCGCGAAATCGACGCGCTCAATGAAGAGATGGTGGCTGCCGGTGTCAGGATTTTCGTTGGCGGCCTCTCCGCGGCCAGCAGCGCGAGGTCGCTGCGGGCGCAGCCCGATGGTAAGGCTCTCATCACCGACGGGCCGTACCTGGAGACCAAGGAGCACATAGGCGGTTTTTGGGTGCTGAAAGCCGCCCGTAGTCGTCGGGGTGGTGAATAGTAACCAAATACTGCGTCATGATTTCTCATTTTCCTGTAACGGTTTTCGGGCCGGGCGGTTGCCCTGCCTTCACTACACAGACGAACGGCCGGACCGGAATTCGACAAATCGTCCGAGAAATTTTTCTTCTTCCGCGCTTTAGAACTATGCTTTGCGGCTGGTCATCTCAATATCCGCACCGGCTTCTGACGAGTCTTCTGTTATTTCAACTGCCGAATCCGCTCTTGCAGGAATTGCCGCTCTGGTTCCTGTTGGGTCAGCGCCAGAGCTTTCTCATAAGAGGACCGAGCCTCAGCTGTCCTGCCGAGCCTGCGATACATATCTGCGCGGGCTGAATGCGCCAGGTAATAATTCGCCAATTCGCCATGTTCCAACACCGCGTCGATATGCGCCAGACCGGCCTCTGGACCATCGCGCATTGCAATTGCCACGGCACGATTTAGCTGAACAACTGGCGAAGGCTGAATTCGCAACAATCGGTCGTAAAGCGCAACAATCTGCCGCCAGTCGGTCGCCGCAACCGATCCCGCCTCCGCATGAACGGCCGCAATCGCCGCCTGCAGTGTGTAGGAACCGAAGCGGCGGGACTTCAGGGCTTTCTCCAGCAATGCCACTCCCTCCGCGATTTGCTCCCGGTTCCAGAGCGAGCGATCCTGGTTCTCCAGCAAAATCAGCTCTCCGCTCGGCGATGTTCTCGCGGCGTGACGGGATTCCTGTAGCAACATCAGGGAAAGCAGCCCAATGACCTCCGGCTCCGGCCGGAGTTCGGCCAGCAACCGGCCCAGTCGAATCGCCTCGCCGGTTAGCTCGGCCCGCGTTACTTCCGCTCCCGCCGCAGCAGAGTAGCCCTCATTAAAGACGAGATAGATGACCTGAAGCACCGCGCCCAGTCGCTCCGGCAATTCCTGCGGCGTCGGCACTTCGTACCGAATCGGCGTGTCTCGAATCTTTGCCTTGGCGCGCACAATGCGCTGCGCCAGCGTACGCGGAGTGATGAGGAAGGCCTTTGCTATCTCCTCGGTGGTCAGCCCGCACACCTCACGCAAGGTGAGCGCAACGTGCGCTTCCGGCGCGAGAGATGGATGACAGCAGGTAAAAATCAGGCGCAGCCGATCATCCTCAAGGCTGTCCTCTTCATTGGACCTTTCCGCCGAACTCCATTGCGCTTCGAGATATCGCACGAGCTCGTCTTGAGACGCATCAAATCTTGCCCGGCGACGCAGAGTATCAATGGCTTTGAATCGGGCCGTCGAAATTAACCATGGTCGCGGGTTGCCGGGTACTCCACTCCCCGGCCACAGGCTCAGCGCAGCCGCAAAGGCTTCGTGCATCGCCTCCTCGGCAAGATCAAAATCACCGAGCAAGCGGATCAGAGTTGCCAGGATTCGTCCCGAATCCACGCGATAAAGGGAGCCGAGTAATTCGCGTATCGGCTCGGTGGAACGCTCGGACATGACGACGACGTTAGCAAACCAGCTACCCCGAATCAATTTGGCAAACGGCGGATCGATGCAAAGTGCCCAGGTCGTGACTCTGAAATCTGGACAACAGAACGCTTCCTCGGTTGACTCAAAATCGCCAATGCACTCATTTGAGCTTCGTACAAGCTCAACACTACGGCGTTTTCGTGATCAGCCATGATCGCCGGCGAATTCTGCACTTCAATGTGACGCGCCATCCCACGAGTTCATGGGTCATTCAACAACTGCGCGAGGCATTTCCTTTCGACGCTGGACCAAGATTTTTGATCTTCGACCGCGATTCGAAATTTAGTTGCGAAGTTGCAGCGGCAGTCCGAGCGCTGCGAATAAAACCTGTTCGCACCTCGATTGAGAGTCCCTGGCAGAACGGAGTGGCCGAGCGATGGGTCGAGAGCTGTCGCCGCGACGTGCTTGACCATGTGATCCCCTTGAACGAAGCCCATCTAAAGCGCCTGCTTAGTGAGTACGTTCACTACTATCACCAAGACCGAACGCATCTCGGGCTAGGTAAGCAAACTCCCGGAAATCGTCGGTGCTCGCTGGGCCGAGGCCGCGTCATCACGTTTCCTCGGCTCGGTGGTCTGCATCACCGCTACGAACGCGCAGCCTAATACATTCATCTTCAGTCGGATTTCCCGCAGCGGAGCTCCCGCTCTGGCGTGCGCGGATCGGGCTGACGCTTGCACGCGCCTCACAATCTGGTCGAATCAAGATCGAAGAAAGGTAAATCGGAATGTGAATTCAGAACCGTTTTGAATTATGGCGACGCACAACTCCTATCCTTTTGGGAAATGCGTATCGATCAACTCCCATATCTTTGCCAGGTGATGGTCATCGTGCTCCGCAACAAAATACAAATGATCCACGAGCCGCATGGGCTGCTTGAGACGCGGATGCAGGCTCGTTCGCGCAAAAACGTCAGGTTCAAATGTCCCCAGATGCTCCACTAAGCGAAGCCGTGCTGTGCGGAATCCAGCCAGAATCTCGGCCAATTCTTGGGCATTATGGTTGGCTTCATGGGTCTTGCGATTACCCAGGTCTGCGACGGCGAGTGTGTCTCGGTCAGTAAGGAAGTCATCCACACGCGCCATCCATAGAGGTTCGAGATCGAGCAAGTGGCCTGCGTGCTCTTGGGCTGACCACTTCTCCTGCGGTTTGCCGACCAACACATCCGCATCGGTCGTCACTTTGCGCAGTATCTCTTCCAGGCGTGCGGGCGTGCCCCACAGGCGGACACAAACGTTGGGGTACTGCTCCGCCGGAAATGTGAAGTCGAACTTCCGCTCGAACCACGCCGGGACTTTGCTGGATAGCGGGCGTGGCAAATTATGCTCCCATCATGGTCCCACCTGGAATAGCGAAGCTCTTAGACTCATAACCACTCTGTTTCTTCTTCGTGTGCATTTCACAGTTCGCATTCACTTTCCGATACAAATGTCTCCACAACCATCTCGACCTCAACGCAGCAACCAAACGGAATCTGCGACACGCCCAAGGCGCTGCGCGCATGGGCTCCTCGCTCTTCAAAGACTTCGATGAACAATTCAGAAGCGCCATTGGCGACCATGTGGGCCTCCGTAAAATGCGGCCCACTGTTGACGAAGACCAAAAGTTTCACAATCCGTCGAACGTCATTCAGATCGCCGATGGCGGCCTGAAGAGTGGCAAGTAATTCGATGGCGACGCTGCGTGCCGCTTGTTTCCCCTCAGCGGTGGTAATCTCCTCGCCTAGCTTGCCGCACCAAAGCTTTCCATTCTTCTTTGCGAGTCGCCCCGACAAATGAATCAGGTTTCCGGTCCGGACAAACGGAACGAAAGCAGCAACGTAGCCATCCACCACAGGGGGTGGAACGTCAGGCAAAGTAATCTGCAGATTCTTCAATCGTTCATAGACCGACGTCATTTAGTTCGCTCCCGGGGATCGTCCCCTAAGTTGCGCGACATCTTGAGTCTTGTTGGTGCGATTCGCGATCACCTCAGGGGGTCATCCTTCACCCGTGAACAAAATTCCGCGTCATCATCATGCAACACGTTGATCAGGCGGTCGATGTCCCGCTCTGAATTGAACAAATGGGGTGAGACGCGGATCTTACCCTCTCGCATCGCCACGACAACATGTTCCTTCTGCAACTTCTGATAAAGCTCGGAGGTCTTTTCCGGGGTCCGCGCGGTGAAACAGCCGTAAGGCCCGCGCTCTGCGGAGCCCAGCGGACTCGCCGGGACGCAGCCTTTCGGTAGGCGTTGGAACAAGAGATCAATCAATTTTCGGTTGTGTTCGAGTACCAATTCGGGCCCGGCCCGCAGCACAAAATCTACCGAGGCATCCATAGCCGTCAGGTTGAAATTGAAATAAGTGGCGGCTTCCGCCGCATCCCAGCGCTTGGCGCTGCGGGATGGTGCGGGATCGACAAAATTCAACGAAAAAAAATCATCTTCAGCGCCCTGGGCCGTCCAATAAAACGGACCCGGACGCACCCTGTCCAGGTGTTCGCTCTTCGCCCAAAAGAATCCCGTGCCATAGGGACTAAGAAGCCATTTGTATCCAGCACACACTAAAAAATCGGCGCCAAGCTCGTTGACATCCATCGGCACCGCCCCACAAGACTGGCTTACATCGAGCACAAATAACGAGCCCTGAGCGTGGCATGCCGCAGCCACGCGGGACGCATTCAACAGCGACCCGTCGTCAAAGCGCACATGACTCACGGAAACGACGCGCGTTCTAGGCGTCAGCGCGTGGATTAGATCATCTGCCGTGATGAAGCGGTCTCGCGGCGCTACGATTTTGAATTTCACGCCCTGGCGTTCTTCCATGGGTTTCCAGGTGGCATATTGCAGTGGAAATTCTCCCTTGGCAGTAATAACCTCATCGCCCGGCTTCCACCTCAGGAAATGGGCCACGGCCGCTACGCCGGTGCTTGCCCCGGTCGTGAGCGCGATTTCTTCCGATTTCGCCCCAATCATTTTCGAGAGGGATGCCCGAATTCGGCTTGGAGCTTCGAAGAAAACGACGTCGTCCGTGTGATGCGGAGACTTGTTGGCTTCAATTGAGGTTTGCACCGCATGCAGGGCCACACGGGGCATGGCCGCATGGGCTGCAGTGTTCAAATAGGTTGCGTCTGCAATCTCGAACCACTGCTTCTGCCAGTCGGCTGCAGTTTGAATTGTGGCCATGAGGTCTCCTTCTCGGTATCAGCTTTACGATCTGGGCAAATCTAGCTTCCATCCTTCGTCCGTTCACGCCATATCTTGACGAGCGAAACATCGTAGTCAACGGTTGAATCAGGTCCAATTCCCGCCACGATCCCAAGGGTCTTCATCGATGGCGCGTCACCTTCCTGCTATTCTGTTCCGTTCGACTCAAGGGCTATAGCCTCGATGCACACGAGGCTGTCCTTCGGCAGGCGCGCCACCTCGACCGCCGTCCGCGCCGGGGGAGGAGGATCGAAGATCCTCCCGTACACCTCATTCATCGCTTCAAAGTCACTCATGTTTTTCAGGCACACTACGCAACGCACGACTTTGCTCATCCTGGAGCCCGCCGCCTCCAGGATCCCCGCAATATTTTGCAGGACTCGCTCAGTCTGTTGACGGATGTCGCCGTCAATGATCTTCTGCGTGGCGGGGTCGAGAGAAATTTGTCCGCTAACGAATATGAATTGCCCCCCTCGAACAGCTTGTGAGTAAGGACCGATGGCATTGGGACCTTTTCTGGTAGAGATAATCTGTCGCAAGAGTTCTCCTCTCAGTTCCCACTTGCTTTCACCAACTTGTGGTATTTTGCGGAAGGTTTCTGACGGGTTGCCTCAAAGTGCCTTTTCGGCGCAGTCTTGACCCCTGCATTTTCAGTTCCCGCTTGACTCGTTATGGGAGCCGACGTCATGACAGCCTCCACAAGCGGCGTGACATGACCGCCGACGTAGATTCCATCTGTATCTTCGTTTCCGTGAATCTCGACATGGAGTAAGCCGCGACGGCCCATTTTTGTTCCTTGTTCGTTCACGAAGCGCGTGCCCCAGCTTTCGAGATAAGGTGGTGGCGCATCATGAAAACTGCCAAAGGTCCGGTTGAGCTTCCGGTCGCCGGATCCTCGGGAACGACGTATTCCTGCGCAAACATCCGGGAATAGGCTCCACTCGAGGTTGGCGCAAACAAGAAAACGCAAAAAGACTCGTTCTCCACATACTTCAGAGTTTTTAGACCCGCAAAATCAAGCCATGCACGATCGTCGGTCGTTAGATTCGCACCTAACTGACCGACCCATGTCTGGCCGTCGAGTTTGGCAATGTGACCAGCCAAGAAAATCAAATTGCCGCTACGCCGGAAGGGTACGAACGCTGCTACCGGCGGCGTGAGTTTTGGAAGTGCGATGTTGAGAGCCTCTAGCCTTTCGTAAACGGACACTTTCTTCTCCTTGGCAGTCGGTTACGTTTCTAGCCTCGCACTTCTAGCTTTCATGTAAGGCAGTGATTGGATCTACCATCGTCGCGCGGCGAGCGGGAATGTAGGTGGCCAGAGATGCGACGATCATCAAAACCAGTGGAACTGTCGCGAACACCGTTACATCAATCGCGTGAACACCGTACAGTAAAGTTGCAATCATCGGCGCGGCGGCCGCAGCAAGCACCAATCCGATTGAAATTCCAGCGCCCGCGAGCAACAGTCCTTTGCCGAGAATGAGTTTGAGAATATCAGGCCGCTGGGCTCCCAAGGCGACTCGGATTCCAATCTCACGAGACCTCTGCCCAACCATGTAAGCCAGCAATCCATAGATACCAATGGAGGACAAAAGCATCGCGACGGCCGCGAACACTCCAACCAATTCCGCCGAGAACCGGCGCGGAGCAATAGAAACATCCATCACATCGGTCATTGACCGGACATTGAATACTGGCAGACCAGGATCGACTGCCTGTATCTCACTCCGAATCTGCGATTCGAGGAGTGATGCGGGCAGTGGCGTCCTTGCCACCACGCTCATGGACCGCCCCGCTTGCTGATAGATTGGTCTGAAAATGTGGGGGACACCATCTGTGTCAAGTCCGTCTTGCTTCATATCGTTGACGATGCCGACCACGGTGACCCAAGGAAGGCTGGGATTTCCCCCCAACCGCAGGCGCCTGCCGACTGGATCAATACCCGACCAATAGCGTCGCGCCGTAGTCTCGTCAATGATGGCTACTTCCTGCTTTCCTCTTTCATCGCTTTCAAGGAAAAGACGCCCACGAATCAATGGGGATTGCATCAGCATGAAATAATCGGGGCTCACTCGAATTACTTCCGCTGTTAACCCTTGCGATGAATCGGCCGCACGGTCCTCAATCACCAATGCGGTGGTTGTTGTTGGACGTGCGCCTGGCAAATCCGAGGTCATGGCGACCCGATCGATTCCTGGAATCGTGGCCACACGCCGGATGACGTCTCTGAAAAAAGATGTCCTTTTTGAGAAGTCTAGATACACATCCATCTTGGGATCGTTCGGTACCGGTAGCCAGAAGCTTGCAGTAACTACCCTCGAAGGATTAAAACCCGGATTCTCCTGAAGCAATCCCCAGAAAGTCCGCAGGAGCAAGCCGGCTCCAACCATCAACACAACAGCAAGCGCCAATTCAGACACAATCAGCAGACTCCGCAACCGGAATGTCTTAGCGCTGTAACCGGAGCCTTGAGCACCTTCCCGAATTGCGGCAGTCATATCGGCTCTCACTGCCTGGAAAGCTGGAGCGAGCCCAAATATGATTCCAGTGAAGATGGAAATCAGAAGGGCAAAAAGCAGCACCGTCCGGTCGACACCCACTTCGGCAAGCCGGGGAACCGAACCGGGAACAAAGCGAATGATGAAACTCAATGTCAATTTCGCTGCGAGCACGCCTGCTACACCCGCAATCAAGGAAAGCACCAGCGACTCCGTCAGCATCTGGCGCACCATGCGGGTACGGCCAGCCCCAAGCGCCATCCGAAGTGCCATTTCTCTCTGTCTTCCTGAAGCGCGAGCCAGTAGAAGGTTTGCGATATTCACGGACGCGATCAGTACAACCAGGACTACTGCGGCCATCAATACCAGCAGTTGGGGACGCACATTGCCTACGAGTGCGTCCTGCAAAGGTTGGATCTCGATGGACCATTTGGCCTCAGGAGGATAATCATTCGGGAAGTCAGTTCGGAGTTCGCTGGCCATTGCCGTCAGTCTCGCTTGAGCCTGCGCAATACTGATACTCGGTTTCAGGCGTCCTAAAGCCCCAGGCAGCAGCCTCACGTTGCGCGCGGGTTTTGGAAATGGGTCTGCGCTAAACCCAGTTGTTACCCATACTTCGACGTCGTTGGCGATCGTCTTTCCGGGGTGGCGAAATCCGGCTGGAAGGACTCCCACAATCATGTATAGATCATTGTCCAGCCGTAGATTTTTTCCGAGAATATTCGGGTCGCCGCCGTAGGAGCGGCGCCACAAGCCATCGCTAATCACAGTTGCTTCTGCAAAACCCAGCGCAAAGTCTTGGGGGCCAAATAGGCGCCCGATTTGGGGTGATGCGCCAAGCATGGAAAAATAGTTGGGGCTCACGCCGAGCGCTTCAAGACGCTCCGGATGTTTGCTGCCGGTCAAGTTGGTGCTGGTGGGCCAGACAATGCTTACTTCCTCGAAGACACCGGCTCTTGACTTCAGATCCTCCCACTCGGGGACAGAGAAGGGGATGTCACGCAAACCTATTCCAGGATTGTTGAAAGTGATTTTCACCAAACGATCGGGATCGTAGTACGGCAAGGAACGCAATAGCACCGCGTTTACGATGCTGAAAATCGATGTGTTCGCCCCAATTCCCGATGCCAGTGTGAGAATGATTATGAGAGTAAAGCCGGGACTCTTCCGCATGATGCGCAAGGCGTATCGGACATCATTGAACAATATTTCCATGATTCCCCCAAATGAATCAAGTTCTCAGATTGGTCACTTCGTGCGGATCTCCGTTTCGACGTTTGCAGCTTTACAAATGTGAGCATCCGTGTCACATTATTTAGGCATTTAGCTTAATGTCAAATACCAAATTGGCCCGGAGAGAAAATGAAAGCAGATCGCGTGTTTCGGGCGCTGGCCAATAAGCACAGGCTCGGAATATTGTTCTGGCTGCAGAACCCTAGGGGGCACTTTCCTCCGCAGATCGCCGGGGACCTTGTCCGGGACGGAGTCTGCGGCTGTTTGATTGCCAAAAAACTTCGCGTCAGCCATCCAACTGCTAGTGAACACCTGAAAATCCTGTCGCAGGCAGGCCTGATTCGAGGAAAGCGGATTAAGCAGTGGACCTTTTATAAACGCGATGAGAGTACGATTCGGAAAATAAAGAAAACGGTATTTCCCAATGTTTAGAATATATCGCGCGTGAAGAAAGAGGGATACCTTTGCCGCGTTTGATGCTGCCCCTCGCCAAAACTCCATCGGCTTTTAGAATCAATAGGATGGCTCATTGAAATCCACACAGTCTTTGCGATATCACAACCCAATGTTTCGCATACTTTCGCTGTTGGTGACAACCATTTTCCGGTGTTTGCATGCTCGCCGCACTCTTCTGCTGGAAAATCTCGTTCTTCGACAACAACTCGCCGTCCTGAAACGAAAGCATCCAAGACCTAGACTGCGAGCGTTCGATAAAATCTTCTGGGTTTTGGCGCGCAGGTTTTGGTCCGGTTGGAGGAGTTAGTCTGCCGCTGTCGGAGCCGATTGCTGGTGGGAAGCGGATTTCCCAACAGTTACTCGGGCCGTTCACACTTCGACCGCACCTACATTTTCGAACATTTAGTGGGCTACCGTTCGCACCAGTTTGCATACGTCAGTGCAAATGGGACTATTTCTTAGCTGCGTTAGCTGCCATTCGAGCGCGGAAGTTTTTTTCCTGCTGAATTTCTTCGTCGCTGAAGGCGGATGCGAAGTCTTCGGGCTCAAAGACCTGGCGGATCTCTATGTCGGTCTCGCCTTCGTTGGGACAGCGCTTGACCCACTCGATGGCCTCTTCGAGAGACTTGACCTGCCAGAACCAGAAGCTGGCGATGAGTTCCTTGCTTTCGGCGAAAGGGCCGTCAATGACGGTGCAGTTCTTGCCGGAGAAGTGGACGCGGGCGCCTTTGGAGGAGGGGTGAAGACCGTCGTAGCCTATCAAGACTCCGGCTTCTAAGAGCTCGTCGTTGAATTTGTTCAAGTCGGCCATGAGCTGGGGATCAGGGAGTGCGCCTTCGTTTTCGGTGTCTTCCGTGACTTTGACGATGACCATGAATCGCATTGTGTTTGTCCTTTCGAGTTGAGTTGATCTGACGTTCACGTTCAGAGCTTAATTGCTGCTCTACCGATTTGTCGAATGAGCAGGTGCAGAATCGACATGGGTGACGATTTTTTTTGCGGGGGTGCACCGTCACGCACAACATTCCCGAACTCGTTGATATGTCAATCGTTAGGTCGGTATTGAGTATTTGCACGGAGCCCTACGGTCCAATTCCGTTTGCATCAGTCGTACCGCTGCCTTCGTAGCTTCGATATCGTTCCGGAGGTCTTCGTCGGCCAGCCGCGCGATTCGCTTCTTCTGGCGTTGAAACGCTGTGCGCATACTTTCCGGGTAGGCCGGGACCAAAATCACAACTGCGCGAGTTCGCGGGGTTGACTCCCACTCGATAGTGCCCTCGTTCAGTAAGTCGTAGACGCTTACCGTCGGCGGGTTCGATTGGAGCCTGTCGCTGCCTGTCTCGATGTTGTTTGAAATCGCTTTAATCATGGTCGTACTCGCACTGGTCCCGCTCCCTGGCTCGCGCGCGGGACATTTCCGCAACGATGCTTGGTTCAGCTATGTCCGCTGGTGTTAGGGTCGCGGGTTTTCGTATGTAGTTAACAGAAGCAGCTGGCTGGCGTTTTTGGCCTGTATCATATTTATTCTTCCAACCTGGTCTAAGTTCCCATCAAACCTATACCCAACATCCACCACGGGCGGAAACCCTACCGAGGATGTTGGATTGCACCATACCTGTATGTTGGGTTTACGCCATACCTGTATGGGTTTTCTACCAGACTGGCCCTACGTTTCAACGAGTTCCACCTTTGCAGCATCCCGCAGTTCTTGTTCGCTGCGACGCTTTAAGAATTTGCGGACCTGGAATAGAACCGACTTGGGTGAGGTACCGGAGTAAAGACCCTGCGCACGCATGGCTATCGCCCTCTCGTTTGCTTGCTTGAACAGCTCAACGATTTCGTCGTCTGCCAGCCGATGGACGGACGCAACCATGTTTTCCATGACGCGGAGCTTGCCGCCCGCTAGCCCATTCAGCCGGCTCACGAGCGGGTCCGTTTCAATCTGCCAGGGGATTAGCTCACGTTTGTTGCACTGGCCGGGATGCGTCTTGGCCCAGACATCGTGACGGATGTACTTGTGATCGCCGTTGTCTTGGAACCCGAGCTTGCGAAGGACTTTGAAGTTTTTGCGCGTCACTTCGTATAAGGTGCCGTACTTGTCTCCGTCCGCAGCCTCGGGGCAAAAATATCGGGTAACGTGCGCGATGGTTGAGAAGAAGCTGGTTTCGCCGCCACGGGTGATGCCACCCGATAGGTTCGCCAACCGCTCCATTTCGTCCGTTTCGGCGAATAGTTCGAGCAGCGAGTGCAGGTCCGCTCCACTCGTTGCATTCAGAGCCTTCTCGTGCCACGCCGTGCGCTCCGTCGTCGGCACAAACTTCATGAGATCGTCATAGGTGAATTTCGAGGGGTGCTTCCGAAAATCGCCCCAGGCCGCCCCCAGCGCTTCACCCGCTCGACCGAGTTTGCTCAGCAGCTCGCGGTGGAGCTTGCCCAAACCGTAAGCCGCCGCGGACCGAAACTACTTCTCCCGGTCAAGGACGAGCCCTCGCTCGATCCAACCCAGAGCCTCATTCGGCTGCCACGGAACGAGCAACTTGACGATCACCAGGCAGTCTTCTGGCTTGAGTTCCGTCTGCTCGGCCAGCGCGATATACGCCGGGATGTCCTTTTGCGCGATATAAATCTCGCGTAGGATCTCGGCCGTCCGCCGGTACGTCCAACTCGATGGGTCCGCCGACGCAGCGTCAAAGCGTTCGCGGATCTGCTTCTCGAACGCTGCCAATCCCGCCTTGTCGAAAGCTGCTGCAGCATGTTTCTCGATTTGATGGCAAAAGGCGTATGGGTCGTCTTCCATCCACACGAGCAGGGTGGAAGCGGTCTGGTACGGGTCGGCGCCAGTGGCCGGGCGGGACTTGATCCACTTGCAGATGAGATCCCGGTAGAATTGCCCGAAGCTGCCGCTGGAGTCATCGAGTTCATCGGCCTTGGCATGGCAGCCCGCAAGAAAAGTCCCATACAGCGCGACGGCGCGAGCGGGCTCGGTTGCAACAAGCGTATCGACTACGGCGGCGACCTCTTCAAGCCCGCTCACAAACGAGAAGCACTCACCATCGCGAATCAACGTCCCAGGGCGGAAGGCGGAATCGATCTGCCGCTCGATTGGATCTGCCTTGCTGCGTGGCTTCGTCATTCGACGTTTCCGTTCTATTGCTCGCTTTCGGCCAGCGTGTCATAACCATTCGATCGGCCAAAGCCGAATCGGCGAATGCAGCGAATAAGGCTTCGGAAAACCAGGTCCGCTTTCACCCGGCCATCACCAAATGACCGATCCTGTACCTAATTTCCCGAGAATCGGATTCCCAGTAAAGCGAACCTCCCATTGCAAGGCCATGAACTCAGAGGACTAAGAGCGTTAGCATCCAGCGGATAGGAGATAAGAACGCTTGGTTTCAGACCAGTTGACCCGAACGTGTTAACACCGTTAGTAAATAGGTCAGGCCATACATCACCATAGTAGTGAGAACGACATAGGCAATCAGTAGAGGAACTCTCACAACAGCGAACAACAATCGTCCCAAATCTGGTGCTGCGGATGTACGGTCCAGTAGCTCCGTGCCGATGCCAACTGGAATTTGATGCCAGACTGGGCCACCTTGGAAATATAACGCAGCGAGCGCGACCAGCGCGGTAATCCCTAGTAATGTTAGGATCTCCACGATGCCGACTGCCCAACCTGCCCATACGAAGTACCTGCGCGAGCGGGGTCGCGTCAGAAGGAACTCCGCGCTGCCGTGGCAAGGTCTGCGCCTATATTACGGCTGCCCAGTGTGATACCAATTGCGCCTGCGAAAATTGTGCCGAATACCACGGCCCCGATTACAAAGAGGAACCAAAGGTTTCACTCGGCGACGCTTTCATCGCGTGAGTCCGGGAGCTCGCTCCAACGAACCAAAACAACGCCACGTCGTCGTCACCGCCATTGCAACACACGGGCCGCGATTATCACGTTTAACGTAACTGACTTCGCGGCGGCCCTTGAGCTTGCCGACCGGGGTCATTCACGCGGACGACTTCATCATGGATGTGATCGATCTCAACGAGAAGCGTGCCGTCGCCGCATTCCGCGAGTTGCGGGCCTCCGTGGGAGGCGGGTGAGCTGATTCAGCGATTCAACGGCTGCGCAATGGGGATTTGTGCAAACATCCTTGTGGCGAAACACCGAGGATGTCGTTGCGCTCATTTGACGTTGGCGGACATCGCCTATCCGAGCGAAGCTTCCATCGTCACGGGTTTGGCGACAATGCGAAGATCACGTCTCGGTAACGGTGAACAGGGCGGCAAGTGACCGAGCAAGACTCTCGAGCGCGGCTTCGTTTGGCAGTGTGACAGTAAGTCGCGGGCGGCCCTGCTCGTCGCGCTCCAGACACTCGTCGAGACGAGCTTTGAACTCGCTTGCCTTTTGCTCTGCACCGTTCGTAGGCTGACGCTGCGGGATCATTTCGCCGAGGAATGCGAATGCGGCAGCGACGAGTTGGCCTCCAGCCTCTGCCACACGCGAGCGGCGAGCGAGCCGCTCTGCCTCTTGCTGCTGGCGCTGCTTTTCCGTCTCGTCTACCGCGGCGTGTGCCCTCGCGCCGAGCAGCACCTCGAGGCGCTGCTTCAGCTCTTCGATGCCGGATGCGAGTGCGACCTCCCGCACATTGGATTCCATATCCAGCGCGGCGAGAGCCAGGTCATGTTTGGCCGAGAGCGTCGCCAGCAGCTTCTCCTCAATCGTCCCTTCCGTCACGAGCAAATAGACCTGCACCGGGTTCTTCTGCCCCATCCGGTGAGCCCGCGCGATGCGCTGCTCGAGAACGGCCGGATTCCACGGCAGATCGACATTGATGACGGTATTCGCCGCCTGGAGGTTGAGCCCCGTCGAGCCCGCGTTGGTGGTGAGGAACACGCGACAGGTCGGATCGCGCTGAAACTGGTGCACCAGCTGCTGCCGCTTCTTCTGCGGGACGGATCCGTCCAGCCTTACGTAATCGAGCTTGAGTCGCTTGATCTGCTCGCTCGATCAAAGTGAGCATCGTTGTCCATTCGGAGAAGAGCACGATCTTGCGCTCGTCCTCCGCGGCCAGCTCTTCCAACAGCTCCTGCAGCCGCTCCAGCTTGCTCGAGAAGCCCGGAGCGTGCTTGTCCACGAGAAAGGTGCTGTCCGCATTCATCCGTGCGAGCAGCAATGCTTTCTGCAGACGCAACAGATCCATCTCCGAGATATACGATTTGCGGACGATGGCGCTCACGATCTGCATCTGCGCGAGTTCGATGCCCGCCTGCTCATCCGTGGGCGCAATGCGCACAATTTCCGTCGTGCGCGGGGGCAAATCCTTCATCACCGCGCTGCGCGTCCGGCGCAGCAGTACCGGCTTGAGTCTTTCGCGCAGCAGATCGAGATCCTTGTAACCCAGGATCTTGCCGCTCTCGTCGGTGACGCGGTGACGGTTGAAGAATCGAAATGCAGGCCCGAGACGCCGGTCGTCGATGAACTCGACGACGGAGAAAAGATCGTCGAGCCGATTCTCGAGCGGCGTGCCGGAGAGCACGAGCGCGAACGGCGAACGCAGGCTCTTGATGGTCTGAGCCGTCTTCGCTTCCCAGTTCTTGATGCGCTGGCCCTCATCCAGAACGATCAGATCCCACCTCACGCGCTCGATCGCGATAATGTCACGCAATACCTGCTCGTAGTTGCAGATGGTGAAAAAGCATTCGTTCTCGTACTGACCGCTCCGCCCCGCAGCGCTCCCTAACACGATCTGGCAATCGCGCCCTGAGAAGCGGAGAACCTCGCTGCGCCATTGGGCTTTGACGGACGCGGGGCAAACGACCAGGACTTTGCGGATGTCCGCTTCGCGCGCCAGCAGCTCCGCCATACCGATACCCTGAAGGGTCTTCCCGAGTCCCATGTCATCAGCCAGGATCGCGCGCCCAGCGCCTGCTGCGAAAGCGATGCCGTCCAGCTGATAGGGAAGGATCTCCACCTTCAGCAGCGTCGTGCGCAGTGGATGAGATTTCGGATTGCGCCGGATCTCGGCGACCTTTGCTGCGATGCGCTGCAGCAGCAGACGGGTCTGGATGTACTCCTCCGCATCGGGATAGACCGTCACGGCGACGTCGTGTGCTTCGAGTTGACGGATGCGTTTGAGCAGATCCGGGAGATCGGTGATCGGCCTATCGCGGATCGGGCGCACGATGCCGCTGGTCACGTCATCGAGGTGGGGCGGCAACAAGATACGCAACTCCAGCTCCTTCCCATATGACAGATGCACACTGATGTCCCGGCGCCGATACGGTCGATTGCGCTGCGAGTCGGAGAATCTTCTTCGGACTTTTTCCAGCGCATGAAGGATATGCTTGCAGGTGCCGAGCGTGTTCTTACGGAAATCCGGGCACGAGCAGTACGACTGTCCCGGCTGCCACCCTCGCAGAGCGACCCGGTACGACTTGCCAGAGGCCGCATTGGTCAATGTGTAGTCGGTCCAGATCTCCTGACTGTCGAGAGACGTGAGCCGCATTTTCTCGGTCCGGGAGCGCTCTGCCCGCTCCGCGAGCGCTTGCGCGACCAGCGCCTCCTCGCTCACGCTTTCAGCTGGCGCCCGCGCGGGTGGCGCTCCGGCCAGTCCCAGCGCGAGCTTCTCTTCCAGAATCAGAGAGAAGGCCGCCCCGGCGTGCTCACACGGCACCTCGCACGCGTCGCAGCGCCATTCGAGACGGTGGCGGGCGGCCGGACTCAAAGTCAGCGTGACCGCCGCGCCGTCCAGAGTCAGCCGAAACATGTCCCGATCGAATTTGACCTGAGTGGTGAGGTCAATGTCGAATTTGCCGCCCGTGGCGATGAGGCGGTTACCCTTGGGGCCGAGCAGCTTCGCCGCACTGGTGAAAGTGAGTCGCGAAAGTGTGTCGAACAGCGTCAGCTCGGCGCTCGGTTTCGTCAACATGAGGTATAGGGAGTCATAGGGTGATTATTCTATTGGAGGGCGAAATCCACCTCACAGCCGACGGCTTGCACTTCCGAGATCCGGCTCGGATCCACTATCTTTGCTTCCGACTCACCCGCGAAGAACGTCGTGATCCGGATGTTGCTCAGAGGGGTCTTGACGACGACATGGTGGGCACCGAACTTCACTACTCCCATCACCCGTTCGAGCGAATACGACTGCTGGGCGGCGTGCCAAAGATCCCTGGCGAAGCCTGGCGATTGAATGTCTAATCCGGCCTGCGTGGCCAGCTCGTCGCCCACCCAAGTCCCGTCGCGAAGGCCTGCGGTCTCGCAGCGCTTGACGCGGTCATGAATCGTGTTGAAAGACAGGATGGAGTCCGACAGCATGTCTGACTGGACGCGCAGGTACTTTCGCCATATTTCCCCGTTCGCGGGCGAGAGTTCTTCGGGCCGGAATCGCAGGCAGCGGAAACGAGTGGCCTGTCCGATGCCCCGATAAAGCGAGACCTCTCCAGCCGGGATGCTCGGCTGATCCTCCAGGGAGACCCACTGATAACTACCATGTTGAATGAGCAGGGAACCGGGTGTGTCGCGATAGTCGCGGACGTGATGATAGGCCGCCATCGGCGTCCTCAACTCGTTGTCTGAAAAGAATCCGAACTGGCAGTATCTTTGCAGCGCCGGTCCATCTCCTCTACGGGCATTTGCCCAGAAGTCGAAAAGGAAGCGTGCGCTGTCCTTGAGGGGACTGCCGAAGTAGCGATGCTCGCGCAGATTGACCTGCGGATTGAAGATTCCCGGGAGGATCCAGGTGTACTGGAAGAAGTAGTCCCTCGCCGGCGGCTTGGTGGGGCTGTAGGCCAGGGGACCTTCTGCGGACAGCCACGGGACGAGGTATTCGGAATCGATGACGGTGGAGGTGGAAAAGCGAGACCGTGCAGCCATATGGAGGTTCATCCTGCACCGAGCAGCATTTGAATGGCACCGCGCGTTTCTGGGCTCAGACTGGAAAATTCATCCTCCGTGAGCAACCCCTGCGAGCGAATCTGGGCCAGCATCGTTAGTGCATGAGAGCGCCGCGGATTGTCGAAGAGACGCGCTATCTCCCGATCACGTTGTTGGATAATCCTGAAGATTTGGAGGTAGCGCGCATGGTGACCCTTCGCGCCATCGCGCGAGACGCGGTCGATCTCGGCAAGGACACGCTCGCAGAAGCGTTCGAGCGCGAGCGGATGCACGCGCCGCAGCACTTTCCAATCAGGTTCCTTAATCTCCTGCATAGCGTTCCCGTGCACTGGGGCAGTGCAAGTGTAACGCGGGAAGCTGCGGCTTGTGGAGGTCCCCGCGACGTCCGCATCTCAGGTAAGCATAGAATTTGCTATTGGGATGTACCGCCAGCACGGCGAGGGTTACGCCAATAACGATTTCAGTGGATTTCAGAACACTCTACATTCGCCAGAAAGTCCAGAGAACGAAGGTGGAACTTTTTCTCAAGGCCGATGCCGGATGTCCCGAGGTAGAAACGTTGATCTCTACCCTGCGCTCGCGGCAGTGCTCAAGGCGTATGTGGGAGACCGCACTTCTGGTTTTCTTTTTCATAATCGGAAGGGGCACTTTCTCTCGCAGACAAATCTATTGAGGCGCGGCTTAGATCCCTCTTTGGAAGAATTGAAGCAGCCCAAAGCAGGCTTTCATGCATTCCGCCACTACCGTCTTACGTGGCTCAGAAAGAATCGAGTCCATGCTGACTTGGAACGATTTTGGATGGGACATGAAAATGAGACCGTGGGAGACGGCTATCGCAAGATGAAGGAGGATGTCGCACTCCGTTTGGAACAAGCAGAAACGGTGGGCTTGGGTTTTGCACTTCCGCTCGAGATCGCCGATGTTGCCCGTTGTCTGGAGAGGAGGAACTCGATCAGACCGTGCGTCCATTCGCATGGCGTTGGGGGCGCGGCGATGGGACGTGAGCCTGGCAAAGCATCGGCGGGTATATGGAGGCGGCGAAGCAGGTCGTGCTTGCGTTGCCGCAAGCGAGCGGCGGGGTCACCTTTGGCGTCATACCAGCTCATTCGGTGCCATTCTATCAGTATGTCTAGGTGTAATAATACACCAAGACTATCCTGTGTCAAGACCATTGTTTCACCGGGGGAATTTGCGCAACGCGCCGCCGCAGGGATTTTCAATCCCTACGTGAGGTTACAGGATTGGACCGGAACTCCTGGGTATGGTATGACATGGACAAGCAAACTGTACGGCACGCGCCCGCAATCAAGATTGCTGAGCGATATTTTAGCTTATCAGGCCACAAGATATGGGCATGTGGTCTGGTTGCCAAAGATGGTCATGAACCCATCGGCGTTAGATTGAAGGTGGTTCTGCCCTTCGGGTGTTCCCCGCGAACCTATATAACTAGAAATGGACACATGCAAGACGTGGGACGCATTCAGTCCGATTGTCAGGTCGTGCCTGATGAGAGTCTTCAAGATGTAGAAGACGAACTGACGGCATTGCTCAGGCAACTGCGCGCACGTGACGCAGGTGACGGTGAGAAAATCCTAAGCCCGCGCCGTTTTGAAAAGTTTCTGAGCCAATCTTGCCCTACTGAGCTGCCGAAATGGATGAAGGTCGCAAGCGGGTTCTGGGAATCCTGACTGCAATACTTGTCGCACCGCGTCTCAAAGACTGGGCATGGGACGGACGCGGCGGTGCTTCGACGTGCGAAGGATTTCTTCAGTCTGCGATGGGCGTTGCTGAACGCATCATGTCAATGATTGCGGCTCGTTTCTTCATTTCAGTTCCTTCTTCCTCGAAAGCAAGTACGCGTCGATGGCACGGCGAACCAATTCGGCGACGGGTGCGCCAGTTTTCTTGGATAGCTTCTGGAGATTCGCCAGCTGTTGTTCCTTGAGGAATAGTGCCGTCCTTCTTATTGGCATATAGAATAGCACACAGGCATATATATGTCCATAGAATCTCCAGGGTCAGAGCACACGGTTTGCCGAGTTTCAGGGGCGAAGACCTTCGCACGTTGACTTGACTCAGGCCGCGACCTAACATGTCCCGCCAAGAGCAGTCCCTTGCCATGATTGGCCAAACCATCTCGCACTACCGCATTCTCGAGAAACTCGGCGGGGGTGGGATGGGTGTGGTTTACGAAGCTGAGGATATCAATCTCGGCCGACATGTTGCACTGAAGTTTCTTCCGCAGGAATTGGCAAAAGACCCACAAGCGCTCGAACGGCTACGACGCGAAGCCCGCGCCGCCTCAGCGTTGAATCATCCGAATATCTGCACGATTTACGAAATCGGCGAGGAAAACGGTCAGACCTACATTGTGATGGAATTCCTCGACGGCAAGACCCTAAAGCACAGATTGCCGGGCGACCAGTGGATTTAGAACTGCTCCTGGACCTCAGCATCGAAATTGCGGATGCGCTGGACGCCGCTCATACACAGGGCATCATCCACCGGGACATCAAACCAGCGAATCTCTTCGTGACGAAGCGCGGCCACGCGAAGATTCTCGATTTTGGGCTTGCCAAACTGACTTCCGTGGCGACGGTCGTCGGCGCTTCTGCAATGCCAACCGCCACGGCGGAAGAACTGCTTACCAGCCCTGGTACAGCAGTCGGCACAGTGGCCTATATGTCGCCCGAGCAGGTGCGCGGAAAAGAGCTGGATGCGCGGACTGATTTGTTCTCGTTTGGTGTGGTGTTGTATGAGATGGCGACTGGTGCTCCCTTTCGTGGGGAAACATCGGGAGTGGTCATTGACGCGATTCTGAACCGTGCCCCTGTCCCTCCCGTACGGCTGAATCCCGATATTCCAGCGGAGTTAGAGCGAATCATCAACCGAGCGCTGGACAAAGACCGAGAACTCCGTTATCAGCACGCCTCGGACATCCGAGCTGAATTGAAGCGGCTGAAACGCGACACGAATTCGGGACGAATGTCAGGGAGCGGGGCAGTTCACGGTCTTGCTCAAGAGACCGCGAGTAGCTCGGCCTCCGCTGTGTCCGTGAAACCTATACGCCAGCAAATCTGTTCTCGTGGCCGCTTGCACCGTCCTCCTGGCCGCGGGCTTTGCGGTGTATCACTTTTGGCTCCGGTCGAACCCTCCGAGGGGCCCCGCAAAGATTATGCAGGTCAGCCAGTGGAACAAACCGATAAGATGCGAGGCTTTCTCCCGACGGCCACTCGGTTGCGTTTGTCTCGCCATGGGCGGCATCGCGCAAGTGTTCCTCATGCTCACCTCTGGTGGCGAGCCTCTCCAGCTAACGAATGACGAAGCCGACAAGTACATCCAAAATTTTTCGTCCGACGGCAAAGAAATCTATTACGGAAACTCTTTTCGGCCGCGACGAAGTCTGGGCCACGCCTACACTCGGAGGTAGTCCGCGGCGGTTGGCATCTTCGGTGGTCCCGGCGTCGGATGGGGTCTCCATTTTTTATAACAAGATTGACAGCCCCGGACTTTTTCGTGCAACAAAATCCCAACTGATTGAAGAATTAGTGTACAACTCCGAGGGTACTGGCCTGTACATGTTCCCGCTTTTGTTATTTCCCGGCGACAACGACCTGCTCGCTGCTGGTGTTCGAGGAGAAGACTTTTTTGACCTTCCGTTTGTACAGAATAAACGTGAGCAGTCGTAAGGCGGTTGATTTAGGAGAGGTATCCGGGAATGCGTTTGACGTCGTATGGGCCGAACCAGGGAATACCGTTCTATTTAGCCGGACCGTAAACGGGCTAACGAACATCTGGAATTACAACTTGAATGACCGAAGTTTGACGCAGATTACCTTTGGAACGGGACCCGACTTCTCACCTATGCCCGACCCGGGAGGAAAAGGATTTATTATGTGAATGGCAAATCCTCAGGGTTCCTGACCGCTTACCACGCATTCAAAGGAATCGACGGACATCGTGTCCGAGGAGCTGATTGGGCCTACCGTCTCGCCGGACGGGAAGCGCGTGATGTACGTCGCGCTCCCCGCACCCAAGAGGTCCGAACTCTGGTGTCTGACATCGACGGGGGCAACAAAGCGAAACTCGCCACCGGAGAAGACCTGGGGACGGGGCCTTGGGCGCTGGACAACTTTCATCTGTCTTTTCAAGAGAGGGGAGCTAACGCAGGCGCCAAAGTCGATATCGTAGGGACTGATGGCAGCGGTCTTCGTCAGCTCCCCCCGCTAGGAGGTGCGTTCAACATTTCGACTTGGAGCCCTGACCAGAAATCTCTTTACGTGAGTGTCGAGGATAAGCCGGGTTCGAACCCAATCGTCTGGAAATGGAGCGTGGACAGTTGAAACTGGAGAAGGTTGTGGACAACTGCTGCTTGTTAGCGATGCCGACCCCACCGGGCAGTACCTGCTTGGCGTTGTATCGAATGGAGAAAAGACCGGAATCTACGAGGTCTCCATCTCCGATGGGAAATGCATCTCATTGCTTCCTGGCGCAGTAACGGCAGGCGCATTTTTTGCTCGCGATGGTAAGTCGTTCTTGTATGCGGTTGCTTCCCGTGGTGAAGTCACGATTTACCGTCAGCTTTGGAAAGACGGCGAAACCATCGGCGCGCCCCAGGTCGCATTGAGGGTCCCGTTTACTTTTTCCTTGTATTACGGCTACGATTTTTCCAGGGACCTTTCCACCATCGTCTACGCGCGCCCCGGCGGTCACGCCGACCTCTATCTTCTGAGCCAGAAATAAATCCTGGTCGAAACAGAATTCTGCTGGTTTTCTTTCACCTGGTGCAGCCAGCCGCGATTGACTTGCCTCTGGACGAAGCCTACATCCGTCCCTACGCGGCCTCCCAGACATGATTGGTCAGACTATCTCCCACTACCGAATTATCGAGAAGCTTGGTGGCGGGGGCATGGGCGTGGTGTACAAAGCTGAGGACGTCAAACTCAACCGCTTCGTAGCACTGAAATTCCTCCCGGATGATATAGCCAAGGACCCGCAGGCTCTGGTGCGTTTCCAGCGTGAGGCTAAAGCTGCTTCGGCCCTGAATCACGCGAACATTTGCACCATCTACGAAATCTCCGAAGATGGCGGGCGCCCTTCATCGCCATGGAGTTCATGGAAGGTACCACGTTAAAGCACCGCATTTCCGGCGCGTCGCTTCCGCTTGAGGAGTGTTGGAGTTGGGAATCGAGATTGCCGACGCGCTGGATGCGGCACACACCAAAGGAATAGTCCACCGAGACATCAAGCCCGCAAACATTTTTGTCACTGAGCGCGGGCAAGCGAAGATTTGGATTTTGGTCTGGCAAAGCTCGCTCCTAATGCCAAGGTGTCGGTCTTTCCGCGATGCCGACGGCAACGGCAGAAGATGCTGACCAGCCCCGGTACCGCGGTGGGCACCATCGCTTACATGTCGCCGGAGCAGGTACGGGGTAAGAACTCGACGTACGGACCGACTTGTTCTCCTTTGGCGCGGTGCTCTTCGAGATGGCGACGGGCACGCTGCCTTCCGCGGGGACAGCGCTGCCGTCATCCCCGACGCCATTTTGAATCGAGCGCCGACCCCGCCCGTGCGAGTGAATCCTGACTTGCCACGAGGCTGAAGAGGTCGTCAAAAAGGCGCTGGAGAAAGAGCGGAAGCTGCGGTACCAGAATGCGGCCGATATTCGCTCCGATTTGCAGCGGCTGAAGCGAGATTCTGATTCCGGCCGTCAGCCGTCACGACAGACGAGGCCAGGCTGAAGACCGCCCTGAAATCCACTCGATGGGGGGTGGTCACTGCCGCAACAGTCCTGGTCATCGGATTGGCCGTGGGCGGCTGGTTGTTTTTCTCCCGCAAGGCCCACGCGCTGACGGACAAAGACACCGTTGTGCTCGCTGATTTCACAAACACGACCGGCGACCCGGTTTTCGACGGCACGCTGCGGCAGGGGCTTTCCGTACAGTGGAACAATCGCCTTTCCTGAGCATTATCTCTGACCAGCAAATCCAGCAGACCCTGTAGATGATGGGCCAGAAGCCAGATGCAAGCTCACCCCTGAAGTTGCGCGGGAACTCTGCCAGCGAACGGCAGCGCCGCTGTCCTCGACGGTTCGATAGCCAGTTGGTAGCGCCGTACCTTCTGACCATCAAGGCGGTCAACTGCACGAGAGGCGAATCGCTGGCGAGCACGGAAGCTCAGGCGAGCGACAAGAGCCACGTGCTCGACGCTTTGGGAAAGACAGCTTCGGATATTCGAAACAAACTAGGCGAGTCGCTGAGCACTGTGCAGAAATTTGATACCCCTCTTGAACAAGCCACCACGCCGTCGCTTGAAGCCTGAAAGCCTTCAGTTGGGTCTTCAAATTCATTTTACCGCCGGGTATGCTGCGGTATTCCGTTTTATAGGCGAGCCATCGAACTCGACCCAAATTTCGCACTCGCCTATCTATGGTTGGGCCTCTCGTTTAACGATATTGGTGAACTCAGTAAGGACGTCGAGTGCACCCGTAAGGCATACGAACTGCGCGACCGACGAGCGAGCCTGAGAAGTATTTCATCACGGCTCACTTCCATAAGGTGGTCACCGGGAACATGGAAAAGGCCGAAGACACCCTGGACTTTTTGGATACAGGCGTATCCCCGCATGGCACAACCGCATATTTACTTGGCGGGGGAATCTCCCGATGATTGGTCAATATGAGAAAGCAGTTGAAGCAGGCCAACAGGCAATTGGTTTGAATCCTAACGTTTCCCCCCCACAATCCCGATGTTTGACTACATCTCCCTGAATCGCCTCGACGAAGCGAAGGCCACGTATGAGCAAGCTCTCGAACACCAACTCAAAAGCTTTCTCCTCTTGCCCTGTATCGGTTGCCTTTTTGCAGAACGATGCAGCGGGGATGGCGAAGCAGGTAGCATCGTCGGCGGGCACGCCGGGACTCGAGGACTAACTGCTCGCTCGAAGCCGATACTGCCGCCTATTCCGGGCACCTTAGGGACGCCCGAGAATTTTCCCGTCAGGCGGTAGATTCTGCCGAACGGGCTGGAGAAGAAGGAAACCGCCGCAACGTACTCCGCCCTTTCAGGTCTGCGGGAGGCCCTGTTTGGCAACGCAGACGAAGCACGACGGCTTGCCACTTTGGCAATGGGGCGTTCGGCAGGCCACGATGTGCAGTACGCCGCTGCGCTCGCCTTGGCGTATGCGGGGGACGAGGGCGAGCGCAAGTGCTGACCGACGATTTGGGCAAGAGGTTCCCGGAAGACACATCGTGCAGTTCAATTACCTGCCAACCCTCCGCGCGAAATTGCGGTCAGCCGGGAAATGCTTCTGAGGCCCTTGAGATCTCAGAGCCGCCGCGCCGTATGAGCTAGGACGGACGACATACAGTATTTACGTTTGAACGCTTGTATCCCGTTTTTGTCCGCGGAGAAGCCTATCTAGCGGCCCATCAGGGCAGCGAAGCCGCCGCCGAGTTCCAGAAAATCCTCGACCATCGCGGAATTGTACTGAACGAACCCATCGGCGCACTCGCGCATCTCCAGCTCGGAAGAGCCTACGCCTTGCAAGGCGACACTGCAAAGGCAAAGACGGCATATAAAGATTTCCTCACGCTCTGGAAAGACGCCGACCCCGACATCCCAATTCTCATCGCTGCCAAGTCCGAATACGCGAAGCTGCAATAACTGTTAGAACTTGACCCCGCCACTGGGAACGAGCCGAATAGATGTTGATAAATCTCCTCTTCGCAGCACCAATCCCAGAATGGGACGCTGCCGTTCATATCGTAGTTCAACAAGCTTGACATTTTGCGAGAGACCGTCGCAATCTCCGTAAAGCGAGAGTCCCCAGCCGTCCTCGAATGGAGGGCAGAAATGTTTCGCCGCAATCACGCATTGTTTTGGCGGAATATTGGTGTAGGAGTGTTGCTAGCGAGCACATGCACGCTTTTTGCATGCGGTGGTTATCACAATATGCCGGTTGGCGGCATGCCGGGGCAGTCACCAACCCCATCCCCTTCACCGAATCCGATGCCGAATCCGATGTCGCATCCGCGGCCACATCCCTAGCGCTTATTTGGGGTCTTGGTATATTGGGGACGCGGTATCAGCAGCGCGAAAGCGGTGCGTGCTGCCACCGTGCCTCCGCCAATGTTTCTTCGCAATTGCGTGGTTCCTTGATGGGTTCGGCAGCCTCTTGAATCAAATCCGGCATCGAACGGCGGTGAGCGGCGACGTGAACTAAAAGACGCTCCGGCTACCGGGATGGGCCGCCGTTTTTTGACACGGCGACCCAACTCGGAGGAGTGGAGAAGAGCAACCGGTGCCCAGCCCCCTTAGGGTTTCCCGCCTGTCTTTCTCCGAAATTAGAATCTCGCCCGTCATCTTTTCCGACAATACCGCGATAACAGTATCGTCTTCACGAATTGAAGTTAGTACGTCAAAAGGTGAGGTCTACCGAAAAAATTGCTCAGTAGGGCCTCGTGGCGCGGCCCGGCAGCAATGGACGCCAACTGTTAAATGGCTGATTTCAAAAGGACATTTCCCGGCGTGCATGGCAATCGCGATGCACAACGTCGCTTTGAGCTAGTTTGGGATGATATGAACTCTTGAAGGTCCAACTACCGACAGGTCTCGCCCGGCCCTCTCTTTGGAGAAAAAAATATGGAGAATCCGAATATTCAGCGAAGAGCGATTGGTTTACTTGTAGTTTTCGCAACTGTTTTGACTCTGATAGCGGTCTGGAATTTGCCCCGACGGAAAGCTGCCCCGTAGCATCGAGCTTCTCCAGGCCGCAGCACCCTATGGGCATGTCGCAGGTGTAGTTGAAAGAAAGAGCACTCAGACCCTCGGCCCGGAAGCTCGTGCTGATGAAGTCGCTCGCAAGCAGCTCTTGCTCTTTGATGCGCGGGAGGCCTTCACAGCAAGTCAGGTGGCGCGAGCTTGCCTCGGTGAGAAATAGACTCTTTTCGCTGGCCCGAATCGCCTCCCAGGAATCCCAGAGAGCAACCAAGGTCACGTCCGGCGATTCCGATTTCCCGGAAGACAACGCCAGAACACCACGGTATCCGCCTTGGTGGCGGGCCAAATCGGTAACGGAAGAGAGAATCATCTGGAAGTCTTGCAGCTTACCGGCGCGAATCTGGAGTTGCCAAACGCGAGCATGCATGGTGTCCTTTTGAGTTTCGTCTGTTCAAAGAGGGGGCGGTCCTCTTCCCCGAGAAGTCAGCCCCATGCGCCACTTTCTGCCCAGCAACTCCTACACAGAGCGGCGATTAATGCAATGGTACCCGACGGCGCAACATCACACTGATTCTGATTGCCGTCGCTGTTTCGTCATGGGCTTTCTTCTGCTACCCAACACGGGAGTCTTCCAGAATCGCAGGGAAGGGCATGATGGCAGAACAACCAAGGTCCCGGTCTGGATTGAAGGAGGAAGAATGTCCCCAATCAGGGAACGATAATATTTCTGGCTGGAGCGCTACGTGAACACCGCATCCGCTATTCTGGCCGCTCGTGGCCATCCAAGGCGATTCGACAGGAGTTCTTGTTGTTAATTGTCGCAAGAGAAAAAACGGTTTGAAAGCAATTCAGCGGGACGAATGGAGAGCTGTCAGCTGCCTACCTTGAGTTTGGCCAGCCGAGCTTGCGAATTTTAAGTTCGAGTAACTCCGCAAGGGCCACGTTTATTTCGCCGCGTTCTTCATTATGGTCCTGCGGATTTGACAGTTCCTGAAGCCGGAAGAATATTGCGGCTTCTGCGGCAAGCACGTGGTGACGAAATTTCTCGGTGTCCAGTTCCCCGCCGCTTTTTCGGCGGCAACCTTCCACGGCAGAGCGCCAGGTTCGGGCATGGAGTCCTTCGGTGATGCAACCTCTATCCAAACCTGCTGAGCAGAGTGTGGGGCGGGCTACTTGGCTGGTTCTGGGGAGCGCCAGACGTTTACCGTCCTCGGAGGTAAAGGCGGTTCGCTTGTCTGTTGTAGCCCGCAATCCTGTCATTGGCAATTTGGAAGCCAATGTCTCGGAGTCGCATCCTTCCTGGATAAGAGAAACCTTTGCCACGCTCGCAAGTTTTTTCGGCTGGAAGGAGGTGGTCCGTTCGCACCATAACTCCCGTCTGTTGATGGCGAAAGGGACTCCCGGGCTGTCGAGATGCGTCGGCCTGATGTCGAAACTCCCTCTTATCGGATGCCGGACTGCTAGAGAGCAGGTTACCTGTGCTCACGTCACCGTAACCGAAAATCTCAAACGGGCAATCCTGGCCGTCACCATCCGGAGACCATAACTGAATGGTATAGCGCGTATCTGATAGAGCCTTATAAAGCTAGCGCCGAGAGCAGATTTGGCGGCTGTGTTGCAGCGTCAGTTCCCGTGTCCGGAAGGAGTTCTCAGATTATGGGCAGAGTGTTCAGCCTCTCGTTGGTGCTCCTTCGCTCTGCGTCACTCGTCAAGGCGCAGGAGAGCCTTCTCCGGAAGGTCTTTCGGCTGACACTTCTCTGCCTATTTATCGTGTCGGTTTCGATTACCCTAAGGGCGCAGCAAAGGATTCTGTGGCAAGGAAGGGTCAGGCCAGAGCAGATAAACGTCTATACCGATGCTTCGTTAGCCGAACCTGAAGCAAAATGACGTAGTAGACGTAGTCCTCGAAATTGACACTATGGGAGTTGGGTGGTGCCGGGTCTCATTTTCAGTCCAATCCGAGCCACTCGGATATGTGCTCTGCCTGGGTTTGGAGCGAAACGGTATCGCGTCGAATCACCTTGGTCACAGCGAGCCAGTTGCCACGCAATTGCCCGCGCCGTCTGCTACTCCGAAGCCGGCTGCAGCGGCCGTCGTAGATTCCACGGTGTTGACGAATAAAGATATTTTGGACATGCAAAAGATAGGGCTTCCGCCAGAGATTCTGGTCGCGAAGATTAAATCCAGCCAATGCAATTTCGACACGTCCCCGGCATCATGCAAGCACTGAAGACCGGAGGGCTCGGCGACAGCGTGATTCTCGCAATGGTGGAAGCACCAAGCGGTCAGGCTAACGTAGCCACAGTTCTAGACCCGCCTGATTTCGCCAGCACTTCAAGTCAATCCGGACCCCACAGCAACGACCCCAGTGCCGGCGCTTAGATGTGCAACCGCTCTCCGCTGGCTTTTATTACAAAACGGCCCAGGGATGGCAAAAGTTAGAGCCGATTTCGCTGGCCGGTGGCGGCCTGAAACACGTAGGAAAAATGTTTGTTCCCGGTCTTACGCCGCAGATGGTGTGGACGTTTCGAGGCGCGGAATCTCCGATACAAATCGAAGACAAGAGGCCAACGTTCTCATCAAGGAATTTCCGGAAGTGGCAGGTATAGCGGCCATTCAGAGCACGCTTTATTGATTGTGCGATTCGATAAAAAGAAAGACCACCGTGAGCTGCAAACTACAAACGGCGGGAACGTATTCACGTTCAAAGGTGGATTGAGCAAGGACCGAATGCCGGACATCACGACGAAGACGGTTTCCGATGGAGTTTTCATGGTTACGCCGACCGAAGATTTGAAACCTGGTGAATACATGATTACTTTTGATGCGGTCGGCACTGACGGATACGACTTCGGGGTTAGAGATTGATTCGCGTCGATACAGCGGCCCCGTACCTGGGTACCGCTAACTCCCACGAAGGTCGTTTCCGCCGCCCCACAATATCGGTTCAAATACTTCCCCCCCCCTCACTACCCCAAACCCACGAACTCTCGCATGTCTAGTTCGCAGGTCCTGTTGCGCCCTTGCTCATCCTTACCAATACCGACGCAACACGTGTCATTTCTTCGGCAATCAGGCCGACCACTTCGTTGAGACGCGCCTTTACAGCTGGGTCATCTCCGAATTTAGTCAGCGGCCTCAAGAACACTTGAAACGGCGCGTCTTCAGGGTACAGAGAGCCAATAAAACCAATGGGATTCCCGCCCTGTTTCACGAGTGTATCGAGCTTCGTCAGCTTTTGCTCGTCATGGTTATAAACCACTTGACAATGGTCTGCGAACTCAACGACAAGACTTGCGCTATCGAACTCTAGCGCCACGCCTTCCAGCTCTCGAATCAAATCCCCCACGTCCGTTTGTTTCTCATATGGCTCCATGGCGCAGTTTCCTCCTTCCTTCAATTGCGTTTACATTTACGTGCCTTTTGCCCAGTGACCGATGCCGTGTGTTTCGTGGTTCGTGGCAGAGCCTGACCAGGCGCTCCCTCAAAGCCTCGTGAGCCGCTTCCATTTTGGGCGTTTTTCGCATCCCTGCCGCGGCCTCAATGAAAGGATTGAACAGGGGTTTCATAGTTCACGCAACGACGTCATCCAATTCCGCCTGCACGTCCTCGGGACTCATCGCTTTTTCCCTCGGCGGCCTGGATTGGTCGGCCGTTTTACCGATACCTTCACGGCTTTTTTCCGGGTCCCCGATGGAGCCAACTTTGGATATTCCCATTCATCCTTTTTCCCTCCTGTGTTCGGATTTTCATGCGCCAATTGCTGCTGGCCTGTGAACTGTGAACTCGTTTTCGACGTCTGTTCACTGTTCACTGCGCCTTCGACTTCTTCGTGCTGGGCCAGCGGAGCGAGGAATTCAGTAATAAGGGCGACATACGGGTCCAACATGCGGCGAATTTTGAGCACGTCATCCTTTTGAACCCCCAAGTCACTCAGCCCGGCCATCACGTTGGTGAATCCGCGGAGCATCCTCTTGTGCTCTTTGCGGAGGCCTGGGTTGTGGGGGTCCACCATGGCGAACTGCCGGTCATCGGCGCGGCCCTCCCTTCGATAACATTTGAAACAAAGCCTGTGTGCTGCCATTTCTCGGGTCTCTCCGCAGTTCAAGCAGGCATCAATTCTTCGCGTGACATGCATGCCGTTATTCCTCCATCGTTTCGCTCATGGTTTTTTCTTCGGCCGCGTCGAACGTACCTGCCATCGCGCCGCCCACTCGTTGAGCGCTTCAGAACCCGACTGATTCACGGGGAGCGGAACCAGAAGTCGCCGCACATTTCTGAAGTTCTGTCTTCGCCGAAGATATCTCAACGCGTCCCAGAGTTTCTCGGCTCTGGCACCAACGGCATTCCGAATTTCCTGCATTTTGTTCTGGCTGATTCCACTTTTGTGCATCGCGCGAGTCAGCTTCTGCTCGCTCAATCGTGTAAACCAGATGTGGTCACGCGGAAGAATCTTCAGAAGTCGCGGAAGGCCGGAAATTTCATTGATGCTCTGCTGCCGAAGGAACGCAAGCTGGAGCTGAAGGTCCACACGATGCGCTTCCACTTCCTTCTTGTAATAGGAACGCACAAATTTCGCCCCTAGCCGCGAGCCCCACGCGTCCCAACCAGGCCGCTTGCCAACCGAGTACTCGCGGCTCTTCCCGAAGAGCGCGTGCCGGCGCACAAACGCACAGTCGATGCCGGAGCCAGTCGGAAAATCGAAGGCCAGCTCGACTTTTGAGATCCTGTGCTGCTCTGCGCAATCCACCACAGCAAGCGCGTCCCCGGGCTGCAGCCCAAGTTTGTCGTCCGGAATGAGAACGACCCGATACGGACGCATTTTCGGTGACTTTCGGTCTGAGTACACCAGAATCTGGCTGTCGCTCTTCGCGTTTCTGAATGCGGTAACGCGACGGTAGGGCACAAAGTCAGTGGGGCTCTTGGCCTTCAGCCAGTGGCTGCGGGTGCGCCGATATCCTTCCAGTCTCGAAATTTCCGCCATGTCAAGACCGGTACACCCGATTTCGAAGCGGTCAACTTTCGCCGTGCAACGCGGCTGCACTGTTGAAAGTAGCCGCTGCAGGGCTTCGCGAGCGGCGGTCATTTTGGCCGTGGGCTGTGTCGTACCGCTACGGTGCTGCATGCGTCGAAGCGCCGCATGGGCAGCCGCTATCTTCGCGGGACGCGGGTTCGGTGTTCTCTGGGACCGCTGGCGCATTCGCTTTAACGTGTTGTGAGTAGCCTTCATTTTTTGCTTTTTCGCGATGGTGCTACCTGTTCGACGCCTTGCCTGAAAGTAGGCTCAATCATACGGCGTTTGCGGTTACGGAACTAGTGGAGTAGAGTAAGTTACGGTAAGAGGAGGAAAAGAAGATGGTTGCGAAATCACCCTGGAATCGGCTCGAAATGCCTTTCGGCCCCTGCGTGCCCGGTCCCAATTCTCCGCACCTGGTCTACGCCAATCTTGAATTTGACGGTAGCGCGATTCCGAAAGGGAGTCGGCGCCTTTTGCGTTACCTCGACTGGTTCTGTTTACTCCCGTCGTCGTGGACTGAGGAATCAACGCTTCACTATTTGGAGAAACACCAAGAAGAATTTCGGAATTGCTTGGACTGGCTCTCGCAAAATTCCAGAGTGGATTTCGGGCCAATCGAAAACGAGGACGACGAAAGCAGCTTCCGAGAGCGTTGGAAACAGAAACCAGAGGTCAGGTTTCTTCAGCGGCACGGACTCGACCACGGGGGAGTGACCTTGACGCCCATATCATCTGACCCGATTTATCCATACGAAGGTCTGGAGCTGGACCAGAAAAAAGCACTGGACCCGCTGGACCCAATCTGTTGGTACATGCTCACCCTGCTGGCAGCATGGGGCAGCGTGTTCGTGCGTCGCTGTAGGTATTGGAATTGTAAGAAATTTTTCTACCCGCGCACGCCACGAAGGCTGTTTTGCTCAGACTCATGTCGAGCCCAACAGCACGCGTTCGAGGAATTTGCGAAACACCCCAAGAAATTCCGCAGGAAACGGAGGGACATGATGAAGAAAAATCGCGCTGACCGCAAGGCGCAAAAGGAAGGCCAGGAACAGTCACGATTGCGAAAGATTAGAAATTGATACCGCTCGGTCTCTCCGCGGAGTACAGTTCCACCGAGACCTATCAAATTGCCGCACGTGAAGCCGACGCCGGGGCGGAAAACTCTAGGGTGCCGGCGGAGCTACAGCGATTGCCACCTTGAGGACCGGACGCAATTACCTATGCATCGCTGCTTGACCACACTGGGTGCAAAAGCTTGCGCCTGGAGGAATCAGGTGCCCATTCAAGCACCGCGCATCACCGACATTCTCTCTTGTCGCTGAATATAGAACCACAAGCGCGGCAAGATAGAAGACCATCCAGTGCCCAGAAAAACCACGCCAGACGATGGCTGGTGGGCCTTCACCATTACCACCACCGCCGGCCCACACCTGAAAGAAAAAATACATAAAATTAACGCCAGCGTACACAAGAAATCCATACACCAAGTATCGGACCCAGTCTGGCAAGTCTTTCAGCACGACCTTCCAGAAATCTTTGCGGTTAAAATTACCAACTCGCTCTTTCGCTACGAGTGTTGCCGGAATCCAAACCACAAAAATTCCCATGTGCAGAATCCAGAAAAACGCTTCGGGTGCCACGCGACGACCCATTACTGCTCCCAGATGTACCCACAAGCTTGCAACAAGGCCGACGAACGAAAGAATGATGAAAACCCAAAGAAATCGCCTGACCAAGGGCGGAACCGAGCTTTTTGGAGCCGATAAAGCGTACTCAGTGAGAGTCCTCGGTGGTCGCGCCTGCAAAAGTTGCTCGATGGATGCTTCCGACAGTGCGGACTTCGAGGGCTTGTTCGGATTGTAATGGACCGCGACCGGCTTTCCTTTCAAGTCTCGCTGAAACTCCAATGCCTCATCATCCGTATTGAAGCCCCGCTTATAAGTGCCCGCCTCGACATTTCCAGCCACCGAGTACGAATAACTGATTTCCACGACAAATTCTGGTGAATTGCCGCGCGGTGTGGATGAAAAGAAGCTTCGTTTGGACTCCGTTATGGTGAGGGATTCGATTTGGCCGGATGAGATGGGCCAACTTTCTGCCCGATTGCGCTGTATCCATCGCCACAGGGGCCTCAGCTGTCCAGCTGCAAGAAAGGCCAGCCAAACGTAAACCGTCCACGGCCACGTGCGCGGGTCAGTCCAGCGGAAGGGATTGGCCAAAAACATACACTTCATCTTAATTGTATTCGGCGCACCAGGACATGGTGGGATAGCGAGCGGATTCCAGCGTGTAACTAAATGACCGAAGGGCAAGATTGAGGACCCGCATAATTGTCTGGCTCCCTGCAGAAAAAAGCAGACTCAAGCCTCCGCCGAACTCCGTGTTTATTCGCTCCACGACCCGAAGCCACTAAGTCCGTACCTGATGCACCTGCACAGTCACTCACCGGGGATTGTGTTTATTCGGTGGAGGTCGCTGCCGGGGATAGGAGCTTCCAGTCCCAGCATGTGTATTCGTTCCAGGTAGGAATCGAATTGGTTTGGTAACAGCGGGACTGCTCAATCGTTCCGGGCCATGACTTCTGACGTGCTCGCTCCAGGGAAAGCCACGGCGTCAGAAGAGTAAAAAATCGGGTTTCCGAAGGATTTCGGGGCTCGCTGGGATACCGCTAGGCGCTCATGGCGACCGCTAGGGCCGACGCTTTTGGCCAGATGCGGGGATGGAGGTGATATAGGCCGGAAGAAGGATTCGTGTGTTCAGGAGATTCGTGACCGTTTCGCCGCAGAGGGGAGTCGGAGACTCGCCATCCGCTAAGCTCATTCTGTTCTCATTTGCTGCAGCGACATCTGACTCTCACTGCCTGCATTTCACTCTCTTTCTCCCTCCACTATATTGTTTATAACAATAAATAGTAAATAGTATTTACCCCAGCTGGGATGCAATGACTCGCACTGCTCCGCTGTGCATTCGTTCTACGCAGCAAGTGGTTGCCGTCGAGGTGCTGGTCAGCGGCGTGACCTCCACTCTGCGCTCGCTAAGACAGTGGGCGCGTACATTGGAGACCGCAAGGTAGGTTTCCTGTTCGAGACCGAGAACGGCAAGATGCTGTCCCCGGAGAGCCTGTTCCGCGATGGCTTTAAGACCATCCTCAAGAAGATGGGCCGGACCGGCGTCCGTTTCCACGCTTTCCGCCGGTTCCGCGAGTCGGTGTTGCTTGCATCCGATGCCCGCCAAATATTGATTGATTATTGGATGGGCCACGAAAACCCGGACATGAGCACACGCTACGGGAAACAGCTTGTTGAGGATGTGACTTACCGCAAGCAGTGGGCAGAAAAAGTGGGACTCGGCTTCAACCTACCGCAGATGTCTGACCCGGAGTTGGGCGTTAGTTGCGCTACGTGCGCTACAAATTCCGTCGAGCAAGTTTGCAGCGCGAGTGCGTAAGTAGATGAGAGGGAAAGGGAAAAGTGGTCGGGGCGAATGGATTTGAACCATCGACCTCCTGGTCCCGAACCAGGCGCGCTAGCCAGGCTGCGCTACGCCCCGACCGTGTAATGCGGGAGTGTAAGACAGTTTAAGCTACCTAGCGCGCATCCGCAACGGGACTGGCGCATGCTGCTGCGGTGTCGCGAAATTAACTTGTCGGATTTTCCGGATTTGCCGCCGCATAGAGGACAACTGCAAAGCCGCGGTGCGTCGTCTCTTTCTCGTATTTCATCCCCAGTTTTTCCATGATGTGCGTGGACGCCACATTCTCGCGCATGGCGATCGACACAATCCGCTGCAATCCCGCGCGCTCGAATCCGTCCCGCAACGCTTCGCGCGCCGCCTCTGTCGCAAAGCCTTGGCCCCACCACGCACGTGCAAGCCACCAGCCGATCTCGATTTCCGGCGTGCCATCGAGCGGCTGCAGCCCGCAGAACCCGATCATTTCGCCTGTTTCTTTATGAATGAGCTTCCAGAAGCAAAATCCGAATTTGCCGAAGTGCGCGATTTGCCGCCCAGCCCACTCGCGAATGCGCTCGTCGGGCCAAGGCTCACCATTCGAAATGTACCGCACCACTTCGGGATCGGTCGCGATAGGACGCAGCAGCAGCCAGTCCCCGGGCTGCCAGGTCATCAGAAGCAATCGCGCGGTTTCGAGCATGGGAAATTTGGATTGAAGATTAAGCCGTGTGCGCCTGCGGCTTTGCGGCTTCGGGCAAGCGAATCAGCTTCGCTTCAGTGATGGACGGAATCGCGCGAATCTGCTGCACCACAGTGCCATCCACATCCCCGTCGAGCCGGACCAGTGCGAGCGCATCGGCGCCCTGCTCCGGCTTCCGCCGGCCCAGCGCGAACGTCGCGATGTTGACGCCCAAATTGCCCAGCGCCGTGCCAATTTTTCCAATCACACCGGGGACATCGCGGTTTCTCGTGAGCAGCAAAGTGCCCTCGAGCGGCGCTTCCAGCCCAATGCCATCCATCAGCAAAATTCGCGGCGAACCGTCCTGCGCCACCATGCCTTCCACAGCAAGCTCGTGTTCGCCGTTCGCCGCCGTGACTTCCAGCGTGTTTGGAAATCCGCGCTCACGCCGCCGCGTGGTTTCTTCCACAATCAATCCGCGCGCTGCCGCGGCCTGCGATGCATTCACCAAATTCACTTTTTCATCCAGCACGATATTCAAAATTCCGATAAGCACGGCGCTGCGAATCACGTGCGAGCCCAGCTCCGCGGCCTCGCCCGCATAACGGATATGGATCCGGCTGAAGCTCGCCGAAGGCGCCGCCTGCGCCACGAACGCGCCGAGCCGCTCGCCGAGTTCCAGGTACGGCCGCAAGCGGCGGTACTGCTCCGCGGAAAGCGCCGGCATGTTCACTGCGTTGCGAATCAATCCTTCCGCAAGATAATCGCGCACCTGCTGCGCGATCAAAGTCCCCACTTCCTCCTGCGCTTCGGCCGTGGAACCCGCGATGTGCGGCGTCGCAATCAAATTCGGCAGCCCGATCAGCGGCGAATTTTTCGGCGGCTCCAGCGCAAACGTGTCCACCGCCGCGCCGGCCAGATGACCGGAGCGCAGCGCCTCCGCCAGCGCCGCTTCGTCAATCAATTCCCCGCGGGCGCAATTGATCAGCCGCGCGCCTTTCTTCATTTGCGCCAGCGTCGCGGCGTTGATCATTTGTTCGGTTGCCGGACTCAGCGCGGTGTGCAGCGAAATAACGTCCGAGCGCTTCAGCAGGTCCTCGAACGGAATCAGCTCGACTTCGAGTTCCCGCGCGGCCGCCGGCGTCACGTAAGGATCGAACGCCAGCACATTCATCTCCAGCGCCCGGGCGCGCCGCGCCACCTCCGATCCCACTCGCCCCAGTCCCACCAGTCCGAGCGTCTTCCCGCGCAATTCCATGCCCGACGACGTTTTTTCCCAGCGCCCCGCGTGGATTGCAGCATTCGACTGTGGCACGCCGCGCGCCAGCCCTAGCAGCAGCGCGAAAGTATGCTCGGCGACGCTCACCGCGTTGCCTCCGGGCGTATTCATCACCAACACGCCGCGATGAGTGGCCGCGTCCATATCCACATTGTCAACGCCCACTCCGGCGCGGCCCACCACGCGCAATTTCTCCGCGCGATCGAGAAGTTCGCGCGTCACTTTCGTCGCGCTGCGCACCACCAGGCCGTCAGCGTTCGCGATTTCGCTCTCCAGCGTCCCACCCGCCGGCGTCACGATTTCCCAGCCGGTTTCGCGCAAAAGCGCAATCCCGCGGTCACTTATCTTGTCCGCAACGATAATTTTCATTTCAAGGAGCGTAGCGGCTCACTCCCACCGTGTCAAATGCGTTATCCAAATGCGTCGAATCGTTTCGCGCTTCGAGCGCGCTTGGGAAACGAAACCTGTGTGCTATTCTGTTCCGCAATTCGGGGGACAACGAATGGGTTATATTGACCGCATCCAGCGCGATCTAACCGCTGCCATGAAAGAAAAGGACGAGCTGCGCCTCAGCGTCCTGCGCATGATCAAAAGCGCCCTGAAACTGAAAGAAATTGACAAAATGCGCCCGCTCGAGGATATGGAATCCCTGCAAGTGCTGCAAACGCTGGTGAAGCAGCGCAAGGAATCCGTCGAACAGTTCACTCAGGGCGGCCGCCAGGATCTCGCCGATAAAGAAGCCAAGGAAATCAAAATCATCGAGCATTATTTGCCGGCCGCTCCCAGTGACGAAGAAATGCGCCGAGCCATCGAAGAAGCCATCGCCGAATCCGGCGCCGACTCGCTGAAGCAAATGGGCGCGGTGGTGAAAGCCGCGCGTGCGAAACTGGAAGGCAAAGCCGTGGACGGCAAAGCGCTCAGCGATAAAGTCCGGGAGCGCCTCACCGAAAAATCCGCGGGTAAGCCATAGACGCTCTGGAGGAATTGATGCGATTCGCATTGCGAATGTTTTTATTCTTGCTTCTGGTTTCGGTTGCCGGTCTCTGCGTCATATCGCGATTCGCGAACGCGGCTCCCGCCGACGAATCTCCCGAATCGCAGATTCGCGCACAGATCGAGATGCAGGCCGACGCCTGGAATCGCGGCGACATTGACGCCTTCATGACCACCTATTGGAAGTCGGACGAAACTGCGTTCGTCGGCGCGAACGGCATGACGCGCGGCTGGCAAGGCGTTCTCGATCGCTATCACCGGAATTATCCGGATCGCAAAAGCATGGGCCACCTGACGTTTTCGAATCTGGAAATTCACGTCCTTTGTCCGGACGCTGCTTATGCCATCGGCCAGTTCCAGCTCCAGCGCGAAAACGATGCGCCCGCGGGAATGTTCACGCTCGACTTCAAGAAATTCCCGGAAGGCTGGCGCATCGTGCTGGACCACACTACAGCGTTCGCCGCGCAAGCCCACTGACGACGGAACGACATTAAGCACTGCCGCCGCCGACGCGTCGCTTTCATTTTTTACCCTGCGCACGCTGGGCCTCTGCGGTAGATTGAAGCCATCGTACTTTTATTCCCCAATCACCGCTTTTCAGCGATAATGAAGCTCACCGAAATGTCCAAAATTCTCAACGGCAGAAAAGGAGCATCGCTTTGCGCGCGGTAATCACTGGCGGCGCAGGATTTCTCGGCTCGCATCTCTGCGAACTGATGCTGGAAAAAGGCTGGGACGTTCTCTGCCTCGATAATCTGGTGACCGGCAGTGATTCCAACGTCGCGCATTTGCTGCCGCATCCGAAATTTCGCTTTGCGCGCCAGGACGTCTCTCGTTACATCGAAGTGCCCGGTCCCGTAGAAGTCGTCCTGCACTTCGCGTCGCCCGCCAGCCCGCCGGATTATCTGAAATATCCCATTCAGACTCTGAAAGTCGGCGCGCTCGGCACGCACAACTCGCTCGGCCTCGCCATGGCCAAGCAGGCGCGCTATCTGCTCGCTTCTACGTCCGAATGTTACGGCGATCCGCAAGTGAGCCCGCAGCCGGAAAGTTATTGGGGTCACGTGAATCCGGTCGGCCCGCGCGGCGTTTACGACGAATCCAAGCGCTACGCCGAAGCCATGACCATGGCCTATCACCGCTATCACGGCCTCGATACGCGCATCGTGCGCATCTTCAATACCTACGGCCCGCGTATGCGCCTGAACGACGGACGCGCGCTCCCCAATTTCTTGTATCAGGCGCTCGTTGGCGAGCCCATCACCGTCTACGGCGACGGCAAGCAGACCCGCAGTTTCTGCTACGTCTCCGATTTGCTCGAGGGGATCTACAAACTGCTCGAATCGAACGAGCACGAGCCGACCAATATCGGCAATCCACGAGAGATCACAATTCTGGAATTTGCCGAACGCGTCCGCAAGCTGGTGGGCGCCAAAACTGCCATCGTTTTCCATCCCCTGCCGCAAGACGATCCCAAGCAGCGCTGCCCGGACATAACCAAAGCCAAACGCCTGCTCAATTGGGAGCCAAAGGTAACCCTGGAAGAAGGCCTGCAACGCACCTATGAATATTTCCGCGAAAAAGTAGCGCAATCCCCACAAGCAAAATAATCCAGCCGAAGTACTCAGTCGTAGTGGCGCACTTTAAGGCGCCATCGTTGCGATGAGATCGATGACGGTCCCGCAACTTCTTCGGGACGCAAACGCGCGTCCGAAGACGCCACTACAAAATCTCAACATCCAATTCCAATCGGACATCCACCTCAATCGGGCCGGCCCATCGAATAATATTCAAATCCGCGGCTCTTCATTTCCGCCGCGGCGAGCAAATTGCGACCGTCCAGAATCAGCGGACGCGTCATCGAATCGCGGATGCGGTCCCAATCGAGCTTGCGGAATTCCTCCCACTCCGTCGCAATCAGCAGCGCTTCCGCGCCGTCCGCGGCTTCGTAAGCGGATTTTCCGTACTGAATCTGCGGCAGCACCGTTTGCGCTTTCCCCATGGCTTCGGGATCGAACGCGCGAATGCTCGCGCCTTCCGCGAGCAAAGCGTGGATCAAATCAATCGCCGGCGCGAAACGGATATCATCGGTATTCGGCTTGAACGCCAGGCCCAGCACCCCAAGCTGCTTGCCTTTAACGACCCACAATGCCGTGCGGATCTTCGCCACAAAATGGTCAATCCGCCTCTTGTTGATTTTTTCCGCTTCCCTCAGCATGGAAAAATCCACGCCGGACTTTTCCGCCAGGTGCACGAATGCCTGCAAATCTTTCGGAAGGCAAAACCCGCCGAATCCCAGGCCGGGGCGGAAAAAACTCGTTCCAATGCGTGGGTCCATGCCCACCGCACGCACCACTTCTCCTATATCGGCGCCGAGACGTTCTGCCAGGTCAGCTACCATATTCGCGTAGGAAATCTTCACCGCCAGAAACGAATTCGACGCGTGCTTGATCAGCTCCGCGCTGTTAATGGTGGTGACGAGCCATGCCGGGTAAGGCCCATCGGGGCACGCCGGCGCGTGTATGGGACATTTGAACTTGCGCTCCAGCACCGGCCGATAAATGTCCTTCAACTGGCGCTCAGCGGTTTCGTCTTCCACGCCCACCACGATCCGGTCGGGGTGCAGAAAATCCTCGACGGCAGTTCCCTCGCGCAAAAATTCCGGATTGGATGCCACGCGGAACGTTATGCCGCTCTTGCGCCCGTACACCGAAAGCGCCCGCTTCAATTCCTGTCCCGTTTGCGCAGGGACCGTGCTCTTTTCGATCACCAGCTTCGGCGTGCGCGATTCGGTGGCCACCGTGCGCGCCACGTGATCAATGGCGCTCAAATCCGCGCTGCCGTTGGGCAGTGGCGGCGTGCCCACGCAGATAAAAATCGCTTCGCTGGCCTGAATCGTCTCGGCGGCATTATCGCGAAAACTCAGCCGCCCTTCCTTGCGCGCCTCCGCGATCACCGCGTCGAGCCCCGGCTCGTAAATCGGCAGTTGTCCGGAATTGAGCGTCTTCAGTTTTTCGGAATCGCTATCGGTGCAAATCACTTCGTGGCCGAGGCCCGCCAGACATCCGCCCGTAACCAACCCCACGTAGCCTGCGCCAATCACGGAAATCTTCAAGGTCTAACTCCTATGATTATTGGAATCACAACGTCGACAAATCAATCTTACACATAGCTCTGCGTGCTCGCGCAAAAATCATTTCTGCCCCTAAGCTGCAACGCGTTTACGGAGCATGCGGGCGCACGGGCAATCCTGCCCATACGTTGAGCAAGCCCAGGTATTCGCGCACCAGGGCGAGGGCGTCGCGCGTATTTCCCCACCAGCGCTTAGGAACGAACGGATCGTCGGGAGCTCCGCGCACAATCAAGCGCGGATCGTCGCCCACCGTTTTCGTCCACAGTGATTTCACGCGCCGGGTATGTTCGGGCGAAGTTACGATGATGGCCGTATGCTTTCCGGTGCGGCGCATTTCCCGTGCAATTTCGCCTACTTCCTGCTGCGTGTTGATGATTATCTCCGGCAAAATCGTAATCGCGCTATCCGGCACGCCCCGGTGAACCAGAATTTCGCGGTCGTATTCTTCCTCGCCAATAAAATGAATGCCGAGCGCCGCAAGCTCCTGCTGCGGTCCTTCGGGACGCGTGATCCACACGGCCGGCGCGTAACCGGACGCGAAAAATGCCGCAGCGCCGTTGGCGCGGTAAGGCATCCCGCCGCTCAAGACCACGATCACGTCGGCCTTGGCCAATGGGTCTTCGCGCACGAGCCAACAACCGGCATCGCGAAAGGCCGCCGCACCCATCGCGAACGCCACCAGCAGAATAAGTAGTATTGCCCAACGTAGGCCGCCCTTGCGGCCGGCGCGGTTCGCGGACGTTTCCGGTACGAGCATCGTTCCTTACCGCTTCCCCAGCAGAAAATTCCCAGCAACCAACGCGTCGGCTCCAGAACAAAAGTAACTCCGCACCGCGTCGCGCGGGGTCACCACCAGCGGCTCGCCGAATAAATTGAACGATGTGTTGACCAGCATCGGCGCCGGAGCATTCTGTCCCGAATCATTCAGCAGACTCCAGAAAAGCGGGTTGTCCGCGGAACGCACCACGTGCAAGCGCACCAGATTTCCCGGCAAAAGAAATCCCGGCGGCAGATCCGCCAGCAGCTTCTGGCCCTCTTCATTGGCCGCGGCCATCGTGGTGAGGAATCGCCCATTCGCCGAACACTCGAAATATTCAGCGCAGCGCTCCTCGGGAATCGCCAGAGCAAACGGCCGAAACGATTCGCGATGCTTCACATAATCGTTCAAATTTTCCTTCACGTAAGGAGCCCACGGCGAAGCCAGTAAGCTGCGATTCCCCAGCGCGCGTGGACCAAATTCCGCCGGGCCCTGAAACCAAGCCACAATCTTGCCTGCGTGCAGCAAACGCACGGTTTCGGCCAGCTTGCGCTCGTCCGAATCGCACCATCGATAGGTCGCCTTGCAATTGTCCAGCACCGTTTTGATTTCCGCGTTCGAATAGGCTGGCCCCCAGTAAGGCGCGGGCATCGGAGCAACGCGCGGGCGACCAAGTTGCTGATGCCAAACCAGCCACGCCGCTCCCAGCGCCGTGCCTTCATTCCCCGCTGCAGGCTGAACAAAAACCTTCTCGAAGCCTGCGCCACCTTCGATCGCCGTTACCAGCAGCGGATTCAGAAACAAACCGCCTGCCAGAGATAACGACCGCGCCTGAAACTTCACGCGCAAAGCCGCCAGCCACTGGCACAGAATCGTTTCGCACGCTTTCTGCAAACTGGCCGCGATATTCGCCCGCAGCAAATCGTCCATTGGCGGCTCGGGCGTTCCAGTAATTCCCACGCGGCGATAAAATTCGCTCGTAAACGCCAACTCCGCCGCAAATTCGCGGCGAAAATATCGCGCGTCCAGCTGCGGAGCACCCGCCGCGGCCCTGCGCAGCATCGTCAAAAATAAATCCGCGAATACCGGCTCGCCCGCGAGGCTCAGCCATTGCGTCTTGTGTTCATTGGCGTGCGCATGAAATCCTAGCAGCCTGGTGATCTGCGAGTATGCCCACGCCAGCGAATGCGGCATCGCGATAGATGCAACTTCACGAATCCGCGCGCCTTCCCCGACTCCCACAAACCCCGCCCGCCCGTCGCCTCGTTCGTCAAGCGAAACAATCAGCGCCTTGTCGAACGACGACGCGTAAAACGCGCTCGCCGCGTGGCACAGATGATGGTCCAGCGCGTGCACGCGCCGTGCCGACGCACCCGCCATTTGTTTCACGATGCGGAAATTATTCAGCTCGCGGCCCAGCTCGCCGAAGGCTTTATTCAAAAAGTATCCGCTGGAAACCGGGCCAAACGGCGCCACGCGCGCGCGAAACCACGCCTGCCGCCTCCATGCCTGCGCGGGATCACTCGCGATCGCTACCTGCGAAACGTCGCGCCACGCGATTCTGGCGCGCTCCAGGCAAAAATGAATCGCGGCGCGCGGAATTCCTTCCACGCCGCGCGTGCGCGCGAGTTTGCCTTCTTCGATTGCCGCCACCACGCCGGAATCGCCGATCAGCGCGGCTGCGGAGTCGTGTCCCATCGCGGATAAGCCGAGGATGTACATGCTAAGAACCCGCACTCATCGCGGAATTGGCGCACCCGGTTCCGAATGTGCGCCGGATGGAACCGCAACCTGAGGATGCTACATGAAGACAATTACGCGCGGCCACGCAGCACCTACGTGCGCGGCCGGCTCAGCGAACGCCCGCGCGTCAGCAACCCCCGCAGCCCCAGAAGAATCAAGCGAGGCTGACTCAAGCAGACGCGCCAGAGAATCTTCCATGCTTCGTCTCGCGAATATTCGCTCAAAGATTGCTTGGCTGGATCGTTCAGCAGATCCACCAGCTCGCTGTAATCGTCCTGCTGGAAATCGTGCAGCGAACGCCGCAGCAGCAAATGTAAATCCAATTCGCGCCGCAATCGCCGCAATCCGCGGCTCGACCCGCCATTCAAAATCGCTTCTGCCACGCCTAACGCGCCGCGAAAACCGGTAACAATCCCGCCGACCGTCGTGACCTTCACCTGCGCGGCCGCGTCGCCCACCAAATATACCGAGCCGTGCCCCACTTGGCGGCGCACCGGAACCCAGCCGGTGTACACCGGAATGCGCGCACCTTGAAATTCGATCGGCTCGAGGCCGCGCTTTTCCAAGAATCTCTCCAGATGCTTGCGCGTCTCCGGACCCGTTTCGCCAATCAATCCCAGTGCGCCGCGCGTCGGCGACTCTGGAATCAGCCAGTAGAAATAAGGAGTGTCCTGCGGCACGAACCACACCCGCGCGGTGTCAAGTGCCATATCCTTTGGCAGCGGGACGATCGCCTGCACCAGCGGCACGGTTTCGAGCGGCATCCATCCCGCCGCGCGCGCCACGCGGCTTGCCGCGCCGTCTCCTCCGACAATCGTATCCGCGTGAATTTCTTCGCGGCTGCCGTCGTTGCAGCGCTCCACCTCGAACACCAGACCGCGCCCGTTCGATTGCAGCGAATGGAATCGCCGCCCCATCTCCAATCTCGCGCCCGCTCGCCGCGCTTCTTCCGCCAGCCCTTGAATCAACGCGCGCCGTTCGATGATCAGGTCCGGCTGCTTCAGTTCAAAAGTCGCCGAGCGTCCATCGGTGAAAAGTTCGAAGCGTCGAATCTCGTTGACGATGCTGCCTTCCGCCGCCCGCCCTAGCAGCGCACGCATCCGGTTCGTCACGATCAACGTGCGCTCCGGATGATCAAGCGTCTCGATGCGCTCGAAGACCCGCACCGGCACGCCTTGACGCGCCAGTACCGCAGCGGTCAGCAATCCCGCCGCGGACCCGCCCACCACCGCAACGGTCTGGTTAGCTGAGCGTGATTCGGACAAGGAAATATTTTTCGAGTCGCGTGATTCGTGCGCCATCTAGTTGTTGTGCAATCTGCCCCGTGCGAATGTGCAACTATATGAGTGCTAAAAACTCCGTTCGATGAATGTAAACCCGGCCCGTCCTCGCCTTCCGCGCATGGAGCCCCCAGACGAGCGCAGACCCCAACAACCGGCCTAGAAGTATATCCCAGCCCCTCACCCGCTCCAATCCCGAACACGCCTGAGACACGATAGTTGCGTCAGCGACACCATTGCTTCACCCTGCTTTCGATAACGCGCCTATGAACCTTCTCCGTGGGACGAGGTTCCCAGTCTGCAGCGGTGATCAGCGTCCGCCCGGGTTCTCTGCAACGGGCAAGTTGATCTCGCGCACGGGGCGATCGAGTTCGCCCGGTGTCGCGGGGAGGTCCAGCCCATCGGTGAGGAGCAGGCCTTGCAGCGTGGCGGCGTTGATCCAGACATTCTCAAGCGCGGCGATGTAACTGGCTTCGAGTTGGAAGAGCGTTCTTTGCGCGATCAGGACCTGCGGATAGGCGGCTGCGCCCTCCTTGTATTTTCGCAGGTAAAGTTCGTAGGCCTGCCGCGCATTGGGAAGCGTGCTGGCCTGATAGCGTTCGGCGACGGCGCGAGAACCGGCGTAGTCCTGCAGAATCGGCGCAGCCATCTGGCGGAGCACGAGAGCCACGCGCTGGACTTCGGCAATGGCGCGTTCGCGATCGGCCTCGTCAGCTTCGATGTTGCCCTGATTGCGATTGAAGATCGGCAGACTCAGGCCGAGTTCGGCGAAAGCTTCGGAGCCGACGGCTTGCGGCTGAGCGGCACCGAGCTGTTCGAGGTTATTGGCATACCCGGCGCGCAAAAACAAATCCGGGACCATTTCGCGACGGGCGCGCGCGATTTCCGCGTCTGCGCGAATGACGCCAAGCTGCGCGATCTTTACCGCGGGGCTGTCGCGCAAGATCGTTTGCAGGATTTCGTCCGCGTTTACGGCGGGCAAATCTTCGAGATTGCCCGCGAGGCGCGTCGAGGGAAGTTCGGCCTGGCCGACGACGGCAGCCAGCACGCGCCACGCGCGTAACTGTTCCTGCTGCTCGGTGATGACCGCGAGGGCGGCCTGGTCCGCTTGCACCTGCGCCTGCAGCATGTCGGGCTGGTCGGCTTGGCCGACATTGAAAAGCTGCCGCGTGGTTTCGACGGCATCTTGCGCGAGCGCGCTGAGTTTGCCGCGCACTTCGACCATCTCCTGTGCCGCGAGTGACTCGTAGAACGCGATGCGCACGCCATTTGAAACGCGCAAGCGCTGTTCGCCGGCTTCGGCGACGGTTTCCTCGCCTTCCGCGGCGTGAACTTTGCGGTCGAGGCCGAGTTTGCCGCCAAGAATTACATCCTGCTGCACGAAGACGCCCTGTTCGCCGCCGCCGAACGAGCCTCCACGAATTTCCTCGCCCATGTACCCGATGGTGGGATTGGGCCACAGGCCAGCTTGATGCGTGCGTCCAGCAGCCGCGCGCACGCCGGCTTGGGCTTGCGCGAGCGTGGGATTATGCGCGAGCGCCATTTGCTGCAATTGTTCGAGCGTGATGCCGGAAGCCGCGGAAGATTCGTGTGCTTGCGCGGGCGCTGGGTTTGCGACGGACTGTGCCGTAGCGCTGCTCGCGGCGACGAATGCAAGCGCGATCACAAGTCCGCAAATGATTCGTTGCGCCAGAATGCAAAGCGAATTTCGTGTCATGGCCAATCTCCCGTTTGCTGCCTGCATTGCGCGTTATCTTTCCCGCTGTACCGGCATGTTCGGCATCGGAGCCGGCCTTGCGCTCTGCTGTTTTTCGTGCAGGCTGAAGATGTGCTCGTATTGATCGGGCGGCAGTACGCGGATGAGCGTCATCATGCCTTGCATGTAGCCGCTCCATCCGGGGCGCAGACCAAAGGTTTCCGGTTTCGCGACGGCATCGTCCATGGCCATCATCGGACTTTCCATGAATGCGTCCTGGGGGAAACCGGGGACGGAGTTCGCGTCCTTGCTGACGTCGGCATTGCCCATTTGCATCTGCATTTGCATTCCGCGCGTGGCGTGTTCGGCGTGCTCCTGCTGTTGCGAGGAGAGTGGGCCGTTGGTGGTGGCTTGCGTGAGATTGGAACTCGCGCCCATGCCCCGGCCGAGGCTTGGACCGTTTTCTTCCGCGGTGGCATTTCCACCGCGCAGCATGCCCATGCCTTCTTCCATACCTGCGCCCGTCGGCATCCCCGCGCGCCGCGTGAGCGGGCCTGCCATCGAAGACATCTGGTTCATCATGTGGTGCGGCATGTGGCAGTGAATCATCCAGTCGCCGGGGTTATTTGCCAGAAACTCCACGGTACGGGACTGTGCCACCCCGACGAGCACCGTGTTGTTCGGTCCCCATGTGGATTTTGGCTGGCGGCCGCCTTCCGTGCCGGTGATGACAAATTGATGGCCGTGCATGTGGATGGGGTGATGGTCCATGCCGAGGTTGATCAGGCGGAGCCGCACGCGGTCGCCGACGCGAACGATTAAGGGAGTGTTTGCGGGTCCGGACTTGCCGTTGAGCGTGAGCCAGTTGAATTCCATGTTCATGGAATTGGGCGTCGGATTATTGGGCAGCACCGCGTATTCCTGCAGGATGATGGCGAAGTCCTGATCCACCGGCGGGTCGTAGGCCTCCTGCGGATGCATGATGAACGCGCCGATCATGCCCATCATTTCCTGCATGGCCATGTGCGAGTGGTAGAAATATGTTCCTTCCTGCTGCAGCGTGAATTCGTAAACGAAGCGGCCGCCGGGAGAAATCGCATCCTGCGAAAGGCCCGGGCCGCCGTCCATGGCGAACGGGATGTCGAAGCCGTGCCAGTGCATCGAGGTGGGTTCGGGCAGGTGGTTGTCCACGACGATGCGAACGCGGTCGCCTTGGTTCGCCTGGATGGTGGGGCCGGGGGCGCTGCCGTTGTAACCCCAGAGATTGAGGACCTTGCCGGGGTAGATTTGCTGCTTCACGGGCTCGGCGACGAGATGGAAGACTTTGACGCCGTCGTCGATTTGGAATGGGAGGTCTGGGACGTCGGGAGTCAGCACTGGAAGATATTTGCGATTGCTCGAGTCGCTGCGTTTTGGGATTGGCGGCTTCTCCTTTGTTGGTGGCGCGGCGTGCGCTGTTCTTGACGTTGCGAGGGCACCGGCGCTTAGAAGCGCGGCGTGCTGCAGGAAATTCCGGCGCATCTTGTTCATATTTTCTCCTCAAATGCTGTTGGTGTTTTGGTGGTGAGCACGTCGCACGCTGTCGCGAGGCCCTGGGGATAAGTCGGCGGCGATTACGCGACGCGAAATACGGCGCGAACTCTTTTCGTTAGGAGGCGCTGAAACGAAGGACTAGATGCGCAGCACGGAGATTTGCTGACCGAGAGGGATACTGAGCGGAGCCAAGTGTGGCGAAAGCGCGTCGACAGAGACGCGGAAGGCTTCGCTACGCGCGGTGACCGCCAGTAATTCGTTCGCGGTTGTGTGGTTCGTGCTGCTCAATTGCAATTGCGAGAGGCTGTCCGCTTGCACGGCGTCAAAAGTGGGATGGTGATGGGTGGGGCAATCCGGATTTTGTGGATCGCTGTGATGCGAGGGAGCGGACGCGCTGTGATCGCAGTCATGCGTAGCCGCATTTTGCGTTTCGATGGGGCACGCGCCGAGCGCACAGGTGGTGGAGCAGATGGAACCGTAGAGCAGAGTGAGGATTACTAGGGGGGCTAGTGCGAGTTTTGCGCGCGCGCTGATGGCTGGCGTCACGAAATGAACTATAGCACTGTGGGGCGGCGGCCGGAAGCTCTCACGGGTGTTCGAAAGCCTGCCAAGAATTGACGATTAGAACTGGGTGTGGCCTTTTATTTTCAATGACTTGCGGCGTTTTCTAATAAATTCCAGTGACGGTTAGAAATTGTGCGATTAACGCCAGTCGGAGGCGCGAAGTGCGAAGAATTTTGGCCGAATTGAAGCAAAGCGATCGACGCCGACGGCGGCGGGCGCGCTCGGCGGCATAGTTTCGTCTTGGCGCGAGCTAACGTCAAAAGCTCGCGTGAAAAATTCCGCGAGAGGAAAGTGCGGCGCGCGTGTTCATTTATTTCGTGGCTAAGGCCGCGGCCTACAAAGATTTTTGTTTCGCGCGGCGAGCGCTTTGGATGCGTTTGGTGCGATGGCGTGAACACGCCTGCGAAATCCGGCTGCAGATTCGTACTACATAAATTCCTGTATTGTCGGGTCCACTCAGCAGAGGAGAAAACACGTGAGCCTTGATGCGGTGTTACCTCGTCAAAAGGGAACGGGCAAACCCAGAACAATTTTGATTGCGGATGACAACGAGCGAGTGCGAGCGGTGATGCGCCGGTCGCTCGAGCGCGAGACCGACTTCAAAATTTGCGAAGCGACCAACGGGGAAGAAGCGGTTGCGAAGGCCAAGGAACTCGCTCCGGATTTGGCGATTTTGGACGTGAGAATGCCGGGGCTGAACGGCATCGAAGTGGCAGGGATCCTGCGTTACGCGCTGCCGAGGATTCGGATTCTTTTCGTGACGATGTACGCTGACGACCTTTCCGAAAGCGTGACATCCGTCTTTCAAGTTGACGCCGTGCTCTCCAAGGCGCGCGGCCTGTCCCAGGTGGTAGAGAACGTCGAGAACCTGCTGGCCGAGCCGGTCAGCTGAATTCTTTCGAACTTGAGCGAGGCTGGTTTCCGGTAAGGTGTCAACCAGGAGCGGCCAGGGCGGGTTATTGGGTTCGCTTCCAGCACACCCAATTTGAATAATCCGAAGTTTTACTCTGTTGTTTTACGTAAGTTTCCTGCCAGTGAGTTCCAATCGATCGGGTCGCCATCACGCAAAGAATCCACGTTGGGCATCGCATTACAGAGGCTTTTTATCAGGCAGGTGGTTGAAAATTCGTAGATGGCATACTTTTGGTTGCTGGATGAAACTCCCGGCAGGAAACAAAACGGCCATGCACGACGTGGGGATCGGCAGGATTGTTGAAGCGGTCGCGCATGGCCTGAATCCCGTCGGCGATTTTCTTCAGTTGTTCCAGAGCTTCCGACGCGTCGCTCCACGGGTACAGCGCGGATCCGTTCACCCTGACACCCTCGCTCGTGATGGCATACGTGCGATCGCGAAAATACCACCACGGAGCTTCATTGCAGCGCAGGCTCGGGTCCAAATTGCAAATCATGTAGTTGTATCCGCGCCGCAACTTGCCACAATCCGGATCTGAAACGTGAGTGTCCCGCCGCTGCTAATCAGATACCTACCTGTTCCGCTGTAGATGCACGGGCCGCCGGCCTCGGTGGTGGAAAAATGTATGACGTAGCTATCTCTGGTGGGATTTTCCGCAATCATGGATTGAGCCAAACGCGGTTCCGGTTGACGCACCTCGACCGTCATCGGCCGCCCGGTTTTGTCTACGGATGCGACCGGCGTGATCGTTTGCGTGAAGATGCCGTCGCCGTGTGCAGGGTGCGGATCTTGCGCGCCTATTTGCTCCCGGTCCTTCCGGGAAATAACTTCGTTTGGCTTGTCGTTGGGTAATTGGAAACTGACGCGGTGGGCTGCAGTTCTGCGTCTTCATAAACTCCGCTGGCCATCGGTTTCATCAGAGTGATTCTTAACTGAGTTTTGAGTCAGGGTAGCGCGAGCGGGGTCCCAAACCTAGGACCCAAAACAGGTCCCAAAACACTACATTCGGCCCCAATACTCCCGAATATCCCCGAAAAATACCGACATAAAGCCTTTAAAACCGTACAGAACGGGAGCGCCTGAAGGATTATGAGACCCTCGCTCTACCTCTGAGCTAAACCGGCGCGGAACAATCTTTTGATGCTAAAGGTTCGCTTCGCGGAGTGTCGAGGGCTATTACCTGCTCTGTGGCCAAGACAATTCTGTCAATTTCTCTTGATCAGATTCTAACAGCGTTTGTAGGTACAGTTCTTTCCGCGACATCAGGTAGGAGTCTTGCATCGCACTCTCTTAGCTGGAATAGAAGGTACGCCGAAAACTGTACTCAGTATCTTTCTGAATCCGAAGTTCTAAGAGTCCTAGGCCACAGCACAATCCGTTAGCACCGAGGCCCGAGTCGAAATGATTCGGCCCTTGTTTGCTTTACATTTCCACGAGTGTTTCATGGCCCCAAATGTGTGCACAACGGTACAGATTTCGACCGTGTCTCTCGCTAATCTGAAGTCCACGCAGAATTCTGGTAATGGAGGCAACACGCATGAAAGTACTCGGAATCATCAGCACGGCGGCTGTGTTTTTGTTTCTCGCAGCGACCGTTCCAGCGTTCGCGCAGGAAGAGCACCACGAAGAAGGCGCTAAGCCAGCACAGCATGAGGAACAAGCTAAACCTGCTGCGAAGCAGGAACAAGCCAAACCTCAGAAACAGGAACAACAAGCAAAGCCTGCAAAGCAGGAGCAGGCGAGACCGGAGAAGCAGCAACAGCAAGCTAAGCCGCAGAAGCAAGAGCAACAAGCGAAGAGCCAAGAACAAAACCAGCAGAAGCACACACAGCAACAAGCCAAGAGCCAGGAAGAGAACCAGCAAAAACATACACAGCAACAAGCCAAGGCCCAGCAACAACAACACGAGAATCAAAACCAGCAACAGGTCAAGACTCAGCAGAACGAAGAGAAGAATCAGCAGCACCATCAACAGCAAGCCAATGGCCATGCGCAACAATCACAGGGCCAGTACGCACGGAATGGTCAGAAAGATAGCTACGGACACGAGTATAACGAAAGTCGTTTTGGTCCTAACCATCACGCTCGCTTCGAGGAAAACGGGGGGCGCTACTACGACGGACGCCGCGAATACTCTTACGGCGGCTATTGGTTCTATGCGGGAGCTTATCCGGCGTGGTTTTACCAGCAGGACGTGTACTTCATCATGGGAGCGGATGGGCTATGGTATGCAGTGGCATACGGGAACCCTTCCCTGACTTTCCAAGTCAATATCGGGTAATGAGAACCCGAGTATCGTGTTCTCGGTGGAGGCTACAATGTTGGGATACGGTTTGATAGGGACTCTGGTGATTATCTGTTTGGTCGTTTGGCTGGTGCGCGCTTTGTAAGCGGAATCGCATTGGCGAACGCGCTCCGATCGCAGTTTCCTACACTTCTAGTCACGAGTGCAGAATCGCCGGCCGGAACTGTTCATAGAGTCGGAATGCGATTTTTCGATAGCTCCTCCGGTCGGAAGGCTTTCGCCAGGTCACGCACCGCCGCTCGCACATTATCAAGCGAGTTCGCCGAACTTGCTTTCCAGTATCGCTGTACCCCGTCCGCTTCGCTGGGTTTGTCCTTGATCACAGCTCGGACTCCATCCGCACGTTGGGATCAATCAATCGCAGACACTACCAATTACCGTTCCAAGCGTCGGACGATGCCGCCGACGTCGGCGGTGATGTAAGGTTCATCGGACGAGCCGGTAACGTGCATGGGCACGCCGGGGCCGTTGCCCGAACTAGCTCCCGAGCCATTTAATTTCGTAAGCAAGCCCATACCCACTTTGCCAATTCCCTTCGCCGGCGAACCTTTTACGGTGAGATTGAAGTCTAGTTGATCGGCGGGTGAGACCGTGCCGCTGCCGGTGAGCTCTCCCATTCCCTCAATCACGGCGTCGATCTCGTCGGCCACGAGGCCGGCGTTCGTGATGCGCACGTTAACGCGCAACCTTTCAAAGCCCGTTGTGTCTCCCGTTTTCAGGCCGCTCAGCGCCGCGATGCCGTGTATTTTTGAACCGATATCAAAGCCCACCAGGCGCGTGTTGTCGAGCGTGATCGGCCCGGTAATGTCGAGCGATTTTGCTTGGCCGGTGATAGTGAGGTTCATCGCGAGCGTTCCGCCCTTCAGCACCGAATCGTTGGGCAGACGGATGGCGGCCGCGGTCATCAGCGGCTGGAGTTCATCGATCGGCAGATTTTGTCCAACGAGTTTCAAATTCAGAAGCGGTCCTTCCGAGTCGTGAGCGACGGTTTGATACGTTCCGTTCGCATGGATTGCGGCGTTGCCGATCCTTACGGCAGCGTCCTCCATCTGGCCGGTGTTTTCTTTCAGGCGATACGTGCCGCGGTAAATGAGGTCAAGCGGCTTCGCCGCGGCGGCCGCGCCTTTGCGAAGGCGGAGGTCGTGGATGTGACCAGTGCCGCTCGTGGTGAGTGTTTGCCCATCGGACGCGACGTGCATGTCGATGTCTGCGAGTAGCGACAGCCCTGCGTTTGGATCGAGAAATCCGGTGGCCACCGGGTCGAGGTGCGTCACCGAGATTTGCGCGTCGACAAGGCTGGTTGCCACGTCGTCGCGATTGATCGGCCCAACGTGGCCGGTGCCATGGATGGTGCCGCCGGCGGCCAGCGTCGCGCCCACTTCGATCGGAAACTGCGAGGCGAATGAGAAATCACGGGCCGTAAGATTCACGTGCTCGTACACGCTTGGCTGGCCGTGCGCGGGCTGGCTCGCGATCACGGCATGACCGTCTTCGATGACGATGCGGCCGACATGGAGATCCGGAAGCTGCGGTGCGGCACCTTAAGAACCCTCATTGTTAACCGTTTATGATTGCTTGCGCGAAAGTGGAACCGAAGACGACAAGTTCCGATGTACCGCAACGGGTCTAAGAGACCCTAACCGTCGCATGGAAGTCAAGTTTCCGATTACGACCAACCAGGCAGTAGCGCCTCTACCCTTCTACTGGCAGGCTCAAACCGTACACTGCTTGACAACTAAAATGTTGGTGATGACATCACAAACGCATTAGGGACATGGGAGATTCTACTCATGACCACCAATGCAATCCTACTCAGTTCGCTCGCCCTCTTAACGTCGCTCGGCACCCCAACTTGGGAAAAAGCGCCTGAAAAATGGGATTTGAAGGACGTTTATCGCATATTACAAGATTCTCCGTGGAGTCCTGCAGAATCCAAAATCGAGGGAAAGCTCTCGCCGGGGGAAGTGAACTCCCAAACGGGGTTGGTTAACGACTCTCGAAGCAATCCGACCGATGCGACGACTCCTGTTCCCGGAATCCGAATGAGTCACAGCAAGCCTCAACCAGCAACCCCGGTACTTTGGTGGTCGTCGAAAACAATTCGGCTCGCAGAGCAGCGACTGCGTCAGTTGGAGAATCCTTCACAGTCCACTGGTCCCCTACGGGTGGAAGACCTGCAAGATTATGTTCTCGCGATAGAAGGCAGCAAGCAGTTGCGAATATTCCGCGACGCCAAAGACGATTTGCGTGACACAGTGTTTCTCGAACTCCCAAACGGCGCGACTCTGGACATTGCGAGTGTGCAGTTTGTTGAAGGAGTGGAAGGGGAAGAGCCGCGCACCGAGTTCCATTTCTCCAAACAAATCGAAGGTAGACCGACCCTCGACCCAAGTTCAGAACGTGTCATATTCCATTGCAAAGCTGTGGCCAAAACAGTTTTGCCATCTCGGGAAAATGCGATAGCGCTTCGCGCTGAGTTCAAACCGCGAATCATGCGCGTGCATGGTGTACCGGATCTTTGATGCTGAAGCGCAAATCCCCAAGTCACACCGCCAAACGGGGAACCGCCGAAGTTGATTTTGGTGTCGGCCTAGTACCTAATAGCCATGCAGGAGACGACCAAGGTCCTGATTAATCGGAAACTGGCCCTCTACGGCGAAGCGAGTAATACCTCGCACTCTGAAATACATGCGGAATTCGTCCGCTGATTTTGGGGTGCGTAATGGCTTCACGAAAAACTGGTCCTGCCATGCCGGCTCGAGCGCCGGTACCACGTATCGAACCCGAACCGATTCCAACGATCGAAGATATTGCTACTCATTTGAGGTTCAAAAACACTTCCACTGTTTACGAACTGAACTCGCAAAAGAAACCGACGCCCAATGCCCGCGATGAGAGCCGGCAAGGTGCTGCGTTTTTGCTGGTCCGATGTTGAACGGTGGCTGCGCGGTGAGGGTGTCGCGTAGAGTGGTGACACCGCCCGGATTCGAACCGGGGACCTTCGGATTATGAGGCCGACGCTCTGACCGGCTGAGCTACGGTGTCTATGCTTTGATACCATAGCGTTTTTTCGCCACTTGTTCAAGTTTCTTCAAGCCTGCTTTTGCTCGTTTTTGGTCGGGCAAAACGTAGAACGCCATTGTTGTGCTGATGTCAGCGTGACGTAGGATGCTTTGAATTTCTTTCGTGTCTACACCGGCTCGTTCAGACGGGTTCCCAATCCGCGTCGGAACGCGTGCCATCCAAACCATGCCCCATTGATATGTTGTGGGATGTCTCGCCTTGATAGGTTATCCAGGTTAATCGGCCGCAGCAATTTCTCCCCTCGAACGATCCAATCCTCTTTGCCAGCCGGGTACGCCTTCTTATAGTTCTTCAGGATTTCCCTCAACAGGGGCACCACGAATACACCTGCTTCTCTCGCTTCCGTTTGGGGGGCGCCTTCCTCACCATTCCAGATCTTGCGCTGAACTGAAATAAACTCGCCGTTGTAGTCAGACCATTTCAACCCCATTAGTTCACTTCGCGTGAATCCTGTAAAAGCAGCCACGGCGCAAACCGTTCGAGCGGGCTCCGGCAGCTTGTTCAACATTTGGGCAACTTCCAAAAGCGAAATGTAGTCTTTCAGTGTCGGCGCGTGCGATTTCCAGAGCCCTGGGAACTTTCGTCGGTCTCCTTGGCGCGACGGTCTGCGAAGTAAATCAATCCGACTGCAACCATGGCCACAAAACCGTTGAATGTGAAGCCCAGAGGCCCCCAATAACGTGCGATTTCCACTCCCACGGCGAGACCGCAAAGGAGACTTCCAAGACGTTGGAGATAACGTCCGGTCGCGTCATAAGTTCTTACACGCATTCGCAGCGGGGCTCCGTCCACTGTAACGGTTGTGAGTTTCATGAGGATGGAAGGAGTTGGCGGGAATTTTCTAGTTTGGTGAGACGGGGTAGCGAGGGTCGCATCGGAAAACGTTCCGTCAGTCCCCCCGTCTCGAAGTTCTCGAAATTCGTGGCTACAACTCCGAAGCCGGTCGGTACGATCTTTATCCGATTTTTGCAGCGCACTCCTAATGGCGAAGTCTATTCAGACTTATCCTTCATGGCCTTTAGACTTGCTTTCACCAGTTTCTTCACCAATCTCATTGGTGCTGGTTTACCCACGGGGAAGCTAACAATAGCTTTCGTTGTAACATAACCTGCAAGTTCCTTTCTATGTTCTTGTATTACTGAAGGAGGTACATGTAGGCGTATGTGTGGTTTCTTGAAGCTGAACCAAGCAAACATCCCATCATAATAAACAAATCCTGGATAGGAATATCCGGGCATTTGGAAATAATCGGTGCGTTCCGTGGCACCAGGCGCTGCCGCCCGTATGGCCGCTCTGATCTTCGCGAGATCGCCTTGCGCCTCTTTTGGACACGTTGCTATGTATTTATCTACTTCACTACTGTTGCGTGTTGTCACGGTTGCGTTCTCCCCTTTCCATCCATTTGAACATCGCAATACCCCTCCGAGATAATCGCGAACCCACCACCGTATAGCATACCTGCGATGCGCTACCGGTACTGGAACCCAGTTCACCGGGAAGCGCGCTAATCAAGCGTGTGGACGCGTTTATCCTGACACTTTATCCTGACCAATTGACAATGGACCAACCAAGGCCTCAGACTTCGCGGCATGCGAATTGCTATCCTTTGTTTCATAGCATCTGCCATCTTCCCGTCAGTGAGCCAAGCACAGGCAGCTCCTGTATTCGAGATTGAGCGAGCAGAAAGCTGGATTAAGTTCGACGTGAAGGCGTCGGTGGATATCGCTGGCAAATTCAACAAATGGGACGCCAGCCTGATATTTACATCTCCTGACGAAACGACGGGCGTTTTAGAGATCACAATTCAGGCCGACAGCGTGGATACCGGGAGCGGCATGAAGAACGGCAAGCTGAAAGGCAAAGACTTCTTCGACGTTGAGCACAACCCTGTGATCACTTTTAAGTCAACGAAGATTGTGCGGACCGGTCACGACACCTATGAGGTTGATGGCGACTTCACGATACGCGGAGTATCAAATCCCGAGAAGCTGACCTTCGTAGTTTCCGGCAGAGGAACGGGTTCAGGTGAGGTTAAAGGAAAAATGGTTTTCAACCGTAAAGACTACGGGATGAACAAGGGCATTCCATTCATCAAGATCGCCGACCACGTCGAGGTGAATTTCCACCTCAAGGGGAAGCGAGTCAGCGGACCTCCATTGGCCTTTAAGGAATAGCCAGCCTTGCTTCATAATCTCCGTCGCGATTTCCTCCTGCGGCCGTCTCCACAATCGTGAGTGTGCTCGCCTTTAACGAACTGCCTTCAGCTTGTTGTCGAAGATGCGCCGAAAACATCAATTTTCTATAACTCTGCTCTCTTGTACAGCTGAAAGGCCGTCCAAACCGACACGCCATATTTTTCAGCGAGTTCTTTGAAGCTGATCCTTGACCTACGTCTTTCTCTCCGAAGCCGTTGCATCTCCAGAACGGTGAGGTTCTTCAGCGGCGGCCTCCCCCAATGCGTACCTCGTGCTTTCGCATTGCGCAGACCTGCTCGAACGCGTTCACCGATGAGACTTCTCTCCAGTTCCGCCACGCTGGCAAGGACCGTGAACACCATTTTTCCCCACAGCCGGCACCAATTTCTTACCTATGTCGCAGGCCGCTCAAACATCCACTTACTTTTGAATCAGTTACCAACACAGCTTCGTACCGATTGCTCCGTTCGTACCAATTGAAGGCCAATCCCCGCCATCGCGACGCGGTGACTCTGTTGAATTGCGTGGGTGTAGAGAGGCAACGTTGTCGAAACATCGCTGTGATTTTCCCGTCCGCCACAACAGCCACGTACTGGCCGTCCTGAATGAATTGCATAACCTTCTTCCCCGAGCGAGCCATTGTGCCCATCGCGAATTCGTCTTCGGATTCTGCTCGATCCCCATCATCGTGCTTCCGTTGAACTCGAACGCAAGTTGCCGAAGACGCTTCGTCTTGCTCCCGGTGGCGGGATAGCGTTCGGCGCCGATTTTCAAGACGTCGGCGTTCTCTACCAAAGCCTTTCGCCAGATTGCCTTCAATACCTCATCGCAAGAACCCGCGGACATGGCGAAAACTAGCACGCCATATCTGAATGGTCAATTACTCGACCGTTTGAAGCCAATGCGTCGGCAGGGTATGATTCTCGCCGGAGGAAATAAATGGTTATCGGTGACAAACTCAAAGAACTTCGCGAGAGCAAAAATCTAAGCCAGGGCGACATCGAAAAGCGTACGGGGCTTCTGCGCTGCTACATTTCGCGCGTCGAGAACGGCCATACCGTTCCATCTGTCGACACGCTTGAGAAGATGGCCCGCGCGTTGGAAGTTCCCATGTATCGGCTCTTCACAGACGATCCGCATGTAAAGAAACCGAATATCCCTGTTTCAATCGCCGAAACAGCGCCAAACAAAAGAGAGGAATCCAAGCTTCGCCCATTTGTGAAAGTTCTGTCGCGGCTGACCGACAAGGACCTAGGGCTTTTGCTTCACCTGGCTTCTAAAATGGCGAATCGCGCGTAGGGTTGGCCGCATTAGGGGAAGAAAGTGGCCCCTGCGAATCAAATATCGGTGACGGGTCCTCTACTCGTCGGTGTGGCGACCACCTTCTTCACCATCATCGTTCATGCGCTCGTTCTAGATACGATCATCGAGGCCGTTCGCCGCTATCTTTCGCGGGGCAGGGCCGGCGTGTTTCTTAGGGACGTGACGCTTGTAATGAGCGCGATGTTACTGGCGCTCGCTGGACATTTTGTCGAGATTGCGCTCTGGGCGCTATCGTTCGTTCTCTGCGGCGAGTTTTCAAACTTCGCCGCCGCCCTTTATTATTCGGCGTCCACGTACACGACGCTCGGGGACGGCACGATAGTAATATCGGCCCGGTGGAGACTTCTGGGACCCCTTGAAGCAGCCGACGGAATGCTCATGTTTGGCGTCACAACCGCTATGATCTTTGCTGTAATTCACCGATTGGTTCAAATAAGACTCGGCGCGCAACGCGCCCCGCCAATCTAAACCGATTGAGGCTGCGCGATATGTTCTGCCAAGAACGGCCAAACGTCGTATCGCACGGTACGTGCGGGAGGTCGCAATGAAACGATTGCAGTCGTTTGTTGTACTCGCTTTTTGTTTGCTGGCGATCCCGAGCCTTCAGGCTCAAACCAAAAAGATCACGGCCGCTGAGGCCAAAGATCATATCGGTGACCGGGCTACGGTCTGCGGCAAAGTCGTGAGCACGCATTACGCCAAGAGTTCAAAAGGCGAACCAACATTTCTAAACCTGGACGAGCCATACCCAAAAGAAATCTTCACGATTCTGATTTGGGGATCGGACCGCGAAAAGTTCGGGACGCCCGAGAGTGAATACAAAGACTTACAGATATGCGTCACAGGAAAGATAACGAGTTATCGGAGCCGGCCAGAAATTGTCGCTAGTGAGCGTGGACAGATCGAAATTCAGAAGTAACGAGTTCGACCGTAATACTAATTCCACCAATCAACTGAATATAGAACAGGATAGCGACTTCCAGCCTTGCGGCAACGCCTTCACGGTACCGCGACACGCGCGAGCAATGCTGTCCCAATATCATATCTCTTGGATATACCGTTCATCCAAGGCCGTCGCTACTGAGAGGTTCGACGGCACCCCTGGTCAGGGTCGCGAAAAGATCGGGATGTCACGCCTTCTCCGCATCGAGCAGGTAAGACGCCGCGCTGCAAGAGGCCGCAACGGAGATTATCGAGGAAGCTGAGTTGCTTCGTCTGCGCGAAGAAGATCGCAACGTTTTTCAACGCGCTGACTAACCCGCCACAGCCTAATGAGTACGCAAAGGCTGCGGTTGCTCGTTACAAAAAGCAGTAAGACGCGAATTGGAAGAAGTCAAAGAGAAACCGAAGTTTGTATTCGAGCCGCTCCGGTCGGCACATGACCGGGCGGCTTTCTCTTGTGAAGAGCCGCGCTTAGAAAATTACCTTAAGACGCAAGCGCGCCAAGATGCAACCAAAAAGCTAGCAGCCGTCCACATAATGACAGTGGGCGGTAAAAACATCGCGGGATTTTATACACTGTCGCAGTATTCCATCTTGAGCGGTGAGATTCCCGAAGAGATTACGTGCAAGCTGACAAAGCACCATCAAATACCAGCAACTTTGATCGGAAGACTGGCACGACACACGGCACGGCGCGGAAGATTTACCGCTCGTGGATGCCTTACAACGGTGCCTGGCGATTAGCACCCAGGCCGTATCATGGGCCATCATAGTTGATGCTAAAAGTGAGTCTGGTACAAAGTCTTACAAAAGATGGGGATTCGAGGCTTTCCCCAGTCATCTGTTTCTGCCTATGGCGACCATCGAAAAAATGTTCGCTTGAATTGACTGGCGTGGCCCAAACGCCGATCCTGCACGCCACGCTCTTACACGCTGTGTGGTGAATCTTTCCTCGGCTTCTGATACCTTCTGTTCAAAAACCGCTTCGATAATATCCCCGCGATCTTCATCACGGATCTGCGCGGCGAACGTGGCATGCTAGCTGTACTACGAATCATCTTCAAATTAGCAATGATCTTCGGCGGCGGTCTCTTGTTTTACACTTGCTATTGGGGTGGGTTTGGGGTTGGCGGGATATGTTCTTCGAGGTAGCGCAGCAGCAAGGAGTAGAGGTGGAGGGTAGTGCCTGGGCCTTCGTTGATAGCGTGGGTGCGGTTGGGGTATTCCATGAAATCTACTGGCTTGTCTAGTTCTATCAGGCGATTTAGCAGGAGCTCGGTGCCGGCGTAGTGGACGTTGTCATCGCCGGAGCCGTGGACTACGAGTAGGTGGCCCGTGAGGCCTGCGGCGAAATTACTGGCGGAGCTCGAGCGATAACCTTCGACATTCTGCAGCGGCAGGCCCATGTAACGTTCCTGGTAAATCGTGTCGTAGAGGCGGAGGTCGGCGACGGGGGCGACCGCCATGCCAACTTTATAGAGATCGGGCGCGCGAAACATGAGATTGAGCGTGCTGGAACCGCCGCCGCTCCAGCCCCAGAGCGCGACGCGCGAAGCGTCGGCGTAAGGATGGGATTGCAGAAAAACTTTCAGTGCGGCGGATTGGTCCTTGACGATGACGGGATGAATCGCGCCGTAGATGATTTTGCGCCAGGCGCGGCCTTTGGGCGCCGGCGTGCCGCGATTGTCGAAGCTGACGACGATGTAGCCGGCATCGGCGACGATGCGGTGGAAATCGAAATTCCACGCGGCCCATTCGTCGAGGACGGTTTGCGCGGCGGGCTCGCCATAGACGAAAACCAGCACGGGATATTTTTTCGCGGGATCGAAATGCGGCGGCTTGAGCATCCAGGCGTCGAGCGCGATGTTGTCGCCGATATCCAGTTTGAAGAATTCGGTGGGCTGGGCGAGCAGCGGGGCGGCATTTTCATGGAGCGCGTGGTTATCTTCGAGCACGCGGGCGCTGCGATGCGCGGGAAGTTCGACGAGGTCGGTTACGGGAGTGAGGTCGGCGCGCGAATAGGTGTGAAACGCCCAGCGCGCATCGGGTGAAATGTCGTACTCGTGTGTGCCGGGGGCTGCGGCGGGGCTGACGCGTTCCGCTGCGCCGGCCACGGATTTTGCTTCTGTGCTGGAAGCGTCGAGCGGCACGCGGTAGAGATAGCGCTGCGTCGCGTTTTCGGGCGAGGCCGTGAAATAGAGCGCGCCATTTTTTCCGTCTACGCCGGTAATGCTGATCACGTCGTAGGCGCCGGGCGTGAGGAGATGGACGCTTTTGCCATCGCGCGAGACGAGGTAGGCGTGGCGCCAGCCGTCGCGTTCGCTGAGCCACAGAAATTCCTGCCCGCCGTGAATCCATTTGATCTCCTCCATCACGTCCACCCAGGCGGGATCCTGGTCGCGGAAAATTTGCCGGACTGCGCCGGTGGAGGCGTCGGCGAGGAGAACGTCGTTGGTATTCTGCAGGCGATTGAGACGCTCGATGACTAGTTCGTTCGCGGTCGGGTTAGCACCAGGGGCCCATTCCATGCGCGCGATGTAGTTGTCGCGCGGGTCGCCGGGGACGGCCATCCAGCGAGTTTCGCCGCCTGCGGCGGAGACAACGCCGACGCGCACGGCGGAATTCCTGGTGCCGGGAATCGGGTACGGGATGTTGAGAACCGAGGGATAGACGCCGAGGCCGGGATAGGGAAAGCCGGTGACGATTTCTTTCGGCGTGCCGAGATTGTAGATGAGTTTGAAAATTCCGACGCCGCTGGTGTCGAATTGCCAGTAGGCGATGCGGCGGCCGTCGGGGCTCCAGCGAAAGCCGTCGCGCACATCGAGTTCCTCTTCGTATACCCAGTCGGAAGTGCCGTTGACGATGGTGGCGGAGCCGTCGTTGGTGAGCGGCGTGATTTTTCCGGTGGCGAGATCTTCGACGTAAATATTATTGGCGCGGACGTAGGCGACTTGCGAGCCATCGGGCGAGAATTTCGCGAACATCAGGGAGGAGGGCGGCGCGTCGGGGCCGCCGAGAGGGCGGAGGGTTTGTGCGTGAAGATCGAGGACCCAATAATCTCCGCGGGTGTTGCGCCGCCAGACTTGCACAGAATTGGTGTAGATGAGCAGCTTGGATTTGTCTTTGGACCAATCGTAGCTTTCGATGGCCAGCTGAGATTTTTCGTGTGTTCCTGGCAGAATGAGTTGAGAGGCGGAGACCAAGACTTCGCGCTTTCCGCTGGAGGTTTCGTAGCGGAGGATATCTTGCGCGTCTTTGACCGCGGCGGAGGGTTCGAGCGTGGTGTAGAAGGCGCCGCCATCGAGCCAGCGGGCCGGGCCGAAAGTCTTTACTTCGAAATCCGGCGAGGCGTATATGCGATGGAGGAGCTGGTCGGATGCGGACGAGATTTGCGCTTGCAGCGCGGTGCTGCCGGCAAGGCAAGCTACTGCGAGCGCGAGGATGAGGGGTAGGAAACGGCGCCGAAAGTTGCGAACGGAAAAATCAGGTGTTGCCGAAAAATTGCGACTCATCGCTGTCTCCCGCGCGAGTGTGGAGTGAGCGCAGCCATGCCGCGGAAATGTTCACTCGCGAGATTCACTTTGCTATTTCGTGAAATGGCTTTCTTCGATCTGCCGGCCATTCAGCGGCTGAATGGGGCGCTGGTTATCCGGATAGAGGTGCGCGAACGCGGCAATTTGTGCGGGCGAGGCTTCGATGGGAGTTTTCAGCACGAACCAGCGGACACCTTCGCCGCAAGGAGGGATGGTGAGCGAGCCGTCGAAGACGTAGTAATTCTGGTCGGCGGGGAGAAAATCGGCGGCGTTGAAGACCAGTTTTTTGTGTTCGACTTCCTTGCCGATTTCCGACGGAATGTAATTCCAGAGCTGGCCGATGAGCGGGTTGGCGTTGCCGCTCTTGATGAAAATGGCGACGACGGCGGTGCGGGCCGCGGCGGCGCTCTGGTGCACGAGGTGCAGCTCGAGATCGTATTTTTGGCCATTGATTTCGTTTTCGCTGACGTGATGGAAGTGAAATTGGATCAGCGGGAGCGAGATGCCGTTGATGGAGATGCTGCTGCCGGGGGCGTAGTTGATCTGCACGGTGTGGCCGTTGTTGATAATTTTCAGGGGCGAAAGCTGGTAATCGAAATGGATGGGCGCAAGCTCGGCTTCCTGAGCGCCTACGATGTTGATGGGAGATTGGCGCTGACCGTTCTTGCAGGTGGCAAATTCGGGCGAGAGATCGCCCCAATGGTCGGGGCCTTCAGCGCCGGAGTAGCCCCAGTGGAGAGCCTGAGCGGCGTGCTGCGTGGTGGTCGCGGCAGGGGCGCAGACCAGCAGCGCGCACAGGATGCAGAGAGACGTCGCTATTTTGAATGGGCGAGTCGTCACGATGGGGTCTCCTTTGCGAAGAAGGAAACGTAGCATCTCACTTTGCGCGGGAATCTTCAATATGGCGTGCGTTTGGAGCGAGCCTGGATGCGAATAGCGATTCGTTTTTTTTGTTAACCGAGCGGTGGTTGCCGGGGCACCGATGGCGCGCTGAAGTGCGCCGCTACAAAACCGGCGGCGCTGACGCAGGACCGGAGGCAAGGGGGCGGGCGGTTGCGCTTTGGCCGCGGCTGGAGCAGAGTTAGATTTTCCTGGGAGGAAAGGCGATGGCGACAAAATGCAGTCATTTGAACCAAATCAAGCCGGTGAAGCCGAGCGCGAAGGGATGCGAGGAATGCCTGAAGATGGGCGACACCTGGGTGCATCTGCGGGAGTGCCTTTTCTGCGGGCACGTGGGGTGCTGTGATTCTTCAAAGAACAAGCACGCGACAAAACATTTTCACGCGACGCATCACGCGATCATGCGGTCGTTCGAGCCGGGCGAAGATTGGAGGTGGTGCTACGTGGACGAAATGATGGTGTGAAGTTTGTTGTGCTGCCGTGCAGCCTTCCGCATGAAATCCGACACATTGGTGATCGTGAATCCGTCGTCTGGCGGCGGCTGGGCGTTGCGCGCCGAGCCCGAGGTTCGGAGGCTGCTGGCATCGCGAGGACGCCGCGCGGAGTTTGTGCGCTCGAAAAGCGCGGAGAATATTCGCGAACTGGCGGCTGGCGCGGCTGCCGGAGGATTTCGGTACGTGGTGGCGCTGGGCGGTGATGGCGCGTTCCATCATTTAATTGATGGCGTGCGCGGAACGGATGCGGTGGCGGGGTTTTTTCCGGCTGGGAGCGGAAACGACATCGCCCGCGCGCTTGACATCACTTGCGATCCAGTAAGAGCGGCGGATGCATTTTTGCGAGCCCGGCCGCGCACGGTGGATTTGGTACGCGTGCGATTCAATGACGGGCGTCTGGCGCACTACATCGGCGCAGGAGGGATGGGCCTCGACGCGGAAGCGGCGCACCTGGCGAACACGCGGTTCAAGGCGTGGCCGGGAGTGACGCGTTATATGGCGGGGATGTTCACGATATTTTTTCGCGAGCCGTTGATGGAGTTGTCGGCGGAGATAGATGACCTGACGTGGGCCGGTCCGGCGCTGTTTGCGGCGGTGGCCAATTCTTCGAGTTACGGTTCGGGCGTGCAGATCGCGCCAGCAGCGAAGATGGACGACGGTTGGCTGGACGTGACGATTGTGGGCGACGTGGGTTTGCTGCGCTTGCTGGAAGCGATGCCGATTGTGCTGAGTACCGGCGATCTGCGTGGATTTGCCGAAGTGCGGCGCTATCGCTGCCGGCGTGTGACGCTACGCGCGGATCGTGTGGCGTTGGTGCATGGGGATGGGGAGGAGTTGGGGCACTCGCCCGCGGAGTTTCAGGTGCTGCCTGGGGCGGTGCGCGTGATGGCTTGAGAAGGCACCACGGATGAACACTGATGAACACAGATAAAGGCGATGCTTGGGGAAGGCGAGGGGGGTGGGGCGTTTTGATTTGCGCGAAGGATTTGCGCGTGTGAGTCATAAGCTGGTTTGGGCATTTTTACTTTGGCAGGGGCTTCCACATTGGGCGAGGCGGCGGCAAGCCGCCGCACTCCCAGATGGAGGCGCTACGGGCTCTTTTTCTTGGAGAGTTTTAGGGTGACTTCGATGTCGCGGCGGCTGTCGAAGCTGGAGATGGTGCGTGTGGATGACGTTAGGCCGTCGTGCTCGGCATGGATTTCATAATCCACGTTGGGATCCAGGCCGCTGAAGCGATAGTTGCCGGACTCGTCGGCGATGTAGGTCTTCACCGATTGCGATTTCACGTTCTTGAGGTAAACAACGCTCGAGGGAACGGGATTTTCTTCTTTATCAATCACGCTGCCGTGCAGCGTCTTCAATTGGGCTTCCGCTTTTTTCTGGGCTTTGGATTCTTCCTGCGCCCGGGATGGAATCACGACGAAAAAAACCAAGAATAAAGCTGAAAAAATCTTGAGGAATTGGCGGCTCTTCACGGGGTCCTATTCTTTCCAGCGTTGGCGGCTGGAATGGCCGAGCGCCTGACGGCTTCGTCAGACAACCTGACTACCACGCCCTGGGGGTTACTCCATTTCAGTCCTAAGATGATGCAGAAAGAACAAAAGATGCGAGCATGAAGCGCGGAGCGAGGACTATTCGGCCTCTTCTTCTTCCCCTTCATCCTCTTCTTCCTTGACGACCGAATCTTCCTCTTCGTCCTCGTCTTCTTCCTCGTCCTCATCCTCGGAAATGACGATCAGGTGCACCGGATGAGTTTGCGTCACTTCCAGCTCGACGTCACATTCCGGGCAACTGAGAATTTCGCCTTCTTCGACTTCGTCTTCGTCCAGATCGATTTCAGTGTCACATTCGGGACATCGGGTCACGGTATTTCTCTCCTTCCTGGGTGTACCGCTACTGGCGGGCTATTATATACCGCCAGTGTCAAGCATACCTGAGAAGGGATGTGTAAAGGTGACGGGCCAACGTGAATATCCTGAAAGGCCGCTGGTGGGAGTGGGCGGCGTAGTGATTGCCGACGGGCGCGCGCTGCTGATCAAGCGCGGCGGACCACCGCTGCAGGGCGAATGGTCCATTCCCGGAGGAATGCTGGAATTGGGCGAAACGCTGGACCAGGGTGTGCGGCGCGAACTGGCCGAGGAGACCGGACTCGAAGTGCGTGTGGAAGATCTGATCGACGTATTCGAACGGGTTTTCCTGGATGACGACGGTAGGACGAAATACCACTTCGTGATTTTGGACTATTTGTGCGAGGCGGTGAGCGGAGAAGCGCGCGCGGGGAGCGATGTGACGGATGTGGCCTGGGCGCGCGAGGAAGAACTTGCGCAGTATTCGCTGACTCCGACAGCTATGCGGGTGATCAAGCGGGCATTCAAGATGGCGCGCGCGCGGGAGTTAGAATCGCCACGGAGTCACGGAGACACCGAGAATTAATTCGGCTCTGCGCTTGCTTTTTACGCGCCCGCCTTTCCCGCTGCCTGGGTGATTCACAACCGTAAGCGGGTTTATCGGTAATGTTCAAGGAAGTACAGGGCTCCAAAGGCGGCAGCCAAAGCGGCGGCTGGAAAGGCCAGCCGTCGCGCGCTTTGTAAAGGCTTGTTCCAATCCGCGGTGGCAAGGAAAAGCAAGATCGTCGGCACCAGCGCCCCGATTGCGAGCTGAAAGATGTGTGCGGCGGAGCCTTCGTCCGGCTGAGGCGGCTGAAAATAACCGCTCAGCACGGCACACACCGCAATCAGAGACAGGGCGATTGAGACTTTGCCGCTAACGCGGTTGATTTGCTGCTCGCTCAGTTGGCATTTCTCCCCGGTCGGTTGTCGCGGACACCTTAACCAAAGCTCAGCTGGCGGCCGCTTCGGGGAGGCGTCCGAAGCGGCGTTCGCGGCCGCGGAAATCCTCCACGGCGCTTGCGAGGTCGGCGGCTTCGAATTCGGGCCACATCCGCGGAGTGAAAAACAGTTCCGCGTAAGCACATTCCCAGAGCATGAAATCACTGAGGCGGCGGTCGCCGCCGGTGCGGATGAGCAAGTCCACATCGAGGGCGGGACCACTCGCGTGCGTGACCTCGCCGAGGCGCTTGGCGAATTCACGCTGGGAGACTTCGAGGCTGGAAACCATCCAGCAGGCGGCACGGAGGATTGCGTCCCGCGCGGAATAGTCCACGGCGATACGCAATTCGAGCGCGCGGCCGGCGGCGGTAAGCCTCTCGGCGGATTCAATGGCTTCGGCGAGAGAAGGCGGGACGCGGTCGCGCCTGCCAATCACGCGCAGGCGGACGCCCGCATCAGCGCATCCTGCAGCTTCGGTGCGGAAGTATTCTTCGAGAAGTTCGAGCAGCGCAGCAACTTCGCTCAGAGGACGGCCCCAATTATCCGAGGAGAACGCATACAGGGTCAGAGTGCCGATTCCGAGGCCGGGCGCGGCGCGCACGATGCGACGGACGGCTTCAACACCGGCGCGATGCCCTGCCGAACGGACCAGACCGCGGGCGGAGGCCCAGCGGCCGTTGCCATCGAGCAGGATGGCAACGTGCAGCTTGGGTTGCGATTGCGACTGCGGAACCATCTTCAAAGTACTTTTGGTCATAGAGTATCCGGGCAAAAAAATTTGGAGTCTATGCTTCGCGGGTCACGCGGATCAGAGCTTCCATGTGGTCCAAATATTTTTCGAGCGCGCGCCGGCCGGCCGCCGTCAGCCGATATTCAGTCTTAGGCATGCGCCCAGCGAAAGACTTCGTGCAACCAAGATAGCCAGCGTCTTCCAGCTTGCGCGCGTGAACGCTGAGATTGCCGTCCGTGGCGCGGATGAGCTGCTTGAGCTCGTTGAAAGTGAGAGATTCGTTTACCGCGAGCGCGCTGACGATCGCGAGCCGCGTGCGCTCGTGAATCAGTCGATCGAGATTCGTTGCCGCATTTTCCGGCTGGCGCGCGCCCGGTGAATTTCGCTTGGCGCGTTCGTCGCCTTCCTGATGTTCCCGGCGATACGCCGATGGTTTACCCGCCATATTTCCTCGCAATTACGCCCCCAAAAATTATGTGTAAACCGCCGAACCCCGCGGCCAGAAAGGCGTTGCCCCACGTCCAAGGGCAGAACAGAGCCACGGTCCCCAGCACCATGAAGCACAACCCCATCAACGGGACGATGCGAATCGAAAACGCGCCGCCGGTAACCACGCCGGTTCCATAAAGCAGAAGCCACTGGCCGGGAATCGGTCCAATTTCACTGGTGCGCAGGTGCAAGATAGTGAGCAGCGCGCCGACGAACAGCGGCGGCGCGAAGCTATAGACGAAGCGGCGGCCCGGGCCGCTGAAAAGCGCTATTCCGGACTGGCGTGCCTTGGAGTAGGTGGTCCAACTGGCAATGCCGATGGCGATAAACGCCTCCGCAACCCAGGTCAACAGCCACGAGAGCGAAGTCGTTTGCAGCGAAGCGATGGCGGCGGCGCCCAGAGCGGTGATGCCCATGGCGACACCGCCGAGTCCTGGCACGGCGGTGAAAGAACCGGCGCGCTCCATGGTTTCGCGGATGAAGCGAAGATTGTCGCGGGCATGGTCGTCAATGGCGACCGGAGAGGTGCGGGAGCGGATCGGTTCGGGAAGCGCCATGGAGGAAGGATAGCACACGCGCAGCATGTGTCAAGTACTTTGTATCATAAAGTCGACTCCCGTCTTGTTGCCTATCCCCGGCAAGACTATGCTGGGTCGGCAAGAATTCGACGGGAGGAATACAGAGATGAAGCGACTGGCGATTTTAATAGCATTGGCGGCAGGTTTACCGCTGGCGGCATCCGCGCAACAGGCGGCGCAACAACCGCCGTCGCAAGCGGCTCAGCCCGGGCAAACCGAGGCAAACCCGGTGTCTGCCGCGGTTCGCAGCAACCTGGAGCGGAATTCGAAAAATATTGTTGCGGCCGTGGGCGAAATGCCCGCGGACAAGTTCAGCTACCGGCCGACGCCCGAGCAGATTACTTTTGGCCATCTGGTGGTGCACATGGCGATGTCTAATTTCCGGCTGTGCTCAGCGATCTCCGGAATGGGAATGCCCAAAATGGACGAGTTGCAGGAAACCGATGCGAAGGAGAAGCTGGCGAGCGCATTGAAGTCCTCTTTCGATTTCTGCACGGAGGCGCTAGCCAAAACAGACGATTCGAAGCTGGGCGAGGTGGTGCTCACGCGCGGGAATTTCAGCTTAACGCGCGCGGCGGCAATGATCGCACTGACCAACGATTTCGCGGACCACTATAGCGGGGCGGCGATTTACCTGCGGCTGAACGGGTTGTTGCCGCCGACAGCGCAGCCGCACAAGGATTGAATGCAACGTTTACCGTGCCCGGTGCGCCCCGAAGTGCGCGGGACGCACCGGCCGCTACATAACACAACTGCGAGGGAAGCCGGCGGCGTCAGCGTGATTTGCGCACGGGATAGCGGCCGAGTAGCCAGTTCCCGCGGATGTAAATCAAATCAGCGAACATCAGCAGGCTGTCGCGGATGACGTGCACTTTCGTGGCGGGATCGTGCGCCCAGCGGACCGGCACTTCGGCGATGCGCAGGCCGTGAAGTTTGGCGAGGAACAACACTTCGGGGTCGAAGCCGAAGCCTTCGATGCGCTGCTGCTCGAAAACGATCCGCGCGGGCTCGCGCCGGAAGATTTTGAATCCGCACTGCGTGTCGTAGAAGGGCAGCCCGGTAAATACGCGCACGAAACCATTGAATATGATCCCGGCCCATTCGCGCAGGCGGGATTGGCGTATCGAGATGAGCGAGCGGTCGAGCGCGCGAGAGCCGATGGCGACATCGTTGCCGGCCGCGAGCGCGGCCAGGAGCTTTTCGACTTCCTCGATGGGCGAAGAGAGATCCGCGTCAGTGAAAAGCGCCAGTCGCCCGCGGGCTTCGAGCATGCCGTGGCGCACGCTGTAACCTTTGCCGCGATTCTGGCCATTGGAAACCAGTCGCACGCTGAGATTTTGCCGCGCGAATTCTTCGCCGATGCGCGCTGTGCCGTCCTGCGAGCCGTCGTCCACGATGATGATTTCGATCGCAGCGAGCGTGAAGTCCGGCGCCAAATCGGGCAGCACGCGATACGCGGAAAAATATTCGCGAATGCGCGCGAGAGTGCGCGGAAGACGCGCTTGTTCGTTGTATGCCGGGATAACGATGGAAAGCTCGGGCGCGGGCTGATTCATTCGCGCGGGGTTCCTGCGACATTTTCCGGGGAGTTTGCCGGCCAGCCGTGGCGTCCGAGCAAAGGCACAAAGCGGCAGGCAAAAAGCGATTCGCGCTTGATACTGCCGTCGCGTTTGACGACGCGCAGAAGGTCCTGCTGCTCGGCACTTCCGACGGGAATCACAAGACGGCCGCCTTCGGCGAGCTGTTCGACGAGAGGAGCGGGTACGGCGGGAGCGGCGGCGGAAACGACAATCGCATCGTAGAGCGCGTGAGGCGGCCAGCCGAGCGAGCCGTCGCCTTCTTCGACGAGGACATTCGCATACCCGAGGCGCGCGAGACGCTCGCGGCAGGCGCGGGCAAGTTCTGAGAGCAATTCGACAACGATTACTTCATGCGCGAGCAGAGAAAGCACGGCGGCCTGATACCCTGAACCTCCGCCGATTTCCAGGACGCGCTCCGAACCGCTGAGCAAGGTAGCGTCGGCCATAGCCGCGACCATGAAGGGTTGCGAAATCGTCTGGCCGCCGCCGATCGGAAGAGGCTCATCGGAATATGCGGAGGCGGCCGATTCCAGCGGAACGAATTCGTGGCGCGGAACGGCAGTCATGGCGTCGAGCACGCGCGACGCGTGGATGCCGCGCGCGCGAATTTGCCGCGCGACCATCTGGTTGCGAGCGGATGCGAAGTCTGCAGCCGGGCGGATGGCGGAATTTGTACTGGCGTTCATGTGTGCCGTACCTTGGGGGCTCACGCTCTTGAACTTGAAAGTTATCATAGCCGTGAGCGGCGTTGCTACCTCGGTGGACGCGCCGCGGGAGTGCGGCGAACAAAAGTTTGCCAACCCAAAGCTCGATAGGGCCGTCGAAAGAATGCAGGGGAAATCCCGAAGCCGAATTGCATCTGCGGCCCACGTTCGATACGATTCTTAGATTCGCTTGTCGGGCGGAACTGATATGAGGACCGGCACCCGAACCACAGGAGAGTTCCATGAAGCTACGAGCCACACTCATCGCCGCCCTGCTCTGCGCAGCGGGCCCGGCGCTGGCGCAGACGTCCACGCCCAGCACACCGCCGGCGCCGCAGCACATGCCCGGGACCCCAGCGCCGCCCGGCCAAACAGGAGCGGGCGCGCAATCGGCGCCAGCCGCAGAAAAGGTCGATCCCGCGAAGGAAGCGGCGATCCGCCACCTGATGGAGATTACGGAAGTCTCCAAAGAGGGAGACAACATTACACTTGCGATCACCAACCAGGTGCGCACCGTAATGGGCCGAGCGATACCGGCGGATCAGCTGCCCAAATTCATGGACACGTTTACGCAGAAATTCACGGCGAGCGCTCCGTCAAGCGCCGTCACCGACGCCATCGTGCCGGTCTATGCCAAACACTTTTCGATGGAGGACATTCAACAACTCACCAAATTCTACGAAACGCCGCTGGGACAGCGCCTGGTGAAAGCAATGCCGGACGTAGCGCAGGAATCGCAAATGGCCGGGGCGAAAATTGACCAAAAGGTGGCTATAGACACGTTGCGAAGCATGTCTGAGGAATATCCACAGCTGAAACAGATGCTGCCGCCCGAAGCGGGCGCAGCCCCTGCTCCGGCCCCGAATTCGGCGCCAGCGCCGGCACCCGCTCCTGCCCCGAAGTTGGCGCCACCGCAGCACTAGGCGTCTTCGGCTGAGCATCGGCTCGAGGATTGCTATGCGAGCGCATCAGAAGATGGGATGGAAATCGAGGAGGTTCTTCACCTTCAGTCTCCTCGTTTTATTATTGAGCGGCGCAGCGGGAATTTTTGCGATGCGCGTCGCGGCGGAGCCGTCAACCTCGATCACCGTTTCGGCGGCCATCAGCCTGAAGGACGCCCTTGACGAGATCGGGCATCGCTCCGAGGCGCGGCATCCGGGGGCGAAGGTGACGTTCAACTATGGCGGATCGGGAACGCTGCAGCGTCAGATCGAGCAGGGCGCGCCCGTTGACGTATTTTTTTCGGCCGCTGAAAAACAGATGGATGACCTGGCGACACAGGGGCTGGTAGTGACCGAAACGCGGCGCAACATCGTGGCGAACACTCTGGTTTTGATCACGCCGGCTCCCTCGACGATGGTGCGAGGATTTGAAGATCTACCGCGGTTGCAGGTGAGCGCCATCGCGTTAGGCGAACCGGGGACGGTGCCGGCGGGAATGTACGCGCGGCAGACGCTCGAGCACATGGGTCTATTCGCGGCGGTCGAAAAGAAAATCGTGTATGCCAAGGATGTTCGCGCGGTGCTGACGTATGTGGAGACGGGCAATGCGGATGCAGGATTCGTCTATCGCACGGACGCGCTGAGCTCACAAAAAGTGCGCGTGGTCGCGACAGCGCCGCCGGACTCGCACGATCCCATCGTCTATCCCGCGGCAGTGCTGAAGAATTCGAAAAATGCTGCGGCGGCCCGCCAGTTCCTGGAATTTTTGCAGGGTCCGGAGGCGCGCGCGGTGTTCGAAAAATATGGATTCGCGCCCGCGGAAAAACCAGCTGTAAAGAACTGATCCAGCTACAATCCTTCCGCGATGGACTGGTCTCCCCTGTGGATATCGCTCGCAACCAGCTTGACGGCGACCGCGGTGACGCTCGTCGTGGGGCTCGCCGCGGCTGTGTGGCGCGAGAATCGCACCGGCGCTAGCGCAGCATTGATTGATGGCGTGTTTCTGCTTCCGCTGGTGCTGCCACCTACCGTGGTGGGATTTTTTCTTCTACTGCTTTTCGGACGAAACGGTCCGCTCGGAAAACTCCTGCTGCAATTGGGCACGACGGTGGTTTTTTCCTGGCCAGCCACGGTGATTGCGGCGGCAGTGGTGGCTTTTCCCCTGATGTACCTGACCGCGCGCGCAGCGCTGGAGCAGGTGGATCCGCATTTGCCGCAGGCGGCGCGGACGCTGGGAGCATCCGAGTGGCGCGTTTTCCGCGAAGTGGCGCTGCCGCTGGCGTGGCCGGGAGTGCTGGCAGGAACGATTCTGAGTTTTGCGCGCGCCCTGGGAGAATTTGGCGCGACCTTGATGCTCGCGGGAAATATTCCTGGCAGAACGGAGACGATTCCGATCGCGATTTATTTTGCGGTGGAAGCGAATGAGATTCCGCAGGCACTCGCGTGGTGCGCCATGGACGTGGGAATTTCGATTGCGCTGCTCGGCGGGCTGTATTACTGGACGCACGCGCAACGTCTGCGCCGCGCGCGTTGGGGGCACCGCTGACGTGACACTGGAAGTTCAAATCGAGAAGAAACTGGCGGATTTCACGCTGGATGTTTCGTTCCGCGCGCCCGCGGCGCCGTTGAGCATTCTCGGAGCATCCGGCGCAGGGAAAACCATGTTGTTGCGCTGCATTGCAGGGCTGGAACGGCCCGGAGGCGGACGCGTCGCGCTGAACGACCGGGTGCTTTTTGATTCCGAGCAGAAAACAAGGGTCCCGGCGCGCGAACGGCGCATCGCGCTGCTGTTCCAAAATTATGCGTTGTTCCCACATCGCACGGTCGCGCAAAACATTGCATTCGGACTTTACGGACTGGCACGTGCGGAACAGGCAGCGCGAGTAGAATCCTTGGTAGTGCGCACGCATCTGGCGGGACTCGCACAACGCTACCCTCGCGAGTTATCCGGCGGTGAGCAGCAGCGCGCGGCGCTGGCGCGGGCTCTGGCGATCGAGCCGGAAGCGTTGCTGCTCGACGAGCCGCTCGCCGCGCTCGATACGCATTTGCGCGCGCAGGTGGAGACGCTGCTTCAGGAGACATTTGCCGCCTACCGGCGTCCGGCGCTGCTGGTGACGCACAACATGGAAGAAGCCTACCGGCTCGGCGAGCAGTTGCTGGTGCTTTCGCGCGGACGGGTAGTTGCGTTCGGAGCGAAAGAAGAGATTTTCCGGCATCCGCCGAGCGTGGAAGTGGCGCAGCTTACGGGATGCAAGAATATCTCGCGGGCGCGCGCGAATGCCGATGGCAGTATCGAGGCGCTCGATTGGGGCTGCCAGCTGCGTGTGGCCACGCCGAACGGCAAAGCACCGAAGTACATCGGGATTCGCGCGCACCACATTGATTTTCTGGAATCCGCGAGCGAAGCAGGCGCACCGGAGAACATTTTTCCCTGTTGGGTCGTGCGGACCTCGGAAACACCGTTTCGCATCACGCTATTTCTGAGCGTGGATCAAGCGCGTGGCGAAGCCGGCGCGTATCAACTGCAGGCGGAGGCCTTCAAGGAAAAATGGCAGCGGTTTCGGGAGCAGCCGTTTCCGTGGCACGTGCGGCTGGCGCCGGAATCGCTGTTCCTGATGGCCGAGTGAAGAGTCGTCGCGGCGAGCTTCCGAGCGCCATGGATCGTCGCCGCGGCATGGCTGGCGCACTCCAGTGCGCCGCTACAAAGTCAAACGCGAAGAGCCTCAATGGAAGTGCCGCACAAATTTGATGTCGAGGCCGTAGGTGCCGTTGACGTCGCGCAGGAAGACAATCGAAAGATCGCGTTTCACGTGGTATTCGACTTGGATGAGTTGTTCCTGATCGGCCGCGGCGTTCGAGGAATAAGTGATGGTCAGATCACGCGTGACTTGCTGTTCGATGGTGACGCGCGCGGCGGCGTTCGATTCCGTCGCCGTGCCGGCCAGGAACGGATCCACGCGAAAATGGCTGATGCCGAAAAGATGTTCGATGCGCCCGCCGAGGCCGCTGGAGATCGCTTCTGAAAGCAGCGCCGTGGCGCCGTAGTTCTGCCCAGCACCAGCGGAGGAACGCAGCGCGCTCTCCTGGCCCGTGCTGCCTACCGCGAGCAGCGCGATGATGTCGGAATCGGGAAGCGGCGGGTCGGAGCGATAGCTGAGGGAAAGTTTGCTGGCGCGGCCGGAGAAGTTGATTGTGACTTGGTACTGGCTGATCGTGGAGGTGGCTTCGATGTTGAGTTCGGGATCGAGTTGGAAGGGATTCGCGAAGTTCACGTCTCCGCGGGTAAGAGTGAAATTGTTTCCGCGGAAGGACATCTCGCCACCCAGCAAGTGAATGTGCCCCAGCACGATGGGACGATCCCAGGTGCCACGCAAATGCAGGTCGCTATCAATTTCCACTTGCGCGCCGGTCCATTCGATGCGGGCGCCGGGACTGGTGTGCGCGGCGATGTCAAACGAGAGGTTACGCAGGAATGGCGAGGACGTCGCGACCACTGAAGTATCCGAACCGGAGCTGAAGAACGAGGAGATGTCCACGCCCGGAGCGAACAACAGGCGCTTCAATTCCAAAGTGCCGCTGAGAATGGCGCGGTCGCTGTTTCCGGAAAGTTGCAATATGCCGCCCATCAGCCAGCTCATGCCTTGCGGATAACGGATACGAACCTGCGTGGTCTTGGCAGTGATGTCATAGCGCACCGGGCCGACCTCTCCGTAGGTGACGCTGCCGGTCAAAGTGAGCTGGCCGCCACCGGAATCCGCGGTGACGTTTTCGAACAGAAGCCGGCTGGCATCGAAAACCAGATCGCCATTCAAGTGGCTGAGACCCACGGGGAAATCCGAGTAATTTGCGGAGGCATCGCGCACCGTAGCGCGGCCGGTGATGCGCGGCTTGGACATGGTGCCTTCCATCGCCACGTTGACGTTGGCTTGGCCCTGCGCGTTTATTTCCGGCAGCGCGCCCTTAAGCAAGGCCAGGTTCACTTCACCGGTAACACTTACGTGGATGGGACGATCGCGGTCAAATCGCGCCGAGCCACTGATCTTGAAATCCGTATCGGGTCCGTGGAGATGCGCCTGGGTGATGCGAATTTCGTTGTGATGATAAGTGAACTGCACCGGGCCCTCGTTTTGCAGTGAAACGAAAAGATAGCCGAAGGTGATCCGCGAAATATCGGCGTTCACCGCGATGGTTTCCGGCTTGCGAAGCGAGCCATCCAGAGTAAATTTTCCGTCCACGACGCTCTGCGCGGTGACATTCTTCAGGTGCAGCCCGGCGGTAAGCAGCGGATCGAGATCGAACTGCATCACGGTAAGCTGTCCTGAGATTTCTTCGTCGCCTGATAAAGCGACACTGATCCGGCCGCGCAGCTGGCCATTGGATCTCTCGGAATTGAGCGCCACGCGGACGGTCTTGCCGTCGGAATCGAGCCGCCCGCGAAAATCTCCTTCTTCGTCCGTTCCCACTTTCAGGTTCGTGACTCTAAAATCGCCCTGCGCCGTGGGAGCGCGAACGGGTCCGCTGCCGCGCAGATTGAAGTCGAATTGCCCGCCGATGGGAAGCGAGGAGCCCTGCAGGACCTGGATTTTCTCGAGAAGTATGGCCGTGCCGGTCACGTTGAATTCTGCAGTCTGTTCTTGCGGGTGGTAGAGGATATCTCCCGCGACGCGACCGGTCTCGCGGCGTAACACGGCCCGGTGCAGACTGATTTCGTCGTGCGCCAGATGCAGCTCGCCACTGAGCTGATCGAAGCGCAGCCCTTTGGTTTCGATATCGTCGAGCTTGAAATTCGAATCGAGAACCGGCGCTGCGCTGGTGCCGCTGCCGCGAAACGTTCCGGTGAGCAGGGCCTTGATGGGATAGCTGACGCCGAAGATCGCTTGAACGTCCTGGCTGGGAGCGCGCTGCGTTTGAGCCTCGAGCGACCAAGTGTCTTGAGGCGCGAAGCTCCAGTCGCCGTCGAATTGGAGCGCGAGATTGACAGTGACGGTCGCTTCGCCTCGCTTTACGGTCGTGTGGGTGAGCTTAAAACCATCGAGTGAATAGTCGAGGTCACCATTAATTTCATCGACGTGGTAGGTATCGTACTGCGCGTTGGCGGCGACGAGGTGGCCGTCAAACGTGGGCCCGGCGATGGGGCCAAGAATGCGGCCGCGGAACCGGACGTTGCCGCTGCTGTGAGTGGGAACAGCGTCAGGGCCGCGCACGCGATTGATGAAATCGTCCCAGTCGCTGAGGTCCTTGGCCTGCAGGCGCAATTCGAGGGCGGAATCGCTGGCGCTGATCGGGCCGTCTATTTCGATTTGCGTGTTGGGCGTGGTGATTTCGCTTTGCGTGAGCTGGCAAATTTCGGTGTCTTCGTTGTAATCAAAAACGATATGGGCGGTAACGGGAATTGTCCCGGGCGGCAGAGTGGGAGGCGGTGACCAGCGCATTTCTCCCTTGGTGCGGAAATGCTTGAAATTGGCGGTCCAGGAATTCGCGGAATCTACATCAATTGCGCCATCCCAGTGGAGCGTGTCCACGGGGAAATCCAAGTTATTCACCGCGGCGAGTGCGTCGGCCAGGCTGGCGTGATGAAAATGGGTTTGCGTGCGGAAGGCGAGAGTTTTCAAATCCATTTCCAGGTGGCCGTCGAGTGCGCCTTCCAAGGCGCGGACCGAAAGATTTTGGACGGTGAGGCGCTCCTGTGAAATTTCGTAGTCACCCCAGGTTTCCATCGCAGTGGCGTGATACCACTGATAGGGCATCTTGACATCGTGCCCGTCAAAGTGGCCGCTGCCGGACCAGTCTCCGGAGGCGTAGCGCGCCTGGCCGGAAAAATCCGCAATTAGGTCGGGAGTGAGAGGTTCGCGAAGGATGGTGCGGATGTCCTGCAGCGACAGGCGCCCGCGATAGTGAAGATTCCAATCCGATTTTGCGAAGCTGGGGAGCTCGGCGCGCAACTTCAATTCGGAGTGCGGTCCCTTCCAGACGAAATCGTCCAGCTCAAAGGCGTCGCGCTGCAGCGTGAATTTCGCGGAAACGTCAAAACGGAGAGGCAGGTCACGCTGCAGGGCCATTTGGACTTGGTCCCAGGAGAGCGTACCGACGTAGGCGTCGTTGCCTTCGGCGGAAGCGGCATATTGCAGGAGAAACGCAAGATTTTGGCCTTTTACGTCGAGGGGAACGCGCTGGTCATGGATATCCGCGCTGCCGTCGCGCAATTCCAGGCGGCTGATGCGCAAATTGAAGAGCGTCTCCTGCCAGGGATTGCGGTTCGCGGGGACTTGCGGCGTGGGAATGTTGCTGGTTCCATTTTTCATGAGCCGCACGGAGATTTGCGGGTGCTGCGCGATCAGCTCGTCAATTTTGAATTGGCGGCCGAAGAAAGAAAGAATGGTGATGCCGACGTCCAGGCGATCCACATGGAACAACGGGACCTCACCAGCTTTTTCGAGCCCATGCAAGGTCAAGTTATCGAGTTCCGCGCGCAAGCGCAGGGGATGCAGATGAAAAGCTCCCAGCTCGACGCGCGCTCCGGTGCGCGCCTCCAGCTGCTGCACGAGCGCGTTGCGAACCCAGTGATTCACTAGGCCAGATTCAAATACCACGAACATAGCAACAGCCACAGCGGCCACCACGAGCACCACGGCCGTCAGCCAACGTAGCCAGCGGCGTTTCATGGACCATTCCCTTGCGACACGATATCTATTTGCACGCTGCTGCGCGTGTCGTCCAGCCATTTAGTGGCGCGATCATTGATAGCTCGCTGGATCAGGACTTCGCGGATGGTGTCCTCAACGTCGTCCAGTGGCGGCACGGGCTCGTTGCGAGCTTTGAGTTGCGGCGCAAATTCATCGCGATAATAGGCCGCGACCTGTTCGTCACTCACTTGCGCCGACGGACGAAAGCGGTAATCAATGAAGCGGGAAAGATACAACTGCTGCGCGATCAAGCGGCGGACCGCGGCTTCCGTCAAGCCGACCGCGGCGCAGCGTTTGCGAAATTCCTCCGGAGAAGGAAACTGCTTTACGAATTCCGCGTAGGCGCGGTCCACGTCGGGAGCTGGAGGTTCGCCGTACTTGGTCGCGATGGCCTCGGAACGGATCAGCCATTGATCGGTGACTTCGCGGAGCAGTTCGATGCGCGGTTTTGATTCTCCATCCACGAGCTTTTGAAACGCCCCGAGCTCGCGCACTTCGCTTTCGGTGATGATGTCGTCCTCGATCCTGGCGGCCACGCCGTCTATCTTTTGCGCGCTGTCGCCGAAGGATGTCTGTGGAGGTTGGGAGCCGCTTGGCGTTTGCGGGAATGCCGGGCTTGCTCCCAGTCCCAGGAGCGCTGCCGCCAAACCGAAAGTGAGGATTGCGCGACGCATTAGAAGACCGGTCCGATATTGAAGGAAAAACCAAAGTGAGACACGTGAAACGTTTCTGTTGGAGGCACGGTCGGCGGAGTCGGCGTCACCGTGTACGCCGCTGGATTGATCTGGTAGCCGAAATCCACACGAACCGGGCCAATGGGAGTTGGATAGCGAAAGCCAAAACCGATTGTGTGCGAAAAATAATTCAGGTTCGTCAGGGAAGCTGATTTCCAAGCGAGGGTAATGTGATTTACGTCGCTGTAAACATTGCCGCCGTCATAAAACAGCGTTCCGCCCAACCGGTTTCCGATAAAGGGAAGATTCATCGGGAAATGCAGCTCCTGATTAAAAACCAGCAGCGCGAGGCCGCCAATCGGGAAGCCGGTTCCGGGATCACGCGGGCCGGCTTGGTTGAAGCTGAACCCGCGCAGTGACTGAGCGCCTCCCGCGAAAAATCGTTCCGGCAGCGGAATGTCCATTTCCGTGGTATTGCCAAAGGGCGGCTCCACGCCAAAACGCGTGGAGCGCGCGAAGACGAAGTTGCGGCCAAAGGAGTAGTACGAAGAATTCTGGAAGAAAAGGCGATAGAAGCTGGCGCTGGAGCCGAGAGTCTTCGAAGCAAAGCTCACGTCGGCGGTGTTAAAAGTGCCCGATTTGGGATCGCCGGGATTGTCACGGCGGTCTCGCGCGTAGGTAATGGCGAAGCCGGAGGCGAGAGTGGGCTGACTGTAGAGAGGGATTTCTTCGGGCGAAATCGTTTCGTTGATATTGGTGGCGACGACGCGGCGGTAGAAGTAGCGGTATTGCAACGAACTGGAGGGGGAGAGCTTTTCGGTGATTTGAAACGAGCCCTCATAACGTATGGACGTGAAGGTGCTCACGTCCTGGGTCTTGTCCGCAAAGCCGGTGACTGAAGCGCTGAGCGAACGCTTGGCAAGAAAATTGTCCGCCGAGTAGGAAAGCAAAGCGCGATATTGTAGAGTGCTGGCGCGCACCTTGAAGGTGAGAGTCTGGGCACGGCCGAACATATTGGCGCGGGAGATTTCCAGAATGCCACGCGGGCTGGCGGCGATTTCGGTGGCGTTGGGATTGCAGGCGGGCGTGTTTTTCGTCGGCTCGCTGCAGCTTGCGGCAATTTGCAGCACCTCAAATCCGAATCCATAGCCGATGGTATAGCGACCGCCTTCCTGCACGTCCACGACCATGACCTTTTCCGGATCGGTTCCGTTGGGATTCTGCGGCGCGATCTGGACGCGCGTAAATACACCAAGGTTGTAGAGACGGCGCTGGGTTTCCACCACATCGCCTTCGCGAAGTGGCCCGTTGGGCTGAATCACCACCTGGCGCATGATGATGCCGGGCCGCGTGATTTGATAGCCAGTGAGCAAGACCTTGGCGACGTCAATGCGCTCGCCTTCGGTGATTTGATATGTCACGGTGACGGCGTTGGGCGTACCGGCGGGAGTAACGGTGTCGTCCAGGCGCGCTTCGGGAAAGCCTTCGTTGTAATAGGTCGCGAGAATGTTATTGCGATCGCTCGCAACGGAAGCGGCCGAATAGGGCTGGCCTGGCGAGGAGCCGACGACGTTGCGCAGGGTCTCCAAGCTGAGCGCGTGATAGCCCTCGATCTTCATGTCTTGGACCAGCGTTTGAGGGCCCTCGACGATCTGGTACGTGACGAAGAGATTGTTCTTCTTGCCTTTATAGTTGTCGTCAACGGTGGAAGTAACCTTGGCATCCAAAAAACCGTTGGAAAGATACAGGGCGCGAATCGATTCGCCGTCGTCACGCACCAAGCTCTGGCTGAACCGGCCCTTCGAAGCAAACGACGCGGGCTGCAGCGACAGGCGGCCCTCGAGCAGGTCCTTGCTGAAATATTTGTTGCCGCGGAAAGCCACGCCAGCCAGACGGAAACGGTCGCCGCGGGAAATTTCGTAGCTGATGACGCGCAATTTGGCTTTGGGATCGTCGAGAGAAGAAACCTGCACGTCCGCGTCGAAATACCCCTGGCGTTGAAAATAATCGCGAATATTGCGGCGCCCCTCTTGCAGAAGATCCTCGTCTACCGCGCCTTCGGCATAGATCGGCAGTAACTGGCGCAGTTTGCCGGTGCTGATACGAGCGCCACCCACCGTTACGCTGACGCGCGGGCCGGTGGTGACCTGATAGTTCAAGCTGACCCAATTTGTTTTTGCGTCATAGGTTCCGGGCGTGATGAGTATTCCCGCCCCCAGGTAACCCTGATTGACGAGATATTTTTTCAAACGCTGTGAAGCTCGCGTGAGGCGCCCCGAAGTCAGCGTATTTTTCGGTTTTATCTTCGAGCGCGCGATGAGTTCGGCATCCTTGTACGGCGTCTGGTTTTTCACATGGAAACTGGCGATCACCGCGCGCGGACCGGGGGTTACGACTACCAGGACGTCCATCTGCCGCGTGTCTTCGTGCGGAACGAGCGTCCATCTGACTTCGGCTTGATACAATCCTTCGTTGCGCAGCGTGTCCTTGAGGCGGTCCATGGCTTCCTGGAGTGAACTCTCGCGGAACGGCTCGCCCAGGACAAGCCGCATGGCAGCAAGCGCGGCGGCTTCGCTGGGAGGCTCCTTGAGTCCTTCGACGCGAACCACGTTGTTGTAGTAATTCTGGTCGACCACGAAATCCACTTGCACACCTTCGCTGGTGCGGGTCGCCAGCACGCGGATATTCGCGAAATCACCGGTGCGGTAGAGAGCGCGAAGGCTATCGCGTTCGGCGCCGAAATCGAACGGCTTGCCAATTTGCAACGGCAGCGATGGCGCTTTTCCCTGCAGAGGGTGGCCGGAATGGTCCAGTATGCGAATCTCGGCGACGCGCTGGCCTTCCACTTGATCTTCCTGGGCGCGGACCGGTGGGCTCGCAAGGAGGCTACAGGCCAGCGCTCCGAAAGCCATAAACTGCCCTAAAGTCCTGCTCCGGTGAGAGGAGCAGGCTCGCGGGGACGAGGATTCCCAGGCGATGCTCATGCGCCAGAAGATAAGAGCAAAGGTTAGCACAGCCGCGTTGCCTGCTGGTTGCGAAAAGGGGTTATGATTCCATTGTCCGGCGCGAAATTGGGCCGATTGCGAACTTCCCCCATGAACACCGAGCAACGCGAAAAATACTCCCGCCAGATCCTATTTTCCGGGATCGGCGAAGCCGGCCAGGAGAAGCTTCTGGGAGCGAGCGCCGCGCTGGTGGGTTGCGGAGCGCTGGGAACCGTTGTTGCGAACCTTTTGGTACGCGCAGGCCTCGGGCGGCTGCGCATTATAGATCGCGATTTCGTGGAGGCGTCGAACCTTCAGCGCCAAACTCTATTTGAGGAAGCTGACGCGCGCGAGGCGCTGCCAAAAGCGACCGCGGCCGAACGCCGTCTGCGCGCGATCAATTCCGATGTGCGCGTGGAAGGAGTGGTAGCCGACCTGACCACCGAGAACAGCGACGAACTTCTAAACGGATTTGAAATCATTCTGGATGGCACGGACAATTTTGAGACGCGATTGCTGCTGAACGACCTGGCCATCTCGCGGAATATTCCGTGGGTCTATGCGGCTGCGGTGGGAAGCTACGGGGTGACGATGACGATTCGTCCGGGTGAAACCGCTTGCCTCGCGTGCCTCACCGAAGGCGACGAAAAAGGCGCGGCGCTTGGCGCCGAAACAACATGCGATACGGGAGGCGTGCTGAACGCCGCGGTGGGCGTGATCGCTTCGATCGAAGCGGCCGAAGCGACGAAATTGCTTGCGGGAAGGCCGGAAGCCTTGAACGGCCGGCTAATTTCCTGCGACGTCTGGAGCGGACGGTTTCAGTCTATCCGCATCGCGCGCAACCCCGACTGCCGCGCGTGCGGGCGAAGGGAATTCGCGTATCTTAGCGGCGAGTCGCAGCCGCACATCACGATGTGCGGACGCGACTCGGTGCAGATTCACGAACGCGGCCGCCGGCTCGACCTGGACGAATTGGGCCGCCGGATCGCGCAAGGTTCCGCGGACGGCCTGCATCACAATGAATTTCTCCTGCGCTTTCGCGTCCCTCCTTACGAACTCACGGTTTTCACGGACGGCCGCGCCATCGTGAAAGGAACGAAAGACCCCGCCATCGCGCGTTCACTCTACGCTCGTTACATCGGAGCGTGAATGCGGCGAAATCAATTAAGAAGATTCGCAATCGGCCAGAAGTGCAGGAATTAGCCGACGAAGCGGCGCAGAGCGGACTGGCGCATGGCGGCGCGATCCATATTTTCACGCGTATTCATCAAAGTAAGCAGAGTGCTCAGGACGCGGGCCTTCAACTCGTCGGACATGGGAAAACCGCTCGTGGCTACGTTGACCAAGGCCTCGCCGCGGCCGGAAATCTTGGTGATGAATTCCATCTGGCGTTCGTGCGTGGTATTGCCGAGCGCCGACTCCCGGCGCATTTCCGCACATTCATTTTCAATGAAAAGCGTGAAGTGCATGACGCACAGATGCTCGGCGGCTAAACCCGCCGGGACATTGATCTTACAGCCTTTGGCGCTGCAATTCTCGGGCACTGACACACCTGTTCGAAGCCTTTAAGTTCTTAACATTTTCATATGGCGAATTCCATCCTGCTTAAGGATGGTGCGCTCAATCAGATAGCAGCGGATTGGGAATTGGTAACTGTAGTGGAAGAGCGTAGTGCCGCCGCGGTTTGCTACCGTCCTCCACCAAGATTTACTTGGACCGCATTGTGTTGCGATATCGGGGAAGCTCGTGTTAAATACGAGCCCACTAGTCTTGGAACTTTTGGGTCCAAAGGCCTTCCTGGATGCCCCACCTGGCTCCACACGATGTGATGACTATGTTCCTGGCATTGGCCGCCCTGCTGGGAGCCGCCAAACTTGCGGGCGAGTTAATGCAGAAACTGGACCAGCCATCGGTCCTGGGCGAAATCATGGCTGGAATTCTTTTGGGACCCACCGTACTCGGGCAGATCAGGCCCGACGTGTACGCGTTTTTGTTTCCGGCGACCGGCAATTTGCCGATCGTGCTGGACACAGTCACAACGTTGGGCGTCGTATTTTTCCTGCTCAGCGCGGGACTCGAAATTGATTTGCGAAGCATCTTTCGTCAGGGCAAGAGCGCTATCGCCGTCAGCTTCTGCGGTGTCATCGTTCCCTTCGCGTTCGGCGTTGCCGCGGCCGGACTCTTCCCGCGGTTTCTCGGCGCAGGAGAAGGCGCCGACCGGCTGATCTTCGCGCTATTCGTGGGGACGGCACTGTCCATTTCTGCGTTGCCGGTGATCGCCAAAATCCTGATGGACCTCAATCTGCTGCGCAGCGAGATGGGGACCGTGGTGATGTCGTCGGCGATGTTCGATGACCTGGTCGGCTGGATCTTGTTCTCCATGATTTTGGGGATGATGAACGGCGGCTCTTCGATGGCGGGCGTGAAACGCACCGTCGTCCTGGTGATTGCTTTTGTCGTGCTGGCTCTTACCGTGGTGCGGTGGTTGATTGACAAGATTCTTCCGCATATCCAGGCGCACACGAGCTGGCCGGGCGGCGTTCTGGGCTTCATCTTTACGCTGACACTGGCGTCGGCGGCGTTCGCGGAGTACGCGGGCATTCACGCCGTGTTTGGGGCGTTCATCATCGGCATTGCCGTGGGTGAATCCACGCACCTGCGCAAGCGGACGTCCGAACTGATCCACGGCATCGTGACCAACGTATTCGCTCCTTTCTTTTTTGCCAGCATCGGCCTGCGCACAAATTTCGTTACGAATTTCAGCCTGCCCATTACGGTGACGGTGATTGCCGTCGCCTGCATCGGGAAACTTCTGGGCGCCGGGATGGGGGCGCGGCTGGGAGGAATGGACAAGAGAACATCGTGGGGCGTGGGCCTGGCGATGAACGCGCGAGGCGCGATGGAAATGATTCTGGGCCTGCTCGCGCTGCAAGCGGGATTGATTCGGGTGACCATGTTTGTGGCGCTGGTGGTAATGGCCCTTTTCACCTCGCTGGTTTCGGCGCCCGCGATCAAATTCTTGATTCGCAGACGGCGGGCGATCACCCTGAAAGACACGGTAACGAGCAAGCTTTTCTTGCCCGCCATGACCGCGCGCACAAAGCAGGAAGCCCTCGAGCAAATGTGCGTGGCGGCTGCCGACGCCGCGTCCAATTCGCCCGAAAGATTTCTGCGGCTGCTCTTAGATCGCGAGCGAGTGGTGCCCAGCGGCTGGGAGAACGGGCTGGCGGTTCCCCACGCTCGCGTGAATGGCTTGGCGCAATCGTTGGTGGTGGTGGGTAAAACCGAAAACGGGATTGATTTCGATGCGCGCGACGGCAAGCCCGCGAGGCTCATCATTTTGATTCTCACCGGTGACAATCAATCCCAGCACGATCTGCTTTTTGACGCCGGCGAACTGTTCAGCGGGAAGGAAGCAATCGAACAGGCGTTGCACGCACAGACTTTTACGGAATTGGTGGCAGCCCTCAACGCTCCTGTGCATTGATATTGATACCCGACCGAAGTAGCCATCGACGTTGCGGAGCCGCCCTTTACTCTCCCGCCATCTCTCAGCTTCCGCGAAACCCACAGGTGAATCCGGGGTTTAGAATGGATGCGTTTCATTCCCTTCGTGCCCGGAGACTTCAGATGACCCCTCGCGCCTACAGATATACGGCGATAGCCTTCGCGATTCTTGTCGCAGCCTCGCCTGCCGTTTCGCAAACAGCTGCAAAAAAGAAGAAACCCGCAGGTTCCCTGGTGGGTTCCAGCACTACGGAACTCAACGAGCGGCAACGCGCCTTGCATGCGTTGAACCGCCTGACGTTCGGCCCGCGGCCAGGCGATGTGGAGGCGGTATTGGCGAAGGGCGTGGATGCTTTCGTGGAAGACCAGCTGCATCCGGAAAGCATTGACGATTCGGCGCTCGGCGCGCAGCTCAATACGTATGCGACGATGCGCATGAGTTCCAAACAAATTGCGGAGATGTTTCCGTCGGACGGCGTTTTGCGGCAAGTGCTCGCAGGCAAGAGGCCAATGCCTAGCGATCCGGTCGAGAAATTGATCTACTCGGTGAACGTGGCGAGAATTGAGCAACAGGATCAGGCCAATAAAGCCGCCGCCAAGGCAGCGGATCCCCTCAAAGCCAGCGCCGCCACGGAAACGCCAGGCGCCGCAAATCCGGCGGCGATGGAAGGGGGCGCGCCCAAGGAGGTGACGCCCCAGGACCGGGCGCGCGCGATCGCCGATAGTTTGCTGGCCATGCCCAAGAATGAGCGGATCGAGTCGCTTGAAAATTCTCCCGCCGACATGCTGGTCAATTTTCCGAACCAGATCCGGGGCGATCAGCGGGACCGGCTGAATGCCGATTTTTCGCCGCAGGAACGTGAAATCCTTCGCGCGCTGGCAAGCCCGCAGGGCGTAGTGACGGGTGAATTGCAGCAGGCCAAAGTCATGCGGGCCATTTATTCGCAGCGGCAACTTCTTGAAGTGATGACCGATTTCTGGATCAATCATTTTAACGTTTTTATTTTCAAGGATCGCTGCCCTTACTACACGACTGCTTACGAACGCGACGTGATCCGTCCGCACGCTATGGGGAAATTTTACGATCTACTGCTGGCCACCGCGCGCAGTCCGGCCATGCTGATGTATTTGGACAATTGGCTGAGCGTGGGTCCGCATTCCCAGGCGGCGGGGAAAAACGGCCAGAACGGCCTGAATGAAAATTACGGCCGCGAAGTAATGGAGCTGCACACGCTCGGCGTGGATGGAGGATATTCGCAAGCGGACGTCACCGAACTGGCCCGCATACTCACCGGTTGGACGATTGCCGAACCCGACGACGGCGGCCAATTTCTTTTTGATCCCAAGCGCCACGAGCCCGGAATCAAGACGGTGACCGGGCACCGGTTCTACGAAGCCGGCGGCGACGAAGGAGTCCGCGCGCTGGATATGCTGGCGCACAGCCCCGCGACCGCGCACTTCATATCGAAGTGTTTGGCGACTCGCTTCGTTTCCGATGATCCGCCGGAATCGCTGGTGCAGCGCATGGCCGCGAACTTCCAATCCAGCGACGGCGATATCCGCGAAGTTTTGCGCACCATGCTGCACTCGGCGGAATTCTGGTCGCCCAAGGCGTACCGCGCAAAGCTCAAGACACCCTTCGAATTCGTGGTGTCGGCTGTGCGCGCGAGTGGGACCAACGTTGTTGCTCCGGACGCGATGCTGGCGACCTTGAATCAAATGGGAATGGCGCCCTACGGAATGCTCGTTCCGACGGGTTATTCGATGAAGAGGCAGACGTGGGAGACGGAAGGCGACGTCCTGGCGCGCATCAATTTCGCTACCGCGTTGACGCAAGGAAAGCTTGGCGGCTTGCAATTCGATCCGGCGAATCTGATTACGCTGGACATCTTAACCAGTTCGGATTCGCCGAAGACAAAGACGGTCCTGGCGCAAAAACATTCGGGGCTCGATTTTGCGATTGCGCTCACCGAAGACGCAATTCTGCAGGGTGAATTATCCGCCAAGGATGAGGCGATCATCCATCGACAGATGGAAGCGCCGGACATCCAGCGGCAACTAACGCTCTCGCCGGGAAATGCACTGCGGCTGGTTTCCGGATACGTGCTGGCGTCGCCCGATTTTCAAGAACGATAAATCGCTCGCGAGTGCGTGGAACGCGGCTGACGCCATGCGCAGCGCCTGCCCGCTCTAAGGATTTGGGTTGTGCTCGCCTGCGTGGTACTGGCTCCACGGGCCAGCGTCCATATTCGTCAGCACCGGCGTCTGCCATTGATATTCGGGATGCTGTTCGAGGAAGGGCGCGGCTTTGAAATCCGTGCCGCAGGGATGGCCGATACGCGCGACAAAGCTCATCGTTTCGGCCATGTGGCTATCCATCACTTTTCCCTCGACAGCTCCGGACGGCTTGTAAGGAGACTGTGCGAAGCCCGGATCGCCCGGAGTGGCGACGTCTCCGTGACCGCATAGAGTGCGGCGATTCGCGCCGGTTTTCTTGGTGTAGGTGTCGTAGTGGTCGCCGAGGAAAGATTCGGCGAGCGAGACGTCAATCTTGCCCATGTTTGCGGCCATGAGCTCGTCCCAGCGAGCGTGGCGCGCATTTGCCGAAGCAGCAAGATTCGTCGCATCAAAAGTTGTTTCGTCCTTCAGCACATCGGGATCGCTAGCAAAATTCGAGCCGGCGAAATAGCCGTCGGTCGTGCGCCAGACTTTGCTATGTTTCAGGCCTAGTTCGAAGCGCGCGATCTCGCCGGTTTTGCGGTCCGCGAGCAGCCAATCGTTGGCGTAGCCGCCGTTGTTGCCATCCAGCATGATTCTTACGTAGTCATCAATCGAGCCCGCGTACTGCATGGCCTTGCGTGCCCGCGCGAATTCCGGCTTGCCGTTGGGATCCCAGCCGTGGAAATCGGTGATGGTGGTTTCGGTGACCATCAGGCCGTCGGAGTTCACGCCGAAATCGTCATCGCTCACAATCACCCCGGGAAAACCGTCCATCAACATGCTGTAGCCGTTTTGCGGCACGATATCGAAAATGATTTTCCAGCGCTCGCCCTCGAGGTAGCTGGTCCAGTTGTTGTGCGCCATCACGATTTGATGATCCTTGGTGTAGCTGCCGGTGGCGACGAACGCGCTGCAGTGCTCGCCTTCGGGCTTCGGCGGCGCGGCGGCTTTGGTTTGCTCGTTGAGCCAGGGCACGTAGTAATCGGGGAGCTCCATGAACGCGTTCATGGCGACGACGTCATCGAGGTCGAGTTTCACTTTGCGCGCCTGCAGGCCGTCTACGATACCTTGCAGTTCGGCCTGATATTCCTCGTCGATTTTGGGCCAGAGCATCTGGCGGGCGGCGCGGCGGAAAAAATTCCAGTCCTTGCCGGTTTCGTGTGTCATTTCCAGGCTGACGGCGGCGAAAGCGTCGGCAATCTCCGGCGCGAGCAAGTAGCCGTGCTGGTAACCGATATCGTGCGGAGCGCCTTCCAGATGAACGTAAATCCAGCCGTCACGCTCGAAGCGATAGGCTTTCGCGAGGCGCGGATCGTCGGATTTGCGCGCGGGGGCGTGAGAGGCGGAAGCGAACGCCTTGCCGGCCGCTTGCGCCGATTGATCTGCGTTCCCCGTCAGGAACTGCGCGGCGAGCAGCGCAAAGCCGGCGACGGCCGTTATGGCGAGCCGCAGTGCAAAAGGCAAACCGGTTCGTGACATTTTCATCAGGTACTTCTCCGGAGTACTCGCGAATTGCGCACGGCACGTTCGTAGGCATGGTAAGAGGCGCGCAAGTGGATGTCAACGCGCGTGCTGTCACACTGTTGCGCGCGGTTGCGGCGCGAGAGCGCCGCCGGGCGCGGACGATGGATACAGGATTAAGCTCGTTGACACTGCCTCTTACCCTCGTATAATCATTTGCTTAGCTTCGCGACACCCCAGCAATCGCAGGCTGATCAGGGCACCCTCGGAGGGTCGTAAGCTGTGACCAGCCTTTACCATCTGGCAACGCACGCGGTGTGGGCTGTGATTACCTGGGTGCCGGCCGCGGACAACCCGCTGACTGATTATTGGCGACGAAACACCGACGCAGAGTTGAATCCTTTCCGCGGACTCTATCAGCTCAATTCTTTCGACCTGGCAGTAATGCTGCCGTACTTTTTTGTGATGGTGATTTTGGCCGCTTACGGCATCCATCGCTATGCGCTGGTCTATAACTATTACAAGAATCGCAAACGCACCGCCGGGCCGCCGCCGGAAATCACGGAGTGGCCGCGAGTCACCGTGCAGCTGCCGATTTACAACGAACGATACGTGATCGAGCGGCTGGTGGAAGCGGTGGCGGCGTTCGACTACCCACGCGAGCTGCTCGATATTCAGGTGCTGGACGACTCCACCGACGAGACGCAGGAGGTGGCGCGCAATTGCGTGGAGCGCTACCAGCAGCTGGGCGTGCCGATCTCCTACATTCACCGCGGTAATCGCGAAGGGTTCAAGGCCGGAGCGCTGCAGGAAGGGTTGAATTCCGCGCGGGGCGAGTTCGTCGCGATCTTCGACGCGGATTTTATTCCTCCCGCGGATTTTTTGCGCCGCACCGTACCTTATTTTTCCGATAGCAGGCTGGCCATGGCGCAGACGCGCTGGAGTTACATCAACCGCAATTATTCGGCACTGACCGAGGTGGAGGCGATTCTGCTGGATGGCCACTTCGTCATCGAACATTCTTCGCGCTTCCGCACCGGACTGTTTTTCAATTTTAACGGCACGGCGGGAATCTGGCGGCGCGCGGCGATTGCAGATGCCGGCGGCTGGCAGCACGACACGCTCACCGAAGACACCGATCTTTCCTACCGCGCGCAACTGCGCGGCTGGCACTTCATCTATTTGCCGCAGATCGAGTGTCCCTCGGAGCTTCCGGTGGAGATGAACGCGTTTAAATCGCAGCAGGCGCGCTGGGCCAAGGGCTTGATGCAAACGGCCAAGAAAATTCTGCCGCGCGTGCTGCGCTCGGAAGTTCCGGGCAGCGTGAAGGCTGAGGCGTTTTTTCATCTGACGGCAAACATCAGCTATCCGCTGATGGTTTTCATGTCCATCATTCTGCTGCCGGCGATGATTGTGCGGTTCTATCAGGGATGGTTTCAGGTGTTGGTGATTGATTTACCCCTGTTCCTGGCGTCCACTTGCTCGATTTCGTCGTTTTATCTAGCGGCGGAGCGCGCGCTCTTTCCCAAGACTTGGAAGCGGACGTTTCTGTTTTTGCCTTTCGTGATGGCCGTTGGCATCGGCCTTTCGGTGCGCAACGCCCTGGCCGTGATCGAAGCGATCTTCGGCGTGAAGTCGGAGTTCGTGCGTACGCCGAAATATCGCGTGGAGGGTGGCGCGCACGGCGACGGCGTGTGGGCCAGGAAGGAATATCGCAAAAGCGCGGGCTGGATGCCCTTTGCGGAAGTCTTGCTGGGATTATATTTTGCTGCTGGAGTAGTGTACGCGCTGCAAAATGAAAATTACGCCACGATTCCGTTCTTGATGCTTTTCGTGTGGGGTTATCTCTACACCGGGTTGATGTCGCTCGCGCAAACCTATTTGGAACGCCTGCGGTTTGGCGTGGAATCCGGCGAAGTTAGGCCGGCCTCGACTGGCGCGCCGGGCTTCTAGAAGAACCACCGTGATTGCTCCCGGTGACGTAATTTCTTACCACGAAATGTGCCGAGAAGAATCCGCGACCCTTCAGCGAGGAATGAATTTCCGCCTGAAGGCGAGTACCAGTGTCATTCCAATGGGTCTGCGGCCCGGTGCACCGTATGCCGATCGAATTGAAGATGACGGCCAGACAGTGATCTAGGAAGGGCACGATTTAGCGCGAAAGACCGACGGCCCTAGTCCCGGGAAGATTGATCAACCCCGTGCGCTGCCGTCGGGAAAGGCAAAACGGTCTTTTCTTCGAAGCCGCGACTCACGCGAAACTTGCAGAATCCTCGCCCGAATTGGTCAAAGTTTCCGGAAAGATTCAAGACGGTGTCTGGGTTCTGCTGGGTTCTTTGAACTGCTGGATGCCTGGCAGGAAAACAGCGGTCGTAGGAAAGTCTTCAAATTCAAGCTCGTTCCGAGCGGGAACGCAATGAGTGCGGATGTGCTGCAAGAACGCGAATTGCCACACACGTCCTTGTTAGCCAAGAACATTCAGCTCCTGTGTGCGCGCCACAACCTGCAAAAACACGACAAGATTATCTAACTTGACGACAGCACACACTCGGGCTGCCGTCCGCGCGCCCGTGTCTTCGTTCGCTGAGTTTTGAGCGGCGAGGCAAGCCTCGCCTGGTAAAGGCGGAAGCCAGCTTCCGCACTCCCAGAAATGAAAACGGCGGCCTGCTTGGGCCGCCGCTTTTTGCTTTCCGTCTGCAACTTTCTAAATCAAAAC
>CAWCGE010000014.1:0-163874 GCA_963795005.1 uncultured Acidobacteriota bacterium | reverse complement strand
CGAACCCGCGACCCTTGATTCGTCCGGTTCCAGTTTTCAGTCCAACTTTGGTCCAATTCAAGGGCGAGATAAATGGCACGCTCCCTCGTGAGCGACACCAGAAGTGGCACTTAGAGTTTTTTGCTGCGCATCTTCTAAGCAGACGCTCGGGCATGCCGATATACTCAAGCGCAAACAGCAACGTCTGATTCTCAGGTGGCCGTTAAGAATATCCCGTTTTGAGAGGTTTTTGCGGTTGAGAAGAAGGGCTAAGTCGTTTGAATCCGGCAGAGCCGGTTGATAATTGGCGCGTTATGAGCCCGACGAGCTACCAGGCTGCTCCACCCCGCGCCACAGTTATTACGCGACTCGCTGCTGTTCTGCAACCGCACCCACGCCCAGCGCGCGAGACGTCCGGTGCGCGATCAGCGCTTGAAATTCGATCACGCGTCTAGCTGACGCTCAAATGACAACAGGCACACTCATCAAATTCGCTCGCAGTGACCGGCAAATGCGAGTGCAGCTGAGGTTTCGATGTACCAGGCACACACACGCACCGCACGGCGCGGCAATCAGAATGCGCGCCGCGCAAGGCCCGGGAACTGTTAACCCTAAAAGTGGCTCGGGTTTGTCCGCAACGTCACGCGGATTCCACGTTCAGCGTTCAAGTCCGTAGTGCGCTGCCAATCAATACTGTTGAGATCCGTGGACGCCTCGCTCCCGTCAGGCAGCGTGTAGAAAAGCAGCCTGCCGGCCACCCAGTAGTCCCTTGCTGGATAGATCGCCTCCGATTTCAACGCTACCAGCGTAAGGGCGCGGCTCGGCAGGTCCGGTTGCGCCGAGCCCATCGAAACGGGCGGGTCCGTCGCGGGAGTGCTAGGCGGCACGTAATACACTCTCGACGAAGATTGCGACGCGAGCGGGCCGCTGGATGGTTGCGCGAAACTTCCAGAAGGCCGTGGCGCGTAAGATTGCGTATGTGGCCCCGTATTTCCGTAAGCGCGCGCTGGCGATGAGGGCGATAAATATGCCGTTAGCTGAGGCACCTCCACGTCTTCCATAACTTTCAGAGTGATCATCTGCTCGTTTTTCAACTTTGGTTGCGGTCCGCGCGCCGGCAGCGTGATCACCTTCCAAGGCCACAGGGGCGGAATCATCCACTCAATCACATCGCGTTTCGCGTGCCCGTGCCCCACGATGTCGCCCTGTTTATCAACGTGCTGGCCCTGGGCTGCCACGATTCTCGCGTCCAAATCGCTGTCCGTGTTCGGTAGGCCGATGTGATCGAAAACGATATCGAGATATCCTTTGCCAATAAAGTGGCCTGGCTGCTTGGCTGCTTCCAGATGTCCGGCCAGGTAGGAGCCGCGCGGGAATGCCGCGTGGCCGAACTCGGTAAACTGGTTGAGGTGGCAAAGCACCGGGTCGCCCACTTGGGCGGTTTTCGGTGAAATGGTCGGATCGTCTATCGTGCAATGTAGCAGGGTTCCTGCAGGTATCAGTGTTGCCTGTGCCTTCGCAGCGGGCGGCAGACACACCAAGAACAGCGCAAACGACAGTAGTTTTCGCATAGGCCTTCTCCTGGATCGGGGCGCAGGCAGCGGGAGAGGGACACACCGGAGCAGTGGGACGGGGCTGTCTGCTGTCCCCACATTCCGTCGCGGAGAGTGTACTCCCCTAATTCCCGACAGGCAATACTGCGCGGTGGACGATTTTCGTACCAGGCTGGAGACAGAAGCCTTTCAGCATGCTTTATTCGAGAGAGGTGCTTCGAACGGCGTACAACCCCAGTTTACCAGGAGCTGTAAGCGGTGTTTGTGAAGGGTGAGACCTTGTCCGAAGCGGAGTTCACGTCCGTTATTCCGTAACAACTTTGTTCCGGGCTGTAGCCCACGTCGTCGGATTTCGTCGCCCAGTCCGCCGTATTCGTAATTGGATCCTCAGGAATCCTGCTCAAGTAGTTGGCGGTAACCAAATCGTTGAGCGATGAAGGGCCGCACTCCTTGTCCATCGTGTAATCCTGAATAGCTTTCCTCATTACCTGGAGTTCCGACTGCAATTTCGCTTCCTTGGCTTTCAGCACAGTCTTCTGATACTGCCCCGCGGCGATCGTCGCAAGAATCAGAACAATGGTTACAACAACCATCAGCTCCATCAAAGTGAATCCACGCTGCGCCCTTCCGCTTTGCGCGAGCCGCGTTTGCGAATTTCTTATTCTGTGCATCCTGTTTCAAAAACTTCGCCACCGCGAAGTTACCAATCCGAATATTTTGTCCCGTCCAACGCCGTCCCGGAAGACTTCGTGAATACGTCAAACACATCCTGCCCGCCCCAGGCTGTCGAATCGGGATCGTCCTGCACCGAACGCATCCCCCAATCCTTGTTCCCCGTCATCGGGTCCGTCGGAATAGAGCGCAAAAATCGGATTCGCTTGTCGGCGGCGCCCGTCAGCTGGGTTGGCTTCATCAGCGTCTCCAGGTCGACTGGATATCCTTCCGTACCCGCCTTCACTTGAATCAGGCCCTTGTCGGAAGCGTCCTTGTAGCGATCTATGGCGTCACGCATGTCGCGCAGATCGCGACGAAGCTGATCTTCTCTCGCGCGTTTCACTGTGTTGCGCGCTAGCGGCACCGAGATGGACGCCAAAATTATCAAGATCGCGCAGGCCACCACCAGTTCCAGCAGCGTGACTCCTGCCGAGCCATTAAGGTTCCGACGCCGCTCGCGCCCGAGTGGTGCCCGACGCCGCAAAAACGAAACTCTTGGGAGCCGCTGCCGTCCGGGAAGGGAATTCGCGTTGCTACGATTCCAACTCATGGTTCCTTAATGCACCTGGATAGTGGCTTCTCCGGACACAATTGGGATGGGTTGTTGCTGCGAATTGTGCGCGTTCACTTCCAGAATCTGAAGCCTCGTGCTCCCCGGACCAACCGCGCGTATCACCAATCCCAAAACAGTTCCGGTGCCGCTCACCCCAGGGGTATTCGGTTGGCGGGTCGCCGAAACCACAACTTCGCCTCTCTGTTGGTCAATCCGTTGCACGACCGCAATTTCTTGCGTTCCACCCGAAAGAAATCCTCCATTGCGTACCTCCTCCACTCGGATCACTGACGGATCGTAATGAATCATCAGCGGAATGGAGAACAAGTCGTTCACATTAGAGATAGCCAGGCCTAGTGTGGTCGTGTCGCCGGGCTTAAGCGTCGTAGTTGCCGGCTCGAAATGAAGCTGCACGGCTGCTCCGGGCTGTTGCGGCGACATCGCGGCTTGCGGGGCCTGCGTCATCGAAGTCGGAGTGACGCCCGGTCCCGCCAGCGCCGCATTCGGGTTCGCGGGCTGCGGCGTCACCTGAGCGGTAGGCTGCGCTGTCGCCGGACTTTCCTCCGTCGCATCCTCGTGATATACGCGCACGTTCGAATCTGTCCCAGCGGCCATCGGCTGTAGATTTTGCGCCGACAGTGAAGGCAGGCGAAGGACGTGCGGCGTCAGCACGATCAGCGTCTCATCTTCGTTGACCTGATGGTTGTTATCCGAAAACAAATAGCCCATCACCGGAATTTCGCCGATACCAGGTATTCCGTTGACGTTATTGGTGATTGTGCGTTCGAACAAGCCGCCCAATATGTTGACTTCGCCTTCTTTCAGCCGAACGTCGTGCTCCACCTTTTTTTGCCCGATAACCGGTTGTTGAATTCCGCCTATATTGCTGAAGCTGGCGATCTGCGATATGTCCACGACCAGTTTCATGCTTACTTCCCCGTCGGGATGAACACGAGGAGTCACTTCGATATTCACGCCCACATCGATATATTGAAACTGCGTGTTCACCAACGGGTTCACCACGCCGGAACTGCCCGTGACGCCGACTCCGACTCCGGCCTGAAAGCTTCCCGTTGCCACCGGCACGCGCTGCCCGATTTTCAGCGTCGCTTTTTGTCCGTCAGTTACCCGCAATTCGGGATCCTGAATGATTTTGGAGCGGTCGTCGGTAAGAATTGCGTTTGCTTGCGCACCGGGAAGCGTAATGGCCCAATCCTGCGTGGACAGCCTTTTCAAATTGTTCAATGAGACCTGATTGTTGGTGGTGGTCGTCGTTGTAGTCGTCGAGGAACTCGAGCTTGTGCTCCCGTTGGGGTTGAGTGCGGAGCGCGGCTGGAACGCCACCGAGACGCTTTGGCCCGGCAAAATTCCCAAATCTCGCATGCGCATCACGCTGGCGGTCAACACCTGCACGTGAATTAATACTTCCGGCTTGGCCTTGTCGATGTCTTTAATGATTTTTGATGCCAGCAGCAACTTGTCCGGCGTATCGCGGATCACGATCGCATTCTGAGCATTTACCTGTGACAAGCGATGTAGATCCAGCAATTGGCGCAGGCCGTTTACAATTTCCGTCAGGTCTTGCGGCGTCAGGGTGTTCGAAAGATAGAACGTCTGTACCACCTCATCTTCCAGGTCTTTCCGCTTCTGCGGCTGGTCGGGCGCGACGAAAATCACCGTCGGCGTTACCGCTTTCCAGAAGGCCTTGCTCTCGAGTGATACTGTATCGAGAGCCTGCTCTAGCGTAATGCTCTGAAAATCCACCGTGATCCGCCTCGAAGTGAAGTCGGGATCAAACACCACGCTGATGCCGGCCAGTTTCGCGATCGTCTCAAAGACCACTCGCGCATCGTTGGTCATCTTCACGCCGTTGATCGGTTCGCGCGAAAGCGGCTTCAGTTCCGGAGGTGCGGTCAGAATCTGCTCATTCGATGTAGGCGCGGCATTGGTTTGTGGATTGTTCCGCGCCGCCATCAAATCCATCGTCTTCTTCACTTCTTGGTCCGCCGCCACGTTGGAAGGATCAATCAGCGCTGCCTTCTGGAACTCCCCAAGGGCAAGTTGCAGATCGCCGAGTTTTAACGCTTGTTGGCCTTGATGGACGTGAAACATGCCGGCATCGTATCGCGCCTGAGAGGCGCGGAGCTTGTATTCAGCGTTGGTGGGATCGCTGCGCAGCGCCCGCTCATAGTGAACGAGCGCCGTATCATAATCTTGCAGGGCGTTGGCCTTTTGCGCAGCCGAGAAATCGTCGTTGCCTTTGGGGCAGCCGGCTAGCAAAAGAGCAGCCGCCACCAAAAGCGGCAGATATCCTAAACGACGCAACAGTGAGCCTCCGCTGGGTATGCTAATTCCCATCGAGTTTAGCACCCGCAGTGTGATGCGGCAACAATTCCGCCAAGTTGTGTTTGACGTATGAAATACTGAAGTCCCGCAGAGATTTGGATGAAAGTTTCGTAAAACGCACAGCGAGTCCGGAAATCCATCGAAATCCGTGACTTGCGGCAGCTTGTGCGCGGCAGCTATTATAGCTTTGACGTGAAATCAAGCTCCCAGAAGTCTCAACACCAGGGCGTCAAAATTGTTGCGCAGAATCGCGCCGCCGCTTACAACTACCACCTGTTGGACAGTTTGGAAGCAGGGCTGGTACTGGTGGGTACCGAAGTCAAGACTTTGCGCGAGGGCAAAGGCACCCTGCGCGAGGCCTACGCCGAGATTCGCATTGGCGAGGCTTGGCTGGTAAACTGCCACATTCCCGAATATCTGCCCGGAGGCTTTAGGAATCACGACCCCCTTCGGAAACGGAAGCTGCTGCTGCACCGGCGCGAACTGGACCGCCTGCTCGTCCAGACCCAGCAGAAGGGAATGACCATCGTTCCGACCAAGATTTACTTCCGCGACGGCATCGCCAAGTGCGAGTTGGCCGTCGCCAAAGGCAAAAAATTCCACGACCGGCGTGAAGCCGAGAAACAAAAAGAGGCGAAACGGGAAGCGAGTGAAGCGATCTACCGCTCCCGTCGCCGCTGAAATTTCGATGAAAGTGAAAGGGAGACATGCAGATCCAACTCGATAGCCAGCCGTATTCTTCGATACATGCCGACGCCCTGGTAAGCTACGTTTTCGACCAGGACAAGAAAATCGAGGGAGTCCTCGCAGACATCGACGAAAAGATGGACGGGCGTCTGGCTGCCCTGGCCTCCAGTGGAGAACTTACTGGCAAAGCGCTCGAACTCGTTCTCGTTCATTTCCCCGAAGGTCTGGACGCCAAGCGGTTATTGCTCGTGGGGGCCGGGAAGCCCGGAAAATTTTCAGTTTCCGACCTGCGCAAGATCGCCGGCGCCGCATTACGGTATCTTAAATCGCGCGGGGTGAAGAAATTCATCTTCCTTGCGCGCGAAGGCGAGCGCGGTGCCGTCGCAGCCCAGGCCGTCACCGAAGGCTTGATCGTCGCCGACTTCGAATCCGACAAGTACCGTACCGAAAAGAAGCCCGATCGCGAGATCCAGTCCGTCTCTCTTGCGGGCTTCGATTCCGCGCAAAACGGAAATGTGGCCGATGCCGTAGAGCACGGCCGCGTCATCGCTGAATCCCAGAATTTCGCTCGCGATCTGATCAACGAGCCTTCCAATCGCCTCACTCCCCGCGTGCTCGCCGCCCGCGCCGAAGCCATGGCCAAGGAAGTCGGCCTGGGCATCGAAATTCTCGACGAGCGCAAAATCTCTGAATTGAAAATGGGCGCGTTGATCGGCGTCGCGCAAGGCAGCGTCGAACCGCCCCGCGTCATCGTCGTCCGTTACACACCCGATAATCCGCGCCCCGACTCCCCCGTCCTCGGCCTCGTGGGCAAAGGCGTCACCTTTGACACCGGCGGCATCTCCATCAAGCCCGCCGACAACATGGAAAAAATGAAGTACGACATGGGTGGCGGCGCCACCATGCTCGGCGCCATGCGCGCGATCGCCTATCTCAAACCTGCCGTCCCGGTGATCGCTGTAGTTCCCGCCACCGAAAATATGCCCGGAGGCCGGGCGCAAAAACCCGGTGACGTGCAAGTCGCCATGTCCGGCAAGACCATCGAAGTGATCAACACCGACGCCGAAGGCCGCATGATCCTCGCCGACGGCGTTTTCTACGCCCGCAAGCTCGGTTGCACGCACTTGATTGACGCCGCCACGCTGACCGGCGCGATCCAGGTCGCTCTCGCCAGCGTACACGTCGGCGCTTTCGGCACTCCGCGCGAATACCTCGATCAATTTCTTGAAAGCGCCAAAGCCGCTGGCGAAAAAATGTGGCCTATGCCCATGGACGACGAGTACGAGGAAATGATCAAAAGCAATATCGCGGACATTCGCAACACCGGCAGCGGCAAAGGGGGGGGCGCGATCACCGGCGCCTGGTTCATCAAGGAATTCGCCGAAGACACTCCGTGGATCCACCTGGACATCGCCGCCACCTGCTGGGTAGACGAAGGCAAACCGTGGCTAGCGAAAGGTCCGACCGGGGTAGCCATCCGCTCCATCGTAGATTTCGCAATGAAACTCTAACCGCGAGCTTTTGTATTTGCCGTCATCCTGAGCGCCGCGAAGGCTCTCTTCGCTTTCCATCGCATGTGCGCGATCGTCACATCTTTTCCGGCGCAGTAATCCCCAGCAATCCCAACGTCGTCACCAACTGCTCGCGTACCAGCGCCGTCACGAGCAGCAAGAACGCCCGCTTCTCAGCGTCCTCCTCCGAAAGAATATGGTGCTTGTGATAAAACACATTAAAAGCCTGCGCCAATTCAAACGCAAACCTCGCCAAGAACGCCGGCTCCTGCGACGCCACCGCCGTATCGAGCCGCGCATCGAACAACCCAGCCAGAACTACTAAATCCCAAATATCGTCGTATGCGGGCGCCGCCAGAAACCGCCCCGCGTCAATCTCGCCGCTCTTCAACTTCGCAGTATTCGCCGCGTTCGCCGCCCCCACACTCGGATCCAGCTCCGCGCCCTTGCGCAAAATTCCATTCACGCGCACGACGGCATATTGTACGTACGGCCCGGTCTCACCTTCGAAGCTCAGCGCGTCCTTGAAATCAAAAGCAATCACGGTCGAACGCGTGAAGCGCAGCAAAAAATAACGCAACGCCCCGATCGCCACCGCATGGGCAATCGCCCTCCGCTCGCTTTCCCTCTCAGTCGGATGCCGCGCGTCGACTTCCTTCCGAGCGCCTGCCTCCAGCTGGTCAATCAAGTCGTCAGCCTTCACGCCCTGGCCCTTCCGTCCGCTCACTTCGATGTACGGCCGCTTCGCATCCTCCGGCGGAATCTCGTAACCCATTTCCAGTGCGCAGCGCGGAGTCAAGGCGACCACGTTATACGCAAAATGTTTCAAATGATCCGCTTGGTCGGCATAGCCAAGCGCGCGCAAAGCCGCCACCACCACTTGCTGCGGATAGGCCTGCCGCGAATCAATCACGTTGAAAAGTTCGCGCGCGTGCCCAAATTCCGGCGCTCCGGGATCGTCGCCGTCGCTCGCCGTGACCCACGCCTGGTGCCCGTCGGGATGTTTGTAAAAACGCCGGTAATGAAAGTCGCGATTCAGCAAGCCAAACTTCCAGAGATGCAGCGCGATATCCTTGCCCACGTAGGTGACGGTCCCGGTAGACCGCACGATGATCTTCGCTTCGGCTTCTTCCGCCGGTTCCGCCGGTTCACCGGGCGCATCTCCGCTCGCTTCCTTCGCAGGCTCGCGGTCGGAGGGTAACTCCATCACCCAGCATCCGGCGTTCTTGCCCGTGGTCGCCAATTCGACCGCACCGCGCTCCTTCAACATTGCAAACGCCGCATCCCAGAATTTCAAATGCAGAATGTCGCTCTCTTGCGTCAGCAAATCGAAATCAATTCCCAGCCGGTCCAAAGTGTGCAAGTGGCAATAGTTGATCGCCGTTGAAACAACCTCGCCCATCCGCGCCGCTTCGCCGTGCCCCTCTTCGATTTCCTTGAGCGTCTGGTTGCGCAATTCCAGTCGCGATTTATCCTCCGCCAGAAATTGCGTCACCCGCGTGTACAAATCCCAGCACAAATAATCAAATTTGGGCGCGGCCGCGAGTGCCCGCACTTGATCCAACGATTTCTTCTCGAGGTGCAGAAACCCCAGCACCACGTCCGCGACCTGCACTCCCGTGTTATCAATGTAATTCTGGATCTCGACGCGCCTCCCGGTGTGCCGCAGCAGCCGCCCAAACGTGTCACCCAGTACCGCATTCCGCAAATGGCCGATGTGCGCCGCCTTATTCGGATTGATGCTGGTATGTTCCACCACGGTCTTGGTTGCGTTCGCCCCAGGCGTCGCGCCGGCGCGTCCAGCCTCCTCGGAAGCGCCCCGGAAAAATTCTGCCCGGTCGAAAAACGCGTTCAGGTAGCCGCCCCCGGCCACTTCCACCCTGGCGATGCCCTCTATCGGCTTCAGCGAATTGGCGATTTCCTGCGCCAGCGCTCGCGGCGGCTTCTTCAGCCGCTTGGCCAGCTCGAAGCATACCGGCGAAGCCGCCTCGCCCATGGCTAACCGCGGCGGCCGCTCCGTCACAATGGGCACATCCGTCTTATAACGCTCGTGAATGTGATGCCGCAGCGCCTTGCGAAACCGCTCCTCGACCGCTTTATACACGTGGCTCCTTAAGCGAAATGAATCCGGCGATTATAGAGAAACTGCCGCAGCGGGTCAAAACCGCATCGAGGTTCGCGCCCATTTGACACTGTTTGCAGCGCAGACTAGTATCGTTTTTTCGGTTTCATCCGCGAAAAGTCGCACACATAGATGAAAACCTTGCGTCACGCCCATTTCGATTGTTTCTCCGGCATCAGCGGCGACATGGTTCTCGGCGCCCTGGTGGACGCCGGCGCCGCTCTGCGCGCCATCGAATCCGAACTGCGCAAACTCGGCCTTGCGGGCTGGACGATTTCCTCCGAAAAAGTGCAGCGCGGCCAGATTTTTGCGACACACGTGAAAGTAGAATCAAGCGAAGGCCATCACCACCGCGGACTTTCGATCATTCTCGATCGCATCGAAAAAGCCCAACTCGCGCCACGTGCCGCCGAACGCGCGCGCCGGATTTTCACGCGTCTTGCTGAAGCCGAAGCCAAAGTGCATCAGATGCCCATCGAGCAGGTACATTTTCACGAAGTCGGCGCGGTGGATGCGATCGTGGACATCGTCGGCGCCGCCATCGGATTTGAACTTCTGGGGGTTGACGAATTCTCGTGCTCACCGCTTGACGTGGGCGCCGGCCAGGCTAAGACAACGCATGGTCTGCTACCTGTACCCGCCCCAGCCACCGCAGAGCTGTTGAAGGGTGTGCCGATGTATACCAGCGGGATCGCGAAAGAACTTGTGACTCCGACAGGCGCAGCCATCGCCACCACGCTCACGATGCGCTACTCCGAAATTCCAGAAATGACGCTTAGCGCCATCGGCTACGGGGCAGGCTCCGCGAATTTAACCGAAAAAGCGAACGTCCTGCGCATTCTGGTCGGCGATATCGCGGTGAGCGAACCCGGCGAACACTGGGACGCGCCGATCACCGTGATTGAAACTAACGTGGATGACATGAGCCCGCAAATTTACGGCTATTTTGTCGAGCGCGCCCTCGCGGCGGGCGCTCTTGACGTCTTTTCCGCGCCGGTGCAGATGAAGAAAAACCGTCCGGGCTTGCTGGTCACGATTTTGGCGGAACCCGCCAAGGCGGCGGCTCTGATGGACCTAGTATTCCGCGAAACCACTACGCTCGGCGTGCGCACTCACGAGGTCCGTCGCAAGATTCTCGACCGCGAATTCGTCCCGGTCATGACGCCCTTCGGCGAAATACACATGAAAGTCTCACGCATGAACGGCACGGTACTCAACGCCACGCCCGAGTACGAAGACTGCCAACGCATCGCCGCGCAAAAAGGCATCCCGTTAAAACAAGTAATCGCCGCCGCCACCTTCGAATTTCAGCGGCAGGCCGAGAAACGGGGCACGGCTCACTAACACCACATGGACAATCCCAAACCCAAGTATTACCTCAGCACGCCCATCTACTACGCGAACTCGCGGCCGCACGTTGGCTCGGCCTACACGACGATCGTCTGCGACGTGATCGCGCGCTACAAGCGCATGTGCGGCTACGACGTGGCCTACGTCACCGGTACCGACGAGCACGGCGTCAACATCGAGCGAGCCGCGGAGGCGGCAGGAGTCACCCCGCAAGAACTGGTAGACAAGAACGAAAAAATCTTTCGCGATTTGTGGAAGCTGTTGGGAATCACGATTACGGACTTCGTTCGTACCACTTCTCCTGCGCACGCTCATGCCGTGCAGACACTCGTGCGGCGGACCCTGGAGCGCGACAAAAATGTGTCGCCGGAAACGCGCTCGATCTACAAAGCCAAATATGAGGGCCGCTACTGCATTTACGACAACGCTTACGTAAGCGATACGCCGGAGCCTGCCAATTGCCAGATTTGTGGCCGTCCTGCGGAACTGATTTCCGAGGAGAACTACTTTTTCAGACTCTCCGCGTACCAGGAAAGGTTGCTGCAGCTCTACGACAAGAGCCCGGAATTCGTCCAGCCGGATTTCCGGCGCAATGAAGTGAAGAGTTTCGTCGAAGCAGGGCTGAAGGACGTCTCGATCAGCCGTAAGACGATCAAGTGGGGAATCCCATGGCCCGATGATCCCGAGCATGTTTTTTACGTCTGGTACGACGCGCTAACCAGCTACATGACGGGCGTCGGCTATGGCGAAGGCGCGGACGGCGAGGCGAACCCAAAGTTCAAGAAATATTGGCCCGCCGACCTGCACATGATCGGCAAGGAGATCATCCGCTTTCACGCCGTCTACTGGCCGGCGTTCTTGATGGCGGCGGGTTTGTCGCTACCGAGGCAGATCTTCGCCCACGGCTGGCTGCTCTTCGAACAAGAAAAAATGAGTAAATCCAAGGGCAACGTGGCCTACGCCGAACCAATCGTTAAAGTCCTCGGGAACGACGCGCTGCGCTACTACTTGCTGCGGGAAACCGTCTTTGGCCAAGACGGCAATTTTTCGCGCGAAGCGCTGATTACGCGCTACAACGCGGACTTGGCCAACGGCCTCGGCAATCTCGCCAGCCGCACTCTAACCATGATCGACAAATATTGCGGCGGCAAAATTCCTGACCCAGGGTACATGGCGGATCCCACGGAACTCCCTGGTTCCGACGATGGCCCAATTTGCCAAATCGCTACGTTTCTAGCAGGAGATGACCCAGCCCTCGGCGGTGTCCGACCCCAATTCGACAAATTTGATTTTTCTCGGGGCATGGAGGTCCTTTGGACACTGATTTCGGCGGTTGACGCTCGACTGACTACGGTAAAACCGTGGGACCTTGCAGAAAAGGACTCGGATCGTCCATTGCTGAACAGAACTCTTTACACGGCTGCTGAAGCATTGCGGTTCGTCGCAGTTCTCGCTCATCCGGTGCTTCCGGATGCGACGCAAAAGATTTGGGAACAGCTTGGCCAGGACGGGAAGCTCGCAAATCAGAGAGTTGACCGCCTACGGTGGAGGGAATTAAAGCCCGGGACGCGGATCGGCAAGCTCGAAGGAGTCTTCCCGCGTGCGGATAAGAAAGAAGTACTGGAGAAGATCGAAGCCATGGAAAACGAGATACGGAATCCGGGCGCAACAGCGCCCGGAACGAGTCACGAATCACAAGTCACGAGTCACGCTTCTGCTGCGAATCACGCTCCAGAGACGAGTCCCGCTGCCGGAGGCGCGTTGACAACGGCGGCAGCAGCGGCCGCTGCGCCGGCAAAGATCGGAATCGAAGACTTCGCTAAAGTGGAATTGCGTGTCGGCGTGGTGAAATCAGCGGAACGCATTCAGGGCGCAGACAAGCTGCTCAAGCTGCTTGTCGACGTAGGCGACGAAGTGCGGCAGGTTCTCGCTGGAATCGCGCTGGCATACGCGCCGGAAGAATTGGTGGGCCGCAAAGTCGTGATCGTCGCAAATCTGGCGCCCCGCAAAATGCGGGGCCTGGAGTCGAACGGAATGTTGCTGGCTGCGTCGGTCGGGCCGGACGGCAAACCGGTGCTTTGCACTTTTGCCGAAAACGTCCCGGCGGGCGCGAAAGTAAAATAAGGGTCTGCGCAATGCGAGCGTATGGTAGAACTTCGGCAAACTGCCCAGAGAGGGCAGAGCGTTCACATGAAACTTTTTGGCTGATGGAGTCGTATACTAACTGTGAGGGTGGAAGTTTGAGCGCAGCTCTTGGGAGGGGACTATGAACTGCCCGAAATGCCATCGAGATATCGCGGAATATTCGAATTATTGCTACTACTGTGGCGCGCAGCAGCACGTAACGCCCGCCGGTCCGCCACCGGTCCACAAGCGCCTGATGCGATCTTCGACCGATTGCAAGATTGCTGGCGTTTGCGGCGGCATCGCCGAGTACCTGGAAGTTGACTCCACCATCGTGCGGCTCATTTGGGTGCTGCTGGTGATTTTCCCGGTGCCGCTGGTTCCCGCGGTTCTGGGCTACTTTATCGCTTGGCTGGTAATGCCGCAGGCGCCGCCACCGGTTCCGGTGGACATCGCGCCGCAACCAACGCCCAGCGCACCCGATCACACCTCAACCCAGACCGCATAAACACACGCTGAGTCCGCGGACTAGTTCTCAATCGCCGCCCGTTCCCGTAGCCCGCGACGATTGCCGCGCCCTACTCGCGATCTTTATTTTTCGATTTGCGCATTGGCGCTCTTCCGCCTCGGCCATAAATCGCCTGATCGAGAGAAATCAATCCCGCGCCAAACGCGGCCAGCGCGAACGATCCGACAGCCATCGCCAGAGGAAACTGATAAGCATCCACCTTCGCCGGCGTGGATAGCAGTCCGTGGACCTTCACCAACGCAACCGCCATTTCTCCCGCCAGCAACAGACCTGCGACGCGCGTGAACAATCCCACGATCAGTAGGCAGCCGCCGAAGAACTCCAGCACTCCCGCGATGTAGACGAAATAAGACGGGAAACCCATGTGGCCGAATCCCTGCATCGCTTCCTGTGTATGCGTGAAGAGCTTCGGGTATCCATGAAATGCAAAAATCACTCCCAAAGCGACTCTCAGCAACAGAAGTGCCAGGGGTTTCAGCTTTTCCAGGCTCTGCATGCGATTCCTCCGGGCAACAACGAACAGTGAATAATGACGAGTGGATGGCATTGTATCAGAACGGAAATATTCCTCACCTCAGACGATGGAAACAATCCGCATAACGCTCGCAGGGGCGTAGGTGGCGATTAGTGTAGAATTCGTAGTTCCTTTGCCAGCAATCTCAACCATGACAGAGTCCGCCCGACCAACCAGAGCAATTGCTGCAGGCGATTTCGGAGACCGCTCATGATCCGGAAGCTCCTGCTGGGATTTGCCGTGGTGCTCGTCGTGATTGTTGGACTGTACGTTCGGCTGCATCACACCAGCGCGCCGCTGGAGATCGCCTACTCCGGGAATCGCGCGGTCACCGTGTACAGCACCTCAGCGCAAGTGCGCGAGCCGGTCACTACGGTCGGTTTCGGTGAGCCCCTGGATGTGCTCCAGCGCTTTCAAGATCAAGTGAAAGTCCGCACGTCCGACGGAGTGGTCGGCTGGGTTGCGGAGCGCGATTTGCTCTCTGCGGACATGTGGCAAAGGTTGAAAGACCTGGAGGTCAAGGCGGCGGGAATGACGGCTGAAGCGCGGGGACACACCCGGGTCCTCACCAACCTGCACTTCGCACCGGGACGCGACACCAGTCGAATTCGGCAGCTGAACAAGGATGTTCGGCTGGAGTTGTTGACGCGCCAACCTGCAGAGATCAAGCCCGCAGCAGCAGAGAGCGCCGACCAAGGATCCCCGAAGCCGACGCCTGAAGGGAAAAAAGAGGATTGGTGGTTTGTGCGCGCGCACCCAACCGATCAGGGGATGCTGGCTGGTTGGCTGTTGAGCCGGTTCATCGAACTCGACGTTCCGCAGCCGCTGCCTGATTATGCCAGTTCGGCTGGAATGAGGATAGTTGCCTGGACCGAGCTGAACAGCGTGACCGCCGCCTCCGGGAAGCCGATGCCGCAGTTTTTGCTGGTCGGGACGCACGGGCCGGAAGGCCAGCCGTGCGATTTCACGATGATGCGCGTATACACCTGGGGCAAACAGAAGGAGCGCTACGAAACGGCTTTCGTGGAGAGCGATGTATGCGGCAAATTGCCGATCGAGCGGACGCACGCGTCGGGCGCCGAACCAGACGTGACATTTTCGTTTCAAGATCTCAGCGGCGGCATCGCTGAAAAACACAGCTACCAGATGCACCAAACGCTCGTTCGTCGCGTGCGAGAGAACGGAGCGTCGCAGCCACGGAAACACCGGCGTTAATCACCGCGTTTCATTGCCGCGCATTTCATCTGGCGCTTGGAGCCGGTTGGGATAAATTGATTCGTATGGGGAAGCGCGGTTCGATCACCGGTTATCTCTCTCTTCTGGTTTGTTCAACCGTTATCAGTGGATGTTCACAAAGTTCCTCGGTGGTCATGGCCGAGAAACCCGCCGTTGCGGCGCCGTCTGTACAATACGTCGGTGAGTGGGGCACCAAGGGCGACGGGCCCGGGCAACTGAAGGACCCATCCGGGATTGCCACCAACTCGCTGGGCGACATATTTATCGCCGATTCCGGGAGCGCATTCATCACCAAATTCGCGCCGGAGGGCAAACCGCTTCTGTCGTTCCAGGAAGATGGACTGAATCACCCGCAATCGATCGCAATTGATTCGGGCGGAGCGATTTACGTAACCGATCCCGTTCGCGACAGCGTTTTCATTTTCCTGCCCAATGGTGACCGCTATCGCGAGTTGCGGCTTAGGACGCGGCCCGCGGCGGGAAACGCGCTAAGCGTGGCCGTGGGCGACGACGGGCTGATTCACGTGCTGGATTCGAACGCAGCGAAGGTATTCACCTATACGCCGCGCTTGCGCCTGATACAAACCTGGCAGCCGCGCGAAACTTTTCCGGGCGCGAAGCGGTTTGGTCCGCTGGTGAAGGGACCGGATGATTATTTGTACCTCGCGACGCCATCTGGTGGAATTATGAAGCTCACACGCGAAGGCCATCTGCTTAGCGAAATCGTTCCCAGCACGAAGGATGCGACTTGGAATCCCAATGCGGGCTTCGCGGTTTGGAGCAACTGCGTATTCTTGATGGATTCCAATGGCCTGATGCTGCACATTGTGGCCACCGATGGCGCTCCCAAGCTGGACGTGGACCTCGCGCCGCAACTGGGACAAGCTGCGCGCGCAGCTCCGCCTCTGGCCGTGAATTCTCACGGCGAATTGCTGGTCCTCGATGCTCCCGAAGCGCGCGTGCTGCGCTATCGCGTCAGCTTCTGATATTGCAACGCCGCGCGCTATCATGGTGCCTTTCGTTTTTACCAAGGAGCGAACTCCGTGGCCCTACTGCTATCCGAAGCAGATGTGAAGAACATTCTGACCATGCCGATCGCGCTGCAGGCCGTGGAAAATTGCTTTCGCCGTCTCGCGGATGGCAGCGCGCAGGTACATTCGCGCCAGCGATTGCACATTCCGGGAAAAAGTTACCTTCATTATATGGCCGCCGCTGACGCGACCAGCGGCTACATGGGTCTGAAGATGTATACGAGTGCGCGGGAAGGGCTACGGTTCCTGGTTCCGCTATTCGATGCGCAGTCGGGCGATCTGGTCGCGCTGATCGAGGCGGATTATCTGGGACAAATGCGCACTGGTGCGGCCAGCGGGCTCGCGACTCGCTTGATGGCTCGCGCGGATGCCAGTACCGTGGGAATCATCGGCACGGGGCTCCAGGCGCGCACGCAATTGGCGGCGATCACAGCGGTGCGGCAAGTCGAAAGTGTGCGCGCTTTTAGCCGCGACCCCGACCGCCGGGAGAAATTTGCGAAAGAGATGACCGAACACCTGCGACTGCCGGTGGCGGCAGTCGCGTCGGCCGAGGAAGCAGTTCGCGACGCCGCGATCGTGGTGACCTCCACAAATTCCACGAATCCTGTATTGGAAGGACGCTGGCTGAAACCTGGCATGCACATCAACGCCATCGGCGCGAATTTTCCGCAGAAGCGTGAACTGGACGCGGCAGCGGTGCGCCGGTGCGACATCATTGCGGTGGATTCGCGCGAGCAATCGAAGATCGAGGCGGGCGACTTGATTCCAATGTACGGCGATGACGAGAGGCGTTGGGACAGCGTGATTGAATTGGCAGCAATGGTCTCCGGGAAAATTCCGGGCCGCGCGAGCCCCGAACAGATCACCCTTTTTAAATCCAACGGGATCGCCAGCGAGGATATTGTGGTGGCGGGGCGGATTTACGAATTGGCGCGCGATCGTAGCCTGGGACGACAGATTCCCTTATGGGAGAAGGAGGCCCGCTCCGCGGAGGGGCGCGGTGTCTAGCGCTGCTCCGTGCGGATATGACTTAACTGCTTGAAGAGCGCATCCCGGAGGCGTTGGCGCGTGTCTTCCGGCAGAGGAGCAGGTTCGGAATTGCAGAAAATCTGGACCGTTTTCTTCGTAGTGTCTACGACGATGCGGCAATCTTCGCAGTTCTCGAGATGCTTTTCGATAGAGGACTTCAGCGACGGTTCCAGTGCTTCATCCAGGTAGTTGGAAAGCTCTTTGACGATGTTCTTGCAGTTCACGAATTCTCACCCTGGTGAAAGTATCGGTTCAGCTTCTGGCGCAACTTCAGGCGCGCCCGCAACAGCCGCGATTTTACCGCCGGGATAGAAAGTCCAAGCGCTTCCGCCGTCTCCTCGGTCGATAATTCTTCGATGTCGCGAAGCTGAAAAACGATTCTAAAAGGTGGTTCGAGTTCCGCAATTGTGCTGGAAAGTATCTTGCCGAGTTCGGTTTGCTCGTAGCGATCCTCCGGAGAGGGTCCCCAATCTTCCACCTCCCGCGGCATGGTATCTTCGCCAGTGTCGATCTCTTCGTCAAGGGATACCTGGTTAGGACGGCGCTTGCGCAGCTTCATCAGAGCCTGGTTGACGGCGATGCGCACCAGCCAGGTATAAAATCGGGAATTGCCCTGGAATTCACCAAGATGCTGGTAGGACTTCAGGAAGGATTCCTGCATAACGTCTTCGGCGTCTTCGCGATTCTGAGTGATGTTCTGCGCCAGACGGAAGATCTTGCGCTCGTAACGGCCCACCAGGGTTTCAAAGGCGGAGATGTCGCCTGCTTTGGCGGCAGCGACGAGCGAGCCTTCATCGTCTTTCACTACCTGCGACGGCAGTGGAGTGCGGGACGGTAACGGGTTCAATTTCGATGCGCTCATGTCTGTATGGAAGAAGTAGGGTAGCACAAAACGCGGGGTTGCGCGCTCCTCGGTCACCAAGCAGAGCGGCAAATGCTCAGATTTCAGTAACTTAGGACTGTGAGATTTTGGCTTGAGCCGTGGCATTGATGTGGAGCAATGCTAGCAACATGCCGCGCGCCGACCTTGCGGACCGGGCAAGGGCTGACGGATAATCGCAGCAACGAACCGCGCCGCAGACGGGGGAGTGGATGGCAACGCCGCAGGTAGTCGAACAGAAAAAGCTTGTCCATTACGGCGTCGAGGACGGAGTCGCGATCCTCGAACTGGATGATCCTCCGGCGAACACCTACAGCTACGAAATGATGCAGCAGTTCGATGCCGCTATTTTGCGAGCCCGCATGGACGAGTATGTGAACGTGCTGGTGATACGCGGGAAAGGCGAGAAGTTCTTTTGCGCGGGCGCGAGCATCCCGATGCTCACGAAGGCGGATGCCTGGTTCAAGTATTATTTTTGCCTGCACGCGAACGAGACGCTTTGCCGCCTGGAGCAGACCCCCAAGCTGGTGATCGCGGCTCTCAACGGACACACCGTAGGTGGCGGGCTGGAAGTTGCGCTGGCGTGCGATATTCGTTTGGCAAAGAAGGATGGCGGCAAGGTGGGCCTACCGGAAGTGAATTTGGGCGTGCTGCCAGGAACCGGCGGAACGCAGCGCCTGGCGCGGTTGGTTGGACGGGCGAAAGCCATCGAGTTCATGGCCACGGGCCGGACATTCAGCTTCGACGAAGCTCTCGAGCACGGCTTGGTTAATCACCTGTACGCGGCGGAGACCTTCTGGGAGGACGCGATCGCCTATGCCAAGCAATTCTGTCCGCCCCATAAGGCTTCGCACGCGGTAGGGCTGATGAAGCGTGCGGTGATTGCCGGCACGGAAGTGGGATTTGCAGAAGCGCTTGGGATCGAACGGGAACTGCAGCAGCTTCTGTTTACGAGCGAAGACGCAAAAGAAGGATTGCAGGCCTATATTGAAAAGCGCCAACCTGCGTTTAAGGGCAAGTAAACAGGGGCCAGTCGCGGCGGGGCGTCCGGCCGGGTAGTACCGACGGCGAAAGAAGTTTCGGGAAGCGAAAAGGACTCAATGCGCACACTGCCTGACTATCTTCGCAAGGGCATGAAGATGATTTTGGTCGGCGCCAACCCCGGCGACCGTTCCGCGCGCGTGGGACACTATTACGCGGGGCGCGGGAATCAATTCTGGCCGATCCTGTACGAATCCGGCGTGATTCCCGAGCCGCTTAGCTACGAGGACGACCGGCGAATTCTGGAATTCGGCATTGGGATGACGGACCTGGTCAAGCGTCCGACACGTGGCGTGGATGAAATCGAGCGGCAGGAGTTCGCGGAGGGCCGCGTGCTGTTGGCGCAGAAACTGGAAGATTTGCGGCCGCGCGTGGTGGCGTTCAATGGCAAGATGGTTTATGAGAAATTTGCCGGGCGACAGTGTAAGCTCGGTTTGCAAAAGGAAGAATTGTACGGCGCGAAGGTATTCGTGCTGCCGTCCACAAGCGGGTCCAATGGCGGCACGGAACGCGCGGTGAAAACGCGGTATTTCAAGAAGCTCGCGGCGCTTTTGAAGAGTTTGAAAGACTAGAGAGGCAGGGAAGTTATGGGAGCCACGCAGCCAACCCCCAGTCCGTTGCTGACGGAAGAACGGGCGGGAGCCGTCGCGACGATTCGTCTAAATCGTCCGGAGAAATTGAATGCGCTGAACGTCCCGCTTGCCCAGGATTTGGTGCATGCCTTATTGCGCGCCCAGAGCGACAAGTCGGTCCGGTGCGTTGTGATTACGGGGGCTGGCCGAGGATTTTGTGCCGGCGGCGATCTGGAGTTTCTGCGCGATGCGCGCAAACGCAAAGCGCCAAGTGAGGTGGAAGAATTGGTGACGGCTGGAAAAGAAATAGCCTTGGCCATCGCCACCATGCCGAAAATTGTGATTGCCGCGGTAAATGGGCCGGCGGCGGGCGGCGGGATGAACCTGGCGCTGGCCGCGGACATTCGAATCGCTTCCGACCAGGCGCGCTTCGCGGAATCTTTCGCGCAGATCGGCTTGTTCCCGGATTTTGGCGGAACATATTTTTTGCCGCGGATCGTTGGTCCGACGCGAGCGGCGGAATTGTTTTACACGGCGCAAATGCTTTCCGCGGAAGACGCGCTGCGTCTTGGAATCGTGTCGCGGGTGATCCCGGCGGAGCAGTTCGAAGCGGAAACGAAAAGGCTTGCCGAAAGCATCGCGTCCGGTGCAGGTCTGGCGCAGCGTGATGTGAAGCACCGAATGATCAGCGAGCAGCGCAAGGAGCTGGAAGCAGCGTTGGACGAAGAAATTCGCCTGCAAACGCATTGCTTTGATTCGCAGGATTGCCTCGAAGGTCTAAACGCATTCTTCGAGAAGCGCAAACCGAATTTTCAGGGGTATTAAGCCGCAGCCGCAAGCGCGCACGCGTGCATTGCCAAGCAGAATCTGCCAGAATCCCGCAGGTCAGACAAAATCGTCCAGGGGAGAAAGACCATCAAGCGTTGCGATCTTTGTAGCCGGAATCGCGCCGGCATATGTCTGCCGAAAGTGATCCTGAGGAAATCATGACGGCGCGATCGGAAGCCAATCTCGCGGCACGCGGTTACACCTTCAGCGAACTCATGGTGGCGGCCGCGGCGCGCGAAATCGGGGACGGTGAACTCGTTTTCGTAGGCATGCGTCTGCCGATGCTCGCGTTTCTGGTGGCGCGAAGGACGCATGCGCCGGGAGCCGTCGGCCTGTTTGAAAATGGCGTGATCCGGGAAACGCCCACGATGGAATTGCTTTATACCATGGGTGACCCGCCAAATCTTCGCGGTGCGACGCAATGCGGAGAGATGACCGGTGTGATGGGTCTATTGCAACAAGGGCGTGTGGATGCGGGATTTCTTGGCGCAGCGGAAGTGGACCGGTTTGGCAATCTCAATACGACTTGGGGCTATCGCAATAAAGAAATGCAGCGCCTACCGGGCTCGGGAGGTGCGTGCGATATCTCCTGCCTGGCGCGGCGCACCGTGGTGCTGCTGGCGCACGATCGCGGAAGGCTATGCGACCGCGTCGGGCACATTACCTCGCCCGGATTTGGCACCGGAAATAGCTGGCGCCGCGCGCAGGGACTCCCGCAGAATTCCGGACCAGCGGCGATCATCACAACCCTGGGTGTGCTGCGCTTCGGTCACGACGGCGAGGCTTATCTCGCATCGGTTCATCCGGGAGTGAGCGTCGAAGAGGTACTCGCAAACACCGGGTGGACGCTGCGCGTAGCGGACGAACTGGTGGAAACTGCTGCGCCGACGGACGAAGAACTCCGCGTGACGCGAGAACTTGATCCCCATCATTTCTGGACCCGATGACATGCCTGCTGAATCAAAACGGATGACGATGCATGACGCGATCGCGCGGCACGTGCCCTCCGGTTCGATGGTGCTGTTGGGCGGGCAGCTCGAGCAAATGATTCCGTTCGCGGCGGGGCACGAACTCATTCGCCAGAGCCGCCGCGACCTGACGCTGGTCGGACCAATTTCGGACATTCTCTTCGACCAGATGATCGGAGCGGGTTGCGTTTCGCGCGTGATGGCGGCCTGGATCGGAAATGTTGCGGCCGGAGTGGGTTACTGTTTTCGCCGCGCGGTGGAACGTAGCATTCCGCGGCGTTTGGAAGTGGTGGATTATTCGAATTTCACGATGGCGCTGGCGCTGCATGCCGGAGCGCTGGGAGTACCGTTCCTGCCGACGTATGCGACGTTGGGGAGCGACTTATTGAAGAAGAACGGAAATTTGCGTGAGTTCTCGTCGCCGGTGAGCGAGGAAAAATTGGTGGCAGTGCGCGCCCTACGCCCGGATGTGGCAATCTTGCACGTGCAGCGTTCCGATGCGCAGGGCAACGCGCACATTTGGGGTAGTCTGGGAGTCGCCGTGGACGGGGCGCGGGCAGCGCGGAAGATAATCGTGGTGGCGGAGGAGATCGTGGAACCGGATGTGATTGCTTCCGACCCAAATCGCACGCTGGTTCCTGGGTTTTTGGTTGCTGCGGTAGTGCATGAACCCGGGGGCGCGCATCCCTCGCCCGTGCAGGGTTACTGCGGCAGGGACCATGCTTTCTTTTCGCAGTATCACGAACAGACGCGACGGCTGGAAGACTTCGAGGATTGGCTGGCGCACTGGGTGTTGCACATGACCGACCGGCAAGAGTATTGGAGACAGCTTGGCGCGGGACGCGTCGAGAGCTTGGCCGTGAGAGCACACGCATTTTCCGCGCCCGCGGATTTTGGATATTGACTATGGAAGATTTGCTTTCGAATATCGAGGTCGCGCCTCGCGAGGTGAAGGAACTGCTGTCGCGCGGCGGAAAGGTTCTTTTCGTCGACGTCCGCGAGCAATGGGAATATGACGCGGTGCGCATCGCGGGCGCGGTGCTGATTCCGCTGGGCGAGATTCCGTCGAATCTGGCGTACCTGGAGAACGCCGAACAGATTGTACTTTTCTGCCATCATGGCATGCGCAGCCTGGATGCGGCAGCGTGGCTGCGTTCGCAGGGCGTGGAAGGCGCGCGCTCCATGACAGGCGGCATCGAGCGCTGGTCCACGGAGATTGATCCAAGCGTCCCGCGATATGGAGGGGGCTAAACGCATGGCTACGAAGAACAGTGTTCGAACGCGCGCACGCAAGCCTCGGAGCGTCACCAGGAAAAGACACAAGAAGGCGGAGTTTCTGCAGAAACCTGCGTGCACGACGTGCCGCAAGGCGCGCAAGTACATGGAGAGGCGGGGCTTCGAGCTGCATTTTCGCAATTTGGATAAGGAGCGACTCAGCGCCGCAGAGCTGGAAGAACTGATTGGCCGGCGCGATCACGAGGACTTCCTGAACCCGCGCAATGATCTTTACCGCAGGAAACATATGAAAGAAAATCCGCCGTCGCGCGCGGAAGCGATTCGTATGATGGCGCGCGAGCCGAATTTGATCCGGCGCCCCGTAATCGTGGCGGGCGGCCGGGTGGTCGTGGGCTTTGACGAAAACGGTATCGCCCGCTTGTGAAGAGATAGCAGCCGCTTAAGGGTTGTCTTCCGCCGGAGCGTCCGAGTTTGCCGCCAATCATTACGAGGATAAAGTGCTGTTCGGGCTCGATGGGCCTGGTCCGGGTGTACCCTGAGCGCGCGGCAAGGGCGCGAAGGTTCGCGCGAGGGAGCAGCTCAGAATCATGGACGTAAAGACGATTGGCGTGATTGGAGCGGGCTCGATGGGCCGGGGAATCGCGTATGCGGCCGCTTATGGCGGTTATCGCACAGTCCTCGAAGATGTGTCGCCGGAAATGCTGGAGCAGGGTGTTGCGTACATTCAAGATGCGCTGGAGGAGGGCATCACGCGCGGCAAAGTAACGGAGGAGCAGAGGAAAACCGCGCTCGCCAATCTCACAACTTCGCGTTCGGTGCAAGACACCTGCCGGGAAGCCGACTTGCTCATCGAAGCTGTGCCCGAGGAGATGGAAGTAAAGCTGGAAATTTTTACGATCTTCGACAAGTTCGCGCGTCCTGCGGCGATTCTAGCGAGCAACACTTCGTCGCTTTCGATTACGGAGCTGGCGGCGATTACGTTCCGCGCGGAGAATTGCATCGGGATGCATTTTTTCAATCCGGTGCCGAAGATGAAGCTGCTTGAAATCGTGCGCGCGCTCGAAACGTCGGAAGCGACAGTGCAAACCTGCGTCGAGGCAGGGCGCCGCATGGGCAAGGAAGTCGTAGTGATTCGCGAGTCGCCTGGATTTATCACCAGCCGCATCAACGCGATGATTGGCAACGAAGCGTTTTACATGCTGCAAGAAGGCATTGCATCTCCGGAAGACATCGATAAGGCGCTGAAACTGGGACTGAATCATCCGATGGGGCCGTTTGAGCTGGTGGATTTGGTTGGGCTGGACGTGCGGCTGAATATTCTGGAATACCTCCATAAGACGCTGGGCGAAAAATATCGGCCGTCTCCGCTTCTTGCACAATATGTGAAAGCGGGACGGTTGGGACGAAAATCCGGCCGCGGCGTGTATGATTATGGCGGCGATGCGGCCAAGAAATAATTCGGCGCAGATCTAATCTGAGTCGTTCCGGGTTTTATTCCTATGTCAAGAAATGCGAACTTTAGAGATCGAATCGAAATTCTGCAAGGCGATCTGACGGAGATGGATACGGACGCGATCGTCAATGCGGCGAACAACGATTTGCAGCTCGGTGGCGGAGTGGCCGGAGCCATCCGCCGCAAGGGGGGTCCGCAGATTCAAGCCGAGTGCGACCAGATCGGTCCTGTTCCCGTGGGTGGGGCCGCGATTACCTCGGGCGGGAGTTTGAAGACGCGGTATGTGATCCACGCCGCGAGCATGCAATTGGGCGGCACGACGTCCGCGCAATCGCTCCGCAGTTCGACAGCACATTCGCTGCGCATCGCAGCGCAAAAGGGTCTCAAGACGATTGCGTTCCCGGCGATCGGCACGGGCATTGCGGGCTTTCCCCTGCGGGAGTGCGCGGAAATCATGCTGCGAGAAACGGCCAAGCATTTTGAAGGTCCCTCGACCCTCGAAAAAGTCTACTTTGTTCTTTTCGACCAGGAAGCGCTGGCCACCTTCAACAGTGCTCGCGCTGAGATTCAACCAAAGGCCTAGGCCAACCGATGAGCGAAGAAATGGCTGAGAAAGTGCGGCGAGAGCTGGCGCGATACGAGCACCCACTGTTCGATTTTGCGGCGCGCCCGGCGGCCGAAGGCGTGGAAGTGGAAATCCGCTATAAGCTGGCAATCGCCGAAGTTCACGATTACATTTTCCAGCTGCGTCCGCGCGAAATCGAACATACACAATTTCCCTGGACGTTTCAGAAACAGCTCTATGATTGCCTGCACGACTACGTCATCGAGATGTTCACGCGCAACCCGCAACGGGTGAATTGATGCACGCGACGCGCGCGGCCAGCGAACCCACCATCCTCGCCGCAATTATTGAGGAGCGAGTGCGCGTGCATGGACCCATCACGTTTGCCGAATACATGGATGCGTGCGTCTATCACGCCGACCACGGCTATTACACCAAAGCGCATCAACCGCGGCGGCGGGATTATTTCACGAGCGTCGATGCGAGCCCGCTGTTTGGACGCCTGCTCGCGCGTCAATTCCATGAGATGTGGGAGCGACTCGGGCGGCCGGATGGATTTGCGCTAGTAGAAGCCGGTGCGGGAGTTGGAGCGCTGGCCGCACAAATATTGGACTTCGTCGAAGACCAGTTTCCTGAGTTCTATGCTGCGCTGCAATACCTTGCTGTGGAGCGATCCGCTGCACGCCGAACAGCGCAAGCCGAAACCTTGCGTAGTCATCTTGATTGCAAGCACTTTGCGATTGCTTCCGAACTCCCTACGAAAATCGCGTGCGGATGCATATTTTCTAATGAGTTTTTCGATGCCATGCCAGTGCACCGCGTCGTGCACGAACGAGACGATTTTCATGAACTATATGTAGCGCTCGGGCCCCATGGCTTGTGTGAGCAGATTCGGCCACTCTCTACACTAGCACTTCGCAAATATTTCGTCGAACAGGAGATCGTGCTGCAAGATGGGCAACTGGCCGAAGTGAATTTGCAGGCCTGCCAATGGATTGAAGATGCCGGCAGAAGATTGCAGCGCGGTTTTGTGCTGACCGTTGATTACGGCCACGAGGCCAGCGAACTTTACGACCAGCGCCACATGCGGGGTACGCTGCTTGCCTATCACCGCCACCGGGCGGGCGAGGACTTCTTCCGTGCCCCTGGCGAGCAGGACCTGACGGCCCACGTGAACTTTACAGCTCTCGATCGCTGGGGCAGACGTGGCGGTCTCGCGCGCACAGGATTTACGTCGCAGTCCAATTTTTTGATGGCCCTCGCGCGGCAAAGCGGTTTCGCGGAATTGCAATCGGGAAAAATGGGCGAGAGCAAGCGATCTCGCGCGCGGCTGCTCTTCAAGACGTTAATCTTCCCGGAAGGTATGGGCGAGACGTTTCAGGTATTCCTGCAGCACAAAAATATCGAATCGCCGCGGCTTGCAGGTTTTGAACCGCTCTAGCAGACTAACGCCGAGGCATGCGCGTGGCGCACACTTCGCAGCGGTAGAGCGAGAAGACAGATCCCTCCCTTCGCTCGGAATGACCGCAGCTCGCTTTTTCGGCAAACTCTGAAGCGGTGCCTCGACCAAAAGGCGCACCGATCGCAAGGCTATTTACCGGGCGAAGGCCGCTTCAGGACCGGCTTGTTGGGGGTATCGTCCGCTGGTGCAGAAGACGGAGGCGCAGAAGGCGCAGGGGCGGTGCCAGCGGTAGCCGGCGCAGACGATTCGTCGCCCGTATAAGCTTTTTGAATATAGCGGTTGGCTTCCTGTTGCGCTCCGGCGGTATCGTCGCCCAAGTGCTGAGCCAGGCTGTATTCGTTCACTGCGCGTTCGCGCTGGCCGAGGATATCGTAAATTTTGCCGATGTAGATGTGGCTCCAAACTTCGGTCCACTTGGGATCGAGGTCCCCACCCAGCGCGGCGCGAAACGCGTTCGCTCCGGCCTGATAATTCTTCTGGTAGAACATGGCCTCGCCCATACGGAAATGCGCGAGGGAATTGTTCGGCTGGGTATCCAAGGCCTTCTGATATTCCTGGATGGCCTCGTAGTACTTGCCCGCCTCGGCGAGACTCTCGCCCCGGGCAATCATGGCGCGCACGCGCAGACGCGCACTGGATTTCAGCAGATTATTGTTCGGGTCAATGATGATGCCATTGGGCTTCGGGCGTCCGAAAGTATCCACTTCAAACGGCTGCGTGGTTCCCGTGACCAGAATCTTTTTTGTTTCCGGATTGCCTTCGGTGTCTATGCGAATTTCAATCGGCATCCGGAAAGTGTCGAGATCCTGGTGAATCTTGCCGACCACCTTAAAGCCTTTTTTGGTGCGATAAACGATGTATTCCAGCTTGAATTCGGGCACGCCGGTGGAATTGAGCCACTGAGAGAAGAAGGACACCAGATTGATCGGCGGCTGCCCCTTGGCGGGCGGCGGAATCTTGGTCATCGCTATTTTTTCGAAGTCGTTGAGATTCGCATTCTTGCCGTCATATTTCTTGTAGAAATCGCGCAGCAGCGCCGAAAAAGCATCGTCGCCAAGCTCGGTGCGCAGCATGTGGAAGACCAGCGCGCCTTTATCCGCGACGATCGAGCGGTACTCGTTGGAAAAGGTCTGCAAGCGAGCCGCTTGCGAAATCGGCGCGGTATCTTCGTACATCAGGGCGCCGACGGCGAAATCCTCGAGCGCCTTATGCAGGCCAGCCGCGCCGTCGGCTTGCTCGGCAAACATTGCTTCCGCGTAGCGCGAGAGTCCGTCGGTGAGCCACACGTCGGAAGCGCTGGCTGGCATCACGCGATCACCCCACCACTGTTCAGCGGCCAACTGCGAAAGCAACCGGTCGTTTGCTTTCGTGCCCCACTGATGCGCGCTGATAAGCATCAATCCTGGCGCGGCAAATCCGGTGACGGTGCCGTCTGGCAACTGGGCGATCGTCAGCGGCGGGTCATCCTCTTTCATTTCCAGCGGCCCGAAAGCTTCCGAGAAATAACTGTAAATGTGAGCCAGCGAAGTGGCATACGAATTGGCGGTGTTGGCCTGCGCAGGCGGAGTGAACACGGATACGTTGAAGCCTTCGGCTTGCACTGGCGAGAGTTGCAACGTGCCTGCGACAAAGGTCCCAACCGGCGCCGCGTGAGGGCAGTGGAATAGGTAAGACGCCTGGCCCGGCGCGCCCTTGCCGATGCCCGGCATCAAGTTTGGCGGATCGGCCTTGCCGGTGCCCACCACGGCGAAATTATCGGGAACAGTGATCTTAAATGTGCCGGTATAGCGGTTTGTGGGGTAATTGGTGAGAGGGAACCAGCGCGCCGGGAGAAGCAAGTACGCACCCGTCTTCTCCACGGATGCGAAGCGAACACCACGAGTGGGACTGTCATCTTCATTGGAAAGCGGTCCGGTGTAGTTGAATGTAAGGGTGACCGTTTTTCCGGGAGCTACCACATCGGACAGGCCCACCGTCAAAATGAGCGGGTTATTGTTATCGCGTTCGAAAGGCAATGATTTCGAGCCGGGGCCGGCGATCGAATCTATCCTCAAGTCTTGATGGAGTTCGACGACGACGGTGCGTGACGGCTGTTGCGCGATGAATTCAACCTTGGCGAGGCCAGAAATGGTCTGATCGTCGGGATGCAGCAGGACTTCTACCTGGTAGTCCGTGGCGCGGAAGGGAAACGTGCGCGGCGCTTGCGCGCGTGCAGCGCTCGCGAGGACGAGGAAAACCGCTGCTGCGGCTAGACCCGTGGTGAGCCTGGTGGAGGTCCGGCGGAACATGCACAAGAATTTGAGCAAGGGAAAAGTACCTCTCTTGCGACGGGGTGACACCCAATTACTCAGATACCAGATGCCCGCGCGAAGTTGCCCCGATGTAAAAGGTTACAACATCCGCGCGAAAATGTCCGCAGCGCGCTCGATGGCGCCCCCGGGGCCCAGTTTGGAGCGGACTTCGCCGAGGCCTCGCTTCATTTCATCGCGGGCAGCAGTTGATTCAAGAAGGCGGCGCGTCTGTTTTTCGACCGCTGCCGGGGTGAAATCGTCCTGAATCAATTCCGGGCACACGCGCTTTCCGCCGATCAGGTTCACCATACCGATGAAAGGCGTGCGGACCATGTGCCGCAGAATCGAAGCGGTGACTGGAGCCACGCGATAGACGACCACCATTGGCGTTCCCAGCAGCGCGGCTTCCACGGTGGCCGTGCCGCTGGCGACGATGGCGCAATCGGCGGCAGCGAGCGCGTTGTAGGTGGCGTCTGCAACGCGCGTGATTTTTATGCTGGGCTGGGCGTGGCGCGCCAGAAGCTCGGGGGTGAGTCCATGCGCGACGGCATGAACGAACTGAACGTTGCCCGGCTGTGCCAGGCATTCGCAGGCAGCGACGATCCGCGCATAGTTTTGCGCGATTTCGTTGGGGCGGCTGCCGGGGAGAATCGTTACGATTGGGCGGGTCGCGTCCATGCCGTGTTGCGCGGCAAATTCCTCGCGCGACATTGTGGGGCGGACAGTGTCCACGAGCGGGTGCCCCACAAAATCCACCGGTACGCCCGCATCGCGATAAATCTGCTCTTCGAATGGGAAAATCACGACCATGCGTTGCACCAGACGCTTAACCACGCGCACGCGGCCAGCACGCCAGGCCCATACTTGCGGGCCGATGAAGTATCCGACTGGAATGCTGGCGCCTTTCAGACGCCGGGCTACACCCAGGTGCGTGCCGGGCGAATCCACCAGGATTGCGAGCGAAGCTCGGCGCTTTGCGGCTTCGCGGGCGAGCCGGTTCTGCACGCCGATTACCGTGGGAATTTTGTGCAGCACTTCGGTGATCCCGACAACCGCTACCTCGTGATAGTCCGCCACAAGTTCCACTCCCGCTTCGGCCATCCGGGGTCCGCCCATGCCGAAGAATTTTGCAGGCACGCGGGCGCGCAACGCTGTCGCCAGGCGCGCTGCATACATGTCACTGGACGCTTCGCCCGCGGAAACCAGGATCTGACGCTCACTCATTGAGCGCACTCGTGGACACGTTTGATTGCGAAGCGAGCCGGCCTGATGTGTGGAGGGAACTCGATGCGCGTGGCTGCCGCATTACGGCAAGCGACACTTCAGTCATTGGCAGACAGAGGCTGCGAAAATCCCGGGACTCCGCCTGCGGGCAGAGATGCCACCAGTTCCTGCTCTTTGTACTGCAGCTGATAGAGGCGGTAATAGATACCGCGCAGCCCGAGCAGTTCCTGATGCGAGCCCTGTTCGCGCAGGCGGCCTTTGTGGAAGACCAGAATGCGGTCGGCGTGCTGAATGGTGCTAAGGCGATGCGCGATCACTACAGCGGTGCGGCCTTTCAGCAGCCGATCGAGCGCTTCGCGGATCATCAACTCGGTCTTGGTATCAACGCTCGATGTGGCTTCATCGAGAATCAGGAATTTCGGGTTGTGCGCGAGCGCGCGGGCGAAACTGACGAGCTGGCGCTGGCCGACGGAAAGCGTCGAACCGCGCTCGGTGACCGGCGTTTCCACGCCTTGCGGCAGCGACTCGAGAAATGGTCCAAGGCCGACTTCGCGAAGCGCACTGGCGGTGGCCGCGCGGTCAATGGTTGGTGTGGCCAGTTTCACGTTGGATTCCAGTGTGCCGGTGAAAAGGAAGGGGTCCTGCAGGACGATGCCAAACAGACGGCGAAGCTCCTGCAGATCGAGCTCGCGGATATCCACGCCATCGAGCAAAATCTCGCCGCGCTGAATATCGTAGAAACGCAGAAGCAGCTGAATGATGGTGGTTTTGCCCGCGCCAGTGTGCCCGACGATAGCCAGAGTCTGGCCGGGCTCGACGCGGAAAGAAACGTCTCGCAGTACCCAATCCTCTTCTTTAGGGGTTGCGCCGCCGTGATAGGCGAACCATACGTTGCGGAATTCGATTTCGCCTCGCGGAGCCGGGAGCGAATGAATCTTCGCTGGCGAAAAGATCGTTACCGGCTCATCCAGCAGCTTGAAGATGCGCTCGGAAGCGGCCATGGCGCTTTGTAGGATGTTGAATTTTTCGCTTAAGTCCTGAATGGGGCGAAAGAAACGCTGGGCGTACATCATAAACGCGACCAGTACGCCGATCTCGATGGTCCCGGCGATTACGCGAACGCCTCCGACCCAGGAAAGCAGTGCGATACCGGCCATGCTGAGAAATTCGACGCCGGGATAGAAGAACGAGAAGGCGTCAATGGCGTCCTTGTAGGCCACCATGTGCGTGCGATTCAACTCCTCGAACCTCTTGCGCGACTTCTGCTCGCGATTGAAGAGCTGCACGACCGCCATGCCGCTGACGTGCTCCTGTAGGAACGCGTTGATCCGGGCGATCGCTGTGCGAATACGGCGATTGGCGTCGCGCACGCGAGTCCGGAAGAAATACGTGAGCAGGATCATGAACGGCAAAGGCGACAGAGTCGCCAGAGCGAGTAAGCGATGCCACTTGAATAGGACCGCAGCCATGGCGAAGAGCAGAACGAAGTCGTTTAACATCGCCACGACCCCGGAAGCGAACAGATCGTTGAGCGCGTCCACGTCGGTGGTCGAGCGGGTCACGAGACGACCGATCGGGCTGCGGTCAAAGAAACTCATGGGCAGGCGCTGCAAATGTTCGAAAATTTCTTTGCGCAGGTCATACATGGTTTCCTGCCCGACCCATTGCATAATCCGAACTTGCACGTATTGCAGCCCAAAACTTGCCAGGATGGAGCCGGCGTAAGCGAAAACCACCCATAGCAGGCCCACCAGCGCGGCGCTTCTCGCCATCGTGCCTTGATATCCCGGCACGATGTAACTGTCTATGCCCACGTGGAACAGGTAGGGACCGGCGATTTCGAGTAGGGTGATGCCGAGAGTGAACGAGACCGCCAGCACCACTTGCCAGCGGTAAGGACGCAGATATTGCATCAGCCGCCGCGTGAGGTGCGAATCGTAGAGCTTGCCTAATTTTTCTTCTTCGCGGAAGTCGCTCATTCGCGTGCCAACTCTTCTTCGAGCATTTGCTTTTGGTTCAGGTCGGCGTAGTAGCCGCCGAGCGCGAGCAATTCGTCGTGCGTGCCGCGTTCGATGATGCGTCCGTCGCGCAGGACCACGATTTGATCGGCATTTTTCACCGTGGAAACACGGTGCGATATGACGATGGAAGTGCGCTGGCTCATCACCTCGCGCAGCCGGCGCAGGATGCGCTCCTCGGTGTCCGTATCCACGCTAGAAAGGGCGTCGTCCAGAATTAACAGCTTGGGTTGGCGCAAAATCGCGCGAGCTATCGAAGTGCGCTGCTTTTGGCCGCCGGATAGCGTGATGCCGCGTTCGCCCACCATCGTTTCATAGCGGTGCGGGAAGCTTTGGATTTCTCCCGAAATGCTGGCGATCTCGGCGGCCTCGTAGATGTGTTCCTCTTGCGCGGTGTTGACGCCGAAGGCGATGTTTTCGCGGAGCGTGTCGCTGAACAGAAACGTATCCTGCGGGACGTATCCGATGACGCGGCGCAATTCTGCCAATGGATAATCGCGAATCGAGCGGCCATCGAGCAACAGCGTTCCTGGAGGTGCTTCCCACAAGCGCGCGATCAAGGAAGCGAGCGTGGATTTCCCGCTGCCTGTAGGGCCGACAATCGCCAGCGTGGATCCGGCGGGAATGTGCAGATGGATGTCGTGAAGAACAGGGCCGCCGCCAGTGCCATCTTCGTTGCGCGCCGTGGGATAGGTAAACGTCAAATGGCGGAACTCGATTTCTCCCCGAATGGAGGATTCTGCCGCCGCCGTGATTGCGGCTGAATCGCCGTTGCCAACAGCGGATGCATCCTCGCGTAGTTCGAGATCCGCGGCCGAACTGCCAATCCTCGGCTTGGCGTGCAAAATGTAATTCAGCCGGCCCATGGATGCGGCGCCGCGCTGAAAGATATTGGTAACCCAGCCCAAGGCAATCATGGGAAACACCAACTGGCCGAGAAACCAGTAAAACGCCCACATAGTGCCGACCGTGAAGCGGTGATCAACGACGTCGCGACCGCCCTTACCCAGCAAGATCACAAAAGTGATGCCGATCAGAGCGGTCAAAAATGGAAAAAACAGACTCCAGGTGGCGATCAGCTTGATGTTGCGGTCTACGTAGTCGCGATTCGCGCGATCGAATGCTTCGATTTCGGGCTTCTCCTGTGCGTAGGCGCGAACGACTCGAATGCCCGTGAGATTTTCCTGCGCGCGCGTGGACAAAATGCCCAAGGCTGCTTGAATCTGCTCTGAAAGACGATGGATGATTTCGCCGAAATAGCGGACGGCAAGCGCGACGACGGGTACCGGAAGCAAGACCCAACCCGTGAGACTGGGCGACAGTTTCACCATGAAAAAGATAGCCAGGACCATGGTCGCAACCGTGGTGGCGCTGTACATGATGCCGGGGCCGAGCACCATGCGTACCGCGTTCAAGTCGTTGGTCGCGCGCGACATCAGGTCGCCGGTGCGATTGCGCACGTAGAATTCAGGCTCGAGTTCGACCAGCCGAGCGAGCATATCGTTGCGCAGGTCGTATTCGATCTCCCGGGACACCCCAATCAATATCCAGCGGGTCCAGAACGAAAAAAAACCCTTCACGAGCATGACGCCGACCAGGATCATGCAGAACAAACCGAGCGCGTAACGGCTAAGTGGCGCATAAATTGAAAGCAGGGGCGACAGCAGAGCCCGCGCCGAACCGTGCAGCGTGGAGAGCGCTTGCGGTGAACCCTCCAGGCAATCCGTGATGACGCCGAGGATCAGCTGCGGGAGCGCACCCACCAGGCCCATGAGAGCGAGCGTCAATAGCCCCAGCGCGACCATTCCCCTGTAGCGCCAGACGTACGGCAGAAGCGATTTCAGATGATCCCATCCTGAGGGTTTCTTCGAGGGGCGAGCGGCGGGCACGGCGGCGGGTTGGGCAATCGCGCTCACAGGTGGATTTGCGACTCCGGAGTTTCCAGCGAAGGCAGCTCGCCGAGAAAATTTTCAAAGTTCCGGTCCAGCGATTGGTAGCGTTTCACTTTCGCGTTCCAGCGCACTTCGATAGGCAGGGCGCGGGCGCCCTTGGGATCGCTGACGGGCGTGAAGTAGAGCTGCAAGCCCTTTTCCGCGTCCTGTTCGTATTGCAAGCGCCAGCCGTTCACCGGCGCCAGTGGAATATTGCCCAGATAGCCCTTAGGGTTTTCCAGGTGCTCATCGCAGCGCAAAATTTCCTTCCACGTGCCGCCGTCGTTCTGCAGTATCACCGCGCGGGTGATCACCGTGCCCGGAGCGCCGCCTTGCGGGTTTGTTTTCATGCGATTGATGGCCAGGACCTCTTGCGAACCATTTTTTGCGAGCTCTCCGTAGAGAAGGACCTCCGTCTCCGAGCCCAGGGCCTTTTCGGCGGCTTTCTGGACGTCATCGGGCACCGGTGGAGTGGATGGGGCGGCAGGGGCGGCAGAGGTATTCGCCGATTTGGCCGACGGCTCAGACGACGAGGTTCCGCACGAGATGATGCACAGGGCCGCGGCCATAAGCATTGCGAGAAACGAAAGTCTGGTCATGGAGTCCAGTTAAAGGGCTGAGTGTCACCGATCGTTTAAATTTCTGCTACGACAATTCTAACTTGCCGGACGCTTTCACGGAAGGCTTCTTGAACTTTGGCTTTCCGCTGGTCGCCGGGGAAAAACCGCGCGCCTCGCTTCGCACGTTGCAAATGCCGTGGTGGCTGCCAGACTAACGGGCAGCCAGAATCTCCTCCAGGCGCGCCTCAAAATTTTCTTCTCCTTCGGACCACAGCCGCAATCGGGCGACCGGCAGAGCCTCCTCGATCCGGCGAACCCATTCAAAAAGGCTCTTGATATTTCCCCCCGTTTTTTCCTGATACATCTGTAGATTCGGCGGTTTGGACATGGATTCGAGAAAATCCGCCTCTTCGCTGCTTTGCGGCGCGGGGCGCGCGATCTGGCGGATGCCCAGCAGGCCTCCGTGTCCGGTGAAGAGGTGCTCGAAACCGAAATTCACTTCGAAGTGGCCGTTCTCTTTCCAGAAACCGTCGTCGTAATCTTCACCGTTGCAGCGCAGCTCGATAGGCTGCGGCAGTTGCTGCCAGCGCGGCGGGTCGCCTTCGAAGACCCACAGCTCCCAGTAGGCGCGGACCGCATAAGTGGAATCGCTGTGAAGATAGTCCTTGGCCAGCTCGATAATGCTGGGCGCGTCGAGCGGCATGGAGCGCAGATCTTGCTCGAAAACCGGAGTCTCGGTCGCATCCACGGCCTGGATCTCCAGATACGTGAATCCCGGCTGCTTGGCGGAAAAGGGAACCGTGGCAAGAAAATCTGCGAAGCGTTCGAGCATGGATTCTCCCGGAAAGTCCTTCAGCCAGATGCTCAGGTAAGCTTGATTGGACATGGCGGCTATTATACCGGAGCGGCCGATTGGAAATTGCAAAACGGAAAATTGAAAATGGGCGCTGCCACTCGGTTGGACTCGTAGGTGCGCTATTTCTTCTTGGGGGGAAACTGGTCGTCTTCTTCGGCGCTGAAATCGCTGGAAAGCCCGAGCAGGCGCGCTTTCAGGGTGTCGCCCATGCTGCCGAGGACTTCAGAGCAGGTTTCGCGCAAGCGCTTTTCGGCGGCTTTGGCAATGGTATCCAGGACGGCCTGAGAGTGCTGGCCCAGCGTAGTGGCGGAAGCCAGCAGCCAGGAATTCGAAGCGTTTTCCAAGCGCGCCTTGTACGCTTCGATGGATTCGTCGTTGGTTTTCTTTAATTGCTCCATCCACTCTTTTTTCTCGGCCTCGCGCCGGGCTTCCCATTCTTCGATGAGCGGGATCAGCTGCGACTGCAGGTGGACGCCGGCCTGCTCGACGCCCTGGATCATGCGATCGTCGAGCATTTTTTGATACTCGGTGAGCGAACCTTCACGACTGAATTCCATGTCCGAGCGAGCTTTTTCCAGAGCTTCCCGGGAAACTTGCTCGAAGCGCCGCAGCGATTCGGATGTCACGCGATGCACTTGGTCGGTAAAACCTGCCGTGGCCATTTGCGACGTTTCATTCATTTTGTCGCGCTGGCGAGTGACGATTTCCTTGGCGGAATCCTCGATCTGCGCAGTGCTATGTTCGACGTAAGTGCGGCGATAGTGGTCCAGTTCCGATGCGAGCAGGCTGGAAACTTCCGCGGCGCGGTCGCGCAGCGCGGTGGAGGATTGCTCGACGGCCTTTTCCAGAGAAGCCTGCATGGTGCTGTGCGCCTTCTTCTGGTACCAATCGGCGGCTTTCTGCAAAGCCTCGTAGGTTTGGTGTTGCGCTTCCGTGCTGCGTTGTTGAATTTCCTCCTCGACCTTGGAAGCGACTTCGCGGCAGGATTGCTCGATTTCGGCGGGAACGTTGCCTATCTCGCTGCGCAGGCGCGCCAGCGCCTCCTGGATGGCCTGTTCGGAGGCCTGCACGGTCTGTTCACGGATGGTGTCTTGCAGTCGGTCCGCACGCTCCGTGGCCAGCTGCATTTGCGCGCTTACTTCGTCCTGCAGCTGCGCCACTTGCTGGGCGGTTTGCTGGACTTGATCGCGAACAATTTCTTGCAGGTGCGTCACCTGTTCGGCGGCTTGTTGCACCTGGCTGTGCACGGCGTTCTGAAGGTGAGTCACTTCATCGGCAGCGTGCCGCACCTGTTCTTGAACGTGATTCTTCGTTTGCTCGGCCCGGCGCTCGGCCTGTTCGAGCTCGGAAACCGCGTGATGTACCTGATCGAGGCGCGGGGCGACTTTCTGGTCCAGTTCGATCGAGACACGCTCCCGAATCTTTTGGGCGGAAGCTTCCAGCACCGGCTCGATTTGCTGAGCGCGGTCGGCGATGATCTGATCCGCGTTGCGTGACATCTCCTGCTGCTGCGCGGAGAGCAACTCCTCGAGCTGCTGGCGCGATTGACGCAGTACGTTCTGAGCGGCTTCCTGGAGTTGCGCCTTCGTTTCTTCCGCGCGATGGCCTTCCTGCTGCAGTCCGGCGCCGAGTGTTTCGATGGTGGAGGCCGCGCCGGCGATGGCTTCGTCGAGCGAAGAGCGCAAAACCTGCGCCCGCCCAGCAGCGTCCTGCTCCGCCTGGATCAGCGCGGCGCGCGACGCTTCATTGAGCGAGGCATGCAGCGCCTGAGCGCGCGCGGCCGCTTCCTGCTCGGCCTGCGTAAGCGCGGAACGCGAGGCTTCGCCAAGTTTATCGCCGAGTTTTTGCGACGCGCTGGTAAGTGCCGTTTCAAACTCCGCATTCCATTGCTGTGCGGCGAGAGTTGCGTCTGCTTGGGTTTGTTCGAGCGTCTTGCCGCGAACCGTTTGCGCAGTTTCCTCGAGATTCTTGCGCCATTGGTCGAGATGATTCTGAGCGGCCTCGGGTGAGGAAAGAATTTCCAGTGACGGAGTGGCAGCTTCCCGATCGCGCAGCGCGCGCTCCACCGCCTCTTCCACGGATTGCTTCAAGTTACTCGTAGCGGTCTGTTGAGCCGCCTGCAGAGCGGCTTGTTCTGCGGCGTGGCTCACGGCCTGTTGCACAGCATTGCGAACCTTCTCATCGAGTTGCGAGGTGGAAGATTCCGTGGCTTTGCGGGCTTCTTCCACAATCGCGGCGGTGTGATCCGCCGCCTGCTGGACCACCTTTTTCACGGCTGATTCGGAAACCCGATCCATCGAGACCTTGATAGCCTTCTCAACCGTCTCGTGAAGCTGTGCGTCGAGTTGCTGGCGCGCGATGGTCATCTCTTCCGTGATCGCTTGTTCGGCGCCGCGGCGCAGCGTCTTATCCAGATTTTCCTTGGCCGCCGCGACCATTTGGGAGACCTGCCGGGCCAGAGCCGCTTGCGCATCGGGAGAGGACGCCAGAGGTGGCACGACGTGTATCTTATTGTCGGCCGGTGCGACCGGAGCAGACGGTGCCGACGCACCTGCAGGAGCCTGAGGCGTTGACGCGCTTACTTTCGGCGGCACGGCCGGGGGTGCGACTGAACTGGCGGGCGGTGCTGGAATCTTGAAAGGCGTCGCTGGCGTTTCCGCTCGCTTTTCAGGGACCGATGGTAGTGGCGGCGGTGGTGTCGGAGGCAGCGGCTGTGGAGATACGGAGGCGACCGGTTCGGTCGTCGCTTCCAAGGGCATCGAAAATTCAGCGATTAAATCAGGTGATTCGGCCGCCGCGGAATTCCAGTCTTCAGGCGGGAACGCGATGCCCCACACGTTGCCGGGGGCTTCAAATTCAAGGCCGATTTGGAAAAGCTCGCGTACTGTTCGTGGCCGCTGTACCCATACGACACGACCTTGCGTGGAAAATGGGCCGCCTTCCGGACGGGGAATATCCAGCTTTACGATGGAGTTCTTGGGAACGTAGTGCTTCGATTGGTACTTACACCCGTGACAGTTCACCATCACGGTGGTCGTGCGTTCCTTGAACGGCTGGCCTAGCGCATCGGTGCCAGTGACCGTGATCGGCACGGCTTGCACAATGCGCGTGCTGCGGCGCTTCTGTGTGCCGGGATCAGCTGACTGTGCGGAATCGTTCAAAGGCTCCTCCGAAGGGCGATTTCTAAGGGTAGCACTGTAGGGGCCGCCAGTCAGTCGGGGAACCTCAAATGTGCGAAAAGGTAACTTTGGCGGTACTAGCGGGTGCATACCGGCAGCGCGCTGCGATTGCAGAAACGCTCTCTCGGCGGGTTTTGCGAATGGCGGCTTGGTCGGAACGGAATGCCATTCGCTCTAGTGACTTGACCTTCCCGAGGCTCCCAAGATGGCGTCCTTGATTTCTTTTGCGACCCAAATCGGCCCGACTAGAAAATAAATCAGACCTTGGAAAAAAGCGGGCTTATTCCCTTCGATGCGGTGGCCCGCGAGCAAGAGAATCCAGCCGCCCACAAACAGCGCCAGGCCGATGCGCCAGAACGTGAAGACCGCCAGGATAATGCCGGCCAGGATCATTGGAATGCCGATGCTGTGCAGCACCTTGTTCCAAACGTGGGTGTGCTCGTGGTCGTACTGCGTCATGTATTTGCCAAGGTTGGCCATGTCTTTCCCCGCTGGTTGCCACTATATACCCCCGGAAGAGGCGGCGCGCAATGGCGGTGTGGTCGGAGGTCAAGCCGCGGACGATAGGAGGAATTGGGCTCGCGGGAGCATTTTTCCCAAGCGTGATCCCCTCGCACACGCGAAACGGGCCGTATCTCGCTGGTAAATCGCTCGCTCACTTCGGTAAGATGAAAAGTCATATTGAGTAGGCATTTTTATAAGCGAGCCCTTATCCATGCAGCGATGGTTGATTGTAATTGCAGTTGCCGTGGCGCTTTTCGTCGGGGTGCTATACGCCTTTACACCGGTCATCAAGACCGAAATCCGTAAGCGCACGGAAGCGTACTTGCAGGCGAGATTCCAAAGCGATATCGAGTTTTCGCACTTTGACGTTTTCCTGTTTCCGCACGTCCGCGTGACCATTGACGGGCTGACTTTGCGTTGGCAAGGTCGTAGGGACGTTCCGCCGCTCATCCAGATTGCGCACGTCAAATTCACGGCCAGCATTTCAGGTATGTTACGGAAGCGGTTTACGATCCGCAGCGTCGAGTTGGATGGCTTGCAGATTCATATGCCTCCGAAAGAATCCGGCGCGCGCCCCAGGATCCACGGCACGGACGCGGACCTGGCCCAAAAATACCCCGTACTGATTCACGAAATTGACGCCAACAATGCGTTGATTTCGATCCTACCTGGCGACGCGGGCAAACCTCCGCGCGAGTTTCCGCTTCACGAGATGGTGGTCAAGGATTTCAGTTTCGATAGCCCGGCAACGTTCCATGCCGTGTTGACCAATCCAGTGCCCAAGGGCGAAATTGATTGTGCCGGACAATTCGGCCCGTGGGACGCCGCCGATCCGCGGCATACGCCCGTAGCGGCGGGATACATTTTCAGTCACGCCGATATGGGAACGATCCAAGGGCTCGCGGGGACTCTTCGTTCAACCGGAAAATTCAGCGGTCCGTTGGATTATTTGAACGTTGCAGGCCAGACCGAGACTCCCGACTTCGCTCTGCGCATGAGCGGCCACTCAGTGAACCTGCACACTGATTACAACGCGATTGTGGACGGTACCAACGGCAACGTGATTCTGAAGCCGGTGATTGCCCATTTCCGGCACACCACGCTGGTGGTAAACGGAGAAGTTGCGGACCTCACTCCCGAAAAGGGTCGCACAATTCTGCTGGGTGCGGTCTCGCGCGAGGCGACCATAGAAGACTTGCTCTATTTGACCGTAAAGAACGATCCACCCATCATGACCGGCCCCGCCGCTCTCAATGCGAAGATTAACATTGGAGAGGGCGACGCCGACATCCTCGAGCGCATGACGATCGACGGTCAATTCAGCGTGGCCGATGCGCGATTCACCAGCAGCAACGTGCAGGAAAAGATCGATACGCTTAGCCGCAAGGCGCAAGGGCATCCAACAGATAAGGATATTGCCGACGTCGTTTCAAACTTGATTGCAAAATTCCGCGTGGACAAGGGCGTAGCCAGTTTTTCGAAGCTGAGTTTTGGCGTGGTGGGCGCCAACATCGCGCTAACTGGCAGCTACGGCCTGGACAACGGGGAGATGGATTTTCACGGCCATCTATTGATACAGGCCAAGCTATCGCAGACCATGACGGGCGCGAAATCGTTCTTTATGAAGGCCGCGGATCCGTTTTTCAAGGGCAAGAACGGAGGGTCCGACATACCCATCAAGATTACTGGAAGCAAGGACCACCCCTCGTTCGGTCTAGATCTGCATCACGGCAGCGACGACAAGAAGAATTAGCAAGGCTGGACCACTTCGCTGAGCGCTGCGATTGAGGTTGTCGAAGCCATCATGGAACCTGCTACAGATCGCGACGGCCTTCCATGGCCTTGCTCATAGTCACTTCATCGGCGTATTCCAGGTCGGAGCCAACCGGGATACCCATGGCGATCCGTGTGACGTGCACACCGAGCGGCTTAATCAGCTTCGACAGGTATACCGCTGTCGCTTCACCTTCCGCCGTCGGGCTTGTGGCGACAATGATTTCCTCCACGGTGCCGCCCTTCAGCCTCTCGATCAAACTCTTGATTTTCAACTGATCGGGCCCGATGCCTTGCAGCGGTGAAAGTGCGCCGCCCAGCACGTGGTACAAGCCGTCAAACTGCCGCGTTTTTTCGACGGCTTGGATGTTGGTGGCTTCCTCGACCACGCAGATTATTTTCTTATTTCTAGCCGCGCCCGTACAGAAAAGGCACGGGTCCGCGTCGGTGATGTTGTTGCAGATCGAACACTCGCGGACTTTCTCTTTTGCGTCACGGATGGCGTCCGAAAGCGCGAAGGCTTGCTCGGGGTCTACGCGCAACAGGTAAAACGCTAGGCGCTGCGCAGTCTTCTGGCCGATCCCGGGTAGTCGTTTCAGTTCGTCAATTAAACGTGTAACGGAAGGGGCGAAATCAGGCATGGAACTCCGTTTGTCGAAATCATTTTAGGACAGAAGGGAATCGGACTAGCAATCGGAAACAATCGAGAGAACCCAGCCGGCGCCATCATATCCAGGCGCAGCTGCCAGCTCAGAAAAGGCCGGGAATTTTCAGGCCTGCGACTCCGGGCAGACCGCCGGAGATTTCTTTCACTTGCTTGGAAAGCTCTTCGTCTACCCGGCGCGTGGCTTCGTTCACCGCGCCCTGGATCAGGTCTTGCAGCATCTCCTGGTCCTTGCTCTTGAAAACCTCCGGCTCGATGCGCACTTCGGTCAGCTGTTTCTGGCCGTTCATCTTCACCGTCACCATGCCGCCGCCCGCCGAGGCTTCCACGGAGAGCTCGTCAATCTGCTTCTCGAGCTTTTCTTGCACCTGGCGGAATTGCGACAGCATCTGTTGCAGAGCTTTAACTTCCATCAGTTATTCCTCGCTTGGGCGCTTGACGCTCGAAATCTGGCCGCCAAACTTTTCAAGCATCGCCCTAACGATCGGATCCTCTTCGAGCCGCGCACGCAGATCCGACCCGCGTCCTGCTGGCGCTGCTGCCCGGCTGGAATCCAGTTTAACACAGACGCGCAGCGGCTGGCCGATGACTTGGTGCACCGTTGTGCGCAAACGTTCCATCGCCTCGCGCGGCAACATATCTACCAGCGTGCGGCTCTCGCTGGTGAAGAAAAGTTGAAACTCACCGGCTTCAATTTGATACCGGGTTGCTTGCTCCAGAAAGGACGACAGCAGCTTTGATCCTTGCAGCGCGGCCTTGATCGCATCCATTTGCGCGGAGGCGAGACCGTTGGTCCCGTCTTCCGCGGCCCGCGCGACGATGCGCGGCGGCGACGCTGGAACGGGACCAGTCGAGCGGCCCGCCTCGGGTGATCTCGGCTCGGATATTTTGGCTGTCACCGTCCGACCTGTTTCTACTGTGGCAGCCCGCAATGGTGTTAGGTCCGCAGGCGGACTCGATTCTGGAGCCATGCGCGCCGCGGTGCCGGACGCGGATGAAACGGATCGCGCCGTAACAGCCGGCGCCGTGGAACGCGAGGGAGAAACTGGCGTGGAGCGAAACGGTCGCGCCTCTCCGCGGAGTTCCGCAAGTACTTCTTCAAGCGGCGCAAGCCTGCGCGCATTCACCAATTTTAAAAGGCCCAGTTCCAGATGCAGACGCGGATCAGGTGCCCGGCGCAGTTCCGCATCGGTTGCTAGCAGGGTATTGAAGAAGCGCGTGAGATCTTCTTCGCTGAATCGCGCGGCTTGCTCCGCGAGGCGCGGACGTTCGTCCTGCGGCGCCGCCACCAGATCGGAATCCGCACCGCACACGCGGGCGACCAACAGATTGCGGAAATGACGGATGGCTTCACGGCAGAAATGTTGCAGATTTTGCCCTTCGCCAATGAGGCGATGGACCAGGCCCAGGGCCAACTCCGCGGATTGTTCTGAGATGGCATCCACGAGACTGTCAAGCACGCTTTCGGCAACAACGCCGAGAAGCTCGCGCACTTGGGCGTCCGTGATGGCGTCACCGCTGTAAGAAATCGCTTGTTCAAGAAGCGAAAGCCCGTCGCGCAAACTGCCCTCGGCGGCGCGCGCCAGCACGGCGACCGCGCCCGGTTCGATGGTCAACTTTTCTTCGCGCGCGATGCGCTCGATTTCTTCGCTGATTTCCTGGAACGAAAGCGCGCGGAATTGGAAAAGCTGCGCGCGCGATTTGATTGTGTCCACCAAATCGTCGGCGCGGGTCGTCGCGAGAATGAAAACAACGCGCTCAGGCGGTTCTTCCAGAGTTTTCAGCAGCGCGTTCGAAGCTTCGTCCGTGAGCTGATGCGCTTCGTCCAGAATCACGACTTTGTAGCGACTCGACGCCGGCGCATAACGCACCATCTCGCGCAATTCGCGGATCTGATCAATGCCGCGGTTTGACGCCGCATCAATTTCCAGCACGTCCAGGGAAGTGCCAGCGGAAATCTCGCGGCAGGAGTCGCACGTGCCGTCCGGTTCGGCGGTCGGACCCTTCACGCAGTTCAATGCCTTGGCCAAGATGCGCGCGGTTGTCGTTTTGCCTACGCCGCGAACGCCGGAAAAAATATAGGCGTGGGCTACGCGGTTGGAATTGATGGCATTGGCGAGAGTCTTGGTGACGTGTTGCTGCCCGACAATCTGACGGAAGGTTTGCGGGCGGTATTTTCGGGCGATAACTTTATATGTCATTTAGCTCGCTAGCTCGGCTGCGACTAGAGGAACTTCGGGTACTCCGCGGCACACGAGACTGACCCGCTACCGTTGCTCCCTTCCGGGCCTGGCGGGGTTTGCGGGGAATCGTTGCACAGAGCCCGAAGTTCCACCCATCGGCAGTCCGCGCAGAAATATTCTGCGCACAAAACTGCTCCGCGAAGTCTAGCACAGCGGTTCACTGCGCGGAAGATGTCGCGGGGGTTTGGTAGGAAAATTGATGCGGCCACGTGGCGCAGAAAATCAATAAAAGATGGCAGGTGGGAAATCAAGAACCGTGCGTCGTCTGGATTTTTGGCTGCAGCGTTGCGCTTTCTAGTGTGCTCCGCCCTGAGCGCTTGTTGATGTATCGCTTTTCAGCGCGGCGCGGGCCGGCGGCATCGCGAAGGCCGTTTCCATGCGCTCGTCGCTGATGGCTGCCAGGGTTGCGAGGGTTTTTTGCGCGTCGGAAGCCTGTCCCGCTTTTGCCTGCGCCTGAGCCAGCAATCGCAGGGAGAGGGGATTTTGCGCATCTTCTTCGAGTTCCGCGACCGCGCCGCCATAGTCGCCTTGCGCGAGAAGCACGGCTCCGTTGGCAGAGTGATACGAATTTTGTACCGGAATGCTGCGGCTGGTCTGCGCCATTTCAGCCAGCAGCTTGAGCGCGGCTTCCGCCGCCTCGGTCTTTCCTGCGCCTACAGCGATGAACGCGCGAGTTTGCAAGATGGACGCCAATTCAGTGTCGCGGTCTCCGGGCAATAGCTTGGCCTTGCGTGTCTCGGAGAGATCCGCCCTGGCTTCGTCCAATTCCTTCAAGGCGACGGAGGGATCTGGACTGAAAAGCGCCATGGCACGATGAATTTCCGCTTCCTGTGTGGGCAAACCCGCCAGGTGCGCTTCCTCGTCAACCTCGAGAAATGCCTCGTGAGCCAAGCGCGGCTTGTTTTCGCGATAGTACGTCACCGCCCAGAGGATTCGATAATTGATCTGGGTCGACCGCTCTTTCGTACCCTTGATTGCGACCAAATATTGCGCGCGGGCTTTCTTTTGTTCACCCATCAGTGCGTAGGTGGTAGCAAGGCCTACCTGCGATGGATTGAAATGAGGATTGATTTCCAAAGCCTTCCGGTAGTGATCCAGTGCGGCGGGATAGTCGCCCAACATGCGCATGATCTCTCCGTAGGAATCCTGCGGGTTCGGCTCGTTGGGTAGGGCGGCGACGTACTCAGCCATCAACGGCGGCGCGAGACCGGGCTGACCGCTCATCGCATAGCAGTACGCCAGATTATTCATCGCCGGAAAATACCTGGGATCATTTTTTAGCAGGCGCACGAGAATCGCCTCGCCATGTTCGAAAGCCCCCTGATTCGAGCAGAGCCATTCCGCAGTCATGTTGCCAAGCCGCTTGTCGTTTGGATATTTCGCGAGGAGGTCATTCATCGCGGAAATCGCGGGTACCAGATCGCCGTTCTTGGTGCCGTTCATCCAACCGATCAGCAACTGCTCATCGGGGGATGCATTTGCGATGAACTTTTCCGCCAGCGCGCACTCCTGCTTCTCCTCTTTTGGATCGGCCGTAAAGTAACCTAACGCCGCGTGGCCCAGGGCGAACTGCGGGTCGGCCTTCACCGCTTCGCGAAAGAAGGCCAGGCCTTCGTCAACAAAGAGCCGGTCTTCCCGCTGCACCATCCCCATTTCATAAGCGCGTTGAGCGGTCACTGAGTGCGTCGTGACCGGAACGGTGTCCGTCGCGCTCGCTCCGCTGGCGAGAGGCGTGGAGTCCTGCGCCTGCGCCACGGCGCCGGCCACTAAAATAGCGATAACCATCCAGGGGAAAGCGTTTCGGATTTTCACGGTTCCTCGCATGAGATCTCGTTCTGTGGATTAATGGCCCTTCAGGACGTAGCCGGGATCGAAGGGCTGCTTGTCATCGATCTTCACTACCTTCACGCCGCCCGTGATGTTGTAGACATCTATGACCCCGATCGCTGCCGCATTCCCGGCCACAATTTTCAGCACTTCCTCGTCACTTTCGGCAAAAACGACGGGGACGGTTGATTTCCGGGCGGGATCGTTCAGCGCTACCTTGCCTTCCTCGAAGGTTCCGCTGAAAATCTTCTCGATGACGAATTTCATTCCCGGTGAATTCGGCTCGCGAAGAACGAGCGTGATGTTCCGTCCGTTGGGCCATGTGACGGTCTTGGCTCTAAACATTTTGCCGAGCTCGACCAAACTGATCGCTCGAATGGGATTAGAAGGATGGACTACAACAGCAAAATCCGTCGCGAAGGCGACCGATGAGACGCCCAGGAGCAACAAGCAGAAAATCAGCAAACGATTTCGCATCGGATTGTTACCTGAACTTCAGCTCCTGAGGTTCGCCGAACCCAGGTGCTCGCCTAAAGCAAGCCTAGCAGACCGCGCCGAAAGCGAGGCGGTGAATCGGCCGTGCGGTGTCGTGCCAGTACACTGAACGTGCCTCCTAGTGTTCGGTCACCGGGGCGCCTTTGTTAGGGCTCCGCAGTGGTTCTGGCGAGGGCTTGGCGCGCCTGGCGGGTCTTGCCGATTAGGAACACTTGCGGGCGATAGACGCGCAACCCTTTCCTCGATGGAGTATCGTATCGCTCGAGTGCAACCTCCGCACTCGCACCGCGGCGCCAGCGGTAACCCCCCGAAACGGGGACGGCTCGGCTATGTCCGGAGCCTCCTCGGCGGAATGAAGTCTCGTTCCCCCCGAGGACAATGGAGGATCCCATGAAGCGTTTTATTTCGATTTGTGCAGTGTTGTCAGCGCTGCTTTGGCTGACTCCCGCAGTACACGCGCAGTCCAACTCAATTCAACAGGGAACCCAAGTCCGCCTAACGCTGGCGGAAGGCCTCACAACCAGCGTCGCACACGACGGAGATCCCTTTACCGCAGTCGTAGCGGAGCCGGTATTCTCCGGAAACCAGCTGCTCCTGCCCGCGGGCGCGAAAATCCACGGCACGGTCACGAGCGTCACTCGGCCAAAGTGGTTTGCGATGGTTCGCGGCGGCGCTTCGATGAACCTGGTGTTCAATTCAATCGAAGTACAAAGCCGCATTTTCCCCGTGCAGATGAGCATTCTCTCGCTCTATAGCGGCAGTGCGGATGACACAAAAAGGCGCAAGGATCTGAAAACCACCGAAGGCGTGGTGGTGGAAGAAAAGCGCGACATCAAAGGCGACATAATGACGGGCGGCCTCGGAACGGGAGCCGGCGCATTGGTGGGAGTACTTTTCAGCAATGTCGCGCGGGGAACTGTGATCGGGCTCGTTGGCACATCGGCCTACATCATGACGAAGAAAGGCAAAGATGTTGAGCTTCCGGCACAGACCGGAATGTTGGTGCGCATGGACTCATCCGTGACGCTGCCAGCTTCTCTGCTGCACAGCGCGTCCTACTCGCCTACGTCCGGCGGAAAGTGAAAGCTGGCGACCGATGTCCGGTAGAAGTTTCCGTGGGGTAGTCCAAGCAGGACGCTGAGCTAGCTGGCACGTTGTGTGCGCTCCAGGCAGGATGTTCCGTGCGCGAAACGTGTCCGCGCTTGAAACACACTGCGAATAAAAACCGCTGATAGCGCGGCGTGACTGGCAAGAGATCAACCCCACTGTGAGCCCGGATAAAGAACCGCCAGGGCAAAGCGGAAAATGAACGGAAAGATTTTGTCGAACGCATACCAGGCGATGATTAGCCCGAGCATGCCGAACCCCTGAGTCCGCGACCAATTTAGAAAGCGCAGGCCCGTCTCTTTGCTCATCAGCAGCGTGATGCCGGTGTTCCCATCAAGTGGCGGCACAGGCAGGAGGTTGAAGGTCCCGAGCAGCAGATTCAGCAGGAAGATAATGCTCAGAAAAGTGGCTGCGAAGTTCGCGATCCCGGGGACCAGGGGCTCGGTAATATGCGTAAAGCTCACGGAATCGGGCATTCCGAAGAACCCGAAATGTATTCCGGCGCGGATCGCGATGGTGGACAGAATGACCAGGGTGAAGTTTGCCGCGGGGCCGCCCAGGGCCATCCAGGCCGCGCGTCGCGGGTAACGCTGCTGCCAAGCGGGATCGTAGGGAGCACTGGCCCAGCCGATCATCCAGTGCGCTATGAAGTAGGAAAGGATCGGGACGACAACCAGCCCGAACGGCTCACGTTTGATATGCGGCAGAGGATTGAGCGAAACCTGTCCACCGTGAAACGCCGTGGGATCGCCGCCCAACCGGGCGATGAGCGCGTGCGCTCCTTCATGACACGTGGTCGAGAACAGGAAAACGATGTACCAGATCAATCCGAGGATGAGGAAGTCGTTTGTCATGGCGGCCACAAGACTAGAGCGCTGGCGGAACTTGCGCAAGCCTTCCTTGTGCGGAAGCAGGTTGCTGCTGTCGAAACCATTTGCACACGCAGGGATTTTGCGAAGGTCAATACTAGAAGCCTGCTAAGCGATAAGACCACGAGAACCGCAGAGGAAAATTCTTGACACTGTACAGTCTGAGGGCTAACCTTCGGGCAACATCAGCTTCCGGAAGGGTGGGTTTGTCGCGCGAATGCCGGAAGGAGGGGCTGTGGCCTCAAATCGAAAAACTCTACCTACCGTCGGTGCCTGCTCCGAGCAGGAATTTGAGAAACTGCTGTACCGCAGTGAACTGCATTTCAAAATGAAGCGTCCCACGGAACTGAAGATTGTGCCGCCGCCCAAGCCGCGCCGGGAGTCCGCAGCGTAGGCAGGTGGCGTCTTTTCGGGAAAACCCACCCGTGAAAACTATCTGATGTCGTGTTGCGTCTACAAGAAAGCAGATGGCTCCGGGGCCTGGACTCGAACCAGGATAACCAGCTCCAAAGGCTGGCGTGCTACCAATTGCACTACCCCGGAACGGGGTACAAAAGTGTAGCAGACCTCCCGCTGATTTGTTACCCCGAGCTTGAAGGTCGGATTTGCGCTTCCCAACGTTGTTTCTGACGCGAAACTTCATTGGCCCCTCATCACTAGGCACAGCCGGGTTTGCTGGTGGGCCTTCAATTTGTTAGGCTTCTGAAGCTCCGGTCGACGGAGAGGTGTCCGAGCGGTTTAAGGAGCACGCTTGGAAAGCGTGTGTTGGGGAAACTCAACCGTGGGTTCGAATCCCACCCTCTCCGCCATAATTTCTGGTTTGATTTCTGTCAGTTAACCATGCGCCTCGTACGTCCGCTTCGGCCTGCTCCTGTCGTGCGCGAACCCATGGCGTGTAATGCCTCTCCGTAATGCGGATACTTGTATGTCCCAGCAGAATTGAAACCCGCTCAATAGGAACACCAGCCAAAAGCAGCTCAACCGCAAACGTGTCGCGGAACCGGTGGGCGTGGCCATCCACAATATTTGCTTTTTCAAATAATTTCTTTAATTTGGCTTGCCAATCGCCTGTCGCTCGAAACGCAACGGGACTACATCAGCTCTTGAACCTTCCTCCGACTGCGGTCTGCATCTAGCCGCGCGTTGCCCTACGGCGGCGATTTGCTCCCATGCCTTGGTGACGACGGTCGCAGGCCCAGCACGCCCAGGAGCCCGAGCGAGCCGTCAACCTTCATTGCGTACTCAGACTCGATTCGCCAGCGCTCCGCCATGAACCCGTTAAGCTGTTTAATACCGCGCTCAGTATACTGGCCGTTGCGGCACATGTCCCATTCACCTACTGCGCAGTTTGGGCAGGGAACGGGGTCGGGGCGACGAACGATGCCGACCACCAAATCACCCTTCTTGAATCTGCCGGCTGAGTCAGATTCCAGGACGCGGCCGAGGGATTCGCGGCCAAGTATGAGGCGTGTCTTGCCGGGAGGAGCCCATCCGTATTTTCCCTCCATAATCTTGACGTCGGTACCGCAAACCCCAACCGCGATAGTCTCAACGAGTACCGAGCCTTCGCGAATATCTGGCTCTTGGACCTCTTCCCACTTGGCAGAGTATGGCTTCTTGGGTTCGACTGTGATTGCCGTCATACATGTAACCTCATTCTCGGTTTGCCAAGTAAGTCTTGAGTTCGCTACTGTTTCCTTGAAGCCTGGTTTTCCGGTGTCCAGTAGCTGTCGAGGATCCACACGGCCGAAAAGCTCGGTCAGCATCACGACCAAGCCAGTCCATCCGGTCTGGTGGCTGGCGCCCAAGCCAGCCCCGTTATCCCCGTGGAAGTACTCGTAGAACAGGAGGTAGTCCTTCCATTGGGGGTCGGTTTGGAATTTCTCTGTGCCGCCGAACACCGGACGCCGCCCTGTCTTATCACGCAGGAAGATGCGGGCCAGGCGGTCGGAAATCTCCCGCGCTACCTCGAACAGGTTCATCGGATTGCCCGAGCCGGTGGGGCACTCTATCTTGAAGTTGTCGCCATAATACAAATAGAACTGCAGCAAGGCGCGAATCAGTAGCACGTTCATCGGCATCCATACCGGCCCACGCCAGTTGGAATTCCCGCCGAACATGCCGCTGTCTGACTCCGCTGGAAGATAATTCACTCGGTATTCTTGGCCATCCACCCGGACGATATAGGGATGGTCTTCATGGTAGCGGGAAAGGGCCCGAACGCCGTAAGGACTCAGGAATTCTTTCTCGTCGAGCGTGCGCGTCAGGATGCGGCGCAACCGGTCCTGATTCACGAGTGCGGCGATACCGCGATCTGCAACGTCCCCATTGACCCCGCTCGTTTGTATGTATGGTGTTGCGCAGCTCGGGCATACGCTGCATCCGTTCTTGCAGTGACGCTTCACCACTCGCGGCACCCGCTCGCGCTGCCACTGCTCGATTACGGTGGTCGCACACAAAGGCAGCAGGCCCACCATGGAGCGCACCTTTAGCCGTTTGGCACTACCGTCCGGCAAGACGCAGCACATCGTAGTAGAAACCATCTTCCTCGTCCCACATCCCCTCAGGCCCCATTTGGTTCAAAGCGACCGCAATCCAAATGAAGTGTTCCGCAAACTTCACGGCCATGTCTTCGTAAGCAGGATCATGGGCCGTCAACTCCACGGCGATCTCCAACATGTTCTGAGCGAACATGCAAACCCATGCTGTGCCGTCAGCTTGTTGGAGGCTTCCACCTTTCGGCAGCGGCGAGCTGCGGTCGAAGACGCCGATATTGTCTAGCCCGAGGAAACCGCCTTCAAAGAGGTTATTGCCGAAGCGGTCTTTGCGGTTCACCCACCAACTGAAATTCAGCATCAGCTTCGGAAAGGAGCGCATGAGGAACTCGATGTCGCCTTCGCCATGCAATGCCTGTTCGGTGCGGTACAAGAAAATCGAGGCCCAGGCGTGTACCGGCGGATTGACGTCGCTGAAGTTCCACTCATAGGCCGGAATTTGCCCGGTCGGATGCAGGTAGAACTCCTGCAACATCAGGTCAAGCTGTTCTTTAGCAAAATCGGTGTCGACCGCGGATAGCGCGATGGCGTGAAACGCCAAATCCCATGCTGCATACCACGGGTACTCCCACTTGTCGGGCATCGAGATGATATGTTGATTCACCATGTGGAACCATTCGCGATTTCGCATCGACCGTCCGCCGGGCTTCATCGGATCAATACCGTGTTCTTCGAGCCATTTGTGGACATCGAAAAAGAAATACTGCTTGGTCCAGAGCATTCCGGCCAGCGCCTGCCGCATAACCAGAGCCTCATCCTCGCTCGCACGTTCCGGGGTTATCGATCTATAGAAGGCATCCGCCTCACCCAGGCGGGTCTGCAGGGTCTCGTCGAAACTTCTTGAAGGGATCGCCGATTGCATCCGGTGCCAGATCGGTTAGCCGCAGACGGATTGTGGTCGTTTTTCCTGCTCCCACAGTCAACCGATAATGCGCGGCAGATTTCGTTCCCGCTTTCTCAGGGTTCACGGCACTGTGATTTCCGGCGACTACATAATTGTTGATTCCGTCTTTGACGTAAGGCGATAGGTTGGGTGTGCCGAAGATCTGCTCGTTGTTCGTCTCATTTTCCGTGAACAGCAGGGGAACATCTCCCTCACAGTACAAATACCGCTCACCCAGCTGGGTATGGGACGCCGCAACCGCCTTCCAGCCGTCATTGCCCGCGAGCTGTCTTAGCGAAGGCTTGGGTGTACCTGACCACCAGGTCCAGGTGTTCCGAAACCACAGGCTCGGCAGGAGATGGATTGTGGCCGGCTCAGGCCCGCGATTAATCACGCTGATCTGAACAAGTAAGTCTTCTGCAGTGTGCTTGGCATATTCTACGAAGACATCGAAATAGCAGTCTTCGTCGAAGACACCCGTGTCCAGTAGTTCATACTCCATATCGTAACGGCCGCGACGCTTGTTCGTCTCGATCAGATCGACGTAGGGGTACTCCGCCTGCGGATACTTGTACAGGTATTTCATGTACGAATGTGTTGGCGTGCTGTCGAGGTAAAAGTAGTATTCCTTAACGTCCTCACCGTGGTTGCCTTCGCTGTTGGTCAGACCGAACATACGTTCTTTCAGGATGGGGTCTTTGCCGTTCCACAGCGCCACGCTGAAACACAACAGCTGCTGGTCGTCGCTGATGCCCGCAAGACCATCCTCGCCCCAGTGATAGGCGCGAGATCGGCTTGGTCATGAGTGAAGTAGTTCCAGGCATTACCATCCTCGCTGTAGTCTTCGCGAACCGTACCCCACTGCCGCTCGCTCAGATACGGGCCCCACTTCTTCCAGGGAATCTTGCCAGTGCGAGCTTCCTGTAGTCTGACGGATTCGGCGCTCACGCTTTGCTCCGATGGAGACTGCTTTCTTTGCTCGCTATGGGTTCAAGCGCGCCGAGCAGCCGATCAATACAAGCATTCATCGCATTCTTGGAGTCCGGCGCATTGTCGTCAAACGTATCAGCCATATGGTTCTTGTCGCACCGCTCGCGAACGGCATGACGTGCAGTCCGAGGCCGTTGAGCATCGACCTAGCGCCGCTATCCGTACTGCGGCTGGCAGGTCACCTCATCAGACATCAGCGGCGGCAGACTGACATTAAGCCAGCACCAATACGCAACGCAAACGACATCGGTCTTCCCTAGAGGTTCTGGCCGGATAGCGTTTAGACGGGGCGTGACCTATGTACTTATGTATTTTTTTAATTGATCGATAGTGAAGCTTGCCCAGAAATTACCTCGCTCATCAGATCGCTCATCGAGATCAGCCCGTCGAGCTTGCCCTCAATCAGAACCGCAAGGTGCCGAATATGATGACGAGTCATGAGCTCCATAGCATCAAGAACCGTCGTCTCCGGAGTTATAGTGATCAAAGAAGTTGTCATAATCTCCTGCACTCGCACGTCTCTTGCGGTTTCCCTTCCAGAACGACCTTGCGTCCATAGTCACGTGCAGAGACGATGCCGACTAGCTGTCCTCCGAAATGACAACATTGCTGCTACATTCTTCGCAGCCATCAGCGCGATGCATCGTACACAGTTGCATCAGGAGCAACCGAGTAGATCTCATGCCCCTTCTTCTTGGAACTGAACCATTGATTCGATTTCCATGATTTTCTATCTCACGCTAGATGAGCAGAACCATCACTAATTTGACGTCAGCCTTGTAGACAATCTCAATTGTTCGGCGTGATGACCGCGCGTCCCTTAATCTTTCCGTCGTGCAGGAGGTGGTACGCCTCGCTCGCCCGTTCGAGGGGAAAGTGTTCCACCAGCATCTTGATTTTTCCTGCCTGGGCGAGGCTGACCACTTCGATCAGCTCCGGGATGTAGCCCCAGTACGGCGACGCGACCGAGCATTCTTTCGCCGGGCTGTGGAAGTTCACCGGAAGGCTCCGCCACCGAGGCCCACAATCGTGAGATGGCCCAGCACCCGGGCCACCTGCGCGGCCATCTGCAGGTCGGATTCACCCCCACCATGTCGAGCACCAGCTCGGCGCCCTGTCCTCGCGTCATATCCTTGATGCGCTTGACCGCTTCGTCACCCGAGAGCAGCGCCTCGTCAGCGCCCATGTCTTTGGCGATCTCGAGCTTGTCGGCCGAGGTGTCCACCGCGATGATGGTTGTTGCACCGCTGAGCGCTCTCAGCACTGGATGGCCATCTGGCCGAGACCGCCGGCGCCGATCACAACGGCTGTTGAGCCGGGGCCGAGCAGGTGGAGCGATCGCTTCACCGCGTGGTAGCTGGTGAGCGCAGCATCGCTGAGCGGAGCGGCCTCCCGCGGATCGAGGGTCCCGAGCGGGATGAGAAATCGCGTCGACGGAACGAGGAAATAAGGAGCCATGCCGCCGTCGGGCCCGAGCCCGCCTGCCTCTGTGTTGCCCCGGGTTCTCGCAATAGTTCTCCATGCCCACCCGGCAGTTATGCACAGCTCCGCATCCCCATGGGCCATAGACGATCACCGGGTCTCCCACCGCGAATCCGGTCGCGCCGGGCCCCAGCTTCTCGACCCAGCCCGCATTCTCATGGCCGAGGGTGAAGGGGAGCGGGCCGGCCCCGGCGTCTTGGCAGGCGCCTCGAGTATGTGCAGATCGGAGTGACAGGCCCCAGCGCCCCCGATCTTGATCAGCACCTGACCCGGCCCCGGCTCGGGCACCGGCACTTCGCGGAGTTCGGCCGGCTTCTGCGACTCGACGAACTGGAATGCTTTCATCGTTTCTCCTCAATCTCTGATCCCGTCGAAGTCGACCAACAGGTGTCGCGGGCCGCGGAAGACATTGCTACGCCGGTACTCCGGCGGATCGACCACGAGCCGCGGGTTCTCCACGCGGCGAATGAAAGTTTCCAACGCGATGTTCACCTCCAGGCGCGCGAGCGGACCGCCGAAGCAGGTGTGGATGCCGCTGCCCCAGCCGAAGTGCTCGTTGTCCGGGCGTTCGGGGTCGAATTTGTTCGGGTTGGGGAACCGGATCGGATCGCGGTTCGCCGCGCCGTACATCAGGAGGACCGGCGAACCCTTCGGGATGACCGTCCCGCCGATCTCGATGTCAGCGGTAGCGGTTCGGCTGGGAAAGAACTGGACCGCCGACTCGAGGCGCAGGACCTCCTCGATGGCGCCGGGAATCAGCTCCGGCCGGCGGCGCAGCAGCTCGAAGGACCCGGGGTTTCGCAGCACGGTCAGCACGCAATGGGCGATCGTGTTGACCGTGGAATCATGACCGGCGATCAGCAGCAATGCCGCATTGGTCACGGCCTCTCTGGGCGTCATCGGTCCGTCCGGGCCATCGTCGTTCACCATCTTCGAGAGCATGCTCGTCGCCGGGCTCTTTGAGAACCCCTCGATCAGATCGGTCATGTACTGCATGAGCGCCGCCGTGCTCGCTTCTCCCTTCGCCTCGCGGGCCTTCCCCTCTTCGGTGGCCGCGTCCGGGCCCATGTCCATGAGGCCCGCCATGAAGTCATAGATCCAGGCGTGAAATTTGGGTTCGTCCTTCAGCGGAACGCCCAGGATCTTGCAAATCACCATCACCGGCACCGGGTAGGCGTAATCGTCCACGACGTCGATCCGGGTCTTGCCCTTGGCCTTGTCGAGCAACTCGTTGCAGAGCCGCTGGATATCCGGCTCCATGCTCGGAATGAGATCTGGCGTGTGGGGAGGGCCGAAGTGCCGCATCGCCTGGCGGCGCATTCGATCGTGGTCCGGCGGGTCGGACGCGATCATCGTCTTCGCCTTGCCGTACGCCTCCAATGATCGGCGTCAGCCGAGGCTTCGACCGCCGCCTCGCACTCAACGGACTGGACGCATGTCGGAGCTGATCCGCGGGTCGTGGGCCAGCGTCATCAGTTCCCGGTAGCCCGTGACGACGTAGATGCCGTTCGCCACCTGCGCCACCGGCGTCTTCCGGAGCTCGTCGAAGAACGGGTACGGATTGGGGCGGTTTTCGAATTTCATAGCCTCCGCCCAGGCGGTCTCTGGCGTCATGATGCTCGTCTCGCTCCGCTAAGCTGCTTGGTGTCAGATGTTCCTCTGTCGCTTCGATTCATTCCAGCGGCGCTTCATCGCGCCGTCCGTGCGCGCTCGGAACTCGGCGCCCCGGTCGGTCGGGTCGTGGCCGGTCAGGACGACGTCGGGAAGCGCCGTCGGCGCGCGCGGATCCGGGAACCCCGCCGGAACCGGCTTCATGTCGACCGGATGATCGTAGCCCGGCGGAGGCGGTGGGAACGGCGCCGATCGCTCGATCAGCGCCCCGTAATATTCCAGCCACTTGCCGTGATTGAAGGTGACCGCGCCCACGATGCGGCCCCGCCTGCCATAGGCGGCGGCGAAGCGACGCTCCTTGACGGAGCCCTGCGTGATCACGATCTCGTCGCCGAAGGACCGCACGCCGACGCCCTTGATGTTGACGCCGAATTGGCCCGACCAGAAGGCGGGCAGCGGGAGGTGCGGCCGACGGTCGGGCTCGAGGCTCACCATGTTGTGCGCCGCGACCGCCGCCCCGAAGACCGCATTGTCCCAGTGCTCGAGCGACAGAAACTGGTATTCGTACAGCACGTGGGGCGCGCGCGCGATGTCGCCCGCGACGAAGATGCTGTCGGTCACCACGCCGTTGACGTCGAAGGCGCGGCAGCCCGCGTCGCAGGCGACGCCCCAGAAGCCGGCGGCCAGCCCAGCCCCTTCCAGCCATTCGATGTTGCGGATCGAACCGAGCGACGCCACCACCACGTCGACGTCGATCGTGGTCTCGTCCGAGAGCCTGGCGCGCCGCACATGTCCGGCCGCGTCGCCTTCCAGCGCCTCCACCGAGACGCCAATGCGCAGATCGACGCCGTGGTCCCGCTGCATCTCGGCGGCGATCTTGCCGATCACACCGCCGAGCGCGCCGACCAGCGGCGCGTCGGCGCGCTCGGCGACGGTGACTTCGAGGCCGAGTTCGCGACAGACCGAGGCCATCTCCGATCCGATGAAGCCGGCGCCGACGATCAGGACTCGCCCCGGCTTGGCGGCCAGCGCCGCCTGCAGCCGGCCCGCGTCATCGGACGTTCGTATCGTGAACACGCCCTCGAGCGCGGCCTCCTCCTTGTTGAACCATGGCCGCGACCGGACGCCGGTGGCGATCAGCAGGCGGTCGTACGGGACCTCCTCGCCATTGGCCAGTCGCACCGTCTTCGTTTTCCGGTCGAGGCCGGTGGCGGCGACGCCGAGCCGCCATTCCGCATCGACCTCCCGCGCGCGCGGGAGCATGGTGTGATCGGCCGGCACCCACCCCTTCAGCACCTGCTTCGAGAGCGGGGGACGATCGTAGGGCTCGTCCGGCTCGTCCCCTATGATGGTCAGACTTCCCGTTGAAGCCCGTCGTTGCGCAAGGCTTCGGCGGCGCGGAGCCCGGCGAGGGAGGCGCCAACGATGACGATCCGGCCATTGGTCTTGAAGGACGTGACGATATCCGCCACGAGCGATGCGGTGCTCACGCGTTGTCCCCCTTCTCGTCGTAGAAGGTCCACCATGATCGCCTGCACCGGGCAGGACGCCGCCGCTCGCAGGACCCGCTGGCGCTGCGAGTCGTCGGGGTTCGGGTCGTACATGACCGCCTCCTCGCCGTGCAGTTTGAGGACAGTCCGGCGCGAGCGGGATGCACTGCGCGTATCCCTGGCATCGATTCAGATCGATGACAATTCGCATATCGTCACGCCCTCCTACGGGGGGGGGAAAAAAAAAAAAAAAAAAAAAAAAAAAAAAAAAAAAAAAAAAAAAAAAAAAAAAAAAAAAAAAAAAAAAAAAAAAAAAAAAAAAAAAAAAAAAAAAAAAAAAAAAAAAAAAAAAAAAAAAAAAAAAAAAAAAAAAAAAAAAAAAAAAAAAAAAAAAAAAAAAAAAAAAAAAAAAAAAAAAAAAAAAAAAAAAAAAAAAAAAAAAAAAAAAAAAAAAAAAAAAAAAAAAAAAAAAAAAAAAAAAAAAAAAAAAAAAAAAAAAAAAAAAAAAAAAAAAAAAAAAAAAAAAAAAAAAAAAAAAAAAAAAAAAAAAAAAAAAAAAAAAAAAAAAAAAAAAATTTTTTTTTTTTTTTTTTTTTTTTTTTTTTTTTTTTTTTTTTTTTTTTTTTTTTTTTTTTTTTTTTTTTTTTTTTTTTTTTTTTTTTTTTTTTTTTTTTTTTTTTTTTTTTTTTTTTTTTTTTTTTTTTTTTTTTTTTTTTTTTTTTTTTTTTTTTTTTTTTTTTTTTTTTTTTTTTTTTTTTTTTTTTTTTTTTTTTTTTTTTTTTTTTTTTTTTTTTTTTTTTTTTTTTTTTTTTTTTTTTTTTTTTTTTTTTTTTTTTTTTTTTTTTTTTTTTTTTTTTTTTTTTTTTTTTTTTTTTTTTTTTTTTTTTTTTTTTTTTTTTTTTTTTTTTTTTTTTTTTTTTTTTTTTTTTTTTTTTTTTTTTTTTTTTTTTTTTTTTTTTTTTTTTTTTTTTTTTTTTTTTTTTTTTTTTTTTTTTTTTTTTTTTTTTTTTTTTTTTTTTTTTTTTTTTTTTTTTTTTTTTTTTTTTTTTTTTTTTTTTTTTTTTTTTTTTTTTTTTTTTTTTTTTTTTTTTTTTTTTTTTTTTTTTTTTTTTTTTTTTTTTTTTTTTTTTTTTTTTTTTTTTTTTTTTTTTTTTTTTTTTTTTTTTTTTTTTCTTTCTCTCCTTGTTTTGTTTTCAATGGACTAGGTTCCTTCCTAAAGCTCTTCCCTAAGAAATCCTCAGATCGCCCCCCCCAAAAAGCGCGCCGCGCAGTATTGAGCGAACAGAGGAACCCAGCAGGATGGCAATCTCCAAGTGCACGCTCTACGGGTACGCCAAGGTCGACGGCACCTGGCGCTACTGCAAAGCCGCCTACCACGACAACGGCAAGATCAAGCCTGACATCCTTTTCGTGAACGTGAAGCAGGCGCTGCTTGAAAAGCTTGGTTGCGGGGCTTGCAATGCACCGAAGACGCTAGTCCTGCCATTCAGGTACAAGTTGCCAGTGAGCGGTGCCAGAAGGCGTCGGTCGACTAGGAGTCTTTCGTCAAATCCACATTCCAAGAAACAACCCTTCGCTTAACAGGTTCGATTTCAAAACCACAAGTCCTTGGTCAACCGTCGGTTGCGGTTATCTTGAAGCCAATCTTCTCCCGCAAATGCTCCGAAGTTGTTCCAAGCCAGTCTCGCGAATCGGACTCCCGACACGACCTTTCCTCAGGTCTTTGGAGTCCGCATCGAGCGCTGCGAGGTCTCTTACTATTATGGCGATTTGCGTTCCTCGGCCCGCATCACACCCGTTGAGTCTTCCTGTTGCCGCTTGAGTGGATGGTCATACATCCGTTGCTCGCATAATTTGGACTACTGGTTGCGCGGTAAACCGCGTGTTCGAACGGAAACGCTGAGGCGATCGGTTTCTGTAAAGAGTGCCACTGCCAAAACCGACGATGGGCCGGGTGCTATGATTGGCTTAGTTTCTCGCCAATATCGCCAGCCATCGTGTGCGTTCCGCAAGAATCTCATCCGCCAGCCGGAGAAGTGTCGCCGATGCGGGAACGGTCACAGCACGATCACTGTAAAACCACGCATAGCCTGTTAAGACGTGGTCTGCAGCTCGACGCAGCGCGGCTTCTGGGTCATCTATTAACCGTTGCATGGTCGTTTCCATCGTCGCACCGTCGCCGCGGGCCGAATAGCAGCAATCAATTCTCTGCTCAGTATATGGTAGGGTCCCTGCTCTGCGCTCGGATCATTTCATAGATGTCGTGCCGAATTTGCTTAGCCGGACAGGTAGGGGAAGGCGGTGAAATGAACTGATAGAGTCGCGTGAGAGACGATTTGGATCCAGGTGTGGGCACGTCTGGGCCCTTTGAAAAGATCCTAAACGCCGACCGGCGGGTTCCGCGGCGCCACCGCGTGAACAGATTGCGCCGCTTGCTTCTTCATTTTTCGGACATGGTACATGGTGAAAACCGCATTTGGCGGAAACATGAGCGAACTGAAGGCGATTACTGCAACATCAACGTCCGCGCCGGGAAAGCTGCGTGCGGCAATGGCAAGACAGAGGGCGACGTTGCGCAAGCTGGTGCTGATCGTGAGGACCCGACGGGTTCCATCGTCTGGGCCGCCCAGCAGCCAACCGCAGATCATGGAGGCTATGATGAGGACCAACATCGCGCACAATCCATTTATGCCGACTTTTTTCATTGCCGCGGACTTCAGTGCTCCGGTAAATACGATCTCCAGTGCGAAAAGCAAGCCGGCGCAAATGCTCACTGGCTTTTGCACCTTCAGCGCGAGCGGGTGCGCCCAATGATTGATGGCAAGCCCGAACGCCATCGGAAGAGCAATGTAAAGAAGCAAAGCCGAGATGGCCCGGTCATAGGGCAGCGTCAGACCTCGATCGATGTTGAGCAGGAGACGAGCCAGTGGGGGAGTGAAGAGGAGCGAGAGTACCGTTAGCAGGAATAGTATGGCCGCCGCGAAAGGCACGCTGCCGCGGATTTTGTGAGTAAAGTTGATGGCAAAAAGCGCGCCAGGCGCCGCCGCGAGCAGTAAAAACCCGGTCTCGATATTCGCCGGCATCGGGATGATTCTTGCAATGCCTAACCCGAGCAGCGGTACCACAACGAAGTTGGCCACGAGCGCGCCGATCAAGTGGCGTTGATTGCGCAGGGTTGCGACGCACTCCCGGGCCGTAACTTCAAGTCCCACCGACATCATTACCGTTATCAAAAATCCGATGAGCAGCGCTCGTGCTGCCGGTCCAAGTAACGACTCCATTGTGCACCTCCCTACTCGAAAAGCCGCCTTCCTCTGCGAATAAGCTCGTCACACCCGTGCGGCCAAACAATCAGGGCGATCCAGGACGAACCGACATGGCGGGTAGAGTTTTCGCGCTGCACTGGAGCAAGGCGGCACTTCGGCATCGGGCATTCGGCAGCAAACTAACGCGCCACGAGCGCGCGCACGCCGATGAGCATCAACACCAGTCCGCCCGAAAGCTTGCTATGTCTGCCCAGAGCATGGCCCAACTGTCCGCCGAACAGCATGCCGGCAAACGAGACAAACGCGGTAACGGCGCCGATGATTCCGCTAGATTGAAGGATGTTGGTATGAATCATTGCGAGGCCAAAGCCGACCAGCAACGAGTCAATGTGAGCATACGTGAAGCGCAGGGTCTAGGGACTGGGAGGAATCGGGATTCCCAAAGCGGCGCATCGGGCGATATGAGCTTGCTTCCAACGGTCGGGAAGCCAGGCGTCGAGGTCGCGGGCTGGCCAAGAGGGAAGGTTCACCAGCAGCTGCTGAAGTAGAGATGGGGGTCCATGTCATGCCGGCGACAGCTGCTGGTCAAGCTGGCCAGGATCGCTGCGGTTCGCCCGCCACGAGGGTTACCGACGAAGAGGGAGTTTTTGCGATTGAGGACCACGCGCTTCATCTCCCGTTCGCTAACATTATTATCTATGGGCACTGCGCCATCGGTAGTGAACACGGTTAGTGCCTCCCACTGGCTGAGTGTGTAGTTCACGGCGTCGGCCATAGGATGCTTTGGTAGCAACTGTTCTTTCCAGATCAGCAACTTGTGATGTAGTTGCGCCAGTATCGAGACCGACTGTTTCTGCCGCAACTCGAGTCGCTCGGCAACGGCAACGTCTTTCGCTTGTCGTTCCACCGCAAACAGTGCGTCCATCAGAGTGACGGCCTCGCCCGCGATCTCCGGCGCCGATTTCTCCCCCTCCACGAACTTGCGTCTCGCATGCGACCAACATCCCGCGCGAGTGATAGCGTTACCAGCCACCACCCCGTTGTAGCCACCATAAGCGTCGGCCAGCAAAACTTGCGTATAGTCCTTCAGAAATTCCTTCGGCCCCTCGCGACTACGGTTCAAGGTGAAATGGAACACGTTATACGGATTCGCTTCGTCGCCCACATACACCCACATGCGGGCCGGCTGCGTTTGGCCCGGGCTCAACATCGGCAGGACGGTGTCGTCGGTGGCCACCACATGCGACTCCCTGACCCGCTCGGCCATCCGCTCATACAACGGCGCGACCACATCCGCGACATCCCGGCACCACACGGATTGCGTGGCCCGGGATATCTCAAAGCCTTGCCGCTCGAAAATATCTTCCAGCCGATATAGTGGCAGTAATCGGCGAACTTGCTGGTCACGATGAAAGCCAGAAGCCCTGGGCCGGCAAAGCCTTTCTCGATTGCTGTTTCTGCTTTGGCGGCTACTTCGATCTGCGGGTTCTCGCCGCTCGTTCGCAACTGGGGCACGCATACTTCTTGCGTACATGCTCGAGACGTTCGAAATGTCCCGGGATGTATTCGATCTGCCAACTTTTCTCGCTGCCGATCTCTTTGCGCTCCACACCGCAACTCGGGCAGGGCCGCTCTTCTGCGCTCAACTCGTATACGTATGTGTTGACGGGAAGATTCTCGAAGTTCGCTAGAGCACGCCGCCCCTTGCGGCGCTTCACCCGCCGCAACTCTGGTTCCGGTTCCACTTCTCGGAGATCTTCTAAGTGGATCGGTTTTTGTTCCAACCTCTCGGCGAACTCCAATAGCATCTGGGCCAGCTGGTTCATGCTCAAACGATCCGCTCGCGGCCCGTAGGTCGCCTTCTTGTAGCGCTCCAGTTCCTGCTGCAGTCGCAGCTTCTCCAAATACAGATCGTCGGCACGCCGGCGCTGCTCTTCGGCTCGTTTCTCCAGGCGCTCGCGTTCCTGCCACAACGAACACAGCATGGCCTTCAATGCTTCTTTATCGTCGGGCAAGTTGGTCAAGAAATTCTCTTGGGTGGGCACACCTGCTTAGACGCAGCAGTAGAAACTTCGTTGCTCACACGGCGATTATTTTATGCGTTGTTTTTATTTTTTGGTGGCCAGCTTTTTCTTTTTCGCTGCTTCACACAGCGCGTTCGTAGCGCGGCACGCGCTTCAGCTTCGAAACATCGATGCCGTCGAGAATCATCGCTAGCTCACTGGCGCGCAATTCCACCGATCGCGCGCCCTGCTCCACTCGTGGTATTTTGAAAACCCCGACCTCCAGGCGCTTGTACCACAGGACGAAGCCGTCCCGGTCCCACACCAAAATCTTTAAACGATCTCCGCGACGCGAACGGAACACAAACAGATGGCCGCTTTGCGGGTTCTCCCCAATGACCGCCCGCACGCGTTCTGCCAGGCGATCGAATCCGCAGCGCATGTCCGTCGCTTCGCTGGCCATCCAGATCCGCGCTCCCTGCGCATGATCCATCGCCTGCAAACTTGGCAGCCCGATCACCCCGCTGCCTCCACCACCGCCAGCAACGCCCGCACATGTTCGGCATCGAATCCTGGCCTCACCATCAGACTTCGGCCGTTCTGCAGTCGGATTTCAACGCCCGCATCGCCAGACGTGCTCGGCACACGCCCCGTCACTTGCACTTCCAGGAATTTCGCCGCCGCGCTTCCCTGTAGCCGTTTCTTCCACACGAAAAAGTACGGCCGGCACAAACCGTGCTCACGACAAAACGCTTTCACACTCTGTCCACTACGTGCCTGCTCGGAAACCAGCCTTCGCCACTTCCTCCAGGCCTTCTTTGAGCGCTTGGTCATGTCGCAACATTGCACTGCGACGCGAATCTTTACAAGATGGGGTTCGCTTAGCGCTCACAGTCAATGCTTGTCACAAAACCCAGACTAACTGTGGCGCCGAAGGCTGGTGGGCTGATGAGCTGACCTTGATCAGATTCTTGTGTGGCGGACCGCAGCATACGCCAGCCCACAACCGCAAGCACTCCGCACAAAACCCAGCTTTCGCGTCCGCGAAAAAGAAAAGCGACCTGAGATCCACCGAGCCAGCCCAGCAATGGCATGAAGACTTGAGACGCCGAACACAAGTGCCAACCGAGCCATCGGCTTGATCGTGCGGACTGATTGAGCCGTGCCGATGGCCAACGATACCGCGAAGTTGTCCATCGAAAGGCCCAGCGCTAGTGTAGTGCGTCATAAATAGCTCTACTTATTGTAGCCCTTCCCGTATGCTCTTTCTCATGAGCAGACGCGCACCTTTGGTTGCCTTGTCTCCCGAAGAACGGGCTACCCTGCAGTCTTGGGCGAACGCCAGGAGCCAGCCACAGCGTTTGGTACAACGGGCCCAAATTATTTTGATGGCTTCCGAGGGGATAGAGAATCAGGAGATCGCGGCACGATTGCGCATTTCGCGACCGACCGTGCAACTGTGGAGGCAGCGATTCCTGGCGCTGCGCAGGGCCGGGCTGGAAAAGGACGCTCCTCGTCCAGGCCGGATCCCACGGATCACCGGTTCCCGAGTGGCTGCGATCGTGGAGGCCACGCTGCACAAAAAACCGCCGAACGCCACGCATTGGAGCACGCGCACGATGGCCAAAGCGCAGGGCGTCAGCGAAGCCACCGTTCGCCGCATTTGGCAGCGGCACAATCTCCAGCCACATCGTCTGAACACCTTCAAGTTGAGTCGCGACCCGAACTTCGTCGATAAACTGGTGGACATCGTCGGACTCTATCTGAACCCACCGGACAAAGCCTTGGTGCTCTGCGTGGACGAGAAAAGTCAGATCCAAGCCTTGGATCGCACCCAGCCCGGATTGCCCATGAAAGCCGGTCGCTGCGGGACCATGACCCATGATTACAAACGCCACGGAACGACCACGCTATTCGCCGCTTTGAGCATGCTGGACGGGAAAGTGATTGGCGACTGCATGCCGCAACACCGACACCAGGAATTCATTCGCTTTTTGAAGCGCATTGACACCGAGACGCCCGCTGAGGCGGAACTGCATTTGATCGTCGACAACTACGGCACCCACAAACACCCGCGCGTGAAATCCTGGCTGAGACGTCATCCGCGCGTCCATCTGCACTTCACACCGACTTCCAGTTCTTGGCTGAACCTGGTCGAACGTTGGTTTCGTGATTTGACCCAGCAACGCATCCGACGTGGCAGCTTTCACGCCGTCCAAGAATTGGTGACCGCCATTAAGACGTACATCGAAAACCACAACCAGAAGCCTCAAGTATTCGTCTGGAGTGCTCCGGTTGAGCGCATCCTAAGCAAGATCGCCAAATGTAAAGAAGCGTTAGACGCAGTACACTAGAAGCAGCAAAGCACGAATGCTCATTCCGATCCTTCCTGTGTTAGTCCGCCGCTTCGCTTATTCGTTCATCAGTGAATCGGATGACTGCCGGCACGGGCGGGCGTCGGGAAGCGCTTCGCCCGTGCCAGTCGTGGCCATTACTGCCTTGCCATCGCCACGTTCAGTCGCTCCTCGGGACTGATAAAGTGGTCGTGGGCATCCTTGCCCAGATCGATTTGCACCCAGTTAACCTTGCCGTTAAATGTGCTGGTATTGCGGGTGTAGTCGGAGCTGACTGGCGTGGCGGTGTCGCGGCCGACGTCCGTCGTCTCGTCAGCGGAGATGCACATTGGAACGGTGCGCTTGATGCTGCCTTCGCCAACTTTCTTCCCGTCATAGTAAAGAGCGACGTTACCGCCCTTGCCGAGCCCGCCGCCCGTCGTAGGCGAATTCCATGCGCACCTGGTGCTTGCCTGGCGGGATTGGCTGACCCGCTTCGGTCATATACGTTTCGAGGCCGAAGAAGTTGTAGGCGAACTTCGCTTTTCCATTCTTGGCATACAGGCTCATGCCGCCAAATGCCCCACCTTGGTGAATGATGACGCCTTCAGCTCCCTTCGGCGGTACTTCCACTTCGGCCGTGATGGAGAAGGATTTGTTCTTCATCACCACAACGCTGTTCTCGCTCAACCTGCCCATCCCGCTAAATAGCAGTTGCGAATTGCCCTTGACGAGCTGTGGCCGGCCAGCCAAATCTGCATTGAAGCGCTCCACACGACGGTCATCGAGCGGCAGGACGTTGTATTTTGTTGCCTCGATCAGCCAAAGACGCTGTAACTCGCGCAGCTTCTCCGGCATTTCCTTCGCAAGATCGTGTGCCTGGCTCCAATCCTTGCTGCCGTCATACAGCTCCCAGACGTCATCATCAAAGGCAGGAAGTTTAGCAAGAGCCACCCACGGGGTGGAGTGCCGAGTCACCGCGCTCCAGCCTCGATGGTAGATTCCCCGGTTGCAGAACATCTCGAAATACTGAAGGTCGTGCCGCTCTGCGGCGGTGGCATCGTCGAATGAATAGGCCATGCTAAAGCCCTCTAAGGGAGCCTGTTGCACGCTATTTACGAGCGTCGGCGCCGGAATACCGGCTGCCTCCAGCACAGTCGGCGCAACGTCAATTACGTGGCAGAACTGCGAACGAATCTCGCCCTTGGCCTTAATTCCTCTGGGCCAGTGCACGATCGTGCCGTTGCGCGTACCGCCCCAGTGCGAAGCCACCTGCTTGGTCCACTGATACGGTGTGTCCATGGCGTGCGCCCAGCCCACAGCATAGTGATTGTATGCCTCCGGACTGCCAAACAGGTCGATCCGCTCCGCCAGGAACTCCGGCGTCTCGATGCCCGTGATCCCGTTGAGCATGAGCAGCTCGTTAAACGTGCCGTTCGGAGTACCTTCGGCCGACGCGCCGTTGTCTCCGATGATTACGTAGATCAGGGTGTCGTCGAGGACCTGGAGGTCCTTGAGCGTGTCGATCAGCCGGCCTACGTGATGATCGGTGTGCTCGAGGAAGCCGGCATACACCTCCATCTGGCGGGCAAGGACCGGCTTCATCTTCGGGTCAACGTCGTCCCATGCCTGAATCTCTGCGGGACGCTTGGTCAAGTCGGCATTTTGCGGAACGACCCCCAACTTCTTCTGTCGGACGAGGATCTCCTCGCGCAATTTGTCCCATCCCTGGTCGAACTTGCCCTTGTACTTGTCCGCCCACTCTTTGGGCACGTGGTGTGGCGCATGGCAAGCGCCGGGTGCGAAATACATGAAGAACGGCTTCTCACCCATCAGTGCTTTCTGCTGGCGCACCCAGGACATAGCTTTGTCCGTCATGTCCTCAGTGAAGTGGTATCCCTCTTCAGCCGTCTTGGGCGGTTCTATCGGGATGGTGCCCTCGTAGATCGCCAGGGTCCCACTGGTTGGTCTCGCCACCGATAAATCCATAGAAATATTCGAACCCGCCACCGCCCGTCGGCCACTGGTCGAACGGACCAAGCGGGCTGGTCTGCCAGACCGGCACTTCGTGGCACTTCCCGAACTGCGCCGTCGAGTAGCCGTTCAGCTTAAGGGTCATCGCCAGCGGTGCTTTGTTCTTGGGCAGAATGGAGCAGTAGCCGGGTGCGGAGGTGGCGATTTCCGTAATGCCGCCCATGGCCACCGAATGGTGATTGCGACCGGTCAACAAGGCTTGGCGCGTTGGCGAACACAACGCGGTAGTGTGGAAGCGTGTGTACTTCAGGCCGCCTGAGGCGAGTTTTTCAAAATTCGGAGTCTGACACGGGCCCCCGAAAGCGCTCGATGCCGCAAAGCCGACATCGTCGAGCAGTACGATGAGCACGTTGGGTGCGCCCTTCGGAGGGCGCAGTGGCTCGATTGGCGGAAATTTTGAGTTCGGATCCTTAGCGTCGTACGTGGTTAGCCCTATGTGCTGCCGGTCTGGGATCGGTAAAATAGTGCGTTCTACCTTTGAGTCTGACATTTCAGGCTCCTCCTTATTGAAGTGCTCTCAACTCGTTTGTTACTTCTTGGTGAAGGCTGCATCCTAATCTTGCCGACCCACTCGCCCACTATCCGCTTTCCTCTGATGATCGCGAAATTGGCTTCGCGACGTGCTTAGGATATCGGCACCGGTTTGCTAATTTCGGATGTTGAGCCATGACAACGCTTGAATTTGCGACCGCTGCCGCATGGGCACGGATCGTTTCGACCGGTCCCTGCCATTGCTGATCTCGACCGAGATTCTTCGGCGGAAAGTATTCGCATGACCTCGGCCGGAGCGCGATCTCGCCGCAACAGTTCGGCCATCATCTTCATCGGACGGTCGATATGTTTGAAGAAAGCCTTATATCCGGAGCACAGGTAGTTCAGACCGGGCTCGCCATCAGGAGTCTCGATGAACCTGTTCTTGGGGCATTCGCCGTGACACGCAAAGCGTACTTCACACTCCCGGCAATAGCGGGGAAGCGTGTCGCGTTTGGCGTTCCCAAATTTCTGCTGTTGCTCCGAACCCACAAGCCTGGCCAGCGATTCGTTGTCGTATGTTGCCCAGCAAGTATTTCGGCTCGACGAAATGATCGCAGGAATAGAGATCACCGTTATGCTCGAGCGCCATGGCCTGGCCGCACGTTTCCGAAAAGATACAGAGGGCAGGCGGTGCGCCGACCCACGATGCCAGGGCGGCATCAAACATGTTCACAAATACGGTGCCGACGTCGCGGCGCACCCATTCGTCAAAAATGCGAATGAGGAACTTGCCCCACTGTTCGGACCCGACGGAGCGCTGGGTGACCAGATGGCCGTCAAGGGTGTACAGAGGACGGGCATGGTGGGCGTGCGTCACCCCAGCCCAGATTGGCGAGCGGCAGGATTTCCGGCGTGGCACGCTCGACAATGGGAATCAGTTGAATGAACCGTGTTCCGAGTTCATCGCGTAAGAAGTGGTAAACCTCCAGCGGGTGGTCACCATTGCCTGCGTGAACCGTAGTGAGCACGTTGAATGCGACGTCGTGCTTCTGCATCAACCGGGCGGCGCGCAGGACTTTGTCGAATGTGGGCTGTCCGCCCTTGTCTACGCGATAGAGATCGTGCATTGCGCGCGGCCCATCAACGCTGAGGCCGATCAGAAATCCGTTTTCACGGAAAAACTCGCACCACTCATCGTCCAGCAGTGTGCCATTTGTCTGTAGTGTGTTTTGTATGCTGGTCCCAGGTTTGACGATATTTCTTCTCATGGGCTATGGAGCGCCGGAAGAAATCCAGGCCCATCAGCGTTGGTTCGCCTCCTTGCCAGGCAATGACGATTTCGGGGCTTTGGTGCGCCTGGATCGTCTGGCGGATATAGGCCTCCAGCATCTCGTCCGCCATGCGAAAATCGCTATCGGGGTAGAGCATCTCCTTTGAGAGGAAGTAGCAATACTTGCAGTCAAGGTTGCAGATTGATCCCGTTGGCTTAGCGAGGATGTGGAAGGCTGGCTGCAGGTTCAAGGTCTCGGGTTGGGTACTCGGGGACATCGCGCGGACGGACGGACCCTCTCTTAGGTGATTACAGGCGGAATTCTATGAGCGGACGGTGCCAGTGGCTATTGTCAAAACTAACGAGTACACCGAGGTCAAATAGCCAACATTTGTTGCATGGCTGGGCAGCGTTCGCCAAGGCAGGTAAGACCTAGGAAAGTGCCAAGGCGTCAATCGTTTAGGTCACCAGCAATGGCAACGAATGCGCGATGGTCCGAGGTTCAACTGCCAAAATCGTCGTTATTTTTTCGTCGGCGGCAGCTCCGTAATCATGCCGCGAACTAAAAAGGTCCCATTCTGAAGAGTACGCTCACGAAGGCCGTCAGCCCGATAAGGGTAATGATGCAAGCAACGCTCAGCGGTAAAGACCACGCGCGCTTTCCCAGTCTTTCCGCGTTCAATTCCTTCAATAAACGCCAATGCTCGATGGACGCCAGTATCAAGCCTCCGGTGCCCAACGCTATGAGTGACAGGCCAAGATTGCGCGGACCTCGCACCGGAATTTCCGGCCCTCCGTTTTTCTGCAGGAACGCACCTAGATCTTGTAGAAACTTGTAGATAGTGAATCCGAAGCTGATCAGGGACAACGACGTTCGGATCCATGCCATGAGAGTACGATCAGCGGCCATGCGGCTACGCAGTACCGCCAGATCGGTTCGCTGGTTGGCTAGCTCGGTCGTTGTAAGGGTGGGTTGACTGCGGTCTGTGTCGCGTTCAGCCATCTTGATTGCTACCTCCGCGATTTGCGAGATCTAGATTAGGGCTAAAGTGCACTCGAGCGAATTGTCAGTAATGACAGTCTTGGTCGGTAATCCTTACAGGATGTTACCGGAGCGGCAATGACCGCCACGATGGCCATATCGTGAGCGTGGAGTTGACGTTGTCGGTTTGATAGGATATGCCACCGGCGGCGCGAGATGGATCTGCGCATTGATATCGAACTGCGGGGACAGATATTGCTGGTAACCGCCAGCGGTAAAGTTGCATTGGAGCCCGCCTTGCGAGCCCTGAAACAGGCGTTTGATACAGCGAAGGAGAAAGGCGTTAACAAAATTCTCGTAAATACCCTTGCGGTTGACGGAGAGCTCTCTACCTTTGAGAGGTATAGACTTGCAACGGGATCAGTGGCGAATCTTAGGCAACGCGAGATGAATCCGAGGATAGCGTTCGTGGGTAAGCCCCCTACAACGAATGGATTCGGAGTGCGCGTCGCCCAAAATCGAGACGTGGCCACCCAAGTGTTCGACACCCAGCAAGCAGCGCTGGACTGGCTTGACAAGTGGACCGCTTGAACCCCCACCAAACGTTTGTGACCAGATCAAACCGACCGAGCAATAGCGCCGGCAACAACACACAAATACTGCCGACAGGTCACTGTCAGTTTTGACAGTACTCGTCGTCGAGACGACATGCTGAAATCGGCCTGTGGCTTCCCGCCTTCGAGTCCAACTGGAAGAGCAGGCTCTCTACGCGGCAATTCGTAGATGTGATCGGTGTTGCCTTCAACACGCCCGTCACGCACGTGTCGAATTCGCTGACTAGCGGTCGGTGATTATGAATGAACGAAGAACTGAATTAAAAGAGAAGGTCATCGCTGAGGCGAAGAAATTCGCGGTGATCGTAGGATACCTCTGGATGTTGTTCATCTTGCTACAACTTCATAAAGTCACGATCTTACGCGAGCAAGACCCGATGGCTCCTTTTGGCTACCAGGTCGGTTTTGCCCTTATTAACGCGCTCATACTGGGCAAGATAATCCTGATTGCGGAGGCGTTTCACTTTGGGGAGCGTTTCAAAGCTAAGCCGCTAGTGTACGCAATCCTATTTAGGTCAGCCGTCTTTTCTGTACTGTTGGTGTGTTGCGACATGTTGGAAGAGGTGTTAGTCGGTGTGTTTCACCACAAGACCATTGCCGAAAGCATCCCAAAACTGGGAGGAGGAGGCACGGAGGGAATTTTGCTGGTGGGGCTTATGGTGTTCATCGTACTGATACCTTTCTTTTCCTTTGCGGAGATTGCTCAAATCATCGGTGAAGACAAGCTGTTCTCGATGATCTTCAAACGCTGAACATCCGAACTCTGACGCGAGACCAAATCTTTTGACGATTCCGCCAGGGTTTTGAAAATGTCATAAGAAGCCTGGTCGAATGGAGTTTGCAATGAATTTCTACACGATGCAGGAATTTTTGGGGGTGCTTATCGTACTCGCAACTTTGACGGGAACGATACTAGTTTTTGGGATTGCCTTCATTTTGTTTCAGGAAGGCGTACGCCGCGCCGTTCAGGGGACCAAAACCCATCTCACATCTCTCAGAGGCTTGAACGCTAAAGACCAGTGGCAGCAAGCCCATGGTCGCTCCGTCCTCCGCTGAACGTACCAGAACCCCGAAGGAAACCGGATCGCGCACGACGTGAGTCAGTCGCCGGCAGCCTCGATGCCGCTAAGAATCGGCATGGAGGTATCCGCAATAGTGACGTCGGCCTGCAATTTTAGCGCGGTCTCCACGAGACTCTTGCCGTTGTCCACCGCTCCAACAACCTCAAACGGGAGTTCGACTAGGTTCTCGACTACCATCTGAACGGTGATCATCTGCCACAAGAATGCGCGTTTTGGTCATATATTTTGTGGGTTAAGCGAGATACGTGTGCTAAGCGACCCGAGCCAAGTTACCCCAACGCTGGAGGGAAGTAATCATGCTGCGCGAAAACCTATAGGTTGTCGCAGTTCCTTAGAATTGGTATTGCTTACCGGTATCGTGATAAGAACCTCAGGCCGCCAGGATGTGCGGTGCTGATTAAGCAACGACCGGTGCTAGAATCGAGTCGCGGAGGAAGTACCATGTCTTGCAACGGATGCAAGTCCGGCAACCAGCGAAGCTTCAAGTCTGAAATGACGATTGCTTTTCGCGAGCCCGAAAATGTAAATCAATCCCCGCTTTATATTTGCCAAGATATTTTCGTTTGCCTGGATTGTGGCCACATAGAACTTGTGTTGCCTGCAGAGAAATTAGAGCAGCTCAAACAGAAGCCCTTGAAATCATTTTCGCAGCGACGCTCCCCCCACGAGCGCTCCGGCAGTTCTTGATTTGGGAAAAACGGACCGAAAGACCAGCACAGAAGAAACTGCACGAGCCGCTTGAACTTGATCAATAGAACTCCGTGTTCGCATGCACGAAAAGCTCGGACCTGACTTTTTCCGGAACGTTCGACTGCAAGCGGTCATTGCGCGCCGCGCCGATTAAATTATTTTCTCTTTCTCCAACTGTTCAACGATGAGTTTCACAACCGCGTCTATAGCCTTCAGCGGCGAGCGGGGATTTATCGTATCGCTTGTGCCGGTCCAGATAAGTTCTCCATCCGGCTTAGCCGCCGAATAGAAATTTGTTTCAATTTGCGCGGTCTTGTCCACCCGGAGATAGTCGGGGGAATAAACCACCGGGTAGATGGCGCCGTAGTAACCATAAAACGTGTTGTAATACGGATAAGGAACGTAGGCTTGCCCCGGAATATATGTGACCGTCTGATTCACCTTTACCAACCTAGAGGCCACGATCGCGTCAATATTTTGCCCGCGAACGACGTCCCGCAATTGATTCACGTCAATGGGCGTTGCATTGGGCCTGGGAAGAAGCGAATAACTCGGAATGGCTTGGATTCCCGGCCGCGTTATCGCTGCGGAGAGCTGGTCCTCAAACTCGGCTCGGTTCTCGACCTTACCGTTTATACCGAGCACCAGAATGTTCTTGAAATGCGCGCCCGAATAACTCGGGTTCATCCACGTGAAGACGAACTTCGTGGATTTGCCGCCCAAGAACGTCAGCCCAGCCAAAACCGCTAATAGAAGGACGGCGTTTTTTCTCAACGTTTGTCTCCCATGACGGTCGGAACCGATGCGATTTTTTCGCGGACCGTCGAACTTCAAGACTCGTAAGGACGGCATGGACACCGTGCCGCGCAGTTATTTAAAACGACCAACCGATTCCCGAGCTTACTCCTAGCTCATTTCGCTTCGCGGTCGAGGGGGGTCTACTATCAAAGTTATCCCAAAACGTGAACGCCAGATGAAAGTTGTTTCTAAGCTTGATGGTGAGTGCATTATTCGTTGTTACGCGAATGCGGCCCGAGTCGGTCAGTCCCGGGAATGTGAGCAGCTGCGAATCGAATTCCCCGAAATCGAAGCGAGTCATGCTGTATTGCAACCCGACCAGAGCCTCAGCGCTCTGGTCCGACGGTTGCGCCGCTGTGGTGTCAAAGGACTCGTTAACGAAGACAACGCCTGCAATCCATGAAAGGTTGCTATTAGTGGTTCGTTTCAAGTAGCGTCCGTAGCCGCCGCCGAGAGTCGTGCGTAAGGTCAGGTCTTGCCGGCTGCTGTGGAGAAAATCGGACAGAGCCAGAAGGTAGGAATTTCTGTTCAGATACTTGGCGAACGTCGCCTGAAAATCTTGACGATTTGTCTTTGGCGCTCCCGCCTGACCGCCGAACGTGGAGTCGTACGCAGTCGTGGCCTCCCATCCCGCGGTCCGATATGCCGCGTTCGTGTTAACGTCCAACGCCGTTTGGCTATTGCCACTGGAAAAGCTGTAGCCAAGGTCCATAGAACCCTGCAATTGCCTCCAGAAAGTAGGTTTTTTCGTTTCCATGCCCACAATTTCTGCCGAGGGTATCTGCACTTCTTCCGTTGCTTCGCGAATCAGGAAGTCCGCTTCCTGGGCCTTTTCGCGGGAGACCTTCTCGATTTGTCCTTCTATTCTCTTACCGTTGTTCAACACAATCCGGTAAGTGGCGGTGCTTTGGACGGATTCCACCTGATTCCAATCGAGCCCGATAGTTCCGGCTATATAGTCCGTTTCGATGAACAACAAGCCATTTTTCAGGCGCCTTACTTGTCCCGTGAAATGATCTCCATTCTTCATCACTACCACGTCTTTTCGTTTCGCCTCAGCCGATGAACATAGAAACATTGCGAGAAGCGCTAAAAATAAAATGCGAGTAGCGCGTGGGAACGTAAGCAATCGAACGATCATCTTTCAACTCCTCCGGCGAAACGAGGTCGCCGAGCCTGAAGGCGCGATTGAAGCTCTCCGGTTCGCTGCCATACTCGTTCAGGCGGACGATTTTTTCATGATTCGGAAATACTGAAAGCCGCGGCACTCGGGCATCGCTCGGTCGCCTCGTGTGTGAATTGGGCCGCGCTCGCCCGAAAAAGAAAACCCCGCCGGCACGATAGCGCCTGATCGCGTCAGAAAGCTTCGCCAACACCCATCCCGAATGTGTGACCGTCCACGCCTTGGGCGATATCGGCCCGAAGATTGACGTGGTACTTCTTACTTAGCTCAAACCGTAATCCCCCGCCTCCGGCAGGCAGGAAATGGCTAGTCTGCACTCGTTGTAACAATTGGCTTCCGCCCGGAATCGTGCCACCAAGGCCGCCGAATGCGACCAAGCCAAACCTCTTGGGCAAGACCAGCCGATATTCCAATTGTGTTGCGAGCGAGTAGCGAGTGAAGTAGTGCCCTGCCGTGTAGCCTCGCAATTCGTTACTGGTCCCGTAAATGCAATTCCCATAGAAGGGAGGTTGGCCGCCCGTCGCGCAGAAATAGGCGTCGTAGGCAAGGACCTGAGCCTTGCTTACGCTCCAGTATTTGTCGAACTCGGTTCGGTACGATTGGAAGGAGTACTTGCTGCCCAGTGCCTGGGAAAAGAAATCTGACGTGAGAGTAAAAAACGTTCCGCTAATCGGGTAGAAGTGGTTGGGGCGCGTGTCGCGCGTGAGCCGTGCTCCAATGGACGTGAGATTGGTATGCAGTCCGATGCCCGGGGGGATTGGGAAATTCATTACGTCATTGGGCCTGACCGTAACAAAAGAATTCCCAGTGATAAACCGTGGGCCAACAAAAAATTTCCATCCAATCCGGCGCAGGACCTCCCCAAGGAACGCCTGGCCGGTTTGCTGCAGGGGCAGCTTCAGGCCGCTGGCAATTCCGTTGCCATATATGTCGTAGTCTACATTGCCGCGCGCAAAACCAGAGGTGATCTCATAGGTATTCTCCTTCAGAAAGAGTTGCCCTCCGACTACAAATCCCCGGCTGCCGTTGTTCGTCACGAGGCCGGCGACCCCTATTGTGGAAGGGGGCGACACCTTGTCCTTGGTGCTAAAGGGGAAGATATAGCCGAGTACTGGCACAATTCCCGAACCAATCGCGGGGCTCGATATCGGAAGGGGCGCAACCACAAAGGCCCCTCGTCCGCCTAACTTTTTTTTCTTCTTCGACTCCTGCTTTGGCTCCTCAGCCGTGGGGGACTGCGAATTCTGCCCCACAGTCTTCGCCGCCGTCTGCTGTGAAGCTGTGCTGGCTGATGGCTTGTCCACTGGTTGACTTTCTTGTCCCAGACAAGCGGCGCTAGCGGAGAAACACGCCACGCAGACAAACCAAACGGAGAAAAATCGCCCGGCCAAAGGTATTGACCTGCGCACAACCTCGGATTTTCCTAAAGTTCGGCCTTCGATTGCCATGAGCAACGCCGGATGAACTCACCCAAGTTCCTGCATACTGGCTGTAACCCATAGAAAGTAGAAGACGAACGCGCGGCGGAACATTGTCAAAACTACCAGCTCTATTTGAGGACAACGACGATGAGCGGAGTTCGCGATTTTGCCCAGGCTGATTGCCCAGGTCCACTAAAACGGCGGGCCGACGAGCTCACAATTACGTTGGCGGCCCTGGGTGACCTGTAAGTTTTGACAATTGAGCGGTTTTTCCTCCTTTCGTAGTCTGGAAAAGGAGCAAATCTTTCATTTTTCGTCCCAATTCAAACCAGAGCGCGATGAAAGGCGACCAGACCATGAGACGAAACCCGTCCTACTCTCGCAATGCCAGCGAGGAGGTCCGCATCTCCGCCAAGGACTCGTCGAGGCGAGAGTTCCTGCGCACAGCCACACGAGGAACGCTGGCTGGCTTGCTCACGGCGACGGGCATGGAGTTCGCCGGGCCGCATTCCGTTCGCGCTCAGAGTCAGCTCAGTTCAGATGCTGCCCTCCAGGAACTGATGAGTGGGAATCAGCGCTTTACGTCCGGCCGCCTAACGGCGTTTGACGAAGACCTTGGGATACTCAAGCAAAAGACAGCAGAAAAGCAGGAACCGTTCGCGGCCGTACTGTCGTGCGCCGATTCGCGTGTCCCGATTGAGTTAGTTTTCGACCAGAGTATTGGCCACATATTTGTTACCCGGATCGCGGGCAATATCGTCACCGCAGAGATCATCGCAAGCCTCGAATACGGAGTGGCTGTGTTAGGCACGAAGGTCATCCTTGTGATGGGGCACGGCAACTGCGGAGCGGTGAAGGCAACCATTCAAGGTAAGGAAGTTCCCGGACAGATTAGCGCGCTTTATCCGCATATCCAGCCCGCCGTGGATCAAGCGGGCTCCAATCTGGAGGCAGCAACCAAGGCCAATGCCAAGATCCAGGCCGCCCTACTGCGAGAATCTTCTACAGTCATCGCAAGCTCCGTGAAGGAAGCCAAGCTCAAGGTTGTCGCCGGGTACTACGATGTTACTAGTGGTAGTGTGACCGTGTTGGAGTAAACGGATACGCGCCTTCCTCGGGCCACGGATTTTAGGCAGTTCAAAAAGGGAGAAAATATGAACACAAGAATCCTACTCTGCGGTTTGGTTCTAGGGCTGGTGTGTGCCGGTATCCCAAGCACGGTGCACGCGCAGGCCACGAGTGACAACCCCAGCGTCACTGGCCAGCTAAATGACGCCAAGACGATCGTGGCCAAAATCAAGAAAGATGCGGTGCAGATGGAATCGTACGCGCAAAACACCGGGCTAAGTTGGCAAACGCATTCTACGGCACTCGAGAAGATCAAGGCTGACGTCAATGAGCTGCAGCAGAACATGCGCGGTTTGCAGTCACACCGAACTATAGCTAGCCCCTGGCAACAGCAAGCGATTGATCGCATAACCGGGTTCGCGAATGATTTGGCTACGAATATGAACGCCACGATCGATCGCCTGAACAAGAGCAAGAGCCGCCCGACCGCTCCCCCTTACCCCGAGTACCTGAAGGCTAACGCGCGAATCGCCAGCGATCTTGGAGACGAGATCACTGCGACGATTGATTATGGGCAAAACAAAGCGAAACTGGACCAGCTAGGCCAACAGCTGGATTCTTCAGCAAATTAGCGCTGCACCAAACTTCCGGCGCCGACTTTGAGAGCGGGGGGATGCGGCTCGAGTGAGAACACTTTCAGACGAGGCCGCAAGACAAGGATTCTTGGAGGGTCTCGGAAGCCCGTCCCTTCGACCGAATCGAGCGAGAAGCGCACTCCATTCGCGCCGCGGTAAAGCAAGCGATAGCTCATGGTCCAAATTGAGATTGGCAGGCTGAAGCTTGCGCGTCCCGTCCGACCAGCCCAGTCCCAGTGGGTGTGTCCGAGGCAATTGTCCTATACCCTGAAGTGACCACAGGGAACACGAAGTTACGGGGTGTGAATATGTGGCCGTTCCTTGTTTTTTTATTTTCGTTCGCCGTGCTATGGCTCTCGGCGCGGATGGGTGCTGAGTTTCGCAAACGACAGGTGCTGGAAGATGACTTGCGCCATGATCTCGAAGTTGTTGTGGCCGCAGTTCTGACGCTGCTCGGGCTCATTATCGGGTTCAGCTTTTCAATGGCCACCAGCCGGTATGATCAGCGCAAGGACTACGAAGAGGCGGAGGCCAACGCGATTGGCACTGAATACGTTCGGGCGGACCTGCTTCCCACCGCCGATGCGGCGAGAGTGCGTACTCTGCTGAGCGACTATCTCGACCAGCGCATTCTGTTCTATCAAACCCGCGACAAGACTCGGCTGCGACAGATCAATGATGCTACTGTCCACCTGCAGACCGAGCTGTGGTCCGCCGTCCAGGCTACCGGAGAGTCGCCGACACCCTTGCTCGCTTTGGCCGTATCAGGCATGAACGATGTGTTGAACTCGCAGGGATACACGCAGGCTGCCTGGTCAAATCGGATCCCAACCGCGGCATGGGTCATGATGTTGGTTATCGCCATATTCGCTAACGTGATGTTTGGCTATGGCGCGCGGCGCGCTAAACCGGGAGTCATCCATCTGGTGGTTCTACCGCTCGTTCTCTCCATCGCATTTCTTCTCATCGCGGATATAGACAGCCCGCGTAGCGGCGTGATTCGCGTGACTCCGGTGAATTTAATAAGCCTCGCTCAGTCCCTGCACCCGCGCTAACCGGAAAGGCCGCCATACGAGCTACCTAAATCAAGACGCGACCGGCAGTGATCCCGGCTGCTGCAAGCGAAATTCGAGGAGAGTTTCGCTGGGTATGGTTAGCTGCTGACCCTTCTTGGAAGCGGCGACAGCTGTTCCAGCGCCAGCGCCAGCAAGCGCACCGATTCCGGCTCCTTTTCCACCTCCGGCAAGTCCGCCGATCAGCGCCCCTAGCCCCGCACCGCCGACGACTTTCCGCGCAGTCTTCTTGCCTTCTCCTTGTCCCTTCACTTCGTAGGTGCTGGTCAGAAGCGGATAGGCCGTGCCGTTGATCACGATATCGGTCAGCTCGAGAGTCAGTTCGGAACTGCCTGACATCCTGCCGGCCGATTCGGCAGATGTGAGGCGCCCGTACACCGTCGTTCCTCTCGGCGCCACCACTACGTTGTCCACCTGGAGATTGGTTTCGAGACTGGCGGTGAAGCGATACCCCGCCTTCTGTTTGCTCGAGTCGATGGAGTCAATCATGCGGATCAAAATTCGTGTTCCCGCAGGTATGTTAATCCTCTTCGTACTTTGGGCAGCAGAAGACGCAGCCACAGCGCGGACTGGCTTCAAACCGGCCGATGAGGCTTTGGCAAAGGAAACGCCTTGTGCCGATGCAAGTGCCAATAATACGGCCGCCGCACAAACAATCGCATTTCGCATGTCTTTCCTCTCCTTCATTGCGTTCACGAGCCTTGTTCAACGACCGGCAGAGAAGACGCGATCTGAAGATCAATGATCAAAAGCAACTGGTGCTCTATCATCAGGAAACGCGCGGCAGTGATTGCTCCCAGCGCTTGCTTCATGCGTTCGTAGTATTTTGCGAGAAGCTCGCCACGTTGCTTCTGGTAGTCCAGTGCGCTTTGAATCAGTTCGTCGGCCTTTGCGTCCGTCATTTGTGAGTAATTCTCCGCATAATCTGTAATGTTCTGGACTCTCAGATTATTCAGCTTGGTTAACTCGGCGTCATACTCGCTGTAGATTGGCCAGAATTTCGCCGCGTCGTCGATGCTCAACTGCATGACCGAACCCATTATTTCCGCCTTCTGGTCACGCACATCGGCCCGCATGAGTTCTACGTACGCCTGGATATTCTTCTTCTGTGCGTCGGTCAACCCCGATTGCGTGGATTGGTCTTTTGCCGCTTGCGGCTGCGCTTTATTTTGTGCCAGAGCCGCAGGACAAGTGGCGATGAGCATGAAAAACGGTAGCCACACGGCGATTCGCTTCTTCATCTTGATGCCTCCTGTAAGGGTCACATCGCTTAACTGATGACGGCTCGCTACCTTTGGGTCAGAGATCGCATTAAAAACCGCTTGACCCGAGTTCGGTCGAAAAAATCCTAGGCATTAACGTTCCATTACATTTACAAGCTTCCATGGTCCCGAACCATAACTCTCAAAAACGAGCTGATTATCCTTATCCACTTTCACCCGCAACCCTATGATCAAACTTCCTGCACTCTTCGATTTATCGTTGTTCAGATTCAGTTCGATCGCGGACAGGTCATAATCCGTCGAGCGTCCGTTCTCACGGGCCTCGAGAAAACGAATTGGGCGATCCGTGATCAACCGAATTGCGCGTCCGTCCTCACTGGGAAACGTGCGGACGTACGCGATGCTGTAACCCAGAGTGCCGGTGACTGCGACTCGACCCTTGGACGGCATCTTGGACAAAGTTTTCGAAAGGGCGGCCTGGCCCCCTTGATTGAAAGCGCTGATCAATAACTTTTGATCCTCGGGAGTAGAATACGAGTCGATTGAGATGGTCACGTTGAAAGTCTTGCCCGCTGCCCTGTTCTGGCCCATGGCTTGCGCTTGAATGACTTCCCGCTTGGGCTTATCCTGCGCGCCGATCTTGACAGCCGCCATTGTCAAAACGACCATCATATGAACACCGGCTATCAACGCACAACTGGAACGAGTAGTCTTCATATTGGCCGCGTCTCCCAGCGCTACGGCACACTGACACAAGTCACGACGGGCTGCTAATTGTCAAAAGTAACAAGGGAGATTCGGGGCGTTCGCTGCTACCCCTTGGGCTTCTTCGGGTACAAAAATGCGACTTGGAATTTTAGCTGCCAGGTCGGGGACGGAAAATTGTCCGGACGCTTGGCATTTCCGTAGGCCTGCACGCTGATATTTACTGGCTGAAATCCCAATCGCATGATCCTTCCGATGCCGCCTCCGACCGGAACGAGCCAAACATTGCCGCCAGGAGCGTTCCAGTTGGCCGTGATGATGGGCGCGGATGTGAGGTAATAGCCTTTCTTGAGGTTGTAGTTGATGAAGTACTGCAAGGTGAAGGCATTAACGTTCGCTCGGTTCGACGGACCTGCAACCGAAAAAAGGTTGCTTACGAGCACACCCAGCGTCCACTTCCCCGGTTGAACCAGAGCGACCGCCGACGGCCCAATGCTGAATTTCCCAGTTCCAAGAACATTATCCGTCGCCGTAGGAACCAAGAATGTGGGACCTGCGCCCCAGATCAGCTTTCCCGGATTTGCCGGAGACAGAAAGAACGAGGGGTTGATGTCGTTTAGGCCAAAAGTACCCTGGTTTGGCTGCGCGATGTTGGGCTGAAAGACCAGCGCTCCGATGGTGCGGGTGATGAGGTTCCAGTTTTGGCCAAGTGGAAGCGGAATGACCGGCTGGACCTGGATAATCGTGTTGCGGTCTCTATCGAATGGACCAATATTGAAATCGGTGAAGTTCTGCAACGGAACGCTGATTAAACTTGCGACGGGATTCTGGGTCGCTTTGGCCAGATCTCCGGCGGAGGCTTTGGCATCGGGCTTTTGCGCTTCCTGCTTTTGCTGCTGTGGCGTCTCCTGATCCAGCTCCTTATTAAAGTTAGGTTCGGGGTCCTGGGCGCAAGTCGTGACTGTTACTGAAAACAAGAACGCGAAAAGCAGAGCAACTTTCGAGACCTTTCGCATTTTTGTGCCAGCCCTTGCGATGCAAGATGACGGTTACTTACGGAATCATGCCGCATTCGAACATCTTGTTTGCGATGGGAGCGGCTACCTTGTTCAAGAAGTGCTCGCGCATTTTCGGATCGCTTTTCAGCATCCCCACGACTTTTTGTTTCATTGCGGCCTGCTGAGGATCTGGCGGCTGCTCCTTCTGCGCTTTCAAGTCCTCGCAGCTGGAGGTTTGGTACTTCTCGATCACCTTCTGAGCGACCTTGTCCATCATGGGATATTGGCTCTGTTGGGTTTCAGCTGACGGGACGTAGATTGCGAGCGTGAACAGGCACAGCAGCGCAACTGCGAAATAGCTCTTAATCATTTTCCCTCCTCAACGTTGAACACACATACACAACTTTGCGACGTGGCGCAGTCTAGGAGCGTCAAACTGGTTAGGGCCGATCGGTCGCTTGATGCGAAAGTGATTCTAGTCAAAGTCATTCAACCAGACTCCAGGAGTCATCAGGATTGAATTCGTCGATGGCCTTGGCGATATCGGCAGTTTTTTCACCCAGATCCTTTTGGAACACTAGACCATCCTGGTTGATGATGAAGGTCATCACTCCGGAATTGCGATACTCGGCGGGATAGGCGAGGATGGCAAAGCCTCCGGTCATATTTCCCTTCACGATATAGTTTTTGGCTCCCCCTTTGGCGTGGCCACCTTGTTTGGTGAGAATCCGATAGAAATATCCGTGGAACGGCTGCGGCGCTTGCTGTGCGCTGCCGCCATAACCTTCCGCGCTGGCATTCGCGGCAAGCGGTCCCAGCGGACTCCCCGGTTCATTCTCCGCAACCTTCCAGTACAGACCGTTGCGTTTGCCTTCGTCGCTGACGAACTTTTGGGCATACTGATGGACGTCGCTGCTGTCGTGAGTCTCGCTAAAGTAATCCGCTTGAGCGTCGGCCATAGCGTTGAGGACCTCAATCGTTGCCAGTTCGTTGTCGCCGATACGACGAACCAGGATCTCTTCCCTTGCATCGGTGCTGTCGAAATACCACTGTCCCGATGAGTTCTTGAGTAGCGGGAACGGGAAGGGATAGTTCTCCGCGCCGACATTGAGGACCAAGCCGCCGTTCTTCAGCTTTCCCCAGCGATGCATCTGATCATAGCTGGCTGCGAATTTGTCGCGAGCTGTTTTGTCCTGAACCAGATCACCGGAGACGATCAGTTCCGTCGCCGCGGGGCCGAAAATTGCCAACAAAGCATTGCTGTCTCCAGCTTTTGCGGCGTCGTAGAGTGCGCTGGCGGCAGCGTCAGGGGAAGCAAACGCTTTCGGTCCGCTCGGAGCTTGCTCCGATTTTTGGCAACCTCCCGAGAACGCAATGATCACGGCGAACGCAACAAGAACGATGCACCGCGGATAGGTCTTCATATCGGAAAGCCTGAGGCGTGTCATTCCAGCTCCCCCATCGCGCCAATTGATTCCTTTGAAATCTTTGTTTTCTGGCTTCACGAGAATTCGCGTCGGCGTCTAACGACGAGCCCCCCCTCCCCGATTTCCGCCCCCACCCAGACTTTGGCTCCCGCGCGCACTCTGAGCACGCCCCCCGCCTGACCCAGACAGTGCGTTGGGGCGCGCTGGCTGAGCAGCAGGAGTATTCGATGTCTGAGGGCGTTGATAGCCGCGAGCTTCGTTTGTACTGGGTCGAGTACTCGGTGTCGTTGCCGGTCGCTGAGTTGGGGTCCCGCCAGGACGATTACCTGGTGTAACCGGCTGCGTGCTCGGATTCCCTGCGTTGGGGCGATTGCCTGGGCGCACCGGCTGCGTGCTCGGAATCCCTGTGTTGGGACGACTTCCTGGTGCAGGCAGAGTTGTTGCCGGAGGACGATTGGATGGATAGGACGGGCGACCGTATCCGGGGTAGGCTGGCGGACGGTAACCAGGGTAGCCGGGTGGGCGATAACCGGGGTAACCGGGTGGCCGGTAGCCGCCTCCGTAGTATCCGCCACGCCAGTAGCTATTCCCGACGTAGATGTTGCGATTGTAAATGATCGTGTGGCTATGCCAGCTTGTTCCCCAATACCCCCAGCCCCACCCACAGCAACCACCGCTGATCATCGCGCCGACGGCAATGCCCGCTCCGAAGGAAATAACCGCCGCAGCTGCTACGTCCGCGGAAGTATATTGCGGGACCACAACCGGGGCGCCATAAATGATGGTTGGGTTGTACGTGGGCACGTACACTACCTGAGGGTTGGCCGGTTGAATGATGATCGTTTGTGGACTCTCTTGAACCACCTTGATCTCTGAACTCGATTTCAGATTTCCTGCCGCGTAGGCCTTTGCTCGCATTCTCTGGATGGCCTCCATCACATCTTGTTGCTGTGTAGCAGAAGCTTCACCAAGTGACGAGGTCCAAGCGAGATTCTTCGCCATATTGTCGAGAACGGTTGGGAACTGTGTAAGGGCTTTCACCGCCGGGTCCCATGACTGTTGGTCTACGGCCTTCATAAGCGGTTCGCCGGTGAGCGACGAATTTTGCTTGAGCCAGACAACTGCATCCACGATTTCGTAGGGAAAAGTAGCAGCGCCCAGAACCTGTGCGACTAGGGCATCGGGATAAAGCGCGATTGGAGCGACAAGCCCGTCGAGTTCATCCGGAGCAAGACGCGCGTACTCATCCGCCTGGGATGTCGCAGGAGGCGCGGTCTGCGAGCTGGCCTGTGCGCCTGCTTCTATTGGAATCGCCGTCAAGGCAACAAGCAAACTCATTAACACGGCCAGTGCTTTATGCATAAGAGTCATATCGCCTATTTTTGCAGATGCGGCATCTCCTGATGCAGTTCCTTGCTAAAGTTCGGGTTGGGATCCTGAGCGGAAGCCGCTAGCGCTACCGAAAAAACGAACAGAAGACTTAGAGCAGCCTTCGAGAGTTGTCGCATGTACGGCTTTTTAATGGCCAACTGCACGAAGCGCTTCCCCATGTCATGAGTGCCGAAATCGCCCGGCAGGGATCGGCGAGAGACCTTCGGGCGATCCGTTTTCCGCGCAGCTGAACGCGTGGTCACGTTCGTACTTTTCCGTGATTCCAGCCGGACAGCTTACGCACTTGGCGGTGCACGAAAATTGTGAAGCTCGGGTCGGCTATTACTTCAAATCCACCGGAGGACCGCTGACTCGTTTCCCCGCAAGGTCAACAATTACTTCGACCCGGTCCGCGATCTTGATAAAGGGAATGCCGCTGTTCATGCCGTATTCTTTGCGGTCAAAGGCCATGGTCCCCGCAATTGAGCCCACGCCTTTCCCTTTGCCGTTAACTATAAAAGTCAGCTTTTCCTGCTTGGTCACACCGCGAATCGTGAAGTCGCCGTCGAACTCAACTGTATCGGGACCCGTCTGTGCCACCTTTGTTGAGTGAAAAGTGATCAATGGATTGTGCTCGACGTCGAAGAAGTCCTTGCCTCTCAACTTGCCGTCCTTCATGCCGCTTCCGGTGTTCACCGAGGCGGCTTGGATTTTGATATCCAGAACCGCTGTCGCTAACTCAGGCGAGGTGAACGTAATACTGGCGTCCCACTTGTCAAACGTACCCGCGATGGCTACAGACGCCTGCACATTGAACTTAATCGTGCTCTGGGAGTGATCGATTTCGAAAACCGGAACACCCTGCGCTCGCGTTGCTGACGGTATAAGTCCCAGCGCTGCGATCAGCGGTGCAAGCAAGGTAGCTTTTCCCATCCAAGTCATGTAGGTTACTCCTCTTCGGTTCACTGCGCTAACCGAAAAATAAAGCTGCAATCGCCTCGCGCGGCCTGCGAGCCAAGTTCGGCGATGCTACCTCCCCAAAGCGTCACACCGTAATTGTCAGAAATGACAATCCAATTCACGCGGGCAAAAAGCGGCGTGGGCTGATTCACCTGAACGCAGGAGCAGCGAGTAACTCGCAGATTATTAAGGCGTAGTTGGCGACAGATTTTTCACGCAGCGAAAGCCAAGGTGATTCGTGCCCGTGCTTATCTCACCCTTGCCTCGAGTGCCCACCATGTAACGCGAACAATATTGGTCGGTGCATAGGAACGAACCGCCCCGTTGGACTTTCTTTCGCTCGTTCGGTTCGTCGGGGTCGTAAGGTGTATCTGGTCCCCTTGGATTTCGCGCCAGCTCGCTCGCATCCGCTAGTTGCTGGTAGTAATCCGGCCGATACCAATCACTCGTCCATTGCCACACGTCTCCTGCCATATCATAGAGACCGTAGCCATTAGCCGGAAACCGCGCCACGGCACTGACGCCCACGTAACGGTCTTCGCCCGTGTCCTTGTCCGGAAAATGCCCCTGAAAAGTGTTCGCCATCCACTTTCCGTGCGGCCGAAAATCGTCGCCCCAAACAAATGGCTTGCCCGTCAGGCCGCCGCGCGCCGCAAATTCCCACTCGGCTTCGGTCGGCAATCGCTTCCCGGCCCATATTGCATAGGCTACGGCGTCTTCATACGCAACCTGGACAACGGGATAGTCCGCCTTTGCCTCGATGTTCGAAGTTGGGCCGAGCGGGTGGCGCCAATTCGCGCCATGAATATACGCCCACCATTGGTAGTGGTCGTTCAATGGAACTGCGTGGTCAGGAGGCGAGAAAACCACCGATCCGGCCACAAGGTTTTCTGGCGGTGCTCCGGGAAAGTCTTCCGCCTTGGGTTTGCGTTCCGCGACCGTGACGTATCCTGTCACCTTCACGAATTTGGCGAACTGTGCGTTCGTGACATCGGTCTCGTCCATCCAGAACCCATCCACATACACCCGGTGAATCGGACGTGAATCGAACGTCGCCTGCATGCCAACTTGGTCGCTCACCGGTGGATCCTGCGCGCCCATTGAAAATTCACCGCCGGTGATCCAGGCCATGCCTTGAGGCGCAGGGCCGGTGGGAGAATTCTTGTTTTCAACCGTCGGCGCGAAACCGCTCGAAACCGCGAATGGTTCTTTCGCAGTCGCTACCTTAGGCAGTCTAGTTGCCTGAACGGACCGGCTTGCAAGCCTCCAGATGCCCAGCCCCGCCGGAAGCAGCGCAAGGCATACTACGATTTTCAAGCGATAGTTCGGCTTCGTGACCTTGGATTTGGAAACGAACCCGGTGCGTTGCTTTCTTGCCATGGCTCACAAACCCTTCAAATGGCACTCGCCAGTTGTTGATTTACATTGAACAAAGCCAATCAGCATTTAGACTCTATGAAAATTACTCCTGGGCTGGCTGCCACGAACCGTCTGGATTGTAGGCAGTGATTTTAGATGCAGTGTCAGTTGTCTGCTCGCCGAGATCCTGCTGATAGACAATACCGTCTTGATTGACAATAAAGGTCATGACGCCGGTGGAGGCATACTGTGCGGGATAGGCAATCAGCGCGAAGCCGCCCGTCAGTTTTCCGTCCAGGATGTAGCTTTTCGCTCCGCCCGCAGCGTCTGGCCCTTGTGCAACGACTATTCTGTAAAAATAGCCGTAATAAGGGAGTGAGTCCCCCGCCGATTGCTGCAGGGATTTTTCCAAGGCGGCGCTTGCGACCAACGGTCCCATCGGGCTCTCGGGCTCACCCTTCGAAACGGGCCAGTAGAGGCCGTTTTGTTTGCCTGGGTCGCTGTTAAATTGCTGCGCGTAGATGCCGCTGGAGTTGCCATCATGTCCTTTCGAAGCGTAATCCTTTTGACTCTGCACGTACCCTTCACACACCGCGATGGCACCAAGTTCGTTCCGGCCGACTCGGCGGTCGAGGATTTCCTCGTTGCCGCGGTCAATGTCGAAATACCAAACCGTGCCGTCGCGCACGATCGGAAACGGGAACGGCCAGTCGCCCGTCCCGACTTGTAAGAATTCGAAGCCCTGCGCTTCAGCGGAAATCGAATGCTTCTGGTCATAGGCTGTGACGAAGTTGGCGAGGACTTGCTTGGCAGCGCCCAGATTGCCCGAGGAAATCAGGTCCGCCGCCTGGGGACCGATGATTGGAACAAGTTGCGCCGGATCACCCGAGCGCGCCGCTTCCATGAGATTCTTCACCGCCTCTAAAGGCGAAGAGAAAGTTTTCTGTCCGTTGACTGCTTGCGCAGCGGCAGGTACGGATGTCAAAAGCCCCGAGAGAGTCAGCAACACGACGAGTGGCAATCTTCGCACCCGAATCCGAATGGAAACCTGAGTCCTCATTGTTTTCTTCCTCTGCTCCCCTGCGTGCTCGCCGCACCACGCTGGCTTGCCGTTTTTTCTGATCGTCCGGTGTTTCCCGCCCCTTCGAATGCTCCCGCGGGCCGCGTTTGGGCGACAGGTTGAGAGGGGGAGCGCGCTGGGGACGACGGCGTCGAGCCCGAGGAATAGCCACGGTCAGGTTTCACGGATTGATTTTGTGCCTGACTCGAATAGTTGGCCCTATTGTTGGCCGTCGAGGGATTCCTGTTGGCATTGGTGGCTGCGTTGGCGTTATTTGTCTTACTGCCGTTGTACGTCGTCTGGCCCTTCCAGCTCGGATTCGATTGCGCGTTACCGGTCTTCGCAGCTGTGTTTCCGGTCTTGTTGACTTGGTTGCCCGTGTTGATCGTCACATTGTTTCCACTGACGTTCCGATTGACGGTGTTGTTGCTTTTGTTTTGATTGTTAGTGTTGCCGCGATAATTGTTGTAGTAGTTGTTCGGATTGTAGTGAGTATTTCCGGGATACGGTCGGTTATACGCGTATGCGTAGTTCGGCGGGCGAGAGTACAAAGTCGCGCGGTGATAGCTTGGGCCGTACACCGGACGATAAACGTAGTGATGGACTACCCACGGTCCGCCTCGATAGTACACGCCGCCACCGTATCCCCAGCGCGGGTAGTAATAGTAATTGTTGCTGCTGAACATGGACCCGACCGCCATGCCGACTCCAAATGCAATGAGTGCACCCGCCACCGCGGTTTCGGTACTCACCCCGGAGCTCTGCGGCGCCGGCGCGGGCGGAACGTAGACTTGTACGGGATTGTATTGCGGCACATAGATGACCTGGGGATTGGTGGGCTGGATCACGATTACCTGTTGTCCGCTGGCCTGCTGAGTTACGACGGTTTGCTGCGGAGTGGTTTGCAAATTCCCGGCCTGTTTCGCCTGCAGCCGAAGCCGCTGTACCGAATCAAGAACTGCACTCTGGTTCGCGGTGAACGCTTCTCCCAGCTGCTTGGTCCAGTCGAGTTCGGAGCACATCATGTCTACCACCTGGGGAAAATGAAACAGCGCGATCATGGCGGGGCCGAATCCAGCCGCTTTTGCGGCGCTATCAAGTTGATCTCCCTCGAGACTTTTGTTCTGTAGCAGCCAGTTGCCTCCATCCAAAACTTCCTGCGAATTTACGGAAGCCGCCAAGACCTGCATGAGCAGGGCGTCCGGGTATAGCGCGATGGGGGCCAGGAGCTTATCAAGCTGATCCGGCGTCATCGCGGATGAGTTTCCCGCTTGTGGGAAAGCCGTGGCTCCGTTGGCCAGACTCATGTTCATGCAAACCGCGAGAATCATCACGATGAACTTTTCGACGAGCGAGCTGCGTCTTTCCATAGTGGCCTCCGCAATTTCGCAGACATACTAATGCTGTTCCTGGCGGTGGCCGAGCGTAACTGTCAGAAGTAACAGTCGTCGGAATCCGACAGAACCACCCAGGCTCTCCAATCCGGATGAGAGCTTTCAGGCAAAAAATACTCCCAACCTCGGGAGCTACTACCCACCCAGTTTCTGGTAATTGGAGTTGGTGGTCGTGACGACAAGCTGTTTGGCGGTGGCGTCAAGGATCGTCTGCTGCGCATAGCTAGTGCCATCGGGCAAGCTGCCCATTTGAACCTGCAACGTCACCGCATCTTTCGCGTCACCCATATACGTGTTGACGCTCAAGGCCGTGATCTTTTTCGTGCCTGGGTCGAAAGTGAGGGTCATTTGATCACCGGGCTGGGCATAATTCCTGAAGATCAAGTTCAGGAGACCTCCTGCAGGATTCAATGAGAGATTGCCGGCCTGATAAGCCTGCTGCATTCTTTGTGCCTCCGGCGGCACGTACATGCCGAGGACGCCCTTTACCTGTTCCATGTACGACAGTCGCCGAAGCTAGAACCAGCACGCAAACAACGAGCACTTTTCTCATTGCGCCCGCCCACGTTGTTGCGAGTCGAAAAGACATTTACCTGGATGCCATGGATTGCGACCTGCGCTGTGCTGAAGGTGGCTGTATCAAGAACCGCATCTCAACTTATAGAAATCTCCGCCAAGCACCCGGCCCCACACATACGGCGTCACCTCTGACAGATTCAGCGGAAACCGTCACGAGAATCCCTCAAGCCTGGGTTATTAGAGGACCCGGAGAAGAGTCTTTGGAAAGGCTTGAGGGCGCCTCTCCTTAGAGCGAAGCGTGGAATAGTCTCAGCCCGGGTCCTCCTCCCTAGCCAACAGAAGATTACGACTCGGATTGATTCCTGTGTATTGTCAAGATTGACAGGTCTTGCTGAAAAGATTCGGGCAAGGAGCTCCATCTCTTATCGTTTCTTGAATGGAATGACGTCAACATTTGCTCAGACGGTCTACACGCGGACGAAAAGGAAGTTCCCGTCGCAGTACGAATTTGTCATTCCAATGGCAAGATAAAAAACGTCGAGAATCTATTTAAGGTTAAAGGTTGCGCCGAACAGCACGCCCGAGGTGGTGGGCTGTATGATCGCGCCTCCGCTGCGATAGTTCACATATAGGTAGCGATAACCGGCCTGTAGCGTCACATTAGGTTTTATGCTGTAACCAAGAATGCCAGCCACTTGATAATCCAGTTGTGAGCCCGTACCCCAGCCGCCGACGTCACCCGCAACAACTACCACGACTTTGGAGGAGAGGTTTCCCGTGATGCGGCCCCCGACCATCGGATCCACCCAATTCTGCGAGCTCGAGAAATTCAAATTGAAATTGGAGGGAACAAACTTCAGGTTCTCCCCAAAGTGCCAATAGCGGAATCCCACAAGGGCGTCGACCTTGATCTTCTCCTCATCGATCAACCGATAACCGATTTTTGGAGTCAGGATAAATTCATCCGCCTTGAGTTTTGCCGTGTTGACCATCAAGTTCGGGAACGGGAGCGCTTTGTTATCTCCGAGCCGGATCCACATGATGTCGAGCGGCAGCAACAACCGCTTGTAACGAGCTTCTACTAGCCCCATCAGCCCAAAACGAAAATGCGAGAGAAGATCTCCTGGGCTTGCTTTAAAGCTGACGTCGCGGCCGCGCGCGCCAATTGTTCCGTGCGCGCCCGGAAACCAAAGATAGGGGCTCACAGCAAAATGCCAACCGTCATCGTCGGAGGACGTACCGGCCTGGGCAGCAACAGAAGCTGAGGAATCCGCGGCCGTTGCGTGGTCTGTGCTCGCAGAATCCGGCACGGTAATTGCGTTCAGTTCTCCGGGCTTTAAAAGGTAAGCGTTTTGCGGGGGCGAGGCGATTTGAGCGCGGCATTGACCAGCACCAGCCAGCAGGAATAATCCTAAGAATAGTCGAGATAACGTGAATTTCTGATTTGACGTCAAGAGAAGCTCCTTCTTCTGCCCCATGCTGGACACTGGCGGCAATCTCAAAGATTTGCCGATGCTGCCCTGTGCCGTCAGCGGATCAAATTGTCAAAAGTGACAATCTCGACCGATTCGTGGTCGTCCGATGCAAGGCCTAGAAGAAAAGATTCAGGATGAGTCCCACAGCGTTCACTTGTTGATTAGGACGAGGGCCCGTATTGTTCTCGTGCTCATAATAGGGATTGAACTCGACGTGCTTGCCTGCCGGTAAAAGGCAGCCTGCATACAGATTGGTGGAGCTCCATTTGGTGTATCTGCTCTGGTAAAAGACTTCGGCACTGGCATAGAACGCGGGATGGTAGTTGCTGATCGTGAAGCGCCGTTCGGCCGTTAACCGGTTGCGATAGCGCCAAGTGAACTTGCCATTGGACCAATCCAGATCGCCGCGGTTTCTATCGGAAATCAGTATCCGAGCCGTCATTGGAAGATGAAATGTGAGGACGGGTTCCAGCCGATTTATCGTGGGCTTGCCCGGCGACGGGACGACGCGGTATCCGACTGCCAGCAGTAACGGCCTGGATTTCGCATCGTCCAGATCGAAAAGTGTGACATTTTTCAGCTTGAGCAAGGGCTTCAGGTAAAATTCTATAGTGGGTCCCACCTCCGCTTGGGTAGGATCGCCACCTTCTCTCGTCTGCTTTGCTTGAAAAATCAGCCGCACGTTAGAATTCAGTCTAAAATTCGCGTCAATTTCGGGCAGGAACTCCGTGGTTGATGTTTGTGCGCGGACAGGCAAACAGACCACCAAAAAAAGAGGTATTGCCATCAGCCATTGGCCACGAACGCAATTCATTTCTTGGCCTTTGCAGAATCAGGAACGCGCTGTAGAACGGCTGGCGGCATTTTCGGAGGGTGACCGTTGCGAGCCGCCCTCGTGCAAGTTATTGGTGTTAGTTGCTGAGGCCTTTGGCCGCCACCTCAGCCTCGGCCATCCGCGACTTGCCGGGAGTTACGCGGTTTCGCCTACGGCTGCTATTTCATTTGTGAACCCCGAACCTGGCTCCAACGAGGCGGCCCGCGAATTCACCAGCGAAGCAACAGCCTTTGCTCTCTATTAATGGCCAGCACCTGCGGACCCCGACTGGATGGCTTCGAGGAAGCGGGTCACACTGACCGATCCTGACCTCTGGCTGGGTGGGTACTCCTCAAACGTCTGAAGGAATCCGGCTACAATGGTCACGGCGGGAACCAACGTCCACAACTTGTCACCCCACCATTTGCCATACAGCATTGACTCATCTTGGTAGCGCTCCCAGGGGTCCTGCCGCAGGTTAGTCACCAGCGGAACATTGGTCGTTTCCTCGGTGCCAGTGAAGAGGTTGCCCTTGATCGTTTTGAAGCTGAGCTTCCAGTCGTTGTAACGCAAAGCCATGAGGTCCGCATTGTCGCTGAAATAGAAGAATTCGTGGCGCGGCCCTTCCGCGACGTCGCCCTTGAAGAAGGGCAGGAAGTTGTATCCGTCGAGGTGGTTCTTAAACGTCTTGGTCCCGACGGTCATGCCCTTTAGGAGCTTCTCTTTGACGTCCGGCTCACCGGCGGCGGCCAGCAGCGTTGGCATCCAGTCCTCGTGCGCCATCATGTCGTTGATGATGGTGTTTGGCTTAATGACGCCGGGCCACCTCACCAAGATCGGAACTCGGAATCCACCCTCAAAAACCGTGCCCTTCTCGCCCCGGAACGGGTGGTTGCCGCCATCCGGCCAGCTGAAGATCTCCGCGCCATTGTCGCTGGTGAACAGCACGATAGTGTTGTCGGCGATGCCGAGGTCATCAATCTTTTTGAGAATCTCACCGACCTCCCAATCCAGTTCCATCATGGCATCGGCATACAGACCATAGCCGCTCTTGTTCTGCCATTTCGGAGAGAGATGGGTCCAGACATGCGTGCGGGTGGAGTTATGCCATAGAAAGAACGGCTTGCCAGCCTTCACGGAGCGATCCATGAAGTCATTGGAACGGCGGACGAGTTCAGCATCGATATCTTCCATGTTGGTCTTAGCGGCCGGGTCCATGTTCGGGTGCGGAGGCAGTGGGCCGCCGTCCACGATCGTTTGCTTGCCGACTTTGCCCCAGCGCGGATCCGTGGTCGGGTCATCAACGTCTGTGGCTTTGCCGTCCACGATGTTTCGCGGGCCGAAGCGCTCCTTGAACCCGGGAACCTTCGGATAATCCGCTTCGTAGGGTTCCTCCATCGCGTTGAGGTGGTAAAGGATTCCGTAGAATTCGTCGAACCCGCTCGGCGCAAAAACAAGAAGGCGGATTCTTTCGCTTAACAGTCGGTGCACCAGTTGCGAAAACTTAGAGATACTCTCCTCATCGCTTCGGACTTGTAACTGTTAAAAATGACAATATCGATGCGCGGTATTCAGAGCCGGCGTGCCGAGAACTGCCCTCTGGGGCGCCCGTGGACAATTACCATATAGCGAGGGGGTCTTGATTGGCACAGGTGAAGCAAGCTTCGGGCGGGAACTTTATTCTTTCTCTGAAACGCGCCGTGAAGCGTGCACGCGTTCACCGTTGCCAATCACTGCCAGGTTGCGACTGAAACGAAGTTATGGGTCTAATTTCCTTGTATCTACGAAGGATATTTCTTGAACATCTTGGCGACTGCTTTGTCCACCAGCTGCATATTTTTCTGCGAGTTTTTCTCGTTTAAAGTGCCTTGAGCAACGCCGCGCCAGACCAATTGTTTGGCTTTCACATCGTAAAGATCCACGATCAAGGTGCCAGTTAGGCTCTGTTGAGCAGTGATAGTGCCCATTCCACCGCCGATTCCGCGCATGCCCCAAGCGTTGTAGGAGGTCTGCGTCTTCATCCCGCCGCTGCCCACCACGATCAAATCGGGATTTTCAGTTTCTTGAACTAACTTGAGGCCCTTGCCCTGCAGCTGATTGTTAATCTGAGTCTGCGCTTCTTGGGCCAGGAATGAATTAGCGATCTGGTTGGGGTTCTGCTGTTGTCCCCAGGCGTAAGTGTGATACTGGGAAAAATTCGCACTGGGACTCGAAGTTACGTAAACGTCCTGTGCAGAAGCAACGGTGAAGGTGAAACCAATCAGAAGAGAGAGAGCAAGGAGAAACCGTGTTTTCATGGGATTTCCTTTTGAGAATCGTTTTTTTTTGAAGACTGCCTGGGAATCATTCTCGAATCGTTGACTCCGTGCTTTGAGAGCGAACGATGACCCATTTGCCATCGCGCTTAACAAAGACATCCATCCAAGCATATTTCCCAGTCGAGTCTTTGCCGTCGGCGGTCGTGCTCTTTTCGGTGTTGCTGCCCTGGACGACAGCAACACTTCCCAATACTTTTACATCCATGGGACCGAATTCGAAGGACTCGAGCTTTGATTTGCCGGATTTCATGTCCGCTAGATGGTTCTGCTTGGTCTCCTTGCTGCCGTCGTATCCGACACCTATCCAATCGTCAGCGAGGATCTGACTAACTTTCTCCGTATCACCAGCTTTGACCGCATCAACCCACTCGTGTTCAATTTGCTTGACAGCTTCCGCCGCGCTGGGGTCTTTGGCCGGTGGCGTCTGGGTTTGCGCGAAGGCCAGCCCCAGATATGCAGAAACCAACAAGACTGCCCCTACGAGTTTCATAGTGCTTTACCTCCCATTATGAATTCACCGAACGGCCGCTCGCTAGGACTCTGGGTAGCTTGGAGCAATTGTCAGAAATGACGCCCTCGTTGTGCCCAACCATGATCGGCATCACTTCCGCTACTTCCGTTAACGCACGGCTCTCCCTGGTTAAGGCATGTCCTGTTGGGAGGGAAATTGAGACGTAAACATATGACCAGACAGCGCCTCATTCATCGCTGGAATCAAGTCCGTGTCCATGAGTACCTTGATCACGTATCCCAGCCCCCCCGCGGCCCGGCAGGTCCTCAGGATGTCACGGTCTTCATGAACTGTGAGAAACACTACCTTGGCTTTGTTACCTTGCCTCTTAAGCTCTTCTGCCACTTCGATTCCACTCATGACCGGCATCGAGATGTCCAGAACTACCAAGTCCGGTTTGAGCTTCAACGTCGCTTCCAGAGCCGCCCCTCCATCGGAAACCGTGCCGACAACATCGAATGATTCGCGCAACAAGGCGGCCGCAGTGCTCAGCACGGGAGCGAGATCATCCGCTACTAACACCCGCTTTCGAGTCATTCGAATGCATCCCTAGGCTGCTACCTGGTCCTCCACAAAGGGTTGGGGGCGTCGGTGCAAGATGACTGGTCCATCAATCTCGGCGCTCGAGTTCGTCCTGGCGTGGAGGCCGGCATCCACACCCATCATCGGCGCGATTCGAACCGCGGGATATTGGCAAAATTAACAGTAGGATAGAAAGGGCGTGTTCGTTAGACAGAAATGATTCTGTGCTTGATGGCATACTGAACGAGTTCGGCGTTGGTCTTGATTTGTAAGAGCTCCATTGCGTGGTATTTGTGGGCAGCGACAGTCCGAGTGGTGATTTTCAACAGGTTGGCTGCTTCCTTCATGGTATGGCCTTCCGCCAATAGTTGAATAACTTCCCGCTCGCGTCCACTGGGTCCAGGGGCGTGTTCGCGGGACTTTGGGTCTCGCAACGAGATTTTCGTCAGACCTGTCGCAGCCCGCGGCGTTACATATTTTTCGCCTTTCAGCACTTTCGTAATCGCATCGAGCAACTCGAACCCTGCCGCTTGCTTTAGAAGAAACGCTGATGCCCCAGCGCGAAAAGCCTCCCCGATCAGATAAGGGTCCTCATTCATGGTCATGAAGATTAGCTTGACGCTGGGCATCTTCTGTTTGAGTTTCCGGCCAGCATCCAGGCCGTTCAGCTGGGGCATGGCAATATCGACCACGATTACGTCGGGTCGCAAATTGTCGGCGACTTCCAGAAGTGAGCGTCCATCGGTCACCGTGCCGACTACTTCACATCGAGGTTCGAGAATGGCTCTTGAGGGCATCGAGCAACATTTGATGGTCATCTGCCAGTAGTACGCGTGGGCGTTTCATGATTTTGTTCCTCCCGCAGTCAGTATTCTTACAAGCGCTTTATTAGAGGAAAGTGACAGAGGGACTTCGGCGAGAATTTCTGTCCCCTGCATGGACGCGGATTTTACGGACAGCCTTCCTCCAACCAGTCGAAGCCGCTCGCGCATTCCGACGAGCCCGATTCCCGCGTCTGTACTCCCGAGAGCGACATCAAAACCCGAACCTGCATCCACGATCCTTAGGCGAATTCGGCTGCCTGCGTCGCTAAGCTCGACCCGGGCTTCCTGCGCTCGACTGTGTTTCACCACGTTGCTTAGCGCTTCCTGGGCAACTCGGAACAGACACAACGCCACATCCTTCGGAATGTCCGTAGGAACACCGCAGTCAGCGAATTCGACCTGAATCCCGCACTTTTCGCTGATCTCTTCACAAAGTCCGATTAGAGCTGACCCCAAGCCTACGTGCTGCAGTTTGCTGGAATGAAGTTGATGGGAAAGCCGATGAACGTCGGAAGATATCTCTTGGGTTTGATTCCACAATTCCCGAACCAGGACTCGCTCCTCTTCCGCAGACTCGGGCCGCTTCTTCCACAGCCGCGAAAGTCCGATGCCCAGCAGTGCCAATCGCTGGCTGAAGTCGTCGTGGAGCTCTCTGGCGATGCGACTGCGCTCTTCCTCTTGCGCGGTGATCAAGCGCCCGCTCAGATCTTCGAGAGATTCTGCTGTGAGCTTTCGCTCGGTGATGTCTATGCAGGAGCCGATATAGCCGCGGAAGGTACCATCCGCTTCAAACCTCGGCACGCCATAATCAACAATCCAGCGGTATTTTCCGTCAGAGCGCCGCAGGCGGTATTCCGTCTCGAAGTCAACTCGGGCATCAAACGCCCCCGAGTAAATGCCGAGACAACGCTCCAGGTCATCCGGATGCACGCCCGAGGCCCAACCTTCCCCCATCTCCTGTTCGAGAGTTCGACCAGTGAAATCCAGCCAACTTTTATTGAAGAAAGTACAAAGTTTGTCCACTCCAGACATCCAGATCAATACAGGAGCTGAGTCTGCGACCAGTCGAAAACGCTGTTCGCTCTCGAGCAATTCCTGATCTGCTCGCTTACGATCGGTGATGTCCCGTATGATCGTGGAAAAGCCGCTTATTGCGCCCGCCGCATCCCTTATCAGGGACATGGTCAATGACACGGGCATCGGCTTTCCATCTTTCGCGATGCGGACAGTTTCATAGTGCTCAACGCGCTCACCGGTCAGCAAGCGTTGCCGAAGGACGTCCAATTCTTGCAGCAGTTCATGCGGGATTAGCGTTGTAATTGGCGTTCCGACGATTTCCGATTCAGAATATCCAAAGAGATGCTGCGCTGCTGCGTTCCAACTTACGATGTTCCCCTCCAAATCCTTGGAGATGATGGCATCGTCCGAGGATTCGACTATCGCAGCATGCCGAAACCTCAGTTCCTGAGCCTTCTTCAGCTCAGTTATATCGGAAGTGACTGAAAGCAGGCATTGCTCCCCGTCGATCTCGATCAATTCCGCCGATGCCAAGCCGACGCGGATTCCGCCCTCTCTGGTACGGAAACGAGCTTCTTCGTTTCGAAGCTTACCCTCTTTCCGAAGTTTCGTAAGGAGTTCGGCCCGGTGGGAAGGATTCTCCCAAAGCTGGATGTCGAAGGGTGTTTGTCCAATAATTTCGTCGCGACGGTAGCCCGTAAAATGTTCAAAGGCCTCGTTCACTTCCAGGTAGCGATTATCCCTTATTCTTGTCAAGGCAAACGCTGATGGGCATTCCTGGAACGCTATGGAGAATTTCTCCTGAGACTTCTTTAGCGCTCGTTGGGAATTGTTGTGCTCCTCCACCAAGACAGCGAGGACCATAAAAGGTACTGTAGCGAACAATAAAAATAATTGTAGCGACAAGACGTTATCGAGTGGCACTTGTCCGGTAAACGGGCCGTGGCCGTGCACGGCGCCCCAGATAGACTGTACGGCGATAATGATCATCGCGGTGCTGACGCCCGTTGATCCGAAACGCAAAGCGGCCCACAGCAGAAACGGAACAAGAGCATAAAGAAGTGCCGGCGGTGAGCTGGTCCCGGGGAGGACGAATATGAGAAATCCGAAAAGGGTCAACGCGGCAAGAAGCGCAGCCGCTTCGAGGTAGTATGCACGGGATTTCTGCAACCAGGGTAGTCCCTTGCTCGCCCAACCCACAATGGCAGGCGGGAGCGTAAGGAACGCTATCGCCTCCGAAAAAAAACTGACCCTCCAGTTCATCCAATAGCTGCCAGTCCAAGCAAGGCCTCCTAGAAAGGACACAACAACAGGAGCGAAAATTGCGGCGATGAGGGAATATTTAGCGAGAGCATTTATAGAGTCCAGTCGGAGAACACCGTCGAAGAAGTAGCTAACGAGCGAAGCGGCGATTATGATTTCGACCAGGTCGGCCAGAACCAGCCGGAGAACCGAGCCGACCGGCACACCTGACCGCAGATCATAGAAAGCAAACGTCGCGAGAGCTGTCGCGATGAGTATCGGCCAAATCCTGCGCGGCGTCAGCAACAACACTGCTACTAGAATTGCGCAGCCCGGCCAAAGCGGTGAGAGCATTTGAGGGTGGAGCACCAATGCGCCGCCCAGTTGCGAAGCGAAATAAGACAGTATAGCAACGAGGCACACCAAAAAAAGTGCGCGGAACATTGAACTCAGATCCGGAATGCTCCACGAGGGGCGCCTGGTGGTAATTTCCATTACTTAACTCCGCTTGTAGGACGCGGTGGAAAGAATGCTCACCGCTGACAAACGCAACCACCGCGACCGGACTCAGATGAAGATGCCTTTGGTGAAGACTCCCACCACCGCGTTTGTTCTTGCCTTCAGTGTGTTTGAGATGTGATCTTTAAGATGTGACGAGTTGCCGACGACCGGAATCGCCGATTCGACTTGAAAGAACCTGGGTTACGCCTTGCCCCCAAACTCTAGCCGCAGAGTATACTCCTTGGAGCCGATATAGGCGAGATATTCTACAGGGTCAACGGGTACAAGCCCCGCAAACTCCAAGCGTCGCTGTCCCTTGAAACGGTATCCTTCCATTCTCGATTGAGCGAAACTGTCACCGGTCACAGGCCAGAATCCGAAGGCGACATCGGAGGAGGACCCGGACGAGCTTCCGAAGAAACGTGGCGGGCGCCTCCGTTACCTTGAGGCTTGGAGCTCCGTCCGGGTCCCATGACGCCTTCGTGCCGGAGATATAGTGAAAGTTCAGGACCCTGTGAATTGTCAAAAGTGACAGGTCATGGGCAGAGCGGCTCTGTGAGTTGTCTGTTAAGCCGCGCAACCAAATTCACAGTCTGAATTCCGGCGCGGCACTGATGAAAGGCGCTTTGGCCATACATTTTGGATTCCGTCTTACAATCCGTTTATCTTGTGAGGCGGTTCGAACGGGTGCTGTGCGAAAAACCATTTTGGGGCCACGCAGCCTGCTTGGGAGCGCGACGCTAACTTCAAGGTAACCGCATGTCGGACATGACCCTGGGCGACGCGGTGTCCAAGTTCGAACATCAGCTGCGACCTGCCATTTACAGATAGCAGTAACCGGTTCCATCCCATTGGCGCAGGTTTGGTCGCTGTAACCTAGAAGCACAACACCTTGGTAACGAAGTTGCGGGCTGACGACACTCCAGCCGCGTACGTCACATGTGGTCGGATACACTCAATTTTGCGACGCCGAGCTATAGGCAGCGTGGCGCGTGAATGACGCGCTAGCTAGCTATGATTCGTCGGTGCTGGAACTCGGGGAGTTCATCAGCCGAGGCCGTCTTCGTATCGATCAAGCGGTACTCGGTCTCCGGAGCGCGGCTTAATTCGATTGCTTGCATCCCCGCCACCTTCTCGTCGGCGCTACCCCGAGAGCTTCAGCAGCACCGAATGTTACTCGTGCGCGGACTGCATCGGGCTGTACAGAGTTCCGAGCCGTCCGCGTGACGCATGTGGGAGTTTTGCTGCGGGGTGGCTTGCGTGAGAGGTGGCACAACGAGCGAGAACAGGCTCACCGCAAGAGCGGACCGGACAACCAAGGCGACTGGTCGCAACGCATTTCTTTTCATGGACCCCGTTTCTGCAGTCCGATGAATCGCCCGGCGACGGCTGGAAGTCATCGCCTGCCTGTCAACGGTCCGGTGGCTCGCCTTCGGTTACTCGCCGGAGTAGAAGGCAAGGGCGAATAGGCGCGTCCCCGTACGGGAAGGTTGCGCGAGGAAAGTCTTACATGTAATTGTCAAAATTAACGATCTGTGACACTGGCCATCTTCTATCGCGGAAGCACCCAGCGCCGAACGCCAATATTTTTCTCTTCATCGGTTGTCACTTCTTACAGTTACGGAGGTCACGGAATGGCGTTATAAGGGAGACTTTGATACGAGGCCGCGCGAAACGGGGACAACCATGTGGAAAAAGGCCGGAAGCCTGAAGGTCGCCATGGTCGTGGGCATCCTGGCGATCTACATTACCGTGCTAGTACGCGGAACTACTGAGAGTACGCGAAGGGTGTTGCAGCTTCGCGATGAAACGCCGGCGCACGATCGCGTAGCTGTATCGGTGCTAGTGACCAACGTGGATCCCGCGGCACAGGAATTAACTGCACAATTGGATTTCCGGTTCGCCGGGAGTATCGCGCGGGATGAGGTAACCCCCGCAGTGGACCTAACGCTACTGATCAACAACGTGGGCGACGCGCAGCAGTTCGATTTCCCACGAGGGAAAAGGACGCACCTCATCCAGGCAGTCTTTCCTCTGAACGGTGACTTCAACAAATATCCGTTCGACCGTTATGAAACAACGATGTGGTTCTTGATAACGGCGCCGCCGGCAGTAAATAAAACACAGGTTTCCAAGGCGCCTGAGGGCCAACCTCAAGAACCTGTCCAATCCAACCAACTCGCAATCGGCGCGGTCACCTTGCAACGCAACACGCCGATTCCTCTGTCTCTTAACGTGTCGGCAGCCATTCGGGGTATCAAGTTTCAAGGAAGCGTCGCGCGTAACGCGACCACGCAGGTGGTTGGCATCGGTTTAAACTTACGGCGTGCAGACAACCTGATCGCTGTGACGATCCTGATCAATGCGATGATGATAGGCCTTGCCGTCAGCGTGCTGGCCATGGTGCTGCACGTTAGAGCGGCAAGCGGGGAGTCGGATCTTGTGCCGTTATCATTGTCTATATCGCTGATTTTTGGCTTACCGGCGTTGCGGAACGTGCAGCCTGGAGTGCCATCCGTCGGGGCGTTCAGCGACTATGTCATCTTTATTTGGGCAGAATTGATCGTAGCGGTGTCCACTGTAGTGACCGTTTGGCATTGGCTGCTGCGAGAGCGTCCTGGGTCCGAATCCCGGTGATTCGAGATTGCACGGAACGCAAGATGTGTGGGCGCACCGATTCGTGTTCCGTTCAATGGGTTGGGCCCGACTCAGGTGTGTCGTGACTCGTTCCGATTCTAAACCAGTCGCAACGGTGTTTTCCGTCTGGCATGATAGGCGGATGCCCAAGGAATCGAAGTGGCTGGCATTCTGCTGCCTTGCCATTTTGCTAGCGCTTTATGTCGTGGGTGTGGTGAACCACGGAGTGCTGCGCCCAATCGTGCAGACGTTGCCACTCTGGGTTCCAATCGCGCTGGGCTTTCGCGGAAGTGAATTCGCTAAGTGGTCGGCGCTGCCCTGTCTCATTATCTGGCTGGCAAGCATGATACTCATCTGGCTCTTCGGAATCGCGTGGGTCTACGTTGCGTTGGGACGCTTTTCGCCGATCGACATAGCCATGACGGTTATCGTTGGAGCCGTTTCCGCAGGTGGATTCTTCGCGGCTCTTCACTGGCGTACGGCGGCGCGCCCGTTCTCGGCAGGGGCTGTAGCTCTGCTGTTTGGCGCGCTGCAGTTCTTGGCAATTTGGGCCAGTCTGTCGCCGGCCGTCGCCCACCGATGATTACATCATTCGTGAGCTTGAGATTCCGCCTGCCACGCTGTGTTCAGAGTCCGAGTGCAGGCAACAGCGCTAAACTCAGGGGCCTCGGGTCTAACGCCTGATACGTGTGAATCAGACCTGCGGGCCGTAGGCCGGAAGGACTTGCCGATCGATCAGGGCAATCAAGGGGCAGGCCGGGCCGCGATCTTCCAGCCAGCGGAACGGCGAGCTGTCCATCATCACCAGTTCGCCGAAAGCAGCACGGCGCGGCCGCCACGCATGGAAGGAGTTGGGATCGATTAATTCACGGTCAGCTCGACCTTGAATATCGTCGCATCACCGGACATCTAGTTACGAGTGCCCGAGATCCGTCAAGAGCTCGGTTGCCGAGTTTTTATGGATACTTCTCCAGGATCGTCGCCATGAGGATTGACGGCCAGACCTCGTCATAACTACCAATAGCGGAAAATCGGCCATGAGCGCAACGTTGCTCTTCTGCTTGCCGGGCTTGAGGGGGAATCTATGCGCAAACTTGCGAAGAGAGGCCTGCGGTCAAACGAACAACTCTTCCGCTCGATTTTCGAGAATGCGCAGATCGGGATCAGCGTGTTTGGTATTGATCGTCGCGAACACTATTCCAACCGGGCCATGAGTGAAATGTTGGGCTACGGCGAAGGTGAACTAAGTTACCTGGAAAAATGGGATGAAATTACGCATCCGGACGACCGTGTCTCCTGCGCGGAACGCTACGCTGCACTTCTGCAGGGGAAGCGTGAAAAGGATGCCTATGAACAGCGCTTCATTGCCCGCGATGGTAGCGTTGTCTTCGCAAATGGCAGGTTCACCTTGCTTCGCGACGCCGAAGGCAAGCCAGAATATGTCGTTGCCTTGACAGAGGACATTACGGAGCGCAAGGCAGCGGAAGATCTTATCCGAAAACGCGATGAAGAACTCCGCCGCGCAAACTTCCTCGCGGAAACTGCTCTGGAACTGACCAAGGCCGGCTACTGGCATGTTCCGCTCGACGGCTCTGGATGGTACAACTCCTCACCACGTAGGGTTTCAGTTTTTGGAGATATCCCGAGCCCAGAACACCGTTACCGCCTCGACGACATGTTTGCCCACGCCGAAGAGGCGGACGAAGCCGCCGGTAAGGCTGCGCGGAAGGCCTTTAACGCCGCGTTGGAAGGCACTGCCACGTACGACACTGTCTTCGGGTATAAACGTCCTATCGATGGACGCGTCGTCTGGGTCCATGCGCTAGGGCACCTTTTGAAAGGCACCGACGGAAAGCCAACCGATATGTATGGCGTCTCACAGGATATTACAGAATTCAAGCGACTGGAAATGGAACTCTCGACTGCGAAAAAGGCAGCCGAGGCGGCCACTAAGGCCAAGTCCAATTTCCTTGCCAACATGAGCCATGAAATTCGCACGCCGATGAACGCCATTCTCGGCATGACGCATCTGGCGCTAAAAACAGACTTGACGTCCAAGCAGCGCGACTATCTGACGAAGGCTAAGGCCGCCGCCCAGTCCCTACTCGCCATCATCAACGATATCCTCGATTTCTCCAAAATCGAAGCCGGCAAGCTCGATATGGAGAAGACCGATTTCCGTCTCGAAGAAGTAATTGGGAACGTCTCCAGCATGGTTTGTCAGAAAGTTCACGACAAGAACCTGGAGTTCCTCGTCGCTTCCCCTCAGGATATCCCTCCGAACCTCGTCGGCGATCCCCTCCGGCTAGGTCAAATCCTGATCAATCTTGTCAGCAATGCCGTGAAGTTCACCGAAAAAGGCGAGATTGTCCTGACGATCGCGTTATTGGAAAAAGTTCTGGGCAGAGTGAATTTAAAGTTTTCGGTGCGTGACACGGGGGTCGGCATGACGCCCCAGCAGTCGGCTCGGCTATTCCAGGCGTTCAGTCAAGCCGACAGTTCCACCACCAGAGTGTACGGGGGTACGGGCCTTGGGCTCTCGATATCCAAAAGATTGATCGAAATGATGGGTGGCAACATCTGGGTCGATAGCAGCTATGGCGCCGGCAGCACGTTTTATTTCACGGCGTGGTTCGGCATCGGATCGCCGGACGTAAAACGCAGAACCCTGATCCCGGACATCGCGGGGATCCGCGTCCTTGTTGTAGATGACAATCAGCATGCCCGGGACATCCTCACAGATTTTCTAAAAGGACTCGCGCTCAGGGTTACATCAGCTTCCTCCGGCGAAGACGCGATCCGCGAACTCGCTGCCGCCGATGAGCAGGATCCCTATCAGCTCGTCATGGTGGACTGGCAGATGCCAGGATTGAATGGCTTGGAGGCGAGCAATATCATTAAGCGTGGCGACCGTCTGAAGCATATTCCCAAGCTCGTTATGGTCACTGCATTCGGCCGGGACGATATCTACGCACAAGCCGGAGAGGCAGGAATTGATGGGTATCTGCTGAAGCCGATCACAGCCTCGGCGCTTTACGACACACTAGTAGAGTTATTTGGCGATGTTGACCGCGAGACCGACGTGACACACATCACGAAATCCACGGCAATTCCTCACGACGCCAGGGGTGTCCGCATTCTGCTGGTCGAAGACAACGAGATGAATCAACAAGTGGCGACCGAACTTCTCGAGAGCGCCGGGGCCACCGTGAGAATCGCCAATCACGGCGCCGAAGCTGTAAGAATCCTGACAGAAGGCGATGAGCCACCACCGTTTGACATCGTTTTCATGGATCTGCAAATGCCTGAAATGGATGGCTACACCGCCACCACGCTTATTCGGGCCGACCCTCGAACACGTGAACTACCAATCATCGCGATGACCGCGCATGCGCTGGTGGACGAGCGGCAGCGCTGCCTCGAGACGGGCATGAATGAGCACCTGGGCAAGCCCATTGATCCCGATGCGCTGTTTGCCACGCTGATGCGTTGGGTGAAGCCCCGAGCGCAGGCTAGCGCGGTCGGACGCAAACCGATGGCTCCAGTCGGCGATGTGATTCTGCCTGAGATTGATGGCGTTGACCTGGTCGATGGCCTCACGCGTGTTAACGGGAACAAAAAGCTTTACCGTGATCTGCTTCTGCAGTTCGCTGCCAGCCAAGCCCGCGTGGATTCGCAGATCCTGACCGCAATCCGCAGTGGGGACATCCCTCTGGTAGAGCGAATCGCCCATACAGTAAAAGGCGTCGCGGGAAATTTCGGAATGGGAAACCTCTTCACTGTCGCCGGGAAACTGGAGCGAGCCATTCGCCAAATGGATCCAGCCGTCCCCGTGCTGGTTGAAGAATTCACACTCGTGTTGAGCCGTCAGATTCACGCCATTCGGTCTGCAATGCGCGATCTAAATCGTGCGTCGGTAGGAGGCGCGCAGGGCTGCGATCCGCGAGTACTACTAGCGGCAATCGCACACCTCCGCGCCCTCCTTGAGTCAAGCGACGTCGACGCTCTAGATGCTTTTGTTGGATTGGAGGCTGCGCTAGCGGACCACTGCGCAACAGCTCGACTGAATGCTCTCCGAACATCCATCAACGCGTTCGATTTTGAAGGTGCGCTCCTGAAGTTGGATGAGATCGCAACGGAATACGCTGATCGTGAGCACACAGAATGATCGCCGCAAAGAAAAAGCTGATCCTCGTGGTCGATGACGCGCCAGTCAACCTTCAGGTGGTGAGTTCAATTTTGAAGGAAGAATTCAAGATCCGAATTGCCACGAGCGGCGCAAAGGCTTTGGACCTCGTGAAAGCCAAGCCGCTTCCCGACCTGATCCTTCTGGACGTCACCATGCCCGAGATGGATGGATATGAAGTCTGCGGCATATTGAAAGCCACCCCAGAGATCAGGGATATACCGGTGATCTTCCTGACCGGCAAGACAGAAGCCGAGGACGAAACCAGGGGATTCGAGGTTGGAGCTGTGGACTATATCCACAAACCGTTCTCACCCGCTGTGGTCAAAGCGCGAGTCCACACCCATCTCGTGCTTCGCGAAGCGCGCGAACAACTGGCCCGCCAACTCCTGGATCTGAACAATGAACTGGAGATGGCGCGAGATATCCAGTTGTCTATCCTGCCGCACGAGATTCCCAAGATCAGAGGCTTAGAGATCGCCGCGCGCTACATTCCAATGAGCTTGGTGGCGGGTGATTTCTACGACTTCGTCATCGTGGACGAGAAACGCGTAGGTATCCTGGTGGCCGACGTTTCCGGGCACGGCCTGCCTGCGGCTCTTATCGCATCCATGCTAAAAGTTGCCCTGGCCGCACAATCCCCGCACGCACGTGATCCTGCCCGGGTTTTGTCTGGACTAAACCGATCGTTGTGCGGAATTTTCAAACATCATTTTGTGACCGCGGCCTACGTATTCGTGGACATGGAAAAGAACTGCATAAAGTATGCGGGTGCGGGGCACCCCCCACTTTTACTGTGGCACAAGTCAACAGAGCGGACCTCATCGGTGTTGGAGAATGGTCTTCTGCTCGGCTTTTTCCCAGGTGCACCTTACTCCGTTGTTGAGGTACGCGTGGAACCAGGCGACAAGGCGGTGCTTTACACGGACGGGATACTGGAAACCCGCAGCCCGTCTAAGGAAGAATTTGGGCCAGACCTGTTCAAAGTGTTTTTGGAGTCTAACCATAATCTCAAAGCAGACAATTTTGCCGACTTGATGCTTGATGAGCTGAAGGGCTGGTCAAACAATCGCAAGGGGGACGGACAAGAGGATGACATCACTCTGTTAGTGATCGACTTCCAGAGTTCCTGATCTGACGCCCAAATTAACAAGAGAGAACGTACCGCGTAGGTTCTGGGAATTCAGGAAAAACTCCGGATCGCTGTTTGCTCGTCTGTATACACCTCGAAAACCTTGTCCAGCTGAGTGACTTGTAACACTCCGTGAACCTTTTTCGTCGGATTCAAAAACTTCAATTCGCCACCAATGGACTTTACCGGCATGTACGCGCCAGCCAGTTCCCCAACCCCAGCACTGTCTATGAAATCTACTTCACGGAAATTGAGGATGATTTTTATCCGCCCACTTTCGACTAAGTCACGAATGGTACGACGAAGAGTCAGACTGCCTTCTCCTAGACCAAGACTTCCGCGCAGGTCCACGATAGAAATCGCGCCGAATTGCCGGTGATTGGTGAACAGGGATGGCATGCACGTCCTTCAATCTGGGCGGTCGTTCAAGACTACCCAAATTGCGCTAATTTCTTATCGAAGTAAAGTCCCGTTTCAGCTGACGATCATAACGGCAGGCTCTGGAGGATAGGCCCGAGTTCGACGGCTTATGTTCGGACCCGTGTTCCAAGGAATCTGCTCCGTTGCCTTGGCTTGCCACAGTAATCCCATAAACGGCCCGCCGGGACGTTCTGGGTTGCGCACGCCGGTAGGAACTACCGGCTACGTCACTGACACGATCGGCGACTTTTTCGGCGGCCCAGGCATCGGCCCCGGCGAGCCATTCAACATGCAGCTCGCGGCAAAGATAATTTTCTAGCGATCCGGTGACTAGTTCGCAGCGAGTCCGCGAAGGAACACGGCGCGTGCGGAGAGAGTGGAACTCCCAATCTTCGATTCTGATGATTTTGATGAGAGAGCAACGGATAGAACATGCTGGTCGCAGCTTAGAAGAACGACGAGACGGGGAGTGATCCTAGAATTTTTTGGTCCCGCCACGGCCACTCCTTTCGGCCGGTCGCGGCCAACTTCGAACAGGAGCAGCATACCCAAGAACAAACCGGCGGCAAATAATACCGCGGAAACTTTAGGGCCCATTCGATTATCGCGGCTACGCTCCGTGCACCTCGTCTAAGCGCTCGCGAAATTCCTTTGCCCAGGACCGAAATGCGGCCTCAATATCCCCCCACTTCTTATATGCGTTAAATCCGGCGAACCACCTCCGGCCTCCTTTACTGGTCACGAACGCTACCAACCGATCGCCGGACGTTGAATCGAGCATTTCCCCTTCGATACCGACCTTGCCAACACTGAGCCTGGGCACCGCCAGGCTGGCGCCGGGTGCCACCGCCATGGAAGCAGCGGTTGCGGCTCCCTTCACGGCTGCGTTCTTCTTGCCGCCCGTGGGTTCCACGTTCGTGATGGCTACGTTCAATTCAAGTACATCCGGCCCCGGTTCGGTTACGATTTGATAGCGTCCGGATTTCGCGAGTTCATCCGTGACGGCGTCATGGAAATACTTGGCCAGGCGTTCCATGTCGTCGGGATCGAAACCACGCGCTTGAGCTTCGGGAAGCAGATAGATCGTAACGGGATCAAAAATAAACTTATTGTATTTCTTCAGGGCGTCCGCGTCCTTCTCATAGAGGAGCAAGTCACCATTCTTCGCATCGGGAACCAGGCTGGAGTAGTCACCCAAGAACCCGGATACCTCTCTCCCACCTGGCGCTTGCTGCTGGTTAGAGGAATCCTGCGCGCGCACCGTGAAGCCGAGAACGAGGCTGCAAATAGTCAGCAGGCCCAAAAGTGGCAAATGCGGAAGTCGTGCACCATGAACTGCCCGGCAATCTTGTGGTTGAGGATCGACAGGCCTGTTGTTTCTTAGAATCGTCCTGGTAGCGCGCTGATTTTGCATCTCTGCCTCCACGTGCAAATTTCGCCCCGGCGGGCCAAACCTTCGCGTTCCGAAGCCATCTCCGTCATCGTCCTTTTAGCAATTAGCTCGGAGATGCGGAATTGTAAGAACTGACAGTGTTAGTTTTGACAGTACGCCACGGGCGAGGCGGCTGGTAAGAACCTGCCAACAAGACTAGATAATGGGCGGATCGGAGGCCGTAGGTGGGATCATCGCACTCATTGTCGGCAACGCGGCAGACTATTTGAAGAGAGAAGCAAGCCTCCCGGACACTCAGAGATCAGTCTAGTTCCACCTCAGGGAGAAGTACCTATGGCTTCCTCGGGAATTGCTGCCCTATCCGCGAATTGGAAATCGGATTTTTTCGATGGTCTAGCCCCGCAAGACCGCAAGAGAATCCTAGCCGCTGCAAAGCCTCGTCGGTTCGCCGCCAATTCTGTAATTACTAACCAAGGGCACCCTGCCGACCATCTGTTCTTGCTTACCAACGGTCGCGCCAGATACTTCTTTGACGAGCATGGAGGGCGGCACATCCTCCTTCACTGGCTCGGGCCGGGAGAGCTCATCGGCGGAAAGGCGCTGCTGACGAAACCGGCCTCGTACCTTCTCGGCTCGGAAACGGTAAGAGAGTGCGCCCTGTTAGTCTGGGACCGAGCCACCATCCGAGATTTTGCGGTGCAATATCCAGTCCTGCTGGAGAATGCGTTGTTGACCGCCTCGGACTATCTAGCCTGGTATCTTGCTGCCCATGTCGCGCTGACCTGCCACTCTGCTGAACAGAGATTAGCGGGTGTTCTGAATAGCCTGGCCGGGGTGATCGGGCAAAAAGTGCCGGGTGGCGTCGAACTCGATGTCACCAACGAGGAATTGGCCAATACCGCAAACGTGACACCTTTCACCGCCAGTCGTCTACTCGGCGCGTGGCAGCGCCGCAGTGTAGTGAAAAAAAGTCGCGGTAAAATCTTGCTACGCCACCCCGCAGGACTTTTGTTGCACGAAATCTGATCGTCACTCCGTTCGTCTTCTCCTATTTACACGTTCGCCTTCCGTAGTTGTCCGAGAGCAGGTTGCAGATTGCTTCAGAGCAACGACAGTTTCCATCCGTCATGCGATGCTTTGCGGGCGCGATATGTTCATCGCCACCTTTCTGTCCGCGTGATTCTTGAGCTCCAAGCAGGAGAAAGCCATTAGCAATCCCTCATTTGTCCGCGTTCTCGTTGTCGACGATTTTGCCGCTTGGAGGAACTACGTCCTCCGAAAGCTGCGGGAAAATCCAAGCTTGCTCGTCGTTGACTTTGCATCGGACGGACTTGAAGCAGTTCGGAAAGCGCTAGAACTGAAACCGGATTTGATCTTGTTGGACATCGGCCTCCCGGGTCTGAACGGAATCGCAGCCGCCAGACAAATCCGCAAACTTGTCCCGGAATCTAAAATCATCTTCCTGACCCAAGAAACGTCGATTGACATAGTGCAAGCGGCTCTTACCTTGGGCGCAGAGGGTTACGTTTTTAAAACAAGCGCTGAAGGCCATCTTTTAGCTGCTGTGGAAGCCGTTATATCGGGAAAGCAGTTTGTCAGTTAGCCAGCCGGCTGCTGAATGGCTACATGCTCTTGCCCAAGCGATCGGGCGAAAACTCCAAGTGCGCGTTTCAATTTGCTGGTGGTGCAGTTCGGGATTGCGCTTACGCAAGTTCAAGGTTGTTCTGGCGCAACGACATAGTCATTCCTGCCTGGGATGCTCTTGCTTTCGCAATTAGTGCAGCACCGTCGGTTTTGTCAATTTGGTTCAGAACTCTAAACAGTAAGAGCCTACTTGCCGCCCCAGGAGCCCCAAGATGGTCGAAAGTCAGTGGCGAGCCTTATATAAAGCGGCGATTCTTGAGCTTAATCCGAAACAACTTGAGGCTCGGGTGAAAGCGGCTGAGGACGCCATTAGTGCACGTACTTCATCTGAGGCCCGAATTACTCGCGAAGAGCGAAGATCAATGGATGACGCGTTGTCTGCCTTGCGCGCCTTGAAACGGAAGCAGCCCTAACGCTTCGAGTTTGGTGTCGGAGTTGCTGAAGCGGAATTACCTTTGAAGAATTCAGTGTCACGCGCTATTCGATGATACAGACGTCGTCAAAGTCGAGCCGCGGACCGCGAGGGTGGAGTTTCGCCTCATCGCCATACCCGAGGTTGCAGAGAAAGTTCGACTTCCAACGGCCATCAGAAAAGAACGCCGCGTCGACTTTCGAATTATTGAAGCCCGAGAGCGGTCCACAGTCTAATCCCAGAGCACGGGCCGCGATAATCAAATAGCCGCCCTGCAATGTGGCATTGCGGAACGCCTTCGTCTCCCCAAACGCAACGTCGTTGACGATCTTTAAACGGGCAGCATCGTCGTGAGGCCACAACTTAGGCAGGCGCTCGTGGTATCGCGTATCGGTGGCCACGATCACGGTTACCGGTGCGGTGATGGTCCGGTCGATATTCTTCGAATTAAGCGCGGGCGTGAGCCGTTGTTTCGCTTCCTTCGAACGGACAAAGACGAAACGGCCGGGACAGCAGTTCGTGCTGGTCGGCCCCATCCTGAGCAGACCATAAAGTTGACGCAGTATGTCGTCAGAGACTGGGTGGTCGAGCCACGTGCGGTGCGTGCGAGCGCGGAGGAACAGCACGTCGAGGGCTTCGGGGGAGAGCGCCGCCCTCACGGCACACCTCGTTCCGTCTCGTCGTCAGAGATTTGAGCAAGCTGATACGTTTTCAAGCTCACTGCAATAGCCGCCCCTGGGCATCCATCGGCACGGTTGAGAGATGCACAATAGATTTTCCACCAGCCCGCAGATGAAGCGGCCGCCTCAAGCGTTGAAAAAACCGACTCGATCGGATTGCTCGGAGACAGGTTTGCCGCCGCAGCTATGTTACCCGCCTACGCATCCGATCAGGAAAGTTGCTTCGCGAGGCTGTCCATCATCCCTTCTTTGTCGCGCACGCAAATCACTTCAGACGAACCCCAGGGCGGCGACCGGCCGCCGAAGCTTGCGCTTGCCGCCTCAGGCGGTCAGACGGTATTTCGCTTCCCTTCACTTGCTTATTTGCACGCCGATCACTTCGCCGCTGACGATGATCTCTACGCGCCGATTGAGCTTGCGGCCTGCGGCGGTGCTGTTGTCCGCGATTGGATCGGCTTCACCCAACCCCTTGGATGTGATGCTGTCGGGTGACAATCCTTGCGTAACCAGGAACTGCCGTACCGTATCCGCTCGTTGCTGTGAAAGTGTCATGTTGAAGTCGGCTGTTCCCGTCGTGTCCGTGTAGCCTTCAATGGTTAGATTCAGTCCCGGATGCGCTTGAATAATGCCGGAAAGCTTGGCGAGCTTCAGCTGCGCGTCGCTGCTCAACTCGTACTTTCCCGTCTGGAACAGCACATCGGCCATGTTTACAACCAAGCCCCGCGGGGTATCTGTCGTCTGCAACACGTCGTTGAGTTGCTGCAAGAGTTGTGCACGTAACGCCGCTGTCGCCGCTGTCGCACGCGCCGCCTCGTCCCTGGCCGCTTGTTCCTTGGCTTTCAAAGCCGCTTGTTGGACCGATGCTTGCGCGGCCTGGGCCGCAGCTTCCGCCTTCATTTGCGCCTCTTTTGCTGCGGTCAATTCTGCCTGGCGCTGCGCTTCGGCAGCTGCCCGCGCGTCTGCTTCTGCTTTCGCCTGTGCCGCCGCCGCTGCCGCCGCGTCTTCCTTTTCTTTCTGAATGCGTTCTGCTGTTTCTCGTTGGACTGCCAAGGCTCGAGCGTCCTCCGCAAACTGGATCGTCTGGCGAGCCGTCGAGATCAACTGATTCTTACCGGAGTCCTGAGTAAGCGCATTTTCGGCCATCTGCAAGCTGGATTGCGCCTTCGAGAAAATCTCCGGAGCATACTGCTCGGCCCCCCGCGACTTCGCGATGTCCACGGCGTTTCGCGCTTCGTATATAGCGAGCGGAACCTTCTTCAAATCCGGTGTCAGGGCCAGAGGGTTTCCGAGCTTGGAATATTCACTACGCTTCATCAGCTTGTAACTGTTGTCAGGATAGATTTTGCCCTTGGTATTTTTGCGCGTCTCGTTCGTCAGTACGATGAGTTCACTCGGGATGCGTACTGCATAGTACGGTTCCGCAGTCACAATTAATGCAAAGGTTTGCGACTGCGCATTTGCGTCCAGTTTCCCTTGGCCGTTCTTGTCGATAGGAATCTCCCCAAGATTTGTGGTGGTTCCGTCCGGCGTCACGGTCCACAACACATAGGTCAGAAACTCGGCGCCGAGCGCCGTGGGTTGCGGTATACCCGCAACCTTTAGCGCGATTGCACTACCGCCCGCCTTAGCGTCCACCTTGGCTTCGCCACTCGCTTGGGAAGCGGCGGCCGTACCCACCATGTTCACTTTGGTGCCCCCTCCACCGACTGGATAACCGATCGCCGCGACCGTGCCGCTGATAACATTTGCGGCCGGTTCCGGTTGCTGCGTCTGCGCTATACAGAACCCTGCCGTCAGTCCCGTCCACAGCAGCACCAGAACAACCCTGTCAATGCGTTGCATCTCGCCCTCCCCAGCAGGAACCTGGTTTTCAAGTCCCCTCTTGCACGTTTACGAAGGTCATCCAGCTCTCTATGAATTCGCTTGGACGATCCCCGCTCGCTCCGGGAGCTCCCACGAGTCGAAACGTCCCGCGGACGCTGGAGCTTCCAGCAGTGTAGTAAGCAAAGGAGGAGTCAGTGAACTGGTAAAACTACCAATGACCGGTCGAATCGGTCGGCGGCAGAGAGGCAAGGGATCGCATCGGACCCTCATTTCCATTTGTTGCAACCAGCCAATCCGCCGGAGAAGAGTTCGAAGAGCTCGCCAACTTCTCCTGGAAGACTGCTCGGATGGAGAGAAGAAAATGTTCAGGCTCTTCACGAAACGGCTTTTGTCAACGACATTGTCCTTCCTTAAAGCAGCGCACATAGACCTAGTCGTGCGAGCCTGCCTAGCTTCCCAGAGACAACAACGGAGAGCGTTTTCAAATGTTGGCGGCCCATCTCACGATTTTTTTCGGGAGCACTGTTTGCCAAAATCAAACTCTCAAGAATCTCTTGCGCGGCAATTCAATTGGGCAAGCCGGGCTCGGAATTCCTTCAGCGGAGGACCGATCGACCATGGGCTCTTTGAAGTCACTGATCTTTAGCACTCAAGCCTTTAAGAGGTATGACGCCGGTTTTCGCTCCATGAGCTGCCCGGCGTATCCCTTCCTGAAATAAAATGAAGGCAATCCCAAAAACAAGCATTGTCCCAATAAAGACTGCAACTAAGAGCAGCACTCCGAGAAATTCCTGCACCGCGTAGCGATTCACTTCAAACTCCATCCGACCGGCCTTCTTATGACAGTTTGAGGATCCGTGCGGAACTGTCAAAAATGCCAATGGGGGCGCCGAACTGTGGGGAACAACAAAGTTGAAGCAATCTGCACCGAAAATCTTTTACTTGCCGCAGTACACTGCTGACCGGCCGGGCCAGATAAACACGTAATCCTTATTTTTTACGTTCAGGTAATAACGTATCGTGCCGGTCGGGTAGCACCCCTCGACAGAGCACCGGACGGAATGGTAAGTGCGGGGATCCCGGATTACGGATGAAACTGTCAGCCCGGATCGGGGGCCGACGGTAAGCACTTGAGATGAGGCGTCTGCCGAAAAGAAACTCTCACCCGAAAGAAAACCGCTTGTGAAGCACTGGATTTTCGCAAGTTCTACCGCATCTGGTTTGCTTTTGCGTTCCTTTTTGCTGAGCTTCTTATCTGCGGGCACAACCCAAGCAGGTGACGCCGCGTGCCCATCAATGCTGATTCCGCCGTATCGCACGGACAGCGTTGAGTCTGTGCCGTTGACGATGGTTGCCGTGTAGTTGAGAAAAATGCCTACTTCGTTGGTGCCGACGCGCTCGTATCCCATCCGGGAACTCACCTTTATTCCGTCATAGCTCATTGCGTGTATCGCATTGCCGGACAGTGGATCTTGAATGGTCGAGGAAATCGCGCCTGAAGGGGAGTCCTGCCCCCACACAAACGCACTCATCGTTTCTGACCTGATTACGGGCCCGTCGTCTTGGCCAAAAACGTCGGGGGTAAACGCGAAAACTACTAGGACGAATATGCACGCCCGTTTCATCGTATTTTAGTCATCTCGTCGAGAGACACCCAGAAATTTCAGGGCCTCAGTGGATTGTGCGGCTGACACGGCCGGATCCCAATTGTCAAAAGTAACAGGCCCCTCCGCGTAGTCAGAAGCGAGTGGGATAGGCAAGGACGGGGCCAACTCGGCAACGTGGATGGCAAGGTCAAGCAGCACGCCCGCCTCGAGCGGCTTTTAGCTGGGCTGTGTGGTTTTTGAGTGAGTTCAACAACCTGTCATTTATGACACTTGCGTCCCGGCCTCGCTAATGCCAGTCTCGCCTTCTGTCTTAGTCTGCGGCTTGATCCCAGAGGCGACTCTTGTACACGTTATGAAAGAGGATTCACTGGCGAAAACCGCTACTACCGTAACGGAGGTTCGATGATCGCCCGGTCGATCCCCGGGATTTGCCTTGCGCGCAGCATGCCGTGTGCAGGTCTTACTAGAAACTGGCAGGTGTGCGGTTTAGAACAGCTGTAAAAGGCGCTAGTCTTGGGCGACCTGGTTATCGGTTTCTCGAAGCCGGTTGTTTTCGGAATATCCTCGCGACGATAGGTTGTTATCAGGGATTACGCGTCAAAGGCGGTACTGTAGGGGTAGGCCGCGCTACGATTATGGCGTTTGTCGTGTCCTCGCTCGCCATCCTCGTTGCGGATTTGCTCCTCACGCGGCTGATGCACTACACATTTCACATGTGACGCGCCCGGCGCGGCTGCCGTAGGTTCTGACAATTGGAGAGTTACCGTCCGCCCGGGATATGCTGGCCTGCATTCCAAATTCGATTTTATGCGGAACATGCGACTTCGCTTCTTCCTGGCAGGATTCATTTCGCTTGTGGCAGGGGCTGCGCCACTCGCCGCGCAGGATTTGGCGCCGCGAGCCTACGTAATAACGGCATTACATTCCAATGCAGTCACGATCACCTGGGGCTTCTTTAACGGTGGCGTGAACTTTAACGGCACCGTGCCCATCGCCAATGCTATGGGAACCTACTATGTTCCGACGCTCACCTACTATCACTCGCTGAATTTCTTTAATCGCTCGGCAAACTTCACCGCGTCGTTGCCCTACGGCGTCGGAAATTTCCGCGGTGACGTCTCAGGGCAGACTCAAGCGGTATATCGCTCGGGCCTGCTCGACGCCATCTTTCGAATTTCTGTAAACCTGCTAGGCGGTCGCGCCATGCGACCGAACGAGATGGCCAACTGGAAACAAAAGAGGCTGCTGGGAGCAAGCCTGAAGGTGGTGGCGCCAACGGGACAATACAGCGCAACGAAACTGGTAAATTGGGGTAGCAATCGGTGGGCTTTTAAGCCGGAGATCGGCTATTCCGAACGGTGGGGCCACTGGGTGCTGGACGGCTATGCCGGAGTTTGGTTTTACACAAGGAATCCTGCGTCGTTCGATGGGCCAGTCGTCGCCCCGCAGGCAGAAGCACCCGTAGGTGCTCTGGAGGGCCATTTGAGTTACGACATAAGGCCGCGCTTGTGGCTCTCGCTGGACGTAAATTTCTGGGCGGGCGGAATCACCAGCTTGAGCGGCACACAGAATTTGCAGACGAAGCAAACCGGATCGCGGATCGGAGCGACGGCATCCATCCCCATCAGCAAACACCAATCCATAAAAGCCAGCTACAGCGATGGCACATACATACGATTCGGTGGAAACTATCACAATGTCTCGGTGGCGTGGCAGTATTCCTGGATAGGCCAGCCAAAATAGGATTTAGTGGATCCCACTGGCCTAACCGAGAAAAGCGGGGATACTCTCCTAACTGCTGATTCGGCATGTCGGCAGCGGTTGTTCGCTTGCGCGGTACCTGCGGCGCCAACTGCGTCGGCGCCGCATGCGCCGAGGCGTATTGGCAACACATAGGAGAATCGTGCCGTGAGTTCGCAACCAGCGTCAAACGCGTCGCCGCCGCATGCGTATGCAGCAGTGGGAACAGAACCAATCCGGGCAATTCGACGTCGTACGAATGGACGTGCAGATGCCGGAGATGGACGGCCTGCAGGCAACCGCTTACATCCGCGAAAAAGAATCGGGGGCGCACGTCCCGATCGTGGCTATGACCGCCCACGCAATGAAGGGTGATCGCGAGCGATGTCTTGAAGGCGGCATAGACGGATACATATCGAAGCCGATCACTCCCGGCGGATTGGCGAAAGCGGTCGAAGAAGTGCTTCCGGTTTCAGCGATCGCCGAGGTTGCACCCGAGGCCGTGGCCACAGGAGAAAAATGGAAGAAGAACTGCTGGCGCGCTTTGGAGGCGACGCTGAATTATTGGAAGAGCTAGCGGAGTTGTTTCCAGAGCTGCCCGCCAATGCGGGAGGACATTCACGGCTTTGCGGAAACGGGATGCCAAGGCCCTGGAACGCGCTGCGCATTCGCTCAAGGGATCGGTCGGGAATTTCTTCTCGCAAGGGGCGCGGGAAACCGCGCAGCGGCTGGAATCGCTCGGTAGATCCGGCGAACTCGCTGGCGCCGAGGAACTCACGGCACCGTTGGAGGAGCAGGTAAGCGAGTCGGGCGCTCGCCAGAAGTATTGAACGCCTGTATCAACCCCATTGAGAGCCCGGAAAATCCTTGCGGGGTGTCGCGGACCACATCGGTGCCAGTCCGGAAAGTCGCCGCGCTCGCGTCAGCTCAACAGGTTCTTGGCGGCCAGCAGTTCCGCGTTGAGGATCGCGGCTCCCGCCGCGCCGCGAATCGTGTTGTGGCTCAGCAATACGAACTTGTGTCCTAGCACCGGACACGCTCGCAGGCGCCCAATGTGCGTAACCATCCCGCCGTCGCGCTCCACATCCAGGCGCGGTTGTGGGCGATTCGGCGCTTCGAGGTAAACGATAGGCTTCGCCGGGGCACTGGGAAGCTTCAATTTCTGAGGCTCACCTGAAAAATCGCGAAACGCCGCCAGCACATCGCTTTGCGTGACATCTTTTCCCAATTCGACGGACACGCTTTCCGTGTGCCCGTTCACGACTGGCACACGTGTGCTGGTCGCACTTAGCGTCATAGGATGAGGCGCGATACCATCGGCCACCAGGCGCCCCAGGATCTTGAGCGGTTCCGTCTCGATTTTCTGTTCCTCGCCGTCAATATACGGAATCACATTCGCGGTGGCGTCCAGCGACGCCACTCCGGGATAGCCCGCACCTGACAATCCCTGCAGCGTCGTCACCAGCGCGCGCTGGGGTTGAAAAGATCGTAATGCTGCCAGCGCCATCACGAGAGGCACAGCGGCGCAATTCGGATTTGTGACGATCGCGCCACTCCAGCCCTTGATTCTCTTCTGCAGCGGAATCAGACCGAGATGCTCCGGATTCACTTCCGGTATCAAGAGCGGCACCAGGGCGTCCATGCGATGATTTCGGGAGTTGCTCACGACGACGTGCCCTGCCGCGGCAAATTCCAGTTCGGCTTCGCCGGCGATGGAAGAATCCAGGGCGGAAAATACCAGCTGCGGGCCAGCGCCAGGCTTGAGCGCCTCGACCGAAAGGCCTGCGGCGTCTTCGGGCAACTCGATCGGCAAGCGCCAGGCAAGATCGCTGTAGCGTTTTCCGGAGGACCGTTCACTGGCCGCGAGCCAGGTGACGCGAAACCACGGATGCCCCGCCAGCAGCGCGATAAATTGCTGCCCGACGGTTCCGGTGGCGCCCAAAATACCGACATCAATTTTCGCGGAGCCCGATGGTTGCGCCTTCACTTTCGGCGAGGGCAAAACCGTCACAGTTTTACTTGGCACTGGCAGCAACCGCCTTATGCGATTTGCGCTGATGGTCGAGCAAGCTGAGCCCTTCGAGAAGATCGTCGACCAAGTCTTGCGCATTTTCGCATCCGGGCGAGAGGCGAATCAAGCTGTCCGAAAGTCCGAGTTCCGCACGCGCATCAGGAGGAATGGAAGCGTGAGTCATGCTCGCCGGATGACAGAGCAGCGCCTTAACGCCTCCGAGACTTTCCCCTAACGTGAAGAAGCGCCGCGAAGAGCAGAACGACACAACCTCTTCGCTGGTGCCGTCTAGCTCAAAAGAGACCATCCCGCCGAATCCGGTCATCTGTTTCTTAGCGATTTCGTGGCCGGGATGATCGGGCAGTCCAGGGAAGTAAACGCGGCGTACCAGCGGATGCCCGTTCAGGGAATTGGCGATGGCGATCGCATTCTGTTCGTGGCGCTGCATTCTGAGCTCCAGCGTTTTCAGTCCGCGCAACGTGAGCCAGCAATCGAACGGAGAAGGAACCGCGCCCGTGGCGTTCTGCAGGAACTTGATCGGCTCGAAAATCGCGGGATCTTTGGCGAGCGCCGCTCCCTGAATCGTGTCCGAGTGGCCGCCGAGATATTTTGTGACGCTGTGAACGACGATGTCCGCGCCCAATTCGAACGGTTGCTGAAAATAGGGCGTCGCGAAAGTGTTGTCCACGACCACCAGCGCCGACTTCGCGTGCGCCAGGCGGCAGATTTCCACGATGTCGTAAACCAGCAACCGCGGATTCGTCGGGGATTCGATCCACACCAGCCTCGTGCGCTCCGTGATCGCTTCTTCCAGCGCCACGAAATCGGAAATATCAAACTGCTTGACGACCACACCGATCGGCTGAAATACCTTGTTCAGAATCCGGTACGTCCCACCGTAGACGTCCTGCGGAATCACGATTTCATCGCCGGGGCGCAGATAAGCTTGCAGCACGGCATTCTCGGCAGCGAGTCCGGAAGCGAAAACGGCGGAGTATTCCACGCCTTCCAGTTCGGCCAGCACGGTTTCCAGACGTTGCCGCGTGGGATTATTCGTGCGCGAGTAGTTGAAGCCCTTGTCGTGGCCGGGCGCGTCTTGTTCATACGTCGAGGTTTGAAAAATAGGCGCGATCAGCGAGCCGGTCTCCGGTTCCGACGGCTGCCCCGCGTGAATCGTCTTCGTTGCGAATTTCATTGTCGTGCTCCTTAGCTGTAATTACGTCCTTCTTGCGATCCCTTGGACCGACTTTGGGAAATTTTCAAATACTCCGAACCATTAAGACGCCACAGCCTCTGCTGTTTCGGTTTCTAATCTTACGGACATGATTGCGTGGTCCGAAATTCGGCTGACGTGCGCTTTTGCACTGACGCTGCGAACCACCAGCGGAAGTCCCGAGCGCGAGGCGGCCTCAATCGCCTTGCGCTGCACCAGATCGCAACCTTTCGCCGCAAGTTCGAGAGCTTGTGCAAAACTGAGTTGCGGAATATGCCTGGCGGCGGGATCACGGTGCGGGTCAGCGGTGAAATAGCCGGGTACGTCTTTGATCAGTTCACAACGACAAGCGCGCAAGCCTTCAGCGAGAAGTACGGCTGTCAGGTCCGAACCGCCGCGGCCCAAAGAAACGATTGCATGCGTCGAATTCGTAGCCAGAAATCCGGGGACAACGGCTACCGAATGTTTTGCCAGCACCCCGCAAAGACGTCCCGAATCGAGGTGGATATGTCCCGCCTCGCGTCCTGTATCCGGGACCGTCAGGCCAGCCTCGTGAACGTTCAAGGGGACCGCCGCAACGCCCAGCGCCTGTAGATGCATGGTTAGCAGGGCTACCGAGCGGATCTCGCCCGTAGACCACAGCAAATCCAGCGCGGCGCGCGCGGGCTCTGGAACGATTGATCTCGCGTTGCGCTCAAGCGCATCTGTGATGCCTTCCTGCGCCGATACCACGACCACCAGCCGCTCGTTCGGTGCAATCCTGAGTGTGTTGCGCACAAAAATGGCCGCGCGCCGGTAGGCCTTGGGGCTGGTGAGGATGGACCCACCAAGTTTGATGACTGCGATGGGTCCTTCGGGTGATGAGCTCTCCGGCATGCACTGCCTCCCATTTGGCGGATGCGCCCCGCCTGTGCGTCATGGGCTGGTGAAGGCTCGATAGAAATGAGCCTCGGCTCAGCGCGCCATGCGCTGCAATCAAGCAAAGTCAGCATTTGCTTGTGCAAATGCCGCTCTTCAGTTCGACTTCAGCTTGGGAGTTGAATCTTCAACGACCGGGGCACCGGTCTATCGAGGATCTTATCTCTCCCCACTGGGCAGGAATTAGCACCTTGGCAGTTGCACCAGGTTGCTGTGGCGTCGCAGGGCCTGTCCCCTCGACCACTCTCGATAAGCGCTGCTGGTAAGGCAGCAACCAAAGCATAGCAAAATGGGAGGCGGAGTCAAGCGTGGATTGCAAGGCGGATACCCGAAGCGATCCGAAGCCAGTTGCGAACTTCGCGAGTGCGCATCTGCGTCTTGTTAGACCAGCCTTCGCCGCATAAACTGTTTCCTCCATGCGCAGCAAGCGCCTTCGCGCCGACCTTGCTCTGGGTTTCGCGGCGCTGATCTGGGGCGGCACGTTCGTCGTGGTGAAAGACGCGCTCGCCGACGTTTCCGTCTTCGTGTATCTCGCCGTGCGCTTTGCGCTAGCCGCGGTGGTGATGGCCATTTTCTTTTGGCGGTCGCTGCGGGGAGTCACGCGAAGTGCGGTTTGGGCAGGCGCGCAAATCGGATTTTTCATGTTTGCGGCCTACGCGTTTCAAACGACCGGATTGAAATTCACGTCGCCTTCGAAAGCGGCGTTCATCACGGGTTCAAGCGTAGTGATCGTGCCGCTCTTGCTTGCCGTTTTCGGCAAGCGTCGCGTAAATGCGTGGATCTGGGCTGGGGCTCTGGCCGCGCTGGCGGGACTGTATTTCCTCACGGTGCCGCCGGAAGGGCTGGGGGGACTCAATCGCGGCGATCCGATCGTATTTGGCTGCGCAGTGATGTTTGCGCTACACATGATCGTGATTGGCCGTTACGTAGAGCACCATTCCGTCGGCGCGCTGGCGGTGATTCAGGTCGCAACGACTGCCGTTCTCGCTACGATGGCGTTGCCATTGTTGTCCTCTACGGGAGTTGAGCATCCACGCTGGGTGTGGAGCGGCACGCTCGTTTTTGCCGTGCTGATCACGGCCATCGGCTCGACCGCTTTTGGTTTCTCCGCGCAAACCTGGGCGCAGCAATACACCTCTCCCACGCATACGGCCATCCTGATCAGCCTCGAGCCTGTTTTTGCCGCTATCACGTCATGGCTGGTCGCGCGCGAGCATTTGACCGGCCGGATTCTGCTTGGCGCGGCGCTCATATTCGTGGGCATCCTGTTGGCGGAACTGAAAGGTGCCGCGCCAATGGCGCCGGAATCGCCTGAGCCGATAATGAGGGCAGCCGAATGAGGCAGAGAGGTGGGGAATTGCCTAGTTGCTTGCTTATTCGTCGTGGCTTGTGATGCGTTCGATGTTAGCGCCAACGTCGCGCAGCTTGTTTTCAATGCGTTCATAGCCACGATCGATGTGGTACACGCGGTCAATCCAAGTGGTGTTATCCGACACCAGGCCGGCGAGTACCAGCCCGGCGCTCGCGCGCAGGTCCGAAGCCGTCACGGGCGCGCCGCTTAATGGCGTTGGGCCGGTGACAACAGCAAGGTTTCCGTCAATCGCGATGTTCGCACCCATGCGCATCATTTCGCTGGCATGCATGTAGCGATTTTCGAAAATTGTTTCGCGCACGTGCGAGACGCCCTGCGCTTGAGTCGCCAGCGCCATGAATTGCGCCTGCATGTCGGTGGCAAAGCCGGGATATTCCTCGGTGGTAACATCGGCAGCGACCAGTTTTTTTGCAGCCCGCACGCGCAACTTGCCGTCGCCTTCACACTTTATTTCGACGCCGCACTCCCGCAATTTCTCAATCACAGCCTTCAGGTGGCCCGGTTCGCAATTCGTGAGCAACAATTCGCCGCCGGTGATCGCCCCAGCGACCAGAAAAGTTCCGGTCTCGATGCGGTCGGGAATCACCGCATGAGTCGCACCGTGCAATTTCTCGACGCCCTGCACGCGCAACGTCGAAGTCCCCACGCCTTCGATTTTCGCGCCCATCTTGATCAAGAGTTCGGCGAGATCAGTGACTTCCGGTTCCATCGCGGAGTTTTCGAGAACCGTTTCGCCCTGAGCGAGGACAGCTGCAGTCAAAATATTCTCGGTGCCGGTAACGGTGATTTTGGGAAATCGCAGCGTGGTACCGCGCAGACGTCGCGCGCGCGCTTCCACATAGCCGTGTTCGACGGTGATCTCCGCTCCGAGCTTTTCCAACGCTTGTATATGCAAATCAATCGGCCGCGCTCCGATGGCGCATCCACCGGGAAGCGAGACCTTCGCATACCCGAATCGCGCGACGAGCGGTCCCAGCGTCAGCACCGACGCTCGCATCGTTTTCACCAGTTCGTACGGCGCTTCCCGCAGGGATACCGTTTCGGCTTGAATGATGAACTCGCTGGGCGGCAGATCGGGGCTTTGCACGCGGCAGCGCATGTGCGCCAGCAACTTGGCCATGGTGATGATGTCGCGTACGTGCGGAATGTTCTGGAGCGTGACGGGTTCGCTCGTCAGCAGCGCTGCAGCCATCGCCGGCAAAGCTGCATTTTTGGCGCCGCTGATCTGCACCGTCCCTTGGAGTTTTCGCCCACCCTCGATCTTGAATCGGTCCATGCTATTTCCCCTTGCGTTTCCCAGTTGGCCGCGTATTTCCGTGCATCTCGAGCGCCCGTCTTACGTTGCCGCCGGCTCTCATCAGCGATTTCCGCGCCGCTTCTGCGCTCGTGCCTGTTTTCAACATTACCAGCGCTGCAGGCAAATCGTGTTTGCTTTGACGCAGCGCGTGTGCCGCGGTAGACGCGTTCACGCCGGCAGCCTCAGTCAGAATCCGTTCGCCGCGCCGCAGTAACTTCTGGTTTGTCAATGCCACGTAAATCATCCAGTTGTCATAAACCCTACCGAGCCGCACCATCGTCGTCGTAGAAAGCAGATTCAATACCATTTTTTGCGATGTTCCGGCTTTCATACGCGTGGAGCCGTAAATCGCTTCCTGCCCCGTTTCGGGCCGGATGGCAATTGTTGCCGCTCGGGCTAGCGGCGAATTGCGATTGGAAGTCACGCTCACCGTGACGCATCCGGCCCGGTTCGCCCACGCGAGCGCCCCCAGCACGTATGGTGTCGTTCCACTCGCCGCGATCCCCACCACCACATCGCCGCGCGTCGCGCCTGCTCTTGCCAATTCTTTCGCGCCGTTCGATGCTGAGTCTTCTGCGCCCTCCACCGCTCCTCGGAGCGCTTTCGTCCCTCCGGCAATGAACGCCTGCACCAGCTTTGGCGATATCCCGTAGGTTGGTGGACATTCCGCTGCGTCCAGCACCGCCAGACGGCCGCTGGTTCCGGCGCCCACATAGAAAAGCCTTCCGCCGGCGCGCAAGCTTTTCACGATGGCATCTACGGCGCGCGCGATTTGCGGCAGCTCGCGCCGCACCGCGAACGCGACTTGCTGGTCTTCGCGGTTAAGGATACGCAAGATTTCGAGCGTCGATTTCGCGTCCAGCCCGCGCGTCCGCGGGTTTCTTTGTTCCGTCTTTTGAACCTTCACCGCGCCCTCAGCCCGTCAGTCGCGCTGCAATCAGCGATCGTTTCATTATACCGATAGGGCGCGTCTGCTTTGGAGACGGAGATGGATTCTGGCGGGCTTTGTGCCGAGGAAGTTATTGAGGCGGTGTAGGCGAATTGAGGAGGCCGAGGGCCTGAATGATCGCGTCGTGAACGGCGGGACGGACTTGGCGTATTTGCTCGTTTGTGCGCGTGGGATTCACGCGATTGGTCAGCAAAATCACGAAAAGCTGCCGCTCCGGGTCAATCCACAGCGAGGTTCCGGTGAAGCCCGTGTGCCCGAAGCTTTCGGGCGAGAAATAGTGTCCGGCGGAGGAGTTCGGCGGCGTGGGCACGTCCCATCCCAGGGTGCGCGCGGAATCGCCGACGGTCTGCCGCTGCGTGAATTGCTGGATCGTGACTCGCGTCAACAGACGGTGGTGCGCGTAAATCCCACCGTTCAGCATCATCTGCGCGAAAGCGGCGACGTCCCCAGCAGTCGAAAATAGCCCGGCGTTGCCGGAAATTCCGCCCATGGCCCACGCATTCTCATCGTGCACTTCGCCGCGCAGCAGGCGCTTGCGGAACTCCGCGTCGTATTCGGTAGGCGCGATTCGTGAACGCAATGACACAGGCGGACTGTAGAGCGAATCATTCATGCCCAGCGGCGCAAAGATGTGCGCTTTGGCGAATTGTTCAAGCGTCTCGCCGGTGAGCCGCTGAATAATTTCTCCCAGCATGATGAATCCCAGGTCGGAGTATTCCACTTGCGTTCCCGGCTCGTGCAGCAAAGGTTCGCCCAGCACTTTTGCAAGGACGGCGTCGTAGCCCGTGGCCTCTTTGTAGAAATCGCGGTGGGCCGGCAGTCCGGAATCGTGAAGCAGCAACATGCGTACAGTTACGCGTGCGCGCCAGGTTGGATCGGGATCGGATTTCGACGTCGCCAAAAATTCCGGCAGGTAACGCGCGGCGGGCGCATCGAGATCGAGGCGCTTTTGCTGCACCAGCATCATCGCGGAGGTGGTCGTGACAATCACTTTCGTCAGAGAAGCCATGTCATAGATTGTGTTCGCCGTGACCGGTGTGTCGGCGTCGCGTGTCAGTTTGCCGAATGGATGCACGACCAACTGATCGTTTAAGCCCACCGCCAGCACCCCGCCCGGGAAGGCTCCGGCAGTCACCGCACTATCCAGCAGACCGAATACCGGTGTGAGCTGGTACGCCATGTAGGCCGAGCCCGGCTGCAGCGTCATCGGGTTGGCAGGAACCTGCAATCCATCGCCGCGTTTCACCGTTCCCGGAACCGTGACTGGAATCTGGCCCTGCATGGCCACCTGGCCAAACAAAGCTCGCACCGCCGCGCGTTGCGAGACGTCATTGGTGGAAAACTCGGCAACCCACGTCCGCGCGTCTGGAAAACGCTCGATCAAATAAGGGCTGCCAAACGCCATCACGACGGTGGGTTTACCTGTGGCCAGCATCTGATCCACAAATACGCGCTGGTCGTCCGGAAGGCCGACATTTCCTTTGCGGTCCGCGACTCTTACAAACAGCGCGGCGACTGCGACGTCATAGGAATCGGGCGGCGGCAACTTCAGCGTGCTTACGTTCACGAACTGTGTGTCCGCGCGCAGGGCCTTCAGTGAATCCACGCGCCAGCGAATTTCCGGCTCGATCGTTTCTCCCGGATAAGGGTCCGCATCGGCGGAGAGGGAAACCGACAGAATGCGGAGCGGCTTGGTCGCCTCGAGCGGCAGCACGTGCGGAGTGTCCCGAAGCAGCGTGACGCCGCGGTCGGCGATGCTCTGCGCTTGCGACTGAAATTCGGGGCGTGCAAATCTTTGGTCGAGATGCTCGATGTCCGCGAACCGATTCTTGTCCAGCCCTAGCCGGGCTTTGGCCTGCAAAATCCGGCGCACCGATTCGTCTATACGCTTTTCAGTCAGCCGTCCCGACCGCACGGCTCGTTCCAAGCCTGCCATCGCGGCATCCGCCACCGGAGGCATCAGCAGCACATCGGCACCAGCTTCTACCGCGCGTACGGCTGATTCGCCCGGCGGATACAGCGAAGTGACGCCGCCCATATCCATCGCGTCCGTAACGATCAGGCCTCTGAACTTCATTTCGTCGCGCAGCAATCCGGTTAGAATATTGTGCGAAGTCGTCGCGGGAACGGTGGTATCAGGTTCAAACGCGGGCACGGCAAGATGTCCGGGCATGATGGAATCAACGTCCGACGCAATCGCAGCTCGGAAGGGAACTAGCTCGGTGGTCTCCAGCTCTTTGCGGTCTCCGGGAACGGTTGCCAGCGAAAGATGAGAATCCACGCTGACATCGCCGTGTCCCGGAAAATGCTTCGCCGTCGCCAGGCCGCCGTTTTCTTCGATGCCGCGAATTACTTGCGACACAAAGTCGGCCACGCGCTTGGGATCCTCGCCAAACGAGCGAATATTGATGATCGGATTGTCCGGATTGTTGTTCACGTCGGCATCCGGCGCAAAAATCCAATGCACGCCTGCTGCGCGTGACTCGAGCGCAATCACTTTGCCTTCGGCATAAGCAAGCCGGGGATCGTTTGTTGCGCCGATCGCCATGGCTGACGGAAAAGACGTTCCTTCGTCGAGCCGCATCCCAGTGCCGCTTTCGAAATCGGCGCCGATCAGCAGCGGAACCTTCGCGCGCTTTTGCAATTCGTTGGTTAGGACTGCTGTGGGGTACACTTGGCTGCGCTCGATGCCCAGTGGGCCGCGTTCGGTGCCGACGATGAATCCGCCGACGTGATTTTCTTCCACCTGGTGCAAGAGCGCTTGGTAGTCGCCGCTTTCGGCTGATGTGAAGACGCCAAAATAGTGCGGCATCAGCATCTGGCCCAGTTTTTCGCGCAAGGTCATTTTCTTCAGCGTGGATTCGACCCATGCGCTGCTCGCGCTGGCGGGTCCCTTGGGTTTCGTGGCAGGTTTCTTCTGCGAGCGAGCGTAGGATGTCATGAGAAGAAGCAGGAGCAGCGTGGAGACTCCGAGCTTGCGCATCACACTCATACGGAGCCTAGCATGTTGACGCCCGCATCCCGCGGCTGTATATAGCACACGGTCGCATGAGGCACAACGAATCCTCCTCCATCATGTTTCGTAACCGTGTGCTCCTCGTTTTCTTCATCGTTGCTGTGTTAACACTACCGTTTGTTGCCGCGCCGAACGACTTCGCACAGCCGGGCGCGCAGCAGGCCATCGCGCACACCCAAACCGGGATTGACGTCCTGGAGGCACAAAACTTCGCGCCCTTGCGCGGCAAGCGCGTCGGGCTAATTACCAACCAGACGGGCGTGGATTCTCAGGGAAGACGCACGATTGATGTCCTGGCAGGTGCCGACGGCGTCAAGCTCGTTGCCTTGTTCAGCCCAGAGCACGGGATCGCGGGCAAGGCGGATGCTACCGTGGCAAACACGACGGACGCGGTTACCGGCCTGCCGGTCTACAGCCTCTATGGCGACACGAAGCGACCCACGGATCCGATATTGCAGGGAATCGACGTTCTCGTATTCGATGTGCAAGATGCAGGGGTGCGTTTTTACACGTTCATCACCACCATGGGCTATTGCATGGAGGCCGCGTCAAAACATCACATTGCTTTTTTCGTCCTGGATCGCCCGGACCCGCTCGGCGGCGAAAGGATGGAAGGCCCCATGCTCGACCCCGAGCATATGTCTTTCGTAGGATATTTCCGAATGCCGGTCGTCTATGCCATGACGCTGGGGGAACTGGCGCAAATGTTCAACGCCGAAAACAAAACTGGGGTCGAGCTGCACATAATCGCCGTGAAAAATTGGCATCGTCGCGAAACCTACGACCAAACGGGGCTCAAGTGGATTCCACCTTCACCCAATCTGCGCACGATGAATGAGGTGTTTTTGTATCCCGGTGTGGAGATCCTACAGGCGGCCGGAGTTTCGGTCGGTCGCGGCACGGACGCGCCGTTTGAACAGGTGGGCGCTCCGTGGATTCATTCCGATGATTTGCTGAAGTCTTTGACCCCTCGTCAGATTCCGGGTGTCAATTTCACCGCTGCGAAGTTCACTCCTAGCAGCGGCTTGTATAGCGGCGACAGCTGTGAGGGCGTAAAACTTCAAATTACCGACCGCGACACATTCGACTCCGTCCGCGTGGGACTGGAAATCGCCGATGCCCTGCATCGTCTCTATCCCGAACGGTTTCAGATCACCAAATTGACCGATTTGCTCGGCTCCCAGGCATCGGTGGATGGGCTGATCGCTTATCAATCTCCAGCGAGCATTGTCGCAAGCTGGGCCAGCGACCTTGCGGCATTCCGCGTGATGCGCGCAAAATATCTGATTTATGATTGATCGGCGTCGCGCACAGCGACATATGCGCGAGTCTGGATGCTTCGATGCGAATTGTTTCACTGCTTCCTTCGGCGACTGAGATTTTGTACGCGCTCGGCCTCGGTGATTCCGTGGTCGGCGTAACTCACGAGTGTGACTTTCCGCCGGCCGCGGCGAAAAAGCCGCCATTGATAAGACCGCGCGTAGACCCGCACGCCGCGCCCGCAGAAATTGACCGCCAGGTCAGCGAACTCGTGCAGCGTGGCGAAAGCATCTACGCTGTGGACGCCGGGCTGCTCGCATCGCTCCAGCCGGATTTAATAATCACCCAGGATCTTTGCCACGTTTGCGCCGCCTCGCCAGATGATCTGGCAGCGGCGTTGACACGATTGCCGAATCGGCCCCGCGTATTGACCCTCACTCCTCATTCTCTCGATGAGGTCTGGCAGGACATCGTCCGGGTGGGCGACGCTACCGGAACAACTCGTGAGGCAGAAATTCTGGCGGCCGAATTGCAAAACAGAGTGCAAACGGCAGAATCCACCGTCCAGACGGCTTCGCGGCGTCCACGAGTGCTGTGCCTTGAATGGCTGGATCCATATTACGTCGGAGGTCATTGGGTGCCGGAGATGGTTTCGAAGGCAGGCGGTGAGGATGTGTTAGGCCGCGCCGAACAGCCTTCGTTCCAGCTGTCAGCGAACGAGATCGTCCAAAGCAACGCCGACGTGATTCTCGTGATGCTGTGCGGTTACGACGCCGCGCGCAACGCTGCTGAATTCAAACGAACGCAGTTGCCACTAGGTTGGAACAAACTTCCCGCGCTGCGTGAAGGCCAGATTTTTGCGGTGGACGCCAACAGCTACTTTTCGCGTCCGGGGCCGCGTCTAGCCGACGGTGTGGAGCTTCTGGCGCACCTCTTCCATCCGGATTTGTTTGCTGCGGATTTACGGAACGTTGGGTACGAAAGAGTCAGAAATGCGGAGCGACACGCGCAAGCGCGCTAGATTGTAGGCGCAGCCGCCTGCTTTTTCCAAAGCCGGTAGAACAACAGCCCGGAAAGAATCAGCAGCAATCCGATGGACGAACGCACGGGCCGTTCAATCCATATGTTTACCGTGAGCGCGAGCGCGCCCGCTACGAAAATTGCGGGGACGACGGGGTAACCCCATGTGCGATATGGCCGCCGAAGGTCCGGGGCAATCCGCCGCAAGCGGAACATCGCCACTACCGACAGAGCATAAAAGATCCACGCCGCAAAAACAAAAAGTGACGTCAACTCCTCGAACGTCCCGGTAAGCGCCATCAAACTCGCCAAAACGCCCTGAAAAACCAGGGCTCCGCCCGGTGTGCGAAATTTTGGGTGCACTGTGCCGGTAACTCTGAAGAACAAGCCATCTCTCGCCATCGCATACGGCACGCGCGCGCCGCTTAAGACTGAGGAATTCAGCGTGCCTAGAGCGGAAACGATCATCGCAAGCGTAATCCATATGGCAGCGTTGCGGCCTGCAAAGCTGGCCACCACATCCGAAGCCACATGCGGCGAAGTGGCCACGCTCGCGAAAGGGAGCGCGTAGAAGCAAACCGCGCTAAAGAGCAGATAGAGACCGGCGACCAGGATCGTCCCGCCGACCAGGGCGAGTGGAATATTTCGCTGGGGATTCTGTATCTCGGAGCCTACGCGGTTTAGATCTTCCCAGCCGTCGTAGGCCCACAGCGCAGCTGCAAGCGCGGCGAAAAAAGCGGTCATCGCGCCGCTATGCGAACTCGCCGGCCAGAACGGATGGAAATGCTCCATGCTTCCGTGGCCGAACCAGAATCCCGCCACGACGATTGCGAGCACCGCGCCCACCTTCATCACGGTCAACGTAATTTGCACGCGCCCGCCCAAGCGCACACCGAGGTAATTGATGAACGTGAAAAGCGCGATCACCCCGGCCGCGAACGGCTGCGCCCAGGTAAATGCGAAGTCGTAGGGTTTACCGGAAATCGGGCTGGTGAGATGCCAGGAAAAAAGCGGTGCCGCAATCGCGGGAATCAGAAAACTGGAAAACCGCGCGAAGCCGGCAGCGATGGACGCAGCGGAGCTCGATTCGCCGACCGTGGAATGCATCCAGCCGAACAGGAATCCCCAAATTGGCCCCAGCCCCTTACGCAGATACGCATATTGCCCGCCCGCTTCCGGAAGCGCTGCGCCCAGTTCGGCAAATGACAAGGCGCCGAACAGCGACAACAGTCCGCCGACGATCCACGCGGCATAGACAATGCTAACCGACCCGCCGACACGCGCCATCTCGCCCGGCTTCAGAAAAATTCCAGTGCCGACCATGGTGCCGACGACAATCGCCACCGCGGCAAACGCACCCAGCGCGCGGACCAGATCCAGTCTCTCGCCCGGTTTTGACGGTGTTCCTATGATTTTGCCCTTGGCAAAAGGTTAGCTCCCCGATGCGGCCGCGACATAATTCTCCCGGTGTATGAATTCACTCGCAATCGCGCCCACGCAATAAGTCACGATCGTGCCGACGAGCACATACCAAGTCCAAGCAAGCGGCGTAAGCCGGTTAATCAGGATCATGGTCGCCAGCCCGGCCACAAAACCGACAAGCGCGCCGCTTTCGTTCGCGCGTTTGTTCCACGTACCGAGCAAGAACACGCCCAGCAGCGCCCCGTACGTGATGGATGCAATCGTCAGTCCCGCGACCAGCACGGGCCCCCAGCGAACCAATCCCAGCGCGCCCAGCACCACGCCCCACAGCAACGTCATCCGTCGCGAGCGGCCCAGCGAGTGCGCCGCATCTCCGCTTTGCTTCGTGCCCATGTCCATCATGCTAGACGAAGCAAGGGAGTTCAATGAACCACTGGCGTTGGACATCGCAATCGCAAATATCGATGCCAGCACGATCCCCGCAAGCCCGACGGGCATTCCGTGCACAATAAACGCCGGATAAATCCGGTCAGGATCGCCTTCCGGTACAGCCAAGAAACCGTTCCGCATGTAAACAAACAGCATTACGCCCACCACGAGAAACAACGTGAATTGTGCGAAGATGACCGCGCCGCTCACCAGCAGTGCTTTTTTGCTATCGCGCTCGTTCCTCGCGGCCAACAGGCGCTGCACCATCGTCTGATCCGTACCATGGCTGGCCATCGTCAGAAAAGTTCCGCCCAGCAGGCCCGACCAGAACGTGTAACTTTGCGTCAGGCTGAAAGTGAAGTCGAAAACGCGCAGCTTTCCGCCTGCCGCCGCGGCCGTTTGCGTCACTTCCGTCCAACCTCCGGGAATTTTATGCAACAACAAAAAGAATGCAGCGACCGAGCCTGTGAGGTAGAGCGCGAACTGCACAACGTCCGTCCAGATCACCGCGCGCATTCCTCCTTCAAAGGTATAAAACATCGTGAGCACGGTAATAATCAGAATTGAGAGGCGATCGCCCGTTCCCAATGCCACGCTCACCACTTTACCGATCGCTGATATCCGCACGCCCTCTGCCAGCGCTCTGGTTCCCATGAAAACCACGGCCGCGACGGACCGCATTCGCGTTCCGAAGCGCTTTTCCAGTAGTTGATAGGCGGTGTAGAATTCTCCTTGGAAATATTGTGGTATAAGTACCACGCAGAGGATTACCCGCGCGACCAAGTAGCCCAGCACCAATTGCAAGAATCCGAGGTTTCCGCCGTAAGCGATCGCTGGAGTTCCTATGATGGTAAGTGTGGAAGTTTCTGTCGCGACAATGGAACAAGCGAGCGCCCACCAGGGCGCGGTGCGGCCGCCCAGGAAATAATCGCGGAGGTTTTGTTGGCCGCGCCGGAAACGGGCGCCAAACAACGTGATGCCCATGAGATACAGCACCAAGATGCCGAAGTCGAGCGCGCTGATTTGCATTCCATTGACTGGCGCTGGGAGTGGGCAGGCGAGTCGCGCGATGCTAACTGCCAGCAGGAAAGACTGTCAAGCATGGTGAAAACGGATGTCTGAAAAAAAGCACGCGCCGCATGCGGGTTATTATCTCGGACTCGACGGCGGCGGCACGAAGACGGATTGCTTTCTCGTTGACGCCACAGGCGAAGTTCTCGCCCGAGCCACCGCTGGGCCTTCCAACCCGCTGCGCGCCGGATACGCCAAGGCCTGGTTCGCGTTAAGCGATGCGGCGGATGTGGTGCTTGAACGCCAGCGCCTCAAGGCGAACGACATTCACGGAATCTGCGCAGGCATTGGCGGCGCGGGACGGGAATCGGTAGCGCGGCGCATCGCGACATTTCTCGAACGCGGCTTTCCCGAGGCCACGGTTTCGATCACGACGGATCTTGCCATCACGCTTCACGCTGCGGTTGGCGATAACGAGGGAATCATCCTGGTGGTGGGCACCGGCTCGGGAGCTTACGGACGGGATGCCAAGGGCCACACGGCGCGCGCCGGTGGACGCGGACCGTGGTTCAGCGACGAAGGCAGCGGATTCGATATCGGCAGGCGGGCTTTGGCAGCGGCCGTTCGCGCCGAAGAAAACCGTGGGCCACAGACCGCGCTTTCGCAAAAAGTTCTGACGTGGCTGGGATGCAACGATTGGACGCGCGTGCTGGATTGGGTGGTTAAGAACCCGGATGACGTCTTTCCTCGAGTTTTCCCGTTGGTCGCGGAATTGGGCGATCAAGGCGATGCCGTATCCCGCGAAATCTTATCGGGCGCGGCAGAGTCATTGGCCGGCCTCGCCGCGAGCGTGATTGAACAGCTGGCTGTGAAAGATCGCGAGATTCCCATTGCCAAGGCTGGCGGCGCAACAGGTCGCGGCAAGTTTTTCGATGCCGCCATCGATGAATGTTTGCACAGCGTCGCGCCCCGCGCACGGATTACCGGGCTTCAGATGAAACCCGCCGAAGCAGCTGCGCAGATGGCGATTCGCCTTGGGAAGCGAAAGGCTCATGGTGGATGACAACTCGCCGCGAGCCGAGCGAGCGTCGGCCGGTCCCGCCGGCGAACTCAGTTCGCTGATCCACGAGACTGACGAAAACACTTTGCTTGTGCTGCTCGAGAATCCCAGCATCGAAGAGCCCCATGTGATTCAAATGCTCGAACGGCTCGATCTTTCCGCGAAGGTCCTTGCCGCCATCGCTGAAAATGGCAAATGGATTTCCAGCGAAGGAGTGCGCTTGCGTCTGGCGCGCCATCCGCGGACGCCGCGCCGTTTTGCTCTGGCGCTGCTCCGGCAGCTTTACCTTTTCGATTTGGTACGCTTGAGTTTGCTGCCTTCGACGCCCGCCGAAATCAAGCGCGTGGCTGAAGAGCTCATTGTCAGGCGCGTTCCGCACTTGCCGGTGGGGCAGAAATTGACGTTGGCGCGCCGCGGACCTTCGCGTGTTGTTGGCGCGCTGCTTGCCGAAGGGCATCCGCAAGCAATCAAGTTGGCGCTTGCGAATGCCTTTCTGAGCGAGAGTCAGATATTGAAAGTTCTCGCGAAACCGGGCCTTCCTGAGCGCGTCGTCGCGGCGATTGCGCAGCATCCGAAATGGTCCGTCCAGTACAATGTTCGTGTGGCACTGATTCGCAATCCGCACACTCCCGTCCCGGTGGTGTTGGCCTTTCTTCCTAATCTCACGGTGCGTGATCTGCAAAATCTCGCTGCGCTCGAGAGCGTGACGCCGCACGTTCGCAAGTATATTCAGCGGGAATTGTCGCGGCGCTTCGGCGCGCCGAAGGATGGGAATTAGCGGGGAGCTTTGCGAATTCGTCCGAGGAAAAAATGGCAGAACGCAAAATCCAAGTGCGGTTAATAATGATCGTGGGAGCGATCGTATTGGTGGGAGTGTTGCTCTATTCATCGCACCAGCAGACGCAAAACGAATACGAAGTCTGCGTGACCTTCAAGGGCGCCATGCACTGCGCTAAAGCTTCGGGCGCCACTTCCGCCGAGGCGATTCGCAGCGCCCAGGACATTGACTGCGAAATGCTCTCGAATGGCCGCGACGAAAACATGGTTTGCCTCGATAGCCCACCCACAAGCGTGCGGCCGGTGAAGTAGGAACGATCCATCGAGTTGCGGTGTCTAATGGGTCGTGCGTGTCGTGGTGTGTGCGAACACTCGCGACGAATTGACAGCCAACGGATCGCCGCTTAGCATCCAAGATCGCGGGCCTGGAGCCGGATTTCACGATGACGCGTTGCTTGAACTGTGGGGCCGAACGATTCAGCGATACCTGTGATGCTTGCGGCCTCAATTCCTCCGCCGCCGAGTTTTCGCTGCGACGTAAGCTGCTCAATCGCACCGCGATGTTTCTGGTCGGCGCCCTCACCTTCGTTGTAGCCAGCGGCCGCTACCCCGCGCTTGAGCTTGACGGCATTTTGATCTTCATCGGCGTGGTATTTTTTCTCACGCTGGGTCTGGGGATGATGGTCGAGCGCAGAGCGCTTCGTCACGCGGAGGTGGAAGCGCTGAAACGCATTTATTACGGGCTGATCCCGCTGCCCTGGCTGCTCGCTGTGCTCCTTTTTGGCAATGGAGCGCTGGACCATTCGCCGCCGCACATCGAGAAAGCCCCAGTGATCGGCAAATTCTCGATGCCTGGACCGGTGCCCAGCAGGCGCCTCATCGTCACGTCTTGGCGCGAAGGCCGGCGCTTCGAACGCATTCCGGTAGACCGCGGCGATTTCGATCGCTTCACGGACGGCGACATTGTGGACGTGCAGGTGCACGACGGCTTGGTCAGCATTCCGTGGGTTTCAGGCGTCTCGCGCGACTAGGCAGGCCGGGTTGCGCCGCCAGCGGGGGTCGGGATGGTAGGGACGGTTTTCTCTGCGACCTCTGCGTCTCTGCGGTGAATTCTTGACCTATAATTTGGCAGGATTTTGGCGCTTCAGAAACTCTCCAGCCCCGGGCTTGCCGGTGAACCGGCCGTTGTCGATGATGGTACGCCCGCGCGACAGCACCGTCTTGGTCACGCCTTTCACGCGGGTTCCTTCAAACATCGAATAATCGACGCGCATGTGGTGCGTCTTGACGCTGATGATTTGCTCTTCATTCGGGTCGAAAACGATCAGGTCCGCATCGGAGCCCACCGCCACCGTGCCCTTGCGCGGATACAATCCAAATAGCTTTGCGGGAGCGGTTGCCACCAGTTGCACGAAGCGGTTCGGCGAAAATCTTCCGCCATGCACGCCGCCGTTGTAAACCAGGCTCAAACGGTGCTCGATTCCCGGGCCGCCGTTGGGAATTTTCGTAAAGTCGTCCTTGCCCAGTTCTTTCTGCTCCTTCATGCAAAAAGGACAGTGGTCCGTGGAAACAACCTGCAAATCATCTTTCGCCAAGCCCTGCCATAGTTTTTCCTGGTGCCACTTTTCGCGCAGCGGCGGTGTGAACACGTACTTCGCACCTTCAAATCCAGGCGCGTCCATATTTTCCAGTGAAAGATACAAGTACTGCGGGCACGTCTCCGCATACACGCGTAGCCCGCGATCGCGCGCCTCCCGGACTTTTTCCAGAGCCTCATGGCAGGACAAATGAACGATGTACACAGGCGCTCCCGCTATCTCAGCGAGTGCGATCGCGCGCCCCGTTGCTTCCGCCTCCATCGTCACCGGCCGCGTCAGGGCATGATACTTGGGAGCACGCTTTCCCTCAGCCAGCGCGCGCTGCACGATCACGTCAATTGCTCCGCCGTTTTCCGCATGCATACAAATCATTCCGCCGCTGTCTGCCGCCGCGCCCATCGCTTTGAAAATGGACCCGTCGTCCAGCATAAACACGCCGGGATAGGCCATGAACAATTTGAACGTCGGCACCCCTTCGCGGACGAAGGCCTTCATCTCGTCGAGTTGCGCCCCAGCGATGTCCGTAATGATGCAATGGAAGGCATAGTCAATCACGGCCTTGCCATCCGCCTTCTTCATCCACGTCTCGAAGGCGTGGCGCAACGTCTGGCCCTTATACTGGATCGCAAAATCGATTAGCGTTGTGGTCCCGCCGTAAGCGGCCGCGATTGTGCCGGATTCGAAATCGTCGGCGCTCATCGTTCCGCCGAACGGCATGTCCAGATGCGTGTGCACGTCAATGCCGCCGGGCATAACGAGCATGCTTCTTGCTTCCATCACTGTTCCCGCGTTGTCCATGGGCAAATCGAGTCCGATAGCCGAAATCTTTCCATGCAAGATGCCCACATCGCTCACGTACGTGTCCGTCGCAGTCACGATCGTGCCGTTGCGAATCACGGTGTCAAACCGCATGGGGTGAAGCCCTCCTCACAAGTCGTGCGAAGCGTTGTAGCTTACACCTGTTCTGCATCGCTTCCGAGGCCGGATGGCGGTCGGGGCCGCCCTCGGATTACCGGATGAGCCCCCGTGGACTCTAGTTGGCTGACAGAAAGGGTATCTGGGATTTAGAATGTGCCGTAAGCTAGGCCATAAGAGCCGGATCGTTGGCACCAGAGAATCAGTCCCTAGATTGGTCTTGCAAAAATGGCCCTTCCACAATTGCGCAGGCCTTTGAGAGGCTAAGGAACGACATCCCGCCCGGGAGGTGAGAAGGAGGACAGATGGTGCGCGATATAGTAGAAAAAGCGTTGTTCTACCGCGACGGGGACAAGACCTTCGATACCGAGGCGTTCTGCGGCTCAAAGGACAGGCGGAGAGTCTATAGTGCTGCGTGAAACCGCTCCGAAGCTTTCGCCCGAGCAATATGAAAAGAACTTTGCGGAAATATCGCCGCGGATGACGCCGCGTCAGGCCGCGGTCGAGGCCGCGCGCTGTCTGTTCTGTTTTGACGCTCCCTGCACCGTCGCGTGTCCTACCCATATCGACGTCCCTTCATTCATCAAAAAAATTACCACTGATAATCTGCGCGGGTCCGCGCGCGTGATTCTCGAAGCCAATATTCTGGGTCATAGCTGCGGCCGCGTGTGCCCCACCGAAGTTCTCTGCGAGGGCGCCTGCGTGATGCACGAGAAACAGGAGAAGCCGATCGAAATCGGTAGGCTCCAGCGCTACGCCGTGGATCACGTTCTCGATAACCATATTCAGCTTTTCCACGCGGGTGCTCCGAACGGCAAGCGTCTCGCTTGTGTTGGCTCCGGCCCAGCGTCGTTGGCGTGTGCGGTGGAACTCGCCAAACTGGGGTGTCAGGTTACGATTTTCGATCGCAACGAGCTTCCCGGTGGCCTCGATACCCTGGGCATCGCTGCCTATAAACTGCGCGCGAAAGATTCCCTGCGCGAAGTGGAGGCAGTGCGCGAGCTCGGCGTCGAATTTCGCCAGAACACCACGGTGGGCCACGATGTGACATTCGACCAGCTGGAAAAGGAATTCGACGCGATCTTTATTGGCGTCGGGCTAGGCGAAACGTGGGATCTCAACTTGCCGGGTGAGGAGTTCTCTGGCGTTTTCGGTGCCATGGAATTCATCGAGGCCACCAAGGTCCGTCCATTTCCAGAAGTTTCCGTGGGTCGCCGCGTCGCGTGCATCGGTGCAGGGAACACGGCGATTGACGTGGTCACCGCCGCAAAGCGCCTCGGTGCCGAGGTTGTCCACCTCATTTACCGGCGCGACGAACAGGACATGCCCGCTTTCCGCTACGAGTACGATCTTGCCAAGCTCGATGGCATTGTTTTTCACTGGCACACGCAGCCCATCCGGGTCGTCGGAGATGCCGGGAAGGTTGCTGCAATCGAATGCGTTCGCACACGAACTGAACCAGTCGCGAGCGTGAGCCGGACGAAGCTCGTCAATATTCCCGGGAGCGAATTCACGATTGAAGTGGACATGGTCGTCCGCGCCATCGGGCAAAAGCCCGTGACCGAATTTCTGCGCGCCGTGCCCAGAATTGTGCTGCGCGAAAACGGCACCGTAATCGTCAATGAACGGCGGCAAACCGGAAACGCGAAATACTTCGCCGGCGGCGATTGTGTGAACGGCGGCAAGGAAGTGGTGGACGCGGTCGCCGAAGGCATGGCCGCCGCCCGGGGCATTGACGCCTGGCTCGGCGCGCCGCGTGGGAAGCACTAGAAGCGAGTGCGCTTGCCTGAATCATGGACTGGGCGGTTGCCCGTTCTCGAAGACCTTGAACAGGACTGGGAACCTGTGCCGCGGCCAGCCTTGGCCGCGTGGATTATCTTCTATTCGCTTTTCTTGTATCAAGTCGGACGCGGCTCCGGAATTTTGCTCTTGATGGACGGCGTTTTCGTGCCCATTCACGAAGGCGGGCACCTCCTGTTCCGCTTGGGCGGAGAATTTATCAGCGTCGCTGGCGGAACATTCCTGCAGTTATTTGTTCCGTTTGCGCTCGCGGTCTATTTTCTCTTTCGCCGTCAATCGCAGGGCGTCGCGTTTTGCCTGTTCTTCTTCTTCGAGCAGCTTTTGCCCATCGCAACTTATATGGCCGACGCGCGCGCGCAGGATCTGCCGTTATTGACGGTTGGCGATGCCGAGTACGTAATTCACGACTGGAACTATTTGTTTGGCAAGCTCGGAGTTCTGGAACATGATATCCAAATCGCAAGCGTGGTGCGCATGATTGGCTGGCTCGGAATGATCGGCGTCGTAATGTGGCTGGTTTGGCGCGCTATTAACGACGTGGCACCAAAATCGCCACAGATGAGCACGGACAAGGGCGCGACGAACAGATCAGGCTAAGAACGACGTAAGGACTTCCGATTGGCTGCACGCTTTGCGTTAGCGAGTGGCTCAGATTGTGGTCTTTATCTGTGGTGTGGTGTCTTCGCGTCCGAACGAGGTGGCCCATGGCAGATTTAAGCGTTAACTTTTGCGGCTTGCGCTCGCCGAATCCTTTTTGGCTGGCCTCTGGGCCTCCGACCAACACCGGTGGCCAGGTGATGCGCGCCTTCGATGCGGGTTGGGGCGGGGCGGTGTGGAAGACGATTGGCGAGCCCATTCAGAACACTTCTTCGCGCTACGCTGCGATTGACCTGAACGGCGTGAAGATGATGGGGCTCAACAACATCGAACTCATTAGCGACCGTTCCATCGCGGTGAACCTCCGCGAAATCGCCGAAGTAAAGAGGCGCTACCCGAAACACCTGGTAAGCGCGTCGCTGATGGTGGAATCGAAGCGCGAAACATGGCATGACATTGTGCGCCGCGCCGAAGACGCCGGTTCCGATGCACTCGAACTGAATTTCGGCTGCCCGCACGGCATGAGCGAGCGCGGAATGGGCGCCGCGGTGGGGCAGGTGCCGGAATATACGGAAATGATCACGTCGTGGGCAAAGGAAGTCGCAAAAACGCCGGTAATCTCCAAACTTACGCCGAATGTTACCGACATCACCCACATTGCCTTGGCCGCTGAACGTGGCGGCGCCGATGCGGTCAGCCTGATCAACACCATTAATTCACTCATGGGCGTTGATCTCGAAACATTCGCGCCGCGCCCCAATGTGGCGGGGAAATCGTCGCACGGCGGATATTGCGGACCGGCAGTGAAGCCGATTGCCTTGCACCTGGTTTCAACAGTGGCGAAGAAGGTGAAGATTCCGATCGTGGGCATCGGCGGAATCGGCAATTGGATTGACGCGGCCGAACACATCGCGCTGGGCGCGTCGTGCGTCCAGGTTTGCACCGCCGCTATGCATTACGGTTTCCGCATCGTCGAAGACATGGCCGATGGTCTGGGCGCCTACATGGATGACCACGGCTATCGCACGATCGAGGATTTTCGCGGCCGCGCCGTTCCGAATGTGATGGATTGGGGCGATCTGGACTTGAATTACAAGATCATCGCGAAGATTGACACCGATCTGTGCATCGGCTGCCAGCTTTGTTACGTGGCGTGCGAAGATGGCGCGCACCAATGCATCGAGCGCGCTCACGCGCAAAACGGAAACGGCAAACACAATCCGAACGGCATGGAAGTTCACGTCCCTAAGATCATCGAAGATGAATGTGTGGGATGCAATCTCTGCGCGCTGGTGTGTCCCGTGCACGGGTGCATTACGATGGCAGAGATTGACACCGAACTGCCCGCGATGTCTTGGAAGCAGAAGACCAGCACGCATCGCCCAAGCTAATCGCGAACCGCGTAACTGAAAGCAAGATTGTTTTGGAGTGCAGCGACTTGCCGCCGCTTTCAAGGTGTGCGGAGCGCCGCGCGACGGAAGTGGTCGAGGCAAGCCTGGTCTGGCTTGCTCGATCGCCGGTATTGCGCCTGCGAGAGGGCGGGAGCAAGGTCGCGCACTCCCCAAAGACCGCGGCGTTATTGTCGTGCTGTGACCGGCTCTTTGATAATCGCCTCAATAGAACGCGCGCATGTCCGGCATGTGCGGCAGTTCCACGTAGAGTTCGCGGCCGTAGTCTCCCAGCGTAAGCTTGATCAGTTCCGCCGGACCCACATCCCGAAGGCTCCAGTTATCCGTCGGCAGTACGCGCACCTGCGCGAAGAGGTTGCCGCTCTCAAAATCCCGTCCCTTCGCTTGCAGGTCGGAAGGAAGCACGTTGTAGACGACTTTTGCTTTGATGTCGAGAGCTAGGTAGCGCCGCCCAATCAGCACGAGCACCAGGTTCGCTTCCTTCTTTTTGTCCGTTTGATAGACATTCCAGGTCAGCGGCGTCTTATCATCCACTTTGCACTGTGCTCTGGGCACAGATTTCCAAAGATAGCGATCATTGTCGCCAGCGTGAGCCTCCGTGAAACCTAACAATGAAATTGCCCATGCCAGCAAAGCGAGCTGCACACACACACGGAGAGTTGTGGTCATGCGGGAGTGTTGCGGCCTTGCGAAGCGGAATGACGCACGATACGCCGTCTTGCAGTCATTCAGTCCCATTGCACACGCACTTGTGGCGAGGAAATAATCACGAATCCCTGGCTGCGGCGACGCGCGAATTTCAATAAAGGCTCGATTCGCGCTTGCGGCCGGTGTAGTCAATGTAGACGATTTTAGTCTCGGTATAGAACTCAATCGCAGCGTGGCCCACTTCGTGCGGACCCACGCTTGAATCTTTGGTCCCGCCAAAGGGCACATGCGCTTCGCCGCCCACCGTCGGCGAATTTACGTGAGTCATGCCGGTTTCGATCTTGTCCACAAATTCGAAGATCTTGCGGGGATCCGTCGAGTAGATTGCGCTGGAGAGCCCATAGCGCACGGAATTTGCTACCTGCAGCGCTTCGTCGAAGTTTTTGACGCGGATGATGCTAAGCACAGGGCCGAAGATTTCTTCCTGCGCCAGTTTGCTGTCCCACGCGACGCGATCGAACACCGTTGGAGAGATAAACCAGCCCTGGTCGTACTTCGGGCCGGTCAGGCGCGTTCCGCCGCATAGCAGCTTTCCTTCCTGCTTGCCGATTTCGAGATACTTGAGCACGGTATTGAATTGGTCTTCGTCCACCGACGGACCCATGTCCGTGCCGGCATCGAGCCCGTCGCCGACCACGAATTTTTTCGCGCGCTCAACCAGCATGCCTACGAATTTGTCCGCGACACTTTCTTCGATTACCACGCGACTCGTTGCCGTGCAGCGCTGCCCCGTGGATGCAAACGCTCCGGCCAGCACGGATTCCATGGCCAGCTGCAAATCTGCATCAGCGAGCACGACGACCGGGTTCTTGCCGCCCATCTCGCATTGAATTTTCTTCAGCCGTTCGGCGCCCGCCGCGTAGAGTTTGGAGCCGACGGCAGTGGACCCCGTGAACGTCAACGCCTGCACGTGGGGGTTCTGCACCAGTTCGTCGCCTACCTCTTCGCCCGCGCCCAGAACCACATTCAAAACGCCCGGCGGCAATCCCGCCTGTTCGAACATCTCAGCAATGCAAATGGCGCATAGCGGCGTTAATTCGGCGGGCTTCAGGACTACAACGTTGCCGCAGACAAGCGCCGGAGCGATCTTCCAGACCGGGATCGCCACCGGGAAATTCCAGGGCGTGATCGCGCCGACCACTCCGAGTGGCTGACGAATTGTGTACGAGAAATTCTTGGGCAGCTCGCTGGTGAGTGTTTCACCGTTCAGGCGCCGCGCTTCGCCCGCCGCGAACTCTAGAATATTGATGGCCCGCTGCACTTCGCCGAGCGCATCTTTCAGCGCTTTGCCTTCCTCGCGAGTCAGTAGCCGCGCGAGTTCTTCTTTTTGCGCCTGCATGATCTGCGTGGCTTTGAACAGGATCTTGCCGCGGTTGGGCGCGGGCATTTCGCGCCAGGCAGGGAAGGCGGCCTTGGCCGCGACGATGGCTTGTTTCATTTCCTCGCGCGTCGAAAGCGCGATGCGCGCCACGACTTCGTCCGTGTTCGCCGGATTGCGCCGCTCGACGATCTTCGCTGACTTCGATTCCACCCACTCGCCGTTAATGTAATTTCTGCAAAGCTGATCAGTTGTCGTCGCTGTGGCCATATTTGATTCCTTGACCGCTAGAGTTTGACTTCGCTGAACGACTTGTCGAGCAGCCGGATAGCTTCATCCACGTCCGCCTTCGAGATATTCATCGGCGGGGCCATGCGGATGACGTTGGCGAACATGCCGCCCTTACCTACCAGCAAGCCATTGGCGCGCGCGCGTTCGAGCACCTGATTTGTTTCCTGCGGCGCCGGCTCCTTGGTCTGGCGGTCCTTCACCAATTCGAGCGCCTGCATCATGCCCATGCCGCGAACGTCGCCGATCAGCGGGTATTTTTGCTGCAGCTCTTCGAGCTTTTTACGGAAATATCCGCCGACGACATAAGTATTTTCGCGCAGGTTTTCTTCCTCGATCAGTTCGATTACGGCGCGCGCCGCGACGGACGTAACAGGATTTCCGCCAAAAGTAGCAATCGTCAGGCCCTGAAATTTGTCAGCCAGCTCGGCCGTGGTGATCGTCAATCCCACCGGGACGCCATTCGCCATGCTCTTCGCCGAAGTGATGATGTCCGGCGTGACTTCCCACTGCTCGATGCCCCACCATTTTTTGCCGGTGCGGCCCCAGCCGGTTTGCACTTCGTCGGAAATGTACTGGCCGCCGTAATTCTTCACGATGCGGTAGACAATTTTGAAATATTCGGGTGGAGGAGTAATAAACCCGCCGACGCCTTGAATTGGCTCGGCGATAAACGCTGCAATCGACCCGCTCGTCGTTGTCTGAATCACGCTTTCGACGTCGTTCGCGCAGGCCACATTGCACGATGGGTAGGTCAAATGCAGCGGGCAGCGATAGCAATACGGATTCACTGCGTGCGACACGCCCACGCTGATCACGCCGCCTTTGCGCCAAGCCGATTGCGCTGTCACGGATTTCGCCAGCGCCGAGCCACCCGAATAGGCATGACGCAGAGCGACAATGTCGTAACTCGGCCCAGCCATGCGCGCCAACATGATCGCGGCTTCATTGGCTTCCGTCCCGGAACTGGTGAAAAAACTCTTCTGCAATTTGCCAGGAGTGATTTCGGCGAGCTTCTCCGCGAGCGCCACCACAGCTTCGTTGGGAAATAACGTGGAAGTGTGTTGCAGCTTGTCTACCTGCGCCTTGATTTTCGAAGTGACCTTGGGATTGCAGTGACCCACGCCGATGGTGACGATGCCGCCGAAGAAATCGAGGTACTTGTTGCCTTCGATATCCCACAGGTATTGCATGGAAGCGTGGTCGGCCACCAGCGGATGCTGATAGTAATTGGTGACGGCCGGCCAAATGAATTCCTTGTGCTTGCGAATCACTTCCTCGCTGCGGGTAGCCATCACTTTCGGCGTTGTCGTCATTTACTCGGACCTCTCAGAATTCACAATCTATGGCTTGGATCGCCTGTGAGGCGCAAGCTTTCAGTTCAAGGATCAAGCGATTCCCTGCAATGATGTCCGCCATATCGTCTTCCACAATCACATCGCGATATTTCACTTGCAGCCGCCCGTTTTGAACGAATTTGAGTGGGTGACTATCCAATTCTACAGCGAGGGCATGGGAATAGACCCGTTTGAGAAACCCGGCCCCAAGCGAGTTGTGCGCGGCAAAGGCGGCCTGAAGAATCGCGCCGGTAAGCTCCTGCTCGGGATATTCCTTTTCCGATGCAGTAGCCGCAGCACCCCCCGCCGCCGCGTGGGTTTGAATTCCCAAGTTCTTATCTGTGTTCATCAGTGTTCATCTGTGGTGATTTTGAACTAATCGGCAGCGGCGGCCGAGCGTGTGCGGGTGATTTCGCCGTAGCTTTCTGGACGGCGGTCGCGGAAGAATTGCCAGGTTTGACGGACTTTGTCCATTTCTTCTAGATCGAGGTCCGCTACCAGCGCTTCGTCTTTATCGCGGCTGGCCTGCGCGATGATCTTGCCGCGCGGGTTGCAGAAATAGCTCTTACCGTAAAATTCGCCGATATTCCACGGCGCTTCCTTGCCGACCCGATTTATGGCTCCGACAAAATAGCCATTCGCCACCGCGTGCGCCGGCTGCTCGAGCTCCCAGAGATATTCGCTGAGGCCGGCTACTGTCGCCGACGGGTTGAACACGATCTCCGCGCCATTCAATCCAAGCACGCGCGCACCTTCGGGGAAGTGCCGGTCGTAGCAGATGTATACGCCGATGCGCGCGAACTTGGTCTCGAAAGTCAGATACCCGGTATTTCCTGGAGTGAAGTAAAACTTTTCCCAGAATCCGGGCGCGACCTGCGGGATGTGATGCTTGCGATATTTGCCGAGATATTTTCCGTCGGCGTCAATCACTGCGGCGGTGTTGTAAAAAAGCCCGGTCATCTCGCGTTCATACACGGGAACGACTATCGCCATTTCGTATTTCCTGGCCAGCTTGCGCATGCGTTCGACGGTGGGGCCGTCGGGAACCGGCTCGGTCATCTCGTACCAACGCGCTTGTTGCTCGGCGCAGAAGTAAGGGCCGTTGAAAAGCTCTTGCAAGCAGAGGATCCGCGTCTTTTTCTGGGCAGCGTCACGAATCAGTCTCTCGTGCTTCTCGATCATCCTCTTGGAAATGTCGCGGATGGAATATTTTTCCGGCGACCACTCGCAATGCGCCTGAATCAATCCACAACGCACCAGACGAGGCATCAGAAACCTCCCACTTGCCAGCCGCCTATCGGGGATTGCGGTGCCGCTCTTCTAATTGCGTTCCGTAATCCTATCATTTTGCATATCAGGCTAGCATAAACCGCGCAATTTTTCCGGATTGTGCGCCCGCATTGCGGGGCCGGATCGATTCCGGGAACCGGATGCTCAGGCAACTTCGCTCGAGCTGCGGAAGCCCTAACGCCGCCGAAGAAATTGCGCGCGATACCGCGTCACTAACCGTATAATCCCGCCGACAACGTCCATGGAACGCGTACTGAAACTTCTATTCCGCGGATTGAGCCGGATCTTTCCGGATTGCGTCACGCTCAGCCAGGCGGTCGCCTTCAATATGTTCCTGGCGTTTTTCCCCATGCTTCTTTTGGCGCTGGGAGTCTTGAGCAGCAAAGCCCAGTTCCGCGATGCCCTCACCGAACTTCCCGAGCGTCTGAGAGTGATTGTCCCGCCCGGCAGCGAAGACATTGTGACGCAGTATTTTGTCCGCCGCAGCGCCCACCCTTGGAAATGGTTCTTGCTGGGGTTGGGTGGCACCTTGATTGCGGGGTCGCAGGTGATGGCGGGCTTTATTGAGGGCTTTCGGATCATCGAAGGAGATCCCGTTCGTGCGGGATATTGGCGCGTCCATCTGCGCTCGCTGATTTTGCTTTTGCTGACGATCGTACCGGCCCTCGCGGTGATCCTGCTGACCATTTTCGGGAGGCAGGAACGCGCTTGGCTAGTGCATGAATTGGGACAACAGCCGCTATTGATCCATGCGGTTGGGTTTGTGTTTCAAGCCGCGATCGTATTTTTGCTGTCGATGGTCGTTTTGGTCGTGCTCTACCGCATCGGCCGTCCGGGACATCACGGGGTAAGGCGTTTGCTGCCCGGCGCGGGCGTAGCGACCGTTCTGTGGTGGCTGGTGGATATCGTGCTCGGAGCGTATGTGCGGCGCATGCCGTACGATGTGGTGTACGGAGGCTTGGCGGCGGCAATCGGTCTGCTGATCTGGATGTACCTCACCGCAGTGGTTGTCCTGCTGGGAGCCGCGTACAACGCAGAACGGAACGAATCGCTCAAGGCCGCGGTTAACCCTGCCCGCATGTTCGGCCGCTAACACGCTTGTTCCAGTGTGCTTGAGTGTTTTCTACCGCCTATTAACGAGTAGTGCCCAGCCGCAACTTTTGCTGTCCTAGAGGGTTAAACTGGATGGAAATAGACAGCTTCCTATTTCGTTCCTGAACGGCACACCGAGGTCCAGTAAGTGAAGAAAAGACAAACGTTTCGCCGTGCCAACCGACTGGATGTTCCCGGCGCCGTACTACTGGCTGCGGTGCTCGTCGCGGGTTTCCTTTTGGCGGTTCCGCACGCGCGCGCGGACAAGAATGACGGCGCGAGCACCCCAGCGCAAGACCACATCGTCCTCGCTAAGAAATTTAAAGGCAGACTCCCCATCACCCAGCTCACCGAAGATGAGGCGATTCTGCATGCATTGAATCGCCTAGCGTACGGGCCACGTCCGGGAGATGTCGACCAAATCCGTCAGATGGGCTTGGAAAAGTGGATCGAGCAGCAGCTACGTCCTGAGTCGATTGACGACCAGGCGCTGAATCAACGCCTGCAACGTTATCCGACGCTGGAGATGTCGTCGAAGCAGTTGCTCGAGAAATACCCGCGTCCCGACCAGGTTGCCAGACAGCAGGGAATCACGAAAGAAGAGGCGCAAGAGCAACTGAAGTCTAAACAGCAAATGGCTGAGTCGCAGATCATCGTCACCGGGAACGACAATTTGGACAAAGCGCAGCAACAGCTGGCTAAACTGCAGGGTCCGAACCGGATCATCGCCGAACTTTCCATGGCCAAGGTGGATCGCGCGATTTATAGCGAGCGGCAGCTCGAAGCGGTGATGGAGGATTTCTGGTTCAACCATTTCAACGTGTTTGCGAACAAGGGTGACGATAAGTGGCTACTCACTTCGTACGAACGCGACACCATCCGGCCACACACGATGGGCAAGTTTCAGGATTTGCTAGTCGCCACCGCCAAAAGCCCCGCGATGCTTTTTTACCTCGACAATTTTTTGAGTGCGGATCCAGCAGCGGTCGCGCGGCTGGAAGCGGAAAGAAATATGCGGCGCGCCCGCTACCAGGGCGCTTTTGTGGCGGGCTCGATGCCGACCCCGGGCACCTTCCCCGGACCGGCGACCGGGCCCGCACCAGCAGCGGCCCAGGTCGCCGCGAAAAAACCAGATCGTGGGCTCAATGAAAATTATGGGCGAGAAGTGATGGAGTTGCACACTGTTGGCGTGGACGGTGGTTACACACAGCAGGACGTGATCCAGATGGCTGAGTGCCTGACCGGCTGGACCATTCACGAGCCGCGCAGGGATCCGCAATTCTTTTTTGACGAGAAGATTCACGCCCAAGGCAAGAAAGTCGTGATGGGCCGTACCTTCGACTATGGCGGAGAAAAAGACGGCGAAGAAGCCCTGAAAATGTTGGCTAGTCGGCCCGCAACGGCAAAATTTATTTCCACCGAACTGGCGCGGCATTTTGTTTCCGATAATCCGCCTCCGGCGCTGGTGGAGCGCATGGCGAAGAGTTTTGAATCGAGCAATGGAGACATTCGCACCCTGCTCAAGACCATGATCTATTCGCCGGAATTCTGGTCGCAGGAAGCCTATCGCGCGAAGGTAAAGACTCCGTTCGAGCTAGTGGCCAGCACCGCGCGCGCTCTGAACGCGGAAGTCACGATTACGCTTCCGCTCGCGCAATGGGTCACTCGCATGGGCGAGCCTTTGTATCTGTGCCAGCCTCCCACGGGCTATTCGGACAAGTCCGAAACGTGGGTGAACACTGGCGCATTATTGAACCGGCTGAATTTTTCGCTGGCTTTTGCCGCAGACAAGATGGGCGGAGCGACGGTGGATTTGAAATCCATGCTGGGCGACGACGCTGCAAAGGATCCCAACGCGACACTGGCCCATGCGCTGCAGGAATTCTTGGATGGGCAAGTGGCGCAATCCACGCAGGACACCCTGCAAGCACGTTTGAGGGATCCGCAGATTCTGCAGGCCAGTCTTGACGATCCGGTGAAAGAAGTGAATGAAGGCTTAATCGTAGGGCTGGTGCTCGGCACGCCGGAATTTCAGCGGCGGTAGCGTTCGACGACGGCGGCTTCGGTAGAAGGGGAGAACTGCAATGACCATTTCGCGGCGGTATTTTTTGAAGAGTGGCGGAATCGCAATGCTGGGCATGGCGGCGCTGCCGTCGTTTTTGCAACGCGCTGTTGCCGGCACGCCCGCGCCGAATAAAAAGAAAATGGTCGTGCTGTTTCAGCGCGGCGCGATGGACGGCCTGAACGTCGTCGTGCCGTTCGGAGAGCCAAACTACTATCACATGCGCCCGACTATCGCGATTCCTGCTCCCACGCGCGGCGGTGCCGAAGCTGCGCTCGACCTTGATGGCTTCTTCGCGCTACACCCGAGCCTGGAACCCATGCTGCCTCTTTTCCGCAACGGGCAGCTGGCTATCGTGCAGGCCGTCGGCTCGCCGGACCCCACGCGTTCGCACTTCGATGCACAGGATTTCATGGAATCGGGAACACCGGGGCTGAAAGCCACCGAAGATGGCTGGCTGAATCGCGCGCTGCAAACGATGCCGGAAGAACAACCTTCGCCTTTTCGCGCGGTCGCGTTCGGACCATATCTGCCTAGAACGCTGCAAGGCACCGCTTCCGCCGTTGCGATTCCGGACCTGAAACAATTCCGGATGAACGGTCCGCAGCAGACCACGGAAGGCGGATTCGAAGCGATGTACGCGCAGACTGTGGACCGCGCCTTGCGCGGGGTCGGCACGGAAACTTTTGAAGCCGTAGATCAGCTCAAGAAAATCAATCCGGATGCCTACCAGCCGGAAAATGGCGCGCAATATCCGAAGAGCCGCTTTGGGCAAAGCCTGCAGGAGATTGCAGAGCTATTCAAGGCGGATGTGGGCCTGGAAGTGGCGTTCCTCGATAGCGGCGGCTGGGATCATCATGTGAACGAAGGCGGCGTGCAAGGGCAGCTTTCCAATCTCCTGCGCGATCTGGGGCAGGGAGTTGCTGCGTTCCACCAGGATATGGGCGACCGCATGGGCGACGTGGTGTTCGTCAGCATGTCTGAATTTGGCCGCACTGCGCACGAGAATGGCAACCGCGGCACCGACCATGGCCACGCGAATTGCATGTTCGTGATGGGCGGCGGCATCACAGGCGGGAAAGTGTACACGCGCTGGCCCGGATTGAACGAAGGCCAGCTCAATCAGGGCCGCGATCTTGCGGTGACCACCGACTACCGCAGCGTACTGGGAGAGATCATCTACAAGCATCTCGGCGACCGCGACCTCAAAACGGTGTTCCCAGGCTTCGCAAACGACCCACGACAATTCCTCGGGCTAATCAAGGCCTAGCGGTCTAGAACAGGCCCAAACTCTGAGCCATGGCTGCATGGTGGAGGAGGTCGATTCGCAAACGACCAGGTGTGCCGATTGCGGAGTCCGTTTTTGACGTACCCGCTGAAGACAAAAGGCTGAATATTCCTGCCGGTTTACTTCAGTGATGCAATAAGGCAGCCCGGAGCCTCGGTGCCTGCACTTTAAGCGCAGAACTCAGACGGTTAGTTCCCGGCTTTGATGCGCATGCCGTAGAACGATCTGTAGACGAAGAAAAAGGAAATGAGGAAGAACGCGGCGGCGAGAATGTGCGTGAGGTTGCCGCCGGTTTCCGCTGTTAGTTGCACCGCGAGTTCGACCGCCAGCAAGCCAAATAGCGTCGTGAACTTGATCACCGGGTTGAGCGCGACCGACGAAGTATCCTTGAACGGATCGCCGACGGTATCACCTACTACCGTCGCGTCATGCAGCGGCGTGCCTTTTTGCTTCAACTCCACTTCCACAATTTTCTTGGCGTTGTCCCACGCACCACCCGCGTTGGCCATGAAGATCGCTTGATAGAGTCCGAAAATCGCGATCGAGATCAGATAACCGATGAAGAAGAACGGTTCGACGAAGGCAAACGCCAGCGTGGCAAAAAATACGGCGATAAAAATATTGAGCATGCCTTTCTGCGCGTACTTCGTGCAGATAGCGACGACTTTTTTGCTGTCCGCGACCGAAGCCTTCTCGACGCCTTCCAGCTTGATGTTGGCCTTGATGAATTCGACGGCCCGATACGCGCCGGTGGTGACCGCCTGGGTGGAAGCGCCGGTGAACCAGTAAATCATCGCGCCGCCCGTGACCAGGCCAAGGAAGAACGGGGCATGCAGCAACGATAGCTTGTCCACGTCTCGGGTGATTCCATTCGTCAGCGCCATGATGATGGAAAAAATCATGGTCGTCGCGCCCACGACAGCCGTGCCGATCAATACCGGTTTCGCGGTGGCTTTGAACGTGTTGCCCGCGCCGTCATTTTCTTCCAGCAACTCCTTGGCGCGCTCGAAATTTACGTCCATGTCGAAGTCGGCCTTCAATTCCTGCTTGATGTTGGGCACTGCCTCGATCAGCGACAGCTCATAAACGGATTGCGCGTTGTCCGTCACCGGACCGTAAGAATCGACGGCAATCGTCACCGGCCCCATGCCCAGAAATCCAAACGCCACCAGGCCGAACGCAAAGACAGGCGCAGCGATCATCAAGGCGCTGAGTCCTTGCAAGCTGACCAGGTAGCTGATGGACATCAGGAGGACCATTGCCAAGCCGATGTAGTACGCCGAAAAGTTTCCGGAAACGAATCCGGACAAAATTCCCAGCGATGCTCCGCCTTCTTCAGCTGACGACACGACTTCCTTGACGTGTCGCGAGTCCGTGGAAGTGAAGACCTTCACCAACTCCGGGATGATCGCACCGGCCAGCGTCCCGCAGGAAATAATCGTGGCCAGCTTCCACCATTGAGTCGGATCGCCATCCAGGATGGGGATAATCACCGACGAAATCGCGTAGGTCATCGCGATGGAGACGATCGAAGTGATCCACACCAGCGAAGTGAGCGGCGCTTCGAAATTCATCTTGTCGGCGTTGCCGAAGCGGGCCTTGGCAATGACATCGTTCAGGAAATACGCGGCGGCGCTGGCCACCAGCATGGCAATGCGCATGACGAAAATCCAAACCAGGAGTTGCACCTGCACGGTGGGACTCTTGACGCCCAGCAGAATAAAGGTAATCAGCGCGACGCCGGTTACGCCGTACGTCTCAAAGCCATCCGCGCTGGGGCCGACCGAATCACCGGCGTTGTCGCCCGTGCAATCCGCAATGACGCCGGGATTGCGCGCGTCGTCTTCCTTGATCTTGAAGACAATCTTCATCAGATCGGAACCGATGTCCGCAATTTTGGTGAAGATGCCGCCCGCGATGCGCAGCGCCGCCGCGCCCAGCGATTCACCGATGGCGAAGCCGATGAAGCACGGCCCGGCATAGTCGCCGGGAATAAAAAGCAGAATGAAAAGCATCATCAGCAATTCCACGCTGATCAGCATCATGCCGATGCTCATACCGGCCTCGAGCGGGATGTGATAAATCGGAAACGGTTTGCCGCGCAGACCCGCAAACGCCGTGCGGGAATTCGCAAAGGTATTCACGCGAATGCCGAACCAGGCAACGCCAAAACTACCCATGATTCCAACCATGCTGAACGCCAGAATGATGATGACGCGCACGGCTTCGTAATGCAGAAGCAAGCCAAAATAAAGCACGATGACGACGGCGATGAAGGCTTCCAGCAGCAGCAGGAACTTCCCCTGCGTCACGAGGTACGTCTTGCAGGTCTCGTAAATCAATTCGGAAATCTCGCGCATGGCCCGATGCACGGGCAGGTTCTTCAACTTGGTGTAAATCGTCAGACCGAAAGCCAGGCCCAACACGCAGAACAAAATCCCGAAGAGCAGCAGCCGGTGGCCGTCAATTCCGAGAAACGTTACCGACGACAAGTCCGGCAATTTCAGATTGGCTTCACCGCCAACCGATTCCGGCGCGGGCTGCGCGTGCGTCACCGTCGCGAACAAAACAATGGCGGACACGATGGCCACCCCGATGCACGCGACGCGACATCCTCGCGACCAGAGGTTCATGATTGCAGACCGCATTAGTTGCCCTCCGCTGCGCACGCATTGGCACACATGTAAACCCAAGCTGATTCCGACATTCTGCCTCCGGATGAAAACTCCTTGACGGGGAGCCCGCTGATTGCGGGAAGTAACCACACAGAATCGCCTTTTGTATCAGGAAAGCGCGTCTAGGTCAAGGACAGAGGGTGTTTCGCCCCTACACTAAATCCTGTATTTTCATTATACTGTCGGCGCTCAAGGAGCCGTCTGATCGTGCCATTACGCCAAAAAACCGCGCTGATAACCGGAGGTGGCCGAGGCATCGGCAAGGGTATTGCCCACGGCCTCGCAAGCGAAGGCGTCCGCATCGCGATTTCCTATCGCATGAACAAGACCGCCGCGCAAAATGCGCTGCGCCAATTGCAGACGCAGGGCGCGGAATGTTTTGCGGTGGAAGCGGACGCGACCGATCCGGAAAAAGTGCAGTTTTTGATAGACAAAGTTCTGGAACGCTTTGGGCGCCTCGACATCTTGGTAAACAACGTCGGGGAATTCAATTGGAAGCCCGTGGCCGAAACCTCGCTGCAGGAGTGGGAAGAAATTATCGCGTCGAATCTGTTCAGCGTTTTCTATGCGAGCAAGGCTGTACTTCCGGCGATGCGCCGGCAGCGCTGGGGGCGAATCATCAATCTTGGCGCGGTGGGCGCGGAACGCGGCTTCGGGCAGGGCACGATTTCTGCGTATGCGGCGGCGAAAGCCGCGGTGGTATCGTTCTCGCGTTCGCTGGCGATTGAGGAAGCGAAGAACGGCATTACCGTGAACGTCATCAATCCCTCGAATATCGACGAACGCGAACTCACCGCCGACGAAGCGCGCCGCATTCACGACGCGCGCTCGCCCATCGGCCGTCCACCATCCTCGGAAGATGTAGCCGCCGCCGTAAAATTTTTCGCCTCCGATAGCGCCGATTACATCACCGGCCAGGTCATCAATGTGACCGGTGGTTGGATGTTGTAGTTTGCGGTTGCCTACTTCAGACCGATGTTTGGTGTCGCGAGACGCATGGCGCACTAAAGTCAAAGATTTTGTACCTGGCGCACTTCAGCGCGGCATCGCTCTCGTGGCTCGTAACGATGGCGGTCCCGCAACTTTATGCGGGACGCAAACTTGCGCGTTTGAAGACCGCTGCTACGAAGTCAAATTCGACGAGCCGGCACAGGAATGGGGCTTCGGGAACGCGTGGTAGAATTTTGAAGCCGTCACAAATTGCGCTGCGGCATTATCGAAGGGGCAATCGGGAACGATTCTGGATGTAGGGCGTCCATGAAAATCCTCACAGCAGAAGAAATGCGGGAAGTTGACCGGCTCAGCACCGAGCGCTACGGCATCCCGAGCCTCACGCTCATGGAAAACGCCGGGGCTGGCGTGGCGGGATTCATCGCGCAGCGTTGGAGGGACTTCGCGCAGCGGCGCATCGTGGTGCTTTGCGGCAAAGGCAACAATGGCGGCGACGGATTCGTAACCGCGCGGCACCTTCGCGACCTCGGTGCTAAGCCCGAACTGTATTTGTTCGCAGCGCCCGGAGAAATGCGCGGCGATACGGTGACGAACTGCAAGCGCTGGCAGGACGCGTCCGGCGAATTACACGTTGTACCCGATGCAAGCGCCTGGCAGGACGTCAAAGCGCTGATGGCCTCCGCCGACATTATCGTTGATGCGCTGCTTGGCACGGGCACGCGAGGCGCCGTCGTGGGCCTGCTCGGGGAAGTCATCGCAGACGTGAATCAGCGGCGTGGCCCGGTTCGTTCGGCCGTCGTCTCGGTGGATATTCCGTCGGGACTGCTGGCGGACACTGGCGAAGCAAACGGCCCGGTGGTCAAAGCCGCGTACACGGTCACGTTCACCGCTGCTAAGACCGGAATGATCGGTGGGGCGTCCGCCAATTCCGTTGGGCAACTTTATGTCCACGATATCGGCTCGCCGCCTGAGCTGATTGAAGAGGTCGGCAAGAGCACCGTCCGCTGGATTGACGCGAGAGAAGTCAGGCAGTTTGCCCTTCCACGCCGTGCGGACGGCAACAAAGGCAGCTACGGTCATGCCCTGATCGTTGCGGGTTCCGTGGGAAAAAGCGGCGCGGCCGTCCTGGCGTCGTGGGCGGCGCTGCGCGTGGGCGCTGGGCTCGTGACTGTAGCGACTCCCGAGCCGGTGCTGCCGATTGTTGCCGCACACACCCCGGAGATCATGACCGAGCCGCTGCCCGCAACCGACACGGGTACGATTTCCATGGGCAGCTTCGAGTACCAACGATTCGCCAAGATTGTAAAAGGGAAGCGCGCGCTAGGGATTGGCCCGGGATTGACAACGGCGGACGAAACGCAGCAATTCGTTCACGCGGTCGTTGCTCAGCGCGCCGTGCCAATCGTTCTGGATGCGGATGGTCTGAACGCTTTCGCAGGCCGAGCGCACGAGCTAAAAAGCGGCGCGGGACCGATTGCCTTGACGCCGCATCCGGGTGAAATGGCGCGGCTCCTGGGATGCGAAATAAAAGACGTACAAGCGCGGCGTTTGGAAGCTGCCCGCAAATCCGCCGCTGATTGGAACGCTTTCGTGATTCTCAAGGGCCATCAAACGGTTATCGCATCGCCCGATGGCCAAGTATTCGTGAATTCCACCGGCAATCCGGGAATGGGCACGGGCGGTACCGGCGACGTTCTCACTGGAATGCTGGCGGGCTTGACGGCGCAGTTCGGCACGAGCGATTGGGTGCGCGTTCTGGCGTTCGGCGTGTATCTCCACGGACTCGCCGGGGACGTCGCGTATTCTGACAGCGGTGAGGCCCCGTTGCTGGCCTCTGACCTGATTCACGCCATTCCGCGCGCGTACCAGGATTTTTATTCTCATGCTTAACCATGAGCCCGTCCGTGGCTGACCGCGAAGTCCTGACGCACTCATCCGAAGAAACCATTGCGCAAGGCCGTGAAATCGGCGCAAAGCTAAAGGCGCCTGTGTTGATCTTGCTTTCGGGCGATCTCGGAGCCGGGAAGACCACACTCACGAAGGGCATCGCGGTGGGTTTGGGCGCCGCGCGCGAGGATGACGTAACCAGCCCTACCTTCACTCTGGTTCACAAATACGAGGGCAGCGCGCGCGTCTACCACGTGGATCTCTACCGTATTGAAGATTTGCACGACCTAGAAACCCTGGGCCTCGAAGATATATTTTCCGAGCAGGCGGTCATCATCGTGGAATGGCCAGATCGGCTCAGGCTGCGGACGGACTGGCCGATCGTGCGGATTAAGCTGGAACACGTATCGGAGGAGACTCGTAGAATTTCAATCGCGGACGAAGGCGGTCGCTTACTCTGAGGATGGCACCATCGTGCGCCACGCGCCTTCCGCTGAAGCGCTTACTCAGCATGGACCGAGAAGAGCAGAAAATTCGAAAATCTATGCTGCATCACTGTGAGTCGGTCTCCGTAATTGGAATAAGCAACCACGGATTGAGGCACCCAAAGCGAAATCTTCTGGGCTTGAAATTGCACGGGCGCGTAATCAATCGAAGTTGCTCCGCCAAGCAGGTGCAACATTCCGATTCCTTCGATCATGTTGGTTTCGATATGCAGGATCTGGCCTAAATCGGCCGCGATCCAAGCTCGACCTTTCAGGCGGACGAGATACCTGGAGTCAGGTGTAACGATTTCGAGTGTCCGCGGTTTTTTGTTTTTGGTCTGCTGAAAATGCACAACCCAGGCGCGCTGATTCTTCCATTCGGTGGCGCCTTCGCAGCGAAACTCGTAATCCGTCTGGTAGATTGGATGAAAATGCCATCGCCGCCAGACCGGCGTCCTGGATGTTGTTGGTCAAGCACATCCGGCAAAGAGCATTGGGAAGACGTGTCCAGAGAAGGCAGCGCAGCATCCGTGTCAGACGGCGTCCACCCTAGCTTCCTTATGCTCCCTTTTTTGTGAGGCGTGCGGGTGCGCGGAGATCGCTGATGCGCCGCGAATGGGTAGAAGCCACAACGAAGCTGCCCAGGTTGCCGCGACAGCCAGAGGCATCCAGTGCAATCGCTGCGAATGCATTGATTTCAAGCGCGACCCGGAGAGGCAGCAGGAGGATCCAACCCCATGATTTGGAATCCGGCATCCACGTAAATCGTGTTACCGGTAACGCCGCGGCCTAGATCGCTGGCGAGAAACACGGCTGTATCGGCGACTTCCGCGATATCCGTATTCCGCCGCAGCGGCGCGTGTTGCGCCACAAATTCCAGCACCTTGGAAAAATCCTTGATCCCCCGCGCGGAGATGGTCTTGATCGGACCGGCGGATATCGCGTTCACGCGAATCTTGTGCACGCCGAGTTCGCTGGCCAGATACTTCACTTCGGCTTCCAGCGCTGCTTTGGCGACGCCCATGACGTTGTAATTGGTGACCACACGCGTCGAGCCCAGATAGGTAAGCGTCGTGATCGCGCCGCCGGTGCTCATCAGCGGAGAAAGCGCCTTGGACACCGCGACCAGCGAATAGGCGCTGACGTCCAAGGCGAGTTTGAAACCATCGCGGGAGGTGTTTAAGAAGGGCTGGTTCAGGTCCTCATGATTGGCAAACGCCAGGCAATGCACCAGCGCATCGAGCCTGTGGCCGTGTCGTTTCAGCGATTCCGCGAGGCCGTCAATGTCCGTCTGTTGCTGCACGTCGCAGGGATAGAATCCCTTCGCGCCGAGTTCGTTGCCGAGTTCTTCCACCGTGGGTTTGGCGCGGTCGTTTTGGTACGTGAGCAGGAGCGTTGCTCCCTCACGGGCGAAGGCCTGGGCGATCGCGTAAGCAATACTCCATTTGTTCCACACTCCCAAAACAATGGCCGTTTTGCCTTCCATCAATTTGGACATGGTCCGATATTCTAACCGGAATCCTCGCTTTCGGCGCGAAGTTCCGGCGAACACGAGCGTTGCACAGACAACGTCAGTGGGAATGAATCCAGCGGAACAATTCGCGGAGCAGGTCGGCAAGAACGGGCCACATCGCAGCAAGTATTCCAATCCCGGCAGCGGCCGCGCGGGGAATGTTTCGAGATGCGGCAGGCGTTCCACCGGGCTGGTGCCTGGTGCAGAAGTCGCCGGCGATTGCCGGATTGTGGCACCTTTGGCCCCGTGGGCCCAGGTAGAGGCAGGGCCCTTGGTCGTGTCCTTTTGACGAGCCGAGGCTGCCGCCGCCAGTCTCTCGGTCGGCCTCAGAGACGCCGGACTGAAAGTCTAGGCCTTCGGTGGGGTGAGCGCTAAATGGCCTGATTGCGCCTGTGCTGCCGGGAAAATCATTAACGGTTAGGAACCGTTCCATTGCGCCGTACGCCTCGCCTCGCTAGAGTCAAACTTCGTCTCGCTGCGCCCGTATGCCCGATATCCGCATTGCGCCTTCGCCCGACCATCCTGCCCGGATGAAGCTGGAGTCTTACTCCGCCGAAATCCGCTTGCCGAATCTGACCCCGGGCGTGGACAACATCCATTATGACGTCTTCCTAAGCCCGCGGTTCGTGGATTTCACCAAGAAGTATCTGCAGGACCTGGTCCGCCAGAGCGTCAACATCAGCCTATTCTATGGCAAGGACCGCAAGCAATCCGGCGCGCCGGAACACGGCGCGTTCCGCAAGCTCCTGACCGAAGTTCTGCAAGCTTCCATCACGCGGGCAAAGTTTCAGCAATCCATCGAAAGCGATATTTTGCATCAGCTGGCGCTGATCAAGCACCTCACTTCGGAAATTTCCGTACAGTTTTCCAGCATCGTCGTGGAGTGCAAGGACTGGATCCGGGCGCGCGGCGAGCATTTCGAGCACAGCGAACAAGCGCACGTGATGCGCGCCAAAATCGCGGAAATGCAAGCCGACAAGAAAAACGCTTATCGCCAGGTGGGCGAAACGCTCTGTCGTATCTGGCGCGAAGTGGAAGAAGGGACGCTCTCGAAATCGCGCCGCGCGCTTTTCGGCGAAGATTATCACGACATTTACGAGCTGCTGCAGAATCGCTTTCTCTTCGTCGAAAACGGGAACGACGATCATCTTTTTCTAGAGCATTACGTGCTGGTCGCAAATTTCGTGAACGATCCTGATCGCTTCGAAGTCTTCGACACCCTCCTGCTCGATTTGGTCCGCGATTTTGTGCTCACCGGCGACAACGTAGACGATCTCAGCAAGGCGCGCAAAGCGCACGAGCGGTTGCTGGAGCAAGCGCGTCAAAAACGCAGCGAAATTGCGCGCATGGAAGAGGAACTCGAGGAAGCTACCGGGCGCTCGGGCGAGGGCGACGGATTGTTTCCCTCGCTTTTTAAGCGCAAAGGTGGCGCGGCTCCGGAGTCGCCCGGAGAGTTTGCCGAACTGCGGAAGAAACTGGCCTTGGGAGAGAAGGCCCTCGAAGAGCTGGGCCCGCAAATAGATTCGGCCAAGCAACACATGAATTTCCGGATCGAAGAATACCGCAACCGGCTGGGCGATTACCTTAATCAGCCTGAGAACGCACGGCGTTTGTTCGACGCGCAGGCCCCCTTGGGCGAAGGCGCAAGCGCGCGGCAAACGCGGTCGCAACTTTTGGAGGAATGGTTCCATCGCCTGGAAGAACGTGATCTGCTTTTTCACGTGCTCGCGGGATACGAACTGCGCCGCATCTACGCGGATTACTGCCCGCCGATCCACTTGCAGGCGCTGAAAAAGGCGCTGGTAAATCGCGATGAAGCCAAACGCGTGGAAACGATTCTGGACCAATTTCCGGCGCGCAAAATTTCGATGAAACGATTGGAAGACGCTTCGCGCGCGATTCGCCGGCGCACGCGCGAAGAGCAATTGGCTACGGTCCTGCAATTCGCGGAAGACTTGATGCGTCTGCGGCGGGACCGCCGCAACTATCAGCACGTGGCTGCCTGGATGGAGCGCATTAACCTGGTACGTTCGGAGCGCGCGCGCGAACTTTCCCGGGTCAATAAAAGCCTATACGAATTTCTGCACGTCGATGAGGGTCGCCCCACCGACGATCCGGTGATCAATCACACCGTCATCAAAGCCGACGTGCGCGGCTCCACGGGCATCACCAGAGATCTGCTGGCCAAGGGCCTGAATCCCGCATCGCACTTCAGCATGAACTTGCACGAGCCGGTGAAGCGGATGCTAGAGCGCTACGGCGCGGCCACTGTATTTATCGAAGGGGATGCGATCATTCTGGCGATTTACGAAACCGAATCCACGCGCGCTACAACGCGCGGTGTGGCCCGTGCCTGCATTCTCGCCCGCGAGATTATTGCGGTCACGCAAGCTTACAATGCACGGACCAAGTCCACCGGCCTGCCGCCGCTCGAGATTGGAGTGGGCGTGGCGTTCCAGGATTCCGCGCCGTCTCTCTGGATGGACGGCGAATCGAAAATCATGATTTCGCGCGCGTTGAATTTATCCGACCGTCTTTCCAGCTCTACGAAAATTGCCAAGCGCCTGTTTTTGAATAATCCCTCACCGTTCAACGTTTTCTTGCTGCAACCTTTGATGGAAGATGCCGCCGAAGACGAAGGTGAGGAACTCCTGGTGCGCTTCAATCTGAATGGCATCGAGCTGAACGAAGAAGGATTTCAGAAGTTGAGCGCCGAAATCGCCATGGCGCCGATGGGCGGAAATTTCCCGATGCCGTGGGGTAAGGAACGCGTCCAACTGTACTTTGGCGAAGTGCCGCTTGGCGATTCGCTCGAGCCGGTGGTCATCCGCAAAGGATTTGTCCACCAGCTACTGCCCGGCGCCAAAGTCGGCACGCAGGGCACTCGCGCCTACTATGAAGTGTGCACCGATTCGAAGCTGCTCGACCTCGCCCGCAAGAAGTTCGCCACCGCCGCCCCGAAGAGCTGAACCGAGCAATACGGCAACCGCTACGCCTGGGACGCCAGACCTTTGGGGGTGGGAAACCGTGAACCCGTAGGGCAGAGGGCTTTCGGGAATGACCGAGACGAGTGGCGTTTTGGCCGCTCGAATATCGCGCTGCCATGTGCTTCCCAACTGCAAGCACCGACTAGCGCGCAAATCGGGTATGCGGAGTTTCCCATGCGGCAAGCAGATCGGTAGCTATGTCGGACGGATCCCCTCGGAGGATTCCAGCGCGGGCCATCCACGACAGGGGCACATCACCAAGCAAGGCAGCTCTCTGCTGCGTTTCTTGTGGGGAGAAGCAGCCCAAGCCGCGGCGCGATGTGATGCGGGCTGGAGACGACGGTACGCACACCTGGCGCTGCGTCGGCAACGGAACATTGCCAAGGTGGCCATGGCCCGCAGACTGGCGGTGCGGTTGTACTGGATGTGGCGAACGGTTGGAAATATTCGGAGTGGGTCAAGTTCGGTTCGCACGCGGGACAACTCGGTAGCGGACATGGCGTGCACTAGCACGCCGTCCCAATGAATGGGCATACAATTCTGTTTTGAGCGCACTTCGCCGCTCACTCCGGAGAGTGTCTTTTACTCTCGTGTTCTTTGGTCCCAGCGTCGACGGCCACGGCTCGCCTGTAATCTTTCAGTCGGTTTCAGTGCGACCCACACATGACAGAGCCGGCGTTGTCAGAGATGTCCGGTAACGCGACTCCAGAAACTTGTTTATTAAGTTCCCTGGAATCAATAAATCCGTTTGGACAAGTTTCTGGGACTAGCGACGCGTCGAGACGCAGTCAGGGATAATCAGATGGGATGAGAAGGCCGGTCTCCAGCGGGATGCGATACGCTCCCAATGAACGACGCGCTCTAGGCGCAAAAAGGAGACCGGCGATGAAGAAGATTAGCACTGTGCAGGTATTGGGGAACGAAATTTTGAAGGAGCAAAAGCTAACCATCGGTGTGGATTTGGGAGATCGTTGGTCGTTCTACTGTGTTTTGGATGAAGCGGGCAAAATCATTCTGGAACAGAAAGTAGCGACGACAGCGGAAGCGATGAAGCAGACGTTTGCAAAGATACCGCGAAGTCTCATCGCCCTGGAGACAGGAACACATTCGCCATGGGCGAGCCGGTTGCTAACGGAGCTGGGGCACGAAGTGCTCGTGGCGCACGCACAAAAAGTGGAATTGATCACCAAGAGCAACCGAAAAGATGATCGACACGACGCGCGAACGCTGGCCAGACTGGCGCGCATCGATCCCGAGCTATTGGGGCCGGTGCGGCATCGCAGTGCCCAGGCGCAAATTCACCTGACGGTGATCCGGGCGCGAGCCGAACTGGTGAGTGCTCGAACGGCCCTGGTGAACGCAGCCCGCGGGTTGGTGAAATCTTATGGCGAACGACTACCTAAATGTGGCACGTATCAGGTGAACGAGAAACTGGCCGAGGGAGTGAGCGCGGAGTTGCGTGATGTCCTGGCGCCACTGTTGCGAGAGGTCGAATCGCTGAACGAGCACATTAAGGAGTACGACGAACGGATGGAGAAAATCGCCCAGGAAGTGTACCCGGAAGTGTTCTTGCTCAAGCAGGTGAAGGGTGTAGGAACGCAGATCGCGCTGACCTATATCCTGACGATCGAGGACCCGTATCGGTTCGAGAAGAGTCGCGAGGTGGGCTGTTTTCTGGGGTTAAAACCTGGACGCAGGAACTCTGGGAAGAGCGAGCCACAGAAGAACATCAGCAAAGAAGGAGACCGGTATCTGCGAACGATGCTGGTGCAGGGTGCGCACTACATTCTGGGACCATTTGGAGAAGACAGTGATCTGCGGAGATGGGGATTAAAGCTTGCCGAGCGCGGAGGAAAAAATGCCAAGAAGCGAGCGGTAGTTGCCGTGGCTCGAAAGCTGGCAGTACTGCTGCATCGGTTGTGGGTGGGCGGAGAGGTGTACGAACCACTGCGCAATAGTCAGAAGGCGATGCGGGCAGTGGCTTAGAGTTTCGATCCGGACCGCCGAGCTCGACCGCCGAGTCCAGGTGACTGCGGCTAAGTCCTGGAGCCCAACTCCCACCGAAAAGGTGAGAAGAGAGGACGCTAATCAGGTAGCAGCACCTACTGAATCGAGAACACCCACCTTGCACCGAGCGAATATCGCTCACGAAGAGTGCGGATGGAAGGATGGCGACAGGGGCGGCTTGGCTGAGCAGGAACTGATTCTAAGAAAGAAGAAAGTCAAAGTGTGCCTTGACATCAACCGGCCTTCTCATGGAAGGACTTGGCCCTCTGATTTCGTTGTAAACTACCCGACTTCACTGGCTATCGGACCGGCACTCGCTGCAGAGTTCGCCGATGTTTAGTCTCGCGGATTTGGAGGTGTAACCATGATCGAATCTTCTAATCTGCGGATGACGAGAATTCCACTCAACCACGGAGCCGGCCATATGCCCGCACTCGGCTTTGGCACCTTAATTCCGGACCCAGCCGAGACGATAACTGCGACCAGAGACGCACTGGAAGCCGGATTTCGCCACTTCGATTGCGCGGAACGATACAGGAACGAGCGCGAGGTAGGCAGGGCGTTGCAGGCAGGATTTGCCGCTGGAGGTATCGCGCGCGAAGACATTTTTATTACCACAAAGCTGTGGAACTCGAATCACCGGCCCGAGCGCGTCGAACCGGCTTTCGAAGCGAGTCTAGAGAGACTCGGGCTCAAGTATCTGAATCTCTATCTCATTCACACTCCATTTGCATTTCAACCCGGGGACGAGCAGGATCCGCGGGATCAAAACGGTAATGTCCTCTACGACCACGACGTGACTTTGCTCGACACCTGGAAAGCGATGGAAAGTCTCGTGGATCACGGCAAGTGCCGGGCCATCGGACTTTCGGACATCGGTTTAGACGAACTGAAGCCCATCTATGAATCAGCGAGAATCAAGCCAGCCGTGGTCCAGGTAGAAGCACACCCGTATTTACCGGAAACGGAGCTACTGGAATTCTGTAAAGAGAATGGCATTGTGTTTTTGGCTTTTGCGCCATTAGGCCACGGGATGAAGCCGGGACTGCTCGAGGATCCAGTCATTTCAGCGATCGCCGGTCGAGTTGGAAAGACGCCAGCGCAGGTCTTGCTGGCTTGGGCGGTGCAGCGCGGCACGGCTCTGCTGACCACGCCCAAGACTGCGGCCCGCGCGCGCGAGAATTTCGACATCTCTGCGCTTCCGGAAGACGCGCTTGAGGAAATCAATCGAATTCAGACCAGACAGAGGCTGAACGAAGTGGTGAAATCCGGCGTTCCGGGTTTCATTCCACAAAGGAGATAAACACGGAAGCGAAACCGCAGCTAGAGCGGTCCATGCAAGAGGAACAAATCCGTGCAGCCCTGAATACGCACTGGCGCGCGTCGGCAGCCGGCGATGCAAACGCGGAACACGATATTTACGATGTCGATGCCATTTGTGATTATCCCCAGTCGAGCGAGCGGATCCTCGGGCGAAGCAATTTGCAGGCTTTGCGGAGTCATCATCCCGGCAAGCCGTCCGGCTTTGAGGTCAACCGGATTGTCGGAAACGGGATCCCTGGGTCACGGAATACACCATCGCGTACCAGGGGCGACTGGCATACACGGTGAGTATCATGGAGTTCCGCAACGGCCAAGGTCGTCCACGAAACACAGTATTTCGGGGATCCCTTCGACGCGCCGGCCTGGCGGAGGCAATGGGTTCAGCAGACCGCGTGACGCCGCACTGAGGATGAAATCTGTTTGGCGGATAGCCGACCATTGACGCCAGGCAGTGAGATTTTCCCTATTGGTCGAGGTTTCCGAAACCGCGGGATTCAGACAGGGCTGAACGTTCAGCCTCAGGGAACTCATGGTTGACACCTTTCAACCACACAGCTTGTCTGCTTCAGACACCGAAAAGCGACGTCACGTACCAAGATGAATCCGCAAAGCGAGAAAACCCGCGAGACTCTCAACGTAACTTGCGCTGGAAAGTACAGCGATAAGGGCTTGGCCATGACGCGCCGATACGCCCCCTTGTCGATCTCCAATTTGCATGAGGTCGTAGCCCGAATCGCTACTCCAACCGACACCCCAGTAGCACCAGAACCGATTGCTGGAAAGCCCGGCGTTGTGTACGTCCAGTAGGCCGAGTAGTCTATTGGCCTTATGAACCACGGAGGCGAATAGGGTCCGGTGATCCTCGTGGCCTTCAAAGCCATTGATCCTGTCCTTAGCGGCCAGGATGGTGGGT
>CAWCGE010000013.1:0-246839 GCA_963795005.1 uncultured Acidobacteriota bacterium | reverse complement strand
GGCTCCCCGGGCTAGATTCGAACTAGCAACCCTTCGGTTAACAGCCGAATGCTCTACCATTGAGCTACCGGGGAACCGGGCATGGTAGGACTTTGATTTTACAACACTAAGCGGCGTGTGCGCCAACCTCCTCGCTCCGATTTGAGTCCAACTTTGAGTCCAAGAGCGGCTTGACTTTCGCCATTTCTGCCGCGTGATATTGCTTCATCCTCCTTGTGTAAAGGTCAATCAGTCGGTCAGCGGAGTGTCCCGCCCAATCACGAATGACTTGGCGAGTCACGCCAGCGTAGACCCACTGGCTTATTCTTCCACGGCGAAAACTGTGCATTCCCATGCCCTCTTTCCAGATTCCCAGTTCGTCAAGAATCGGTCTGAGTTCATCTTCGTAGAGGTTTGACAGAAACAATGGTGTCCGATTGCGGGTTTGGAAGACAAAGCCATTCATGCGTCCGTTCAGATGCTTTCCCAGTTCTTGCACTATGGAAGAATCGATTGGGCACGTACGGCTTCTATCTTTGTCTCCGGTGTCTGATTTGGTCGTGCCTTCGACACCGTTTACGACACCTTGACGGAAATTCACAACGCCCTGCTCCAAATCAACATCACCGCAACGGAGTCCGACCAACTCTGAGACCCGCGCTGCCGTTCCGGCAGCCATCGCAAAAAAGGCACGGTACATCTGCTTCTCTGCCTTATTGATGATGGCCACCATCTCTTCGACCGTAAATGCAGGAGGTTCCGAAGTGACTGTCTTCGGAGGAGCTACCTTCTTCCATTTGACGAACCACTCGCCAACCGCTGGTCTACCGTGTTCTGCGGTCTCGTCTCTGTAGAAGTTGTAGATGGCACGGATATGCCCGAAGAAATTCCCGATGCTCTTGCGACTATATCCGATTTCACCGTCTTCACGTTCTTCCGTCTGCCAAATCTGGACGCATTCTCGAATGACGGGGTAGTTGTTCACCTCCTCATTCACCCCCTCCCGCACGATAACCTCAAATAACTTTCTTTCAGCCTGTGGCTTCGTCATCTCGCTGATACTTCCCAGAACGGCAGGTACTCGACGACCTCATCCGCTCGGCCCGAACTCCATCTCTTCGTTTGGCCCCACGACTCCAAGAAAAATTTCACCATGCGCTTGACGCGCTCTTCCCCGTCAGGCTTGTAGACGCCGTCCGCGTATCGGTAAAGCCAGCCACCCCGGTCCTGAGCGAATTTATGTTCCGATGAGATGGCATCAGCCAGTTCCTTAATCAGACCAGGGTCCGTGTTACCTCCGCAGCTGCTGTTTGGCGGAGAGACGGCTGGGCTCCAGCCGTTAGGCGGAGCGATTGATTGATTCCAGACCTCACCGGTACCGTTGATGGCCTTTTCAACTGTCAGCTCACCGTAGGTGCGTCCATCCGCGCTGCGTCGTTCATCCCACTTTTCCCGGAAAAGCTTGCTCTGCCGGAGCAGCCTATCGATGTGGTCAGCGTCCCTCCCTGTCCAGAATGCCAGGATAGTGCAGAGGGCTAGGTCGGCTTCCGATTGAGAGTGGTACTCGCTGATATCACCACTCCACAGGTGGCGGAACTTGTCACCATTTTTCGCGTTGCTGGCGCGAGAGATTATTTCTTCATCAGCCAAAGAGTTGGCTGGTCCGGCTACGGTTACTGATGCGGGTGAAGATTTGCCTGTCCCGAAGACTTGGGCGTGGAGGTCCGTCAATTCTGTCTGGCGCTCCTCAATAGTCCCCGGCGTTCCATCAAGATGCTCTCCGGTCATTGTGAGGAATCGGCCGGTGCAGTACATCTCGATGGGGGCTTTCTTCCTTCCACCGGGAGGCAGAGTGCCCTTCGCCAGAATATGAATACCGGTGCCGCTCGGGCTCACCTCCGTATAACTGTGGAGGCCATTGATGATTATCTGAGCCCATGGCTCCACATCACCGGTCACTGGGTCGCGGCATCCGTCCAAATCAACGCCTATGTAGGAGTCTCCAAGCTGGAAGCCAATTCCATCAACGGTGTCGCAGTTGAAACGCGCCAACGCATCAGCGTACGTGCCCCATGTCTGCGGGTCACTGCACGAGGCGGGCTGCCCGATATTTGGGTCCAATGGAACTTTTGTGCGCTTACCATCCCGCTCCACGAACTGCCAATTCACCCAACGTCCGAGTTTTTTCAGCTCAGCAGGGATAGCTGCGAAATCGCTGTGGATGGTCGGTTCGCCTGGTGACGCGGCTACCGACGGGGTTGTATACGATTCTTTACGATTAGCGTGGTTGTTGCCCTTCACGTGCGACGTATGTGTTTTCATTGTTTTTCAATGTATCCATCTGGGATTGCCCTCCGTTTAGCATTCTTTTTAACTTCAACAGCTCAAAACTGAATTGCCGGGCAGGAATCAACGCTCCCGACATGAACCCGGCCACGTCGGTGGGCAGTTCAGTGGTTTGTGCAAATTCGAACGACACCCGCCGCCCGTTGCGGACGATGTTGGTTACACCGTGACCCGCGCAAACCAAAAACGCCACGAGATACAAATGTTGGCTGGAAAAGGTCGGGCTTGAATTTTTTTCCACTGTATCCACTGGCACCTCCCAACGGCCGGCTCCGAAATCTGGAATCCGGTCGCTTCTCCACTAATGGTATTGATAGAGCCGAAAAGGTCCTACGTCTTAGCGTAACTTTTTTCGCGGTGGGCACGTGCGTCAAGCATGAACGATTGTTGGGAATCGCGATTTGCTGCGCGTGAGCAATTCACGCCAGCAAACCCAGTGACCATCCATCCAGAGTGACTGCCGTTGGTCACGCAGGTGGACATCTGCGACCACACTCACTGCGCTATGCGGGATGTGAGCTGGACCCTTTGATGGCATACCACGGCGTGAGGCTGGCGGCTGCTAGGGCGAACGGCGCTGAGCGCGAAGCGGTTTGCACACTACAGGAACTACCTTCGCCATACTTCCCCAGTCTTTCGTCGGGAGCTGTTCGTCCACTCGAACTCTATCCAGCGTATTGGCAGCAGATTGCGCAGGTAGCGAGATTTTGGCTTCTTAATTGCGACTCACGTGATTGCGGGCTACGACGGCACACGAACCGCTCTCCCTCAAAGGCGGTAACCTCTGGGGATTCCCAGACCAACCGAGTAGCCCGCCCATGCCCCCGCATCCAGTTATCTCCCGGTTCGGAGGGTATAGCTACGGGTCTCCAACTCTTTGTCCGTCATTCCGCCGATGTCGTCATCGTTGACCTTACGGGAATCGCGACGATGGGTCCCGCGAATGATTTCCTAGACAGCCAGTTACGACAGCTGATTGACCATGGAACCAGCAAGATATTGGTGAATCTGACTGATGTCACCCAGCTGGATTCTTCGGGCATCGGGATAATTGTGCGAGCGTTTATTTCCCTCAAGCATCGCGGTGCGAGTCTGAAATTACTGCGACCGCGTGAAAATGTGTGGCTGGTCCTGAAGACGGTGCATTTGCTCGACGTAATTCCAATCATGGAAGACGAGGCCCAAGGGATTGCCAGCTTCAGCTAAATCGCAGCCTCTGCCCCGAAGTTTCGGAGTTAGTGTAGTATCCAGCCAATATCGTTAGCGTGCTCAGCAGGGAGGACACAACGCCAAATGCGAATATAATTTGCAATGTGGAGGTGCAATCATGGGCCAACATTCGCATAAGTTTACGATTGCTGATGATGACGCAGTGCGTGTTCTCCTGGCGAAGCTGGTAAAGGGAAGCGGGAAACAGGCGCGGCGTGATAAATTGCTTCGTGCGCTTGACGACGCGGCTCGGCATTACAAGGATTCAAACCAAAAAGTGCGGCAGGCATTCTTCCATGGGCTGCTGACCGGCTATGCGGTCGCACTCACGCTCCGGTAGCTTCCACTCGCTGCTTTTTGCCGCGCAGGAGTCACGACCTCGTCTTGTTCTCTAGACGTCACAAGTTAGGACACAGAGGAGGCTCTATGAGACGTACTCTAGTCACCATTCTGGTGTTTGTCGCGGGCCTCGGCATCGGCTACTTCACCCGAAGCGCTGCGGGCATGCTTCAACGAAGCACGCATGCCGCAGACCTAGCGGCCATCGAAAAAGCGCACCAAGAGGACATTGAGGCTACACTGACGCAAGACCCGAAGGGGCTGATAGACCTCTGGGCGGAGGACGCGGTGAACTTCATTCCGGGAAGCCCACCTGCGGTCGGCAAGCAGGCCATTGAGGCTGAGCATGAGAAATTCCGCGCCCAGTACCCGAGCTTCAAGGTGTTGAGCTACACGGCCAAATACAAAAACATTCAAGTCGAGGACGGCTTGGCATGCGAGTGGTTCGAACGTGAAGGTGAGTATAAGTTGTCTCCAGAATCCCCACCGGCTGGTTGGCACGCTAACGGACTGGATGTGCTGAAGCGGCAGAGCGACGGCTCGTGGAAAGGGATGATGGTCTTTGTTAACCAGTAATGACCGCGGACACAACCAGTTCTCAGGCAGCGGCGAGCCGAAATTATTTCAGCTTCGCATATTCGGCTTTCGCAGCGATGAGAATGGGAATGTCAGGGTCGGCATCTTTCCACAGCGTCAGGAAATCCTGATAGGCCGCCCTGGCTTTGGCGGTGTCGCCCTGCATCGCGTAGGCTCTGCCGATTTGGAGATGCGCCAGTGCCCCGATGGGTTCGTTTACTATAACTCCGCGATGGTCGAGGATTTTCTGGAACTCACCGGCGGCTTCATTCCCCTGATGAGCGGCCAGATAGGCTTCGCCGCGCACATAGACGGGATAAAGTCTGCCCGATTCGCTCAGTTCGTACGCCTCCGCAGTTCGAAGGGTCTCGATGGCTTTTGAAGAATCGTCGTGATTCAACGCGAGTTGGGCGCTAATCGTCGGCAGGTAATTGAATTGGATGATGGTATGCTCGGGGAACCGGTTGCCTAAATCATCGGCTAGTGCCCGCGACCGTCCCGCATCACCCCCGAAGGCCAAGGCCAGCGCGGCTGCAAACTGCACATACGGGCCCGTCGAAAGACTCAGCGACTCCGCCGTCCGCTTGCGGGCTTCGGCTGGATTCCCAAACAGGGCTTCCCGCAGTGCGGCGTCGGCTTCGTACGTCGCTGCTGCCTCCTTCTCTCCCGCTCGCTTGGCCGAAGCCACTGCACGGCGGGAAAGGTCCTGGGCGTGCCCAAGCCCTCCAGAATACGCGGCGGTATTGGCCTCTAAGCCCAGTAGCACATCTTCGGCTCCCGGCTTGCCCGCAGCCCAAGCAACCTGCTGAGCCATCCCCGCCGCATCATTCTGCAAGAAGCGAAGCTCATACAGAAGCGCACGTAGGTCAGTGGAATCGAACTTTTTCGCCTGGGCCTCTTCGACGGTGACCTGGGCTTCTTGCAGGCGATTCAGAAGCAGATAGAAGGAGAGGAGGTCAGAATAACCCTCACCGGTCGGGTTGAGGCTGAGTTCCTCGCGGGCTTCGACGAGGCCTTCATCATATTGCCCCGACATTGCGGAGACTGCAGTCTCGGCGCTTGCCCGTGCCCAATCTCTCGGATAGCTTTGTGCCCAAAGTTCATAGACCTGGCGCGCTTTTTCCAACTCTCCGGTGGTCTGCTGATAATAGTGAGACTCGATGTAGAACTTCTCCAACTCACTCAGGTGTTCGTGCAGTTGGTAGGCCTTCCGAGTGTTCTCGGACGCCAACGTCGACTCGCCTAACAGTCGATAGCTAGTGCCAAGCCTGGCATAGGCCATAGCGAAATTCGGGTCGAGGCGGATGGCTCGCTGGAAGTACGGGACGGCCGCAACCCATTCGCCGCCCGCCATCGCCTTCCTGCCTAGGCTATAAGCCTGGAGGGCCTCAAGCGAAGGCGTGGTAGCCTGTTCCAGAGGGGTATCAAACTTCTGCACGGTGCTTAGCGACTCGCCCAGTTTGTTGCGAATTTCCGATGCCGTCTTTCCCAAAGCATCGAGCACATGATTTTTGTCGCTGGCCTGAGCCTCCGTGCTTGCCAGCGATTCTCCGCTTGAGCAGTTGACCGCCTTGAGGGTCATGAGGTATTGGGTGCCAATCTGCGCTATCGAACCGTCCAGGACAGCCGCGCTTCCCGTCCGCTGGCAGAGTTCCCGCGCAATCTCCGGCGTGAGTCTCGCATCCGGCTTCTGGCCCATCATCTGGAGGGTTTGCTGGATTTGCTGGTCAGAGATAATGCTCAAGAAGGGGGATTGCTCTAGCTGCACCGAGAGTCCTTGCCGCAGTGTGCCGTCAAACACCGTGTCGCCGGTCGAGTTCGTGAAGTCAGCGAGGACGATGGTGTCCTTGTCCGTCAGCGCGTGCGCCTTGTGAGAGAAAAACAGCCACCCGCCCATGGCTAGTCCTATGACCACAATTGTTGCGCCAGCGACCGCCGCCCATCGAATGGATTTCTGGGCGGACTTCGACTCGACCTGCGCAGTCGCGGCGGCTGAACGGGTCGTATCCGAATCTCGCTTCAGCCGCTGCAAGTCGGTTCGAATGTCCGCCGCGCTCTGGTAGCGCAGCTTGCGGTCTTTCTCGAATGCCTTGTTGACGATGCGTTCTAGTTCCGGTGGCAAGTCAGGATTCACTCGTGCTAGCGGGGTCGGCATTCGGTTCAGAATCGCGTCATGGATGCCTGCAGCACTGTTTCCGGGGAATGCCATCCGGCCCGTCGCCATCTCGTAGAGCACCGCACCGAACGAGAACAAGTCCGTGCGTGCATCCAGTTCCTCTCCTCGTGCCTGTTCCGGTGACATGTAGGCTATCGTGCCCACCGTTGCGCCCGGACTGGTCAGCAGTTCTTCTACTGTCGGCATCTTTGAAGCGCCGACACCTTCGGCAACAGGGGCGAGTTTCGCTAGACCAAAATCCAAAACCTTGGCGTGCCCGCGCTCGGTCACAAAAATGTTGGCCGGCTTGATGTCCCGATGGATGATTCCCTTACTGTGAGCCGCAGCGAGACCGTCCGTAATCTCAATTCCCAACTCCAGCACCTGCTCCAGTGGCAGTGGCTTGCCCGAAATGCGGTGCTTCAATGTGGCGCCTTCCATGAACTCCATGGCAATGAAAGAGCGCCCGCCATCTTCGGAGATTTCGTAGATGGTGCAAATGTTCGCGTGATTCAGGGCCGATGCGGCTTTAGCTTCACGCTGGAAACGCACCAGAACCTGCGGGTCCTTGGCTACGTCGTCTGGAAGGAATTTGAGAGCAACAAAGCGATTGAGTTTGACGTCCTCGGCCTTGTACACCACACCCATCCCTCCGCGACCCAACTTTTCGAGAATGCGGTAGTGCGAGATGATCTGACCAATCATGTTGGGGAAGACTGTATTTGGACGGATGTTAGGCCGCGTCCTGAGGCAAGTCAATCGCAGCCGGTTGCATTCGGTGAGAAGAAACCCAGCAGAATTCTGTTTCGCGACCGCGATTTATTTCTGGCTCAGAAGATAGAGGTCGGCGTGACCACCGGGACGCGCATAGACGATGGTGGAGAGGTCCCTGGAGAAATCGTAGGCGTTACCACCGGCGTAATCCAGCGGAAAAGCAAAGGGGACCTTCAACGCGACCTGGGGCGCCCCGATGGTCTTACCGTCTTTCCAAGACTGACGGTAAATCGTGACTTCACCGCGAGAAGCAACTGCATACAAGAACGACTTGCCGTCGCGAGCAAAAGTCGCAGTGAATGTTACTACGCCGGGGAGCAGCGGGATGCATTTCCTGTCGGATATGGACACCTCGTAGATTCCGGTCCGTTCTCCAAACAATTGGGGGCCAAGCAGGTATCGCCCGCCGGGGTCAGCATCGGTGACCAAGCCGCATTCGTCCACGAACTTCTCCGGATTCGAACCGTCCACGCTCCATTTCCAAATGTCAGATATCGACTCGCCGCTCGCCGCCATACTCGCGTAAACGGATTTCTGGTCATGGCTCCATACCACGGCGGCGAAGTGCTTACCTCCCATCGGGGGCAGCTGACGAAGACCGCTGCCATCGGCGCCGACGATGTAGGCTTTCTCCGCTGTGCTGGCTCCCCACTCAAAGAAAGACAGGTGAATATTGTCCGGTGCCCAAGTCCCCGTGTCCAGGGACTCTCCGGTGGCGATTTTCACTTTGTTGCCCCCGTCGATGTCCGACACCCAGAGTTCGTTTCTCTGAGGTCCGGGAAGCGTGATGTACATCACGCGCTTCCCATCCGGCGAAATGGCGGGCTGAGTTGCGTCCTCCGACACGATGTCCGTCGATTCCTTTGAACGAACGTGGTACGCGGTCAGGAACCCGGAGGATTTGCCATTCACAAAGTAAATCCCTTTTCCTCCCGGGTCTGGCATCGGGGAGTAGTCGGGTCCCGCTCCGAAAGTAACCTGCGTTAGGCTCCTGTCCTTCAAGCTGTACTTCCAGATGTTCGTCAGGCCGTTTACAGTGCGGCTGAGTAGTACGGAATTCCCTGGTTCGGCCCACACCATGTCAGGCTCGTCATCATTGTTCGCATTGGCGGATATCTCCCCTAAATCCACCACCTCATGGCTGGTCAAGTTTATTCTGACAAGACGCGTGTTCGACGAGTCCATTCGCAGACCAGCTGCAAGCAGGTCATTGGCGCCAGGAAATAGCAGGATTGGGAAGTAGAACAGACCAGTCTCTTGGGGTCTATAGAGCAATCCTTCGTTCAGTCCTGATTTCCCCGCACGGAAAATTGCCGGGTTGTCAGATTTCGCATAAAAAATGGAAGCCCCATCCGGTGAGGGAACCAAATAGGCCGCAGATGCCGCACGGTGCGGACTGCCTCCGAGTGTAGGCACGGCCCAGACCTCGTCGCGACCGAGTGACCGATGGTAGTAGACCTCCCTGCCGTCGGGCGAGAAACTGTCCACGTCCTTGTCGCCCTCGTCATTCGTGAGCTGAAGAGGCTCTCCACCAGAGGTGAGCATGAGGAACACTTGCATGATGCCGCCCACCGGTGAGACAAACGCTACAGCATGGCCGTCAGGAGAAAGCCTCGCGTCGTACATCGGTTTGTTCCATTGGCTGATTTGCGTAATCTTTGCGGGGCCGCTCGGAATGTTCGTGCGAGGCCAAAAGTGATACGCCACAAAGGCTGCTGCCAGGAGTGCGACGCAAGCGGCCAAAACAACATATCGCTTCCGTGCAAGGCCCGCTGACGGCTGAGCCGCTGCGGTCGAGCGAGTCGGGGGCTCTGCGGAGACTTCCTGAACCGCCCCGCTCCCTGATGACGAAATTCGGCCCGAACCCGTGTCGCGTTTCAGCCGCTTCAATTCAGCTCGAATGTCCGAGGCGTGCTGATAACGGAGTTCCCGGTCTTTGTCGAGCGCTCGGTTGATGACTCGCTCTAGCTCCGCCGGTACATCGGGATTCAACCTTACAGGAGCGACCGGAGCGTTATGCAGAATCGCATCCGTAATCAATCCCGATGTGTCCCCGCGAAAGGGGAGAGCGCCGGTCGCCATCTCATACAACACCACGCCAAAGGAAAACAGGTCTGTGCGTGCATCCAGTTCCTTCCCCCGAACTTGCTCCGGCGACATATAAGCCACAGTGCCCACTGCCGTACCAGGGCTGGTAAGCAGTTCTTCCGCCGTGGCTGTTGGCATCGCAGAAGCACCAACTCCCGTTGCCACCGGAGTGAGCTTGGCAAGTCCGAAATCGAGAATCTTGGCGTGGCCGCGCTTCGTCACGAAGATATTCGCTGGCTTGATGTCCCGGTGGATGATGCCCTGCGTGTGTGCAGCATCCAAGGCATCCGCAATTTCGATGCAGAGGTTAAGAAGCAGTTCCAAATCCACCGGTCGCGCGGCAATCTGATGCTTCAGGGTCTTGCCGTCCAGAAATTCCATCACAATGTAGGTCTGGCCGTTTTCCTCGCCAATTTCGTGAATCGTACAGATGTTTGGGTGATTTAACGCCGAGGCGGCACGGGCTTCGCGCCGCAGACGCTCAAGTGCCTGAGGGTCTCGGGCCAGTTCCTGCGGAAGAAACTTCAGGGCGACATGTCGCCCAAGATTGATATCCTCAGCCTCGTAAACCACGCCCATACCACCCCCGCCGAGTTTCCCGAGGATGCGGTAGTGCGAGATGGTTTGGCCAATCATGGGAGAGACTGGCGCAATCTTAGGTGGCACTAACAGCCAAGTCAATGCACGGTCGACAGTTGACAATGCAGCTCACATCTGATATAGGTATATGTCAGATGAGCGGCGTTTCGACACGTGAAGCAGCAGGAAAGCTGGGCATCAGCCTAATCAGCCTCCAGCGATACATCGCGGCAAAGAAGATATCCGCGCCGAAACTGCAGAGAATCGGTGGCGTGCGCATCCGCCTGTGGACAGACCAGGACATCAAACGCGTGCGAAAAGAACTACCAGGAATCAAGAACGGGCGAAGCAAGCGAGGAAAGTCGTGAATCAAATTAAGAAAGTTGCGTTATATTGTCGCGTTTCGACCGGGGACCAGCATCTTGAAACACAGTTGCTCGACCTCCGCGAAATGGCCAAACAGCGTGGATTCGAAATCGTGCGCGAGTACAAAGACATAATTTCGGGAGCGAAATCGAAGCGACCCGGACTTGACCAGCTGATGGCGGACGCTCGACGGCACCGTTTTGATGTTGTGTTCGTCGTGGCGTTTGACCGCATCGCACGGAACGTCCGGCATTTCTTGGACGTGCTTGATGAACTGAATCATCTCGGCATCGAATTTGTTAGCAAGCGAGAAAACATTGACACCTCAGGGCCGCTGGGTCGGGCGATGTTAACAATCGTCGGAGCGATATCGGAACTCGAACGAAGCCTCATCGTCGAACGGGTTCGTGCTGGAATGCGCAGAGCGAAATTGGAAGGAAGACGAATCGGTCGTGCTCCGCTGAATATCGACCGGGCACAGGTTGTAGCTGACCGTCTCTCCGGGATGTCGCTGACCAGCGTTGCAAAGAAATACCACGTCTCCCGAGCAACAGTTTGCCGTCTGGTCAATGAATCTGGAGGACTGAAGTCGCACGCAGGTAATCAAGAAAGAGCGGTTCCCGTCACTAAAGCATCCAAATTCCAGGCTGCCGCCTAGCTTCCGAATTAAATTTAGCTGCTGATTGGAGTCGTATCTCTACGCCAGAGGGCCTCGGCTGCGACCGATGTGTAACGCGAACGTGCGCTTAGTCAGGGCTTGAACTGGAGGGTGTTCAGTGTTTTATAAAAATCTTCCAGTTGTTCAGCAGTTTCTGCGACGAACTGAAACTCGACCCTGACGTGATTTCGAATTGCGATAGCGTCACCGTGATATAAGAGTCCGTTTGTCATATCCATTCGCGAGAAGCTTTGTCCGCCAACAAAAAACTCTGTCGGGCCACGAACAACGTAAAAACCACCCCTGCCTTCTAACCGGCTCTTTATTGCGTTTTGAATATCCGCGCCGGTTTTATGCTCGTCGGAAGGGTCCATGGCTGAGCCGCTCAATATAATGGATGGCCCAGATATATGCATGGATGAGCAACTGTCGCAATCTACTCGTTCAGGGGACTTTGAAACCATCAGCCATGTAGAACCTTGGTAGTCCTTGAATCTACCGCTTTGGTCATGGCTTGCAACATACGTCTTCACGCTCTCGTTGGTTGCTGCCATCATCGCCGTATCCACGAACCATCCTTTGGGAAAAACATATGTCATGCCGATGGACTCATTACTGTACTCATTGCCTGTAACCGAGCCGAGAGCGGGCTGGGCAGCGGCAGGTTGGGATACTTGGCCCTTTACCGACAACACGTCGGTGATTCCGGTCACGGCTGCAAAGATGGCTACGGCGCTTGTGCCGACAACCCTCGGTTTTGTTGTGAGCTTGCGCACAGTCCTATTCAAGCGTTAACGACGAGCGGTCGAGTTTGCCACTCATTCTTTCGAGTTCTTACGAAGTTCAACGACGGTTTCCGCATGGTTTCCATTCAGTCGAATCTGAACCCGGTCGTGTGTCCAAGATGGCTTGCTTATGTCCTCGCCAGATAGCGCGACATAAACATCGTAGAGTCCGTGTGGGATGGACGCGAAGGAAGCCACATTCTTATCATCAAGTTGAGCAGTCCCAGCATAAGGATAGAGCGGTCTTTTGATACATGACTAAGGAATATATACTACCTCGAAAGCGCATACAACGCGGAGATGGTCCAGTGTAGAGAATCACTCGGGAAGGTTCGGGCAGCCTTGAAATATGTTGAATCGAAAATCGACCGTCCCTCTCCTCACATCGCGATGGAGTTCGATGTCCGAAGGGGATATGTCAGGTGGCAACGCCGACGCGTTTTGCTTGAGAAAATCCTCCACGACTTGCGAATTATATACGTCGCCTGGTTTCAGTTTTGACTTCAAAAGAGTTTCCATCTTCACGTCGAGGCCAAACACTTCAACGCTGGCCACTCGAAATTGCTTCTGCTGGTCCAGCTCCATTACGAGCGAGATGCGCTGGCGACCATCATCGATATCTGTCAAAGGCGTTGCCACAAAATCAATATATCCGTGGGAGCCATACAATTCCCTTAGCGCATCGAGACCCTCCCGGATTTTCGTGGCAGAAAAGATGTCTCTCTCCCTCACGGGAATCAATCTCCGCAATTCTTCCGGTCGGAAAGCTAGGGGTTCACTCGGGTCGGAACTCCGAAACTGAACGTCTCCTAGCCGAAATTGCGGGCCCTCGTTAATGTGAACGATTATCCGAACGTGCTTGCCCATGGAGTCGTTTCTTATGAACTCCTCTTTTGCCGTCACTTCCACCTTAAAGTAACCTTGGTCCTGCCACACGCCCCTGAGCCCCACAGCCTGTATCTCTCCCAACCAATCGGACTCCAAATCGGAGCTATCGTTGAAATTATGTTGCTTCAAATCAGAGACCACTTGCTGGCGAACGGCTTCTGAAACGTGTACCGGGCCATCAAACTTGACGTCGTCAACGATAATTCTTATTCTCGTTCCTGCTGCCACCTTTTCATCCATCGCCTTAATCTCTTGCTCGTAAGTCGGATACGGGAGACACCGTTCAAGCCTCTGGGGTAGTTGAGCGTAGACCGGCGGGGAACAAAGCAGTGCGCAGACGACACCAGCGATGACGAAACGCCACACTGTCGCAAGGCGCATAATGCAAACTATAAGTTACCGTATCACCGGGTGCAATAGATGTAACGCACAGCGCTGATAAGAGAGAATTGTTCGCAGGGCCGCCCCTGCCATACTCTCGTCATCGCCGTCAGTGCCCAATAAGTTCCATAGAGAGAGTCAAGAAAAAACACTTCTTCTGTGGCCGGGAGTGTTCCTGCCGTCCAGCCCGCCCCATTGAGCAGGATTGTTGGCGCATGAGTTCTAACCGGAAACTTGAAAATTCCACATGGACCGCTTCATCGCACGCGCCAGGGGCTCCTCGCACTGTTCACTCCTCAGCGGGAACGCGCATCCGGCAAAGTTCTAACGTCAATCAAGCACTATTTGATTTTCGGGAGCTTTGCTATGCTTCCCGTCGCTGAATCCGCTCGAAAGTGGGAATATGAGAATCTTTCTGAACTTGGCTGTAACGCTAATTCTTTGTATCCCGTCAGTTTTGGCGCAGCAGAACAAATCGCTCTCTGATTCAGAGTTGGCAGCAATCACTGCCCGAGGACGAATGCTGTCTGAGTATGATGTTGCGTCATGGCATGCTACTGACGCAGTGGTTGCGCTGAAGCCCGCGCAAGGAGTGGTCGGCAGATATATTGCCCAAAAGTCTGATGGGCGCTGGGTCGTCGTATTTGGCAGATTCAACGAGACCAAAGATGCTTTCCTGATTGTGTACGAAGCAACCCAAGGGAGCAGTCCCAAGGAATTCAGCGTTAAGACATACGACCCACCACAGAACGACACAGGATTCTTCTATGCTGCCGCTAAGGGGATTCAAATCTCGCTGGAAAACACTCATCTCGAAAGGCGACCCTACAACACGTACGTTCTTCCATTGGACTCAGGCCAGTTTTATGTGTACGTTCTGCCAGCACAGACAACAGCGGATGTTTATCCTCTCGGTGGCGACACGCGCTACCTTTTGTCTGCTGATGGCTCTAAGATTATCGAAACTCGTCAGCTTCACAAGACAATTTTGGAGAATAAACCTTATCGGACATCTCATTTTAACGTCTCCTTAGACGTCTTCCATAAGGCCAAACAAGCGGTGCAAGCCCGTGCAGTTCGACACGCCGCACCCGCGCTGGGTGAATCGGTGTGATAGGCTCGCGCTGTGCCGAATGGATTTCTACCAACGGCCCGAATCCACAAATCTGCGGTAGAATCAACCGGCGCGTGTGTACCGGAACGGCTGAGCGTACTGGTAGCTTCATAAGCTTCCACAGGTTTTCCACAGCTGTGTCTGCGCTTGGCGCTCCGCGCATCCGCTAACCACTGAGGATTCCGTTTCGTTGAGCCGGTATGGAGGTGAAAGCATATCCGGCAACCGACCCGCGCTCGCTGCAATCGGACTTCATATCCTCCGGGGTGCAACCCTCTTGAAATTTTCCGCTGCGATTTTCGCGGGGAGATTCTGATTGCGCCACTCGTCAAGGTTCATGAAGAATTGTGCTAGACTCCGGCGCAAAGGAGTACCTCATGAGCAAACGAACTTTCTTCCTGCTGCTATCCCTGTTGATTCTGGCGATTGGCGCGACCCGTGTTTGGCCCCAAGCGACATCCGATGAAGAAACCCTCAAGAATCTAGAACTGGATGCGGCCAAGCATGGCGGGACGAGCGATGCTGACATTGCTTTCGAAAAGAGTATTAGTTCGGCTCACATCGAGTCAATAGACCCGTTGGGACACGTTCTCGACCAGACGCCCGCGGACTTCGAGAAAATGGAACTGGGGATGAGAAAGACTGACCCTGATGTCAAGGTGACGCTTGAGATTCACGACATCAAGGTAAGAATCTCTGGCGACACCGCTATCGTGACATATTCAGGTACATACAATGCGACCGGCCATAAAGATGCTCGCTACGACGTTTCGAACGCCAAGTTTGTGGCTGCTGACACGTGGCAAAAGCAATCTGGGCAGTGGAAATTATTGGCTGGGGTCGCTGTCTCGACGGAACCGATTCCTAGCAGCGCCTATGCGCTTCCACCACAGATGTAGCGGGCGGCTTTGCCGAAACGAATCAGTTCGGCATCGTTCATTTTCTGAATTCGCTTCCTGAATTCCTGCACATTAAATTGGGTTGTGCCAACCACTGCTAGCCCTCGATCACAAGGCAAGAGCAATTCTTGCGCTCGGTCTCCTGAGGAAGTGGGTATCATACCAGTTGACGCGACCTAACCCGCGGCGGTGAATGCCGACGTTCGTACGTGAATCTCGGCCATTGTTTGGCGATTCTACACCGAGACGGCTTGCGGTAACGGTGCGGCTAGGATTGGGGGATAAGGTGTTTACTGTAGCTTGAATGGGTTTCCCCTTGAGTCATCCTGGTTCCGGTACGACAAGTCGCAATCTCGTAGAAAAAAATTACCTCCTTCCCGGCGTACGCTTGCGTTCGGGGCAACTTCAACTGACTGATTGTGCTGGGCTAACTTCTCAGTAGGTTGGTGGAACCGCAAATGCATACCAGCTAGGTAGCGTCTGCACGGACCAGATGAGACGTCGATTGGAGGGGACCACGATGGATTCCACATTCGATATTTTCAAAGTACGTCCTGGGGGCGCTCTGCGGATGATAACGACAGTCATAGGTTTGAGGGAAGCTAAGGTGCGGATGGCTCGCTTAGCTGTAATTTCTCCGGGAGAATATTTCATTCACTCGGAGGCAAAGGGCGTCGTGGCCAGGCAATCCCAAGAATGGGCCGACATCATTTGGCGGCATTCTCGGGTTCCCGCCTAAATCAGTAACGCTTTACGAGTAACAAGTCCTAATGAGAAATTCTGGAAGAACGTCATGACTCAAATTTGCACGATGAAGTGTCCACACTGCGGGAGCACAGCAACCAAAATGAAACCCCAAGAACGATTCAAGTGCGAAGGTTGCGGCTGGCAGTTGTGAATCACGTCGAGACGGGAAGCTCTAAGAGCCGACTCTTGTGCGGCTATCTAAAATGGTTGGATAACCCCGACAGTCGCGGGTCCCCTAAAACAGCGTGACAAATGGCAAGGGCCGGAATCTGGAGTGGTGAAACCTAGCGCGTACCTTCCGGTGAGCAGTCGGTTGGAGTGAAAGGCCAAACTGTGACGCAGTTCCTGCCTCGGCGTTTCGATTCAAATACTGCTTGGTCCGCTTGCTTAACAATTTCGTCCGGAGATTTCGACTCCGTCTTATCAGTTGCGCAGACTCCGACGCTTGCGGTCACGGGCAAGTCGTTTCCCAGTTTCTCCTGTATGATTGTGCTTCTAATTCTCTCCGCTATGAGTTGAGCTTCATCCGTGGAAAAATCCGGCAGGAACGCGGACATCTCATCTCCACCCTGACCCCATTTATAGATTCGCCCTCGTCTACCGACGATGCTCTTAATAATCTCGAACGCCTTATCCAGGCACACGTCGCCTGCCAAATGGCCTTTTGCGTCGTTGAATTTCTTAAAGTGGTCCAGGTCCACGAGAATCAGAGCCGACAATGGATGCTGCGGGAGAAAGTTGGCGATACCTCTTAAGAGTTCTTCCAGCAGTGGCAGCTTGGTCCTTGTCAGGTTTTGCTGTACCTGGAACACTTTGGACTTTGGCGTTTCCGATGACCATTCAGAAAGCAACTTGTTCGATGGCTTTACGTACTCTGGACCCATGCCCTGTTCGAAAAGCCCTTTGGCGATTAACGAGCGCATCGCAAGCAAAAGCTGCCTGCTTGTAACTCCGAGATATGTAGCGTCCCACGGGTCCACCGCCCATACATCGCGGGGTGGAGCAGGGGCAACCATGAAACCGAGCATGAATGCTTTGCCGCAGAGAAAGTCTTCAATTTCGGCCTGAGAGCACTGTCTAACCTGTCGTCGCTCGACTCGTTTCCAGACTTCCCGATTCGTGTTCGGGTCAATAAACTCAAGCTCACCTGTGTCAGTAGCGGCTCGAATGGTGTTCACAGCTGCCGCAACGATATCGAAGACGGTCCTGTCGCCGAATGAGAATCCCAATTCAATGGAATTCTTTGAATCGTTTCCGGTCTTCAGGTCCGTAGTGGTTAGAAGAATGAACGTTGTAAATTGGTTTTTGTAGGCCGCGTTTTGGATTGGCCATCTAACAGAAACTCGAATCGCGGGTCCAGACGAACAGTAAAAATCCTCAGGTGAGCCGCATTTATACCTGGCGGCCACAGCGGCAATGTACTCATTTGTAGATTCAACGTAGTGCTTTGTGTGTTGGAAATCCGACAGAAAATTCCGAGACACCATGAAGTCGGTGTTGTTCGCTGCGCTTCCAATCTTAAAGAATATTGACTGTGTATCAAAATACTCTTCCTGCTTTAGAACGTTCAGACCCGCTGCAGACAACCGTTTCCGCAGGTCTTCAAGACCTTGCTGGAATTGTGTTTCGCTCATTGGCCAGACAGCATAGTTCCGTCAGCCCGGTTGGGCAAGTTCGGTACACGGTAACGCCAGATGGGCAATTCGTGGATGGCCTGTTTTGCCTTTGCTATCGCGAGAGAAACCGACCGCTCATCGCGTTGAGAGAGTTGGAACTGGTTCAATCGAAGAGTTTAGGCACGCTGAAAATTGCGAGCCGGTGACTGCCGATGTTAAAAGTTTTCAATAAAGTCCCTGAGAACTCCCGCTGACGTCCTTTCTTCGGCTTAAGTATCCACTTGCCTGTCCTCGTCATTTTCTTGCCGCGTCTTGTTTTTGCTATGCCAATGTCCTCCAGTAAAAAGAGTCTGGAACCCGATAATGCAAGCCTGGTACCTATCAACCCGAGAAGGTTTCGCGCTTTCTCGGTGCGTTGTAAACCGTCGTCCCGAAGAGGCTCGTGCTTCCCGTGCTATCCACGGGCTATCAATCATCCGGCGACCACCGACGATTGTGACTTGCTTTCCGAGGCGGCAATCACAGTCCGGTCGTCGCAGCCGTTTTTCAAGCAGGACCGGGGTCAACTCTTCTTGGAAGTCGTCGCGAAGAACGCTGCCCACTGCTGTTCGACCTTCGAACCGCCACACTTGGGGCACTTGACCTTGCTCTCCTCATGTTCGGCCAACGTTAGAACTGTCGAGAATTTCTTGCCGCAGGATGCACAGAGATATTCGTATTGGGGCATGGCACCCACCTCCGCTCTGAGATTCTCCCCTGAATGATATGTAGCGTCTCTTGTTCATTTTCGTTTATGAACCAGCTTTTTTCCCCCGCGCTTTGCCTTCTTCGCGGATGGCACTTCGAGCTTTGTCCAGAACGTCCGCCGGAATCTCGTGCATTTTGTGAACCGTCTTTGCGTGTTCAGCAGCCTTCTTTAGAACATCTTCGTCTGAGTTGCCTCGCGCTTCAAGAGCGCAACCGGGATTGAGGTCATTACATTTCAGAATTTTGGTCATGTTGGTCTCCTTGTGAGGGCAGAGCGGGATAATCGGAATGCTAGGCTTCTCAACGTCGAGAAGTCAATTCCGTCAACGCGCAGCCAGGGCACTCGGGGGTGGCACATTTTGTTCGAGAAATCGTACGCCAGCAGTGGAACTTCAGCCCACTGACTCGGCACCGGAAATAGAAGAATACGCGGTGGAACTCTCCGGAGTGATGGTACCTGAATTGATTATCGTGCCTGACGAGAGTGCCGGCGCAGCTCGGGCATCGCTTGCCAGTCTCCGTTTAGCTTAGTTCGAGCGCTGCCACTCCTGTCCTTGAAAATCGGATAAAAATATTGCGCATGCGAGTCGATGTCTTTGCAGACGGCACCGTTCTGCGGCGAGTGCAAACCTGGACCATGCTCAATTTTCGCGTACGTTTGCTTTGTACTTCCGTAATTCGAGCTGATTGCCAATCGGTGAGAATAAGCCGTTAGTACTACAAAAGGTGGAGTCTAGCGGAAAAATTGCTCATTAGAACCTTCTGACGCAGCTACGCAGCAGCCGACACCGGCGTCAAGTCATTGATTCCAATCCGGTAGGGCAATTCCCATCCCGCATGGCAATCAACATGCACAACTAGGCTTTGGGATTGTTCTGGATAACATGAGCTCATTTAGACTGGAGGCCCAGAATGCGGCCGAAATTCGACATTTTCAAGCGACTTAGAGATGGGACCTCGCTTTGGATAGTGGCAGTCGAAGGGCTGGAGGAAGCGAGGAATCGGATGAATCGCTTGGCTGTTGTCGTGCCTGGGGATTATCTGATTTACTCGGAAGAAAGAGGACTGGTAATTGAGAGCGCGACCAGATAACAACAGGGCTATCGTCACGCACGAATGTGAGTAGAAAGCATTTTCCGGTGGCTCAACGCGTTCCCGCCCGCCCACTTCCAGGAGAAGAATATGGAGAATCCAAATACCCAACGGAGAGCGATTGGTTTGCTCGTGGTTTTTGCCACGATTCTGACACTGATAGGAATCTGGAAGCTTCCCGAGACCGGAGATTAATGCAGCTTTGCGAGTATGCCGATTCGTTTCAGAAGGCGCGTGGTCGAATTGGCGCTCACTGCGGTTCGTCGCCGTCATCTGCCCGGCTCATCAACCTGCGAAAGTTCTGAAGTGTCTTGGCATCGCGAACGGAACTGCCCCATTACTCGCTAGGGGCATCGGGGCATTTGGTTTGGGTGGCTTTTCCGATTCAGTGCTATCTTGGCATGTTCGTCAGGGTGAGCCAGCATGTCCAACGGTATTCTAATCGCGGACGATAGCGCGACTGCCCGGAAAGTCATTCGTGCCTACCTCACCCAACGGAATTTTGATGTTTGCGGCGAGGCAGTCGATGGCGTCGATGCTCTCGAAAAGGCAACGGAACTAGAACCGGCCTTGATTCTTCTAGACCTCCGGATGCCTCGCATGAACGGTTTGGAAGCGGCCTCCGTGCTGAGAGGCCGGATGCCCAATGTGCGGATAGTGCTCCTTACGTTGTATGACGAATTCTTGAGCTACAAGTCGCTAATGTCGGCGATTGGTATCGACGAAATAATATCTAAGCCGGACGGCTTTAGGACCCTAGCTGAATGCGTTCGAGGCTTACTCGGTTCAGCGCCCGTTCCGCCGGGGAGCAAAGCGTAAGAAGAGCGGGTCCTGCCGCTCGCTCCCGGCGAGGGTAACATTCAACGCACCACGCTGAAAGTCACGTCGCTTTGGTCTTCCCAGCACGAGCCCGCCCCTTCGTTAGGGTCCAGAGTCCGCTCTAAATTTCCCCTGTCGCAAAGGGAACGCAGGAACTCTCGCCAAGCTATCGGACGATGCCCATTTGCCTGGCGGCATCCTCACAAACGCAAATTGGCTCGTCCCCATTTTCGAATTTCCGCCAGCGCCTGTCCCAATCAATCATGGGTACAAAACAGGTGAAGGTGGAAGAAACGGACTGAGGGTCGCCGTTCTTCATCCACACACGGAACCGCGCGGGATGCTCTCTTTCATTGATGCCGGATTGTTGCGTCCAGGGCGGTAGAAGGTTACTATGCGCAAACACGAGGTCTTTTCATCCCGGGGTAAACAAAGAATCGCGGACCGGCGGGAGGAACTCATGTCCAAGGAACGTCGTGTTGCCCCCAGGAAGTTTTGTACACTGCCTGTTCAATTTCGAGTACGTACAGATATATTTGCTCCCGAGCCGCAGCAGAGGGCATACGCCTGTGGCAAGCGAGCTGCTGCGGCTCTCGCTCCCGGTGTGCTGGACGGCGAAACGGTCAATATTTCCACGCTGGGAATCTACTTCAAGTCTAGTGAGCCCGTCGCCTTCGGTGAAGAACTGGAAATGTCTTTCAGACTCCCCGGCGAACTGACGGGCCGCACTGCAGAGGACGTCCGATGCGAGGCCCGCGTAGTTCACGTCGATGCGAGCATTGACGGCAAAGGCATTTCAGGAATCGGCGTTGCGATTGGTCGCTTCGCGAAGGGCTTCTCCTGAGAAGCTCGCCCGCTATTCAGTTTGATTCGACGCTGATGCGAGAACTCAACGTCACACTTCCGCAGGCCCCAGAGCCGCAGTGACCAGTTCTGTGTCGAAGTACTCGGTGACTTCCTTCAGCTGGTTGTCGCAAAGACGGAAAACAAAACAATAGTTGTTATTGTACGGTACTCCGCTCTTTGTCGTGTTGCTTCCCCGCGCTTCCACCACGACGTAGTCTCCTTCTGCAATGAAGCGATGCGCCGTCGTTTTGATTCTGCCGTTGATTCTGGCGCGCAGTGGACCGAACAATTCCACTAGGACGGACTGCTTCCCCTCGTATGTCCTTGACCATTTCGTCATACCGGTAACGGTCCAGCGGAAATCGTCCGCCATACTTGCAACGAAGGGCTCGGAGTTGCCCTTCGACAGTTCCTCAAAAATTTGGTGCAGCAGCTGCTTGTTCTCTGGGGCTCCCATTTTCTTCTCCTTGTGCGCACGCTGAAACTGGTTGAGTGTAAGGAACTGCGGGAGTCGTCTCAACTAAGGTCTCGACTGCTTCCGGTGGACGCGCTTAACTACAAATTCAGGTATTCGAACGTCGGTGGCGAGCTACTCGGCAGTTACGGCGACATGATGCACGTGTAGCTGGCGTAGGTGCGACTGCAGTAGTCAAGATTGCTGAAGATGATGGACGCATTCTCTCAACGATTCATCAACAGTAGGTGGAAAGCCAGCGGTCTAGTTCAAAGGATTCGGAGGCGGCTTCGTCACGCTCTCGGTCTTTTGCTTGTCATACGTTTCCCGCGTTGAAACATTTACCTTCGTCCAGCCGTGGGCGCCCGGCTGCTCATCCATCTGGATAACATGGGTTTCGTTTAACCAGAGATTCTGGTGACGGTCAAAGAGCACACCATAAACGTTGTGATACGGCACGATAGTTTCGCTGGTCGGTGCTCCGTAGGTTCCCTTCAGCCCGCTGAGAATTTCCGCAAACGACTTGCCTTGGTTGTTGTTCGCCGAGTCAGGCGCAATAAAAAGAATCTCGGCGGCGACAAACTTACCGGCCGCAAACACATAGGTCGTCGTCTTTGTGTCGTCGGCGCTGAGTTCGTCCTTGTAGCTGCCATTTTCGCCGCTGACCATGCGCTGCCAGACGTTAGAGAGCCACGCGCAGTATTCCTTCGCCGTTTTCTTAATTGAACGAGTTATCTTCCCGAAATCTTTCGTCCCGCAAGCATTAAGCAGAACTCCTTCGCGACCCTCGGCGAAAAACTGCTCGGCTGTCTCCCCGAGCAAATGGTTTTCTACTTTCACCTGTACAGGAGCCGCTTGTACGAGCGACAAGAGCGCGACCAAGGTGATATTCACTAATTCTTTTCGCATCGTCGTTCGATTATCACGCAGCAACCGTTGGTCTCCATAACTTGCCATTCTCTCGCATCGCTGAATCCAGTTCAGCGGATAATTAGCCCGTAGCTGGCGACGAAGAGGTGGCTATCCATTCTCGCGGCATCTGCTCTCGTGGAAGCCGTCCTATTCCTGCACCTGCTTTGGTGCGGCTGGGTGTTACTAGGCTGGACGGTGACGCGCGGCCGCTCGCTTCTGCGGACACTGCACATCGCTTCGCTAATCCACGCAATCGTCATCGAAGTGATTCCTTGGCCGCCGTGCCCACTCACCGTGGCTGAAACGTGGCTTGAAGCTCGCGCAGGCATCGAACCAGCACACGGACCGTTTCTGGTCGGCGTTCTCGACGCAGTTGTGTATCCCGACCTGCCGGAGTGGCTTGAGGGTGGTGAACCGGTATCAAGCTCGGCAATCTGACGGTATATAGTAGCCAGCATGCTGGCAGATATAGTCATCCGACGAGCGAGACCAGACGAGAACAACTCGATACACGCGCTGGTGCAAACCATCGCGGATGAGACCTTTGCGTATTTATTTGCACCCTCTCAAGTACCCATCGGTGAGGCAAATTGGTTCTCAGCTTGGTTAGCAATCTCAACAGAAGAGATTGTCGGCGTGACCATGACGCGGGATGAATGGGTCAGTGATTTGTGGGTTCGACGCGACAGTCGCAGGCTTGGCATCGGTGCAAAGTTACTCGCACATGCGGAACTTGAGATATGCGGTCGTGGACTCGACACATTTCGCCTTCGCGTGGTCAAGTCCAATACTGGGGCCGTTCTGTTCTATCAAAGCCAAGGCTGGAAAGTTCACCGCGAGTTTCCGCATGAACAATTCGGCCACGCGATGCTTGAAATGATGAAATCGAGCCGGACGATTCCGACACCTGAAATGATACAAACGGGTTGACGGTCCGGGCCTGCGTGCCAAAGGCTAATGGCAGTGGTCAAAAAGGCTCTCGGAGCCTTCGGACCAGCAGGACAGGACCACGGTAGCGAGCGGTGGGATTTAATCCAAGCAAAGCATCGCTGCAAACGCAGGGAGCGCGTCGGTGAGGAGCAATCGTTTCGCAGCTTGTTGGTTTATGCAGAAAAATGTCGGCGAATCTGAGTCCAACAATGAGTCCAGCTTGCCCGGTTTCTGGCAGCCGTTCCGGTTGGTTAAACGGTGCCGAATCAGCTAGTTAGATTTTGTTTCTAAAACAGTTAACAGCCGAATGCTCTACCGTTGAGCTACCGGGGAACCCCGCTAGTTTGTGACAGTTGCAGGTCTTTTTCAAGTGCCGAAACCGTGGGGATATCATTGGGAACAATCGCGGAGACTGACGGAAGCGCGCAAATTTTCAATACGTTGTGCGCTGTAGAGCATTCGGTTGCGACTTGAATGTTCTCGCGGGAGGCGGGATAACATCGGCGGCAGATCGTTGCGCGGCTTCGAGGACGGCGCAGGGAGAATTGGCGCGGTGTGGGCGCGAATTACTCTTCGCGGAGAGCGGCGAGGGGGTCGATGCGGGTGGAGCGGCGCGCGGGCAAGTAGCAAGCGAGCGTGGCGACGGCCGCGAGGAGCAACGGAGCGCCGAGGAGCAGGCGCGGATCGTTGGTCCCGAAGCGGAACGCATCGACAAACATATTCGCGAGCGACCCAAGAATTTTCGCCAGCACGATGGCGCCAAGATATCCAAAAATTCCGCCAACGATTACAAGCGCCGCCCCTTCGCGCAGCACGAGGCGCAACACGCGGCCGCTGCTGGCACCAATGGCCATGCGAATGGCGATTTCCTTGCGGCGCTGAGCCACAGCGTAGCCGGTGACGCCGGCCAGACCGATGGCGGCCAGGATCAAGCCGAACAACCCAATCGCGCCGTAGGTCTGGACGGCAAAGAGCAACGTGGCGCGGCTCTGGTCCAGATAAGCGGCGAGCGTCTTCACGTCGAACATATTCAGATTGGGATCGAGGAAGGCGATTTCGTTGCGGATGCCGGTGAGTGCATCGGTTCCGGCATCGGAGCGCACCATAAAGGTGATGCCGCCAGCGGGCGGGCGCGCGAAGTCGCGCGCGGTAAAGGGAATGTAAATCAGAGGTTCCGTGACACCATCGACGTCCTTGGTGTCATGCACGACGCCGACGACTTCGTAAGACTGGCGCTTGTCGTGGAGGCGCTTGCCGATGGCGTGGTCATCACCAAAAAGTTTGCGAACCGCGTGCTGATTCAAAACCGCAGGCAAAAACGAGGAAGCCGAAGCGTTCGGCTGCAGCTGCTCGTCCTGATCGCTGAACTCGCGTCCGGCGAGCATGGATTCGCCGAGCGTGACGAAATATCTCGCGCCGATCGTGATCTCGCCTGCGGCGGGCAGCAGGTGCGAAGAGCCCGAGGGATCCTCGGCCGTTAGGGGCGTGCTGGCTAAGGAGCTTGAGAAAGGTGGCTCGGAAGAAAGAGCCAGGGCGCGCACAGCACTGGAATTCTTCAGCTGCGCGGGAAGCTTTTCAAAGAGCGCTTGCGCTTTGTCGGGCGAGTAGCCGTCGCGCACGGGATCGAGCGAGAAGAGATACATCGACTTGGGATCGAAGCTGGTCCGGATGCTGCTGGACTTGATGATGCCCAAAACCAGAAAACCGGTGATCAGCACAAGCATCAGAGAGGCCGCAACCTGGGCGACCATCAGCAAATTGCGCAGGCCGAAACGCCCGTAACCGGGCAAGTGCAGCGCGGAACCCTCCTTGAGCGCCGGAGCCACGTCGGTGCGGGTGGCCTGGAGGGCAGGCGCGACGCTGAAGCCAATGCCGCAGACGACGGCGAGGACAAACACGAAAACGCCGGCGGTCCAATCGAGATGGAAATCGGACTCAATGGGAATGACGGAGGGCGTGGTGAAATGAGAATTCAGCGCGGCGAGGCCATAGGCGAGGAAAAATCCCCCGATACCTCCGAGCAGCGAGAGCAAAATTCCTTCGGCCATCATCTGGCGGATGAGGCGAAAGCGGCTGGCCCCCACGGCCAAGCGAATCGCCAGTTCCTTGCGGCGGTTGGCGCCGCGGGCCATGAGCATGTTGGCGAGATTCGTGCAGGCCAATGCAATCACCAGGACCATGAGCGCGATGAAGAATCCGGCGATCACGGGTTTCATTTTTCGCGGAATCGGCACGCGCGTGCCGGCCAGGAGCAGAGTGACGCGGCGGCCTTTGTCGGTGCGCTTAGGCAGCGACGGATCCTGCTCGTCGAGATTGCGGGTGAGCGTGTCGAGAGCGGATTCCGCCGAATCGATGGAGACGTTGGACGCGAGGCAAAAAATCGGCAGAAGTTCTTTGGCGTTGCGCTGCTGCAAAACGTCGTTGCCAAGCTCGGGAGCGAGGGCGGCCGGCGCAGTGATGGGGACAAAAAGCTCCGCGGGAAACAGGGACAAAGCGCCGTTGAAATCCTTGGGAGCGATGCCCACGATGGTGGCGAGTTGGCCGTTCAAATGAAGGGTCTGCCCCACCGCGTCGGGTGAGGAGTTGAGGTGATGGCGCCAGAAACGATCGCTGATGACCACAGCGGGCGTGTCGCCGGGCTTATCGAGCGCGGAACTGAGCATGCGCCCTCGTTGCGGCTGCACGCCGAGCACGGAAAAATAGTCGGGCGAGACGAGCTGGCCGAAGACGCGTTGCGGGCGCGCCTGGAAATTCCCCTGATAGGTGACGTTGAAGGGAACGCCGAGCTTGAATGCAGCGACTCCGGAGAACAGGTTTTTCTGCTCACGGTACTGCTCGACGTAGTAATACGAGGTCGCGCCGAGGTCGCCCTCGGCGGAATCCTGAAGCATGACCAGGCGTTTGGCGTTTGCGGCACCGGGAAGTTCGCGAAACAGCATCGCCCACTTCGAACTGTATACGTCGGTCGTGAGGCCGATGGCCAGCGCCATGGAAATGATCCCAACCAGCGCGAATCCCGGCGATTTGCGCAGCGCGCGGCCGGCGAAGTACATATCGCGGCGCATTTCGCTGAGATATTCGAGGGGCACGCGGATGGCGATGTCGGCGATGAGGCGAATGAGGCCGGCGGCGCCGTGTCTCCTGGCGATGTCCTCGAAGATGTCTTCTCCGAGCTGCGTGACTTCTTCGCCATAGGCGAGCTTGAACTCGTGAGGAAAAGCACGCGCCAGCCAGCGGTAAATGCGCCAAGCGAAGTTCATTCCGTCACCCAGCCCTGCTTGTAGCGAATGGTGCGCACCAATTCCTGAAGACGCTCGCATTCGGCATCGAGCACGCGCCGGCCGAGATCGGTAAGACGGTAATAACGGCGGCGCGCGTCATCGAGTTCGGGCGCCGGGCGCTCGTCGGATTCCTCGATCAGTTCGGCCTCGATGAGGCGCTTGATCGAGCCGTAGAGCGTGGCGGGCCAAAGGCGCACTTTTCCAGTGGTGCGGTCGAGAACGTCTTGCATGATGCCGTAGCCGTGCTGCTCGCCACCCGCGAGAGAAAGCAGGATATGGAACCATTGAGGTTTGAGTGGCAGAAACCTTTGTGGATCGGAAAGAGTCATGTCGATATATATATGCAACGATATATATATTGTCAAGAACAATTTTTGGGGAGCGGTCGGGCTTCTCTTCTCGCAGCTTGGTTATATCGCACGCTATTGTAATCACTAGGCTTAGGACTATTTTATGGTTGAGCGTCGTGCTGGGCCGCCAATTTTGTCGGCGTTTGTTGGAACGTTGGCAGGCCTCTGCAACCACACCTTCTCCCGTTTCAGCGACTTCCCGATACCTCGCAACCATCCGAATTGACAATTCGGCGCATCGTTGCGTGTTGCGTCCTTTTCCCAGGTGTGTCGTCTCTACCAATGAACACGGTTTCCCAAGGAGGCGTAAACAATGGGAGCTTCAAAAACTGACAGGGAAAAGCAGGTCGAAATCGAATTCCTGTATCTTGATCTGGACGTCTGCACCCGCTGTAAGGGGACTGATGCTAGTCTCGAAACGGCACTTCGCCTGCTGCAAGAGGTTCTCCAGGCCTCTGGAACGGATGTTGCGACGCGCAAAGTGCTTGTGGATTCGGAAGAAACCGCGAGGAAACTCAAGTTTTTGTCGTCGCCCACTATCAGAATCAATGGCCGTGACATTACCCTCGAGTTTCCTGAAACTCCGTGCGACTCTTGCGCCGAAGCCTGTGCTTGTGACGGCGGCGTAGACTGTCGGGTATGGGTCTACGAAGGCAAGGAGTATACCGAAGCTCCCGTCCCACTGATCGTAAACGCACTTTTGTCGGAGATTTACGACAGTCAGAGTGCTGACCGTCCAGCATCCAGTCGTCCGTTCGAGCTATCGGAGAACTTGAAGCATTTCTTTGAAGCAAAGGCAGCAAAGAAAGCGGCAGAATCATGTAGCGCCGCTGAGGAAAAGACGAGTTGCTGTGAGCCATCCGCGAAATCAAGCTGTTGTGGTTCGGGTGAGCAGGGGACGGCTGCAACTTGTGGATGCCAATGAACACAGCGCAGGAGAACACTGACTCGCAGGGCATCTGGGAGGATTTTCATGGGCGTCTTCGATCATTCGTCTCGCGCCGCGTGAAGCAGCCCGCCGATGCAGAAGATGTGGTGCAGGAAATCTTCCTCCACATTCACAGAAATCTCGCGACCGTGAAGGATGAGGCGCGGCTGCCAGCATGGATTTTCAAAATCGCGCGCAATGCGATTGTGGACTATTTTCGTAAGAATGCTAGGCCTGCGGAGGGTCTTGCCGAGGATTTCGATTTGCCTGCTCCAACCGAACAACCTGAAATCGATTACTCTGCATTGAAAGAGCTCGCTCACTGCCTTGAGCCCATGATCGAGGCTCTTCCAGAGTCATATCGGCACGCGATCCGTCTTACCGAGCTAAGAGGTGTGGCGCAGTCGGAGGCAGCAAGGCAGACCGGCCTTTCGGTCTCAGGAATGAAGACTCGGGTCCAACGTGCACGACGCAAATTAAGGACCATGCTGTTGCAGTGCTGTGAAATTGAATTGGACAATCGCCGTGGCGTTGTGGCCTATCAGCGGCGAAGCGGTGGTTGCTGCCCTTGCGTCGCGGACAGGCAAATCGCACCCTGTGCAGGCTCAACTTCAAAATCAGCCCGCACACGCAAGGAGAGAGACCGGTAGATCGCAATCCACGGACTGTCTTCGTGACTGTCTCCAGTGCTCCGAATTCTCTGCACACGATTTCTGGGGAAATCTATGAAAAGGCGCGGACTCACCAGAAGAGCGTTCCTAACAACCGCGAGTGCAACCCTCGGCGCTGCAGCTATCCCCTCGGCCAGTTCGCAGGAATTGGGCGCGCCACGGCGCGCCTATGGGGAACGGTCGCCGTTCGAAAAATCCGCACGCTACTTTCCAGAATCAATCACACCGGCATCAAGCTATAGCAGAACACCATTACAGGATCTGTTCGGCATCATCACGCCCTCCGCATTGCATTACGAGGTTCATCATTCTGGAGTGCCTGAAATCGATCCTCGGAGTCACGAAGTAATGATCCATGGCTTGGTGGAGCGGCCGCTGATTTTCACGATGGAAGACCTCCATCGACTGCCGTCGGTGTCGAGAATTCACTTCCTGGAATGTGCAGGCAATAGCGGCGGCGAGTTGATAGGCCGGCCAGCCGCCAATCCACAGAGGAGCCACGGTCTTCTGAGTTGCAGCGAGTGGACAGGCGTCCCGCTTCGGACTCTGCTCGAGCAAGTCGGATTAAAACCGGACGCGAAGTGGATCGTCGCTGAGGGCGCGGATGCGGGCCGGCTCGCGCGGAGTATCCCTCTTCAGAAGGCGCTCGATGACGTATTGGTGGCGTATGGACAAAACGGCGAAGCCCTACGCCCCGAGCAGGGATACCCCACACGACTGGTGGTTCCGGGCTGGGAGGGGAATGTGAACATCAAGTGGCTGGGCCGGGTTCATGTGGTCGATCAACCTTACATGACGGCTTACGAAACTGGTCACTATACGGACCTGATGCCGGATGGAAGCGCGCGACAGTTTACATTCGTGATGGAAGCCAAGTCTGTGATTACCCGCCCTGCTGGTGGGCAGGAACTATCTGGTCCGGGCTTCTATGAGATCACTGGCCTGGCATGGTCGGGCAGAGGACGGATCACCAAGGCTGAGGTTTCGACGGATGGCGCCAAGAGCTGGCAAGACGCGCAGCTCAATGAGCCAGTGTTGCCGAAAGCGGTTACTCGCTTTCGATTCCCGTGGTCGTGGGATGGGAAAGAAACCTCGCTTCAATCGCGATGCACGGACGAAACCGGCTACTTACAGCCGACTCGAGAGGAACTCGTGGCGGTACGCGGATTAAACGCAACCGACCACTACAACGGCATCAAGGTGTGGTACGTGCACAAAGATGGGAAGGTGAGCCATGAATAAGGCTAGCCTCTCCATACTTTGCGCAGCGATCGCTGTAGTCACAGCCGCAGTTGCGCAAACTCCAAGCTACAAACTCGGAAGGCCAGCGACCACAGAAGAAATTCGCAAGCGCGACATCTCGGTGGCCCCGGACGGCTCTGGCCTGCCTGTGGGACGCGGTACGGTCACCCAAGGACGGCACGACTATCAGATCCTCTGCGCGAACTGCCACGGCGATCGCGGCCAGGGAGTAACGCAATATCCCGCGCTTGTTGGAGGCCAGGGCACGCTGCGGAGCAAGAACCCGGTGCGGACGGTGGGCAGCTACTGGCCTTATGCGACGACCGTCTGGGATTACATACATCGCACGATGCCGTATCTGCGACCAGGAAGTCTTACGCCCGACAAGACCTATGCGGTTACGGCGTTCATTCTGTACCTGAACGGAATTGTCGACGAAAAAGCGGAGTTGAACGAAACGACGCTGCCTCGCGTGAAAATGCCCAATCGGGACGGATTTGTTGGTGATCCTCGCCCGGACGTGCCAACCAGGAAAGTCGACAAATAAGTTTGGGAGGTACAAGACAAAACCGTCTTGACTCCGACCGGCCTTCTCATGGAAGGAGTTAAGGCGCAAAGGGGGCGTTCGTCGGTGGGTGCTTGGCTTGAAACCGGTTTCGGAATAATCGTCTCTACTGCTCTCGCAGGGCCTCGGTAGGCTCCAATCGGGCCGCGCGCCACGCCGGCGCCGCGCTCGCAAGCAGCGCCACCAGAAGAAGCACCCCGCAAGCCGTCGCCACTGCGAAAGGATCAAGCGACCGAACTCCATAGAGCATGTCGGCGACGACTCTCCCGAAAATCGCGAATCCCGCCAGCCCCACCACCAAACCAGTCGCTGCCAACATCAGCCCGCGCCGCACCACAAGCCAGAAAACATCACCCTGCTGCGCGCCCAACGCCACCCGCAGTCCGATTTCAAACGTGCGCCGAGCCACCATTTCCGAAAGCGCCGCATACAAACCTACCGCCGCAAGCAATAGCGCCGACGCCGCGAAACAAGTCAGCAGCCCGGTTTCAAAACGCGCCGGCGCCGTCGATTCCACGATAAGTTCGTCAATCGTGTTAACTGCAAAGATCGGCAGATTGCGATTGAGCCCCGCAACCACCGAACGCACCGAATTCATATACGCCCGCGGTTCTCCCGAAACACGCAAGATCACGCCGTGCGGCCAATAGGGTGCCTGCTCGCAAGGCAGGAAGAATTCGGGCAGGGGCGCCTCGGTAAGATTGGTCGTCCGGATTCCCGCAACGACCCCGACAATTTCATACCAGGTCGGTGTCGCTCCGTACTCGACAAAATCCGGCTGAATCGACTTGCCCAAAGCATCTTCGTTCGGAAAAAACTTTCGCGCAAACTCCTGATTCACGACCACGACCCCCTTTGCGTTCGAATCGTCGCGTTCGTCAAACGTGCGCCCTTTCAACAAAGGAATTCGCAAGGTTTCGAAATAGCGTGGCGCGACCGTAACCCGATTCGACACCGGCATGTCGTTCAAATCGACGGGTCTGCCCGCGATGCTGAATCGGCTCGTGTTGTCGTAACTGAAAGGAATCGGATAGCCGCTGCTCACCGCCTCCACGCCAGGAATCGCAGCCAGAAGCGGAAACAACTGCCGAAAAAACAACGCTGCTTTGTCCGGCGGATATTCCACCGCCGACATTCCCAGCCGCAACGTCAGGACGTGATGCGGATCGAATCCCGGCGGCACGCGCATCGTTTCCACAAAGCTGCGGATCAGTAATCCCGAGCCCGCCAGCAGCACCAGGCTGATCGCGGTCTCCGCAATCACCAACATTTCGCGCAATCGATGCTCACCGCGCCCGCCGCTGATTCCGCGGCCCCCGCGCCACAGCCCCGACGATTCCGAACGCGACGCGCTCCACGCCGGGAACAATCCGAATCCAACGCCTGTCAGCAGCGACACGAGAAACGCAAACGCCAGCACGATCCCGTCCACCTGCACGTGCGCGAGTCTCGGTATATCCACCGGAGCAAGTCCCACAAATATCTTCAGCAGCGCTAGCGCTAGCGCGATGCCGATCACCCCGCCGCAGCAAGCCAGCACCGTGGACTCGATCAACACTTGCCGCACGATGTGCGAGCGCTTGGCGCCGAGCGCAACGCGAACGCCGAATTCATGCCGTCGCGCAAACCCCCGCGCAAGCAAAAGCCCCGCGACATTCGCGCACGCAATCAGCAGCACCGCAGTCACGGCTGCTAAAAGTAGATACAGCGGCTGTCGATAATCTCCGCTCACGTACTCGAGCAGCGGTCGAACCTCGACTCCGAACGCATTGCGATCCTCCGGATACTGCTCCGCAAGGCTTCGTTGGATCGCATTCAGTTCGGCTCGTGCCTGCGCCGCGCCGACGCCACGCTTAAGCCGTCCGATCACTTGAACGGTTCTGTCGCTCCGTTGCGACGCCGGACTGACGGTTTCCTTCTGCGGCATGCCACTCGGACTGACGCCTGAGTAGCTCGCCCGCAAGAACGTTGCCCAGAAACTGGGCGGCTCACTAGGACCAGGAAAGCTGAATCCCGCCGGCATCACGCCGACGACGGTCGCGAGCCGGTCACTCAGCGTAATGTGCCTGCCGATGATGTCGGGCGAAGAATGAAACTCGGCCACCCAGAATGCGTGACTCAAAATAATCGGACGGCTTTCGTCCCTTTCATCGTCCAACGTAAACGAACGCCCCAGCATCGGCGCCACGCCAAGCACTCGAAAAAAATCCGCCGACACGTACTCCGCCTCGACGAGCCACGGTGCTTCGTTTCCAGCCGGGGTGAACTTTCTCGTCGTTCCGTATGCATACGAAGCGACCGCCTCGAGCGTTTGGTTCTGTTGCCGCCAATCAAAAAAATCCGGAAACGAAACGTCATCGACCGTTCCGTCGCTTGCCTCTTTCCCCTCCGCTTCGGCATGCGGATAAACCATCGTTTGCAGCGAAACCAATCGTTCTGAATCCGGAAACGGCAAGGCTCGCAGCAAGACTCCGCTCACCACGCTGAATATCGCGGTTGTGGCCCCGATACCCAATGCCAGCGTGAGCACAACAATTAGGCTGAAGCGAAGATTCGTCCTCAACTGCCGAAGCGCAAAAGCAATATCCCGATACATTCAAGGGACTCCCGGGAACACCATTCTAATGGTCACACCGCCGACTGAAGCGGCCCCACCCACGGCCACACAATAGATGACGCTCAAGTGTTGGATTGTCTAGCAAATTCCCGTCGTACAGTGCAGAGATGGGTAATGCGCTGGACGGTTTTATCGCCATCTCTCGCTTGCTAACTCTCGATGAGTCGGCTAGTGGCGAGAGATCGGCGCCCGAATGGGGCCCGAGCCAATTTACAAGAATCGATAACGTAGCGCGTTTTTCGGTACCTATTTTGGAGCTAGATCCCAAGTGGCGCCCCTACTCCGCTGCCTTCGTGAGGCTTGGCACTAGACCGAGCTGCTGCGCAATGCCAAGTGCGTCCGTCATGACGGCGTCTTCGAGGACTTTGCCGTCACGAATGGTGTAGATGTGGATCGCCATCCACTCGATGCGATTGCCCGTGCCGGGACGCCCGAGGAACTCCCCGCGATGCGTACCATCGAAACGATCGACGAGTACGACCTTGTCGCCTCCCGCAACAACGTCGAGCACCTCGGCTCGCGCGTCGGGGATCGCTTGATAGAACATCTCGTAAAGCTTTCGCCGAGCACCGGGTCCGACCTCGGGGCTTCCTGCGGGAAGGCTGAGATTCCGCGCCCGCGGAACTCGGGATGAAGCACATCTTCAAGCAGGTCAAGTCGGCGGTTGTTGAAAACCTCGATGAGTCCAAGCACGATGGCCTTGTTCGTTTCGAGGTCAAACATGGCGATAGCCTCCTTCGTGTGGCTCTCCCTGCACCTCACAGCCAGGTTGTGCTCCGCGCTGCAGATAAATCTCGTTCGCGCGCTTTCTTGTGGCTCGCTCACGCGTTGACTGCAGTAAGCGTTTCCTCAACTGCCGTACCTGGTTGCGTGGGATCAGTACCGCCGATTGTCTTTGCTTTCGATGCCATGTGTGCGTCTCCTTTGAAAAATGGACTTCATAGAAATTCCTTGATCTCACGGGCTGAGGACGACCAATTAGACACGCTGTGGTCTAGTCGGGCGTGCCCACCGATCACCAAACCTTCATTCCGCCATTGACAACGATATCGACTCCGGTCACGTACGAACTGTCATCGGAGGCCAGGAACAAAGCGACGTTCGCCACTTCTTCCGGCCGGCCGAGACGACCCAACAGCGTCTTACCGAGCATGTAGCCGGCCCATTCTGGGTCCTTCAGCTGCTCGCGCGTCTGGTTTGTTTCGATCACTCCAGGCGAAATCGAATTGGCGCGAATCCCATGCTCGCGCCCTTCCATCGCCAGCTGCCGGGTCATGCCGATAATGCCAGCTTTGGCCCATGTGTCATCCCTTTGGGTGGCTGAAGTTGTTTTTCGAGATCCGTTGTTTTCTGTCATTCACATGTATCCCTCATCGCAAGATCCCGATTAAGGTCGCCGGGCTGGAATCCCGTGTTGACGCATGACTTCCTCCTTCCCCGTCGAGTCGTTATCCAACTGGGCTGCGGCCTACGCTGCAGCCCACTGCTTTGTTAGTTCTTCAGCGAAGCTGCTGTACGTTCTCGGCGGGTGCCCAAGCAAGGCCGCAAAGCGCGCCGTCTGATCCTCCGTGTTGCTGAATCCACGCTCGACGTAACCCTGGAACATGACGCGAAGATCGTAGGCGATCCAACTCGGAGTCCCTGTTTTTCGCAGTTGCGCTTCAAAGGCATCGAAGTCTCCGTGTCCGGCGTAGACGATTTTTTTGCCCAGCAGCCTCGACCATGTGGCTGCCGCATGCGGACCAGTCAACATCTCTGACGAGACCAAGTCGTATGTCTTTCCCTTGTGGCCTTCTTCTGTGAGCGATATCGCGGCCGCCTCCGCAATGTCGCGAACATCCACCACAGCCAGGCCATGGTTCCCCGCGGGAATCGGATATACGTCGGCTCCGGTTAACACGGGCTTGAGCTGGCGCTCATTCTGAACGAAGTACCCTGGCCGCAGAATCGTATAAGGCATCCCGCCCGCACGAATCGCTTCCTCCACGGCATACTTCGCACCGAAATGCGGCACCTCGAGAAACTGGTCCGCCTTAAAGACTGAAAGGTACGTCACATGCGTCAGTCCGGCCTTCTTCGCCAAGCCATAAGCGGTAAGAGCTTGCGTGAACTCATCGGCGACATTGCCAATCAGCAGGAACAACTCGTCGACACCCTTGATTGCTTCCGCTACTGAGACCGGATCACTCAGGTCGGCAAGAGCGATCTCTACCGCGCCAGGAAACGTACCTGGCTTGGGCTGCTTGCGTGTCAAAGCCCGCACATCCGCTCCACGCTGAAGAAGCGCCTTGATTACCTCGCTGCCTACCGTGCCCGTTGCACCTGTAACAAGGACCTTCATTGTATTCTCCCTCCGCGGCCGCCTGCCGCCTCTGAATTTGATACGAAGTAAGGCCGCCATCGATTGTGACTCTTCAGGGCATTTACATCGATGTCGTTTCTATCGATATCGATATATATGATGTCGAGTATACTGGGGAGGGATTCATTTTTTTATGGAACGCGGAAAAGCGCTTGATGCGACTCACACCTTGCTCATTATGTTGAAGGTTTTACGGGCGATCCGTCACTTTGCTCTCCCTTCCCTTCTCAAGGAGGGCTTGGGGGAATCGGATTTCCGGGTTCTTGAAGTTCTACTGCACAAAGGGCCGATGCCCGTGAACGCCATTGGCCCGAAGGTAGACCTCAACCCCGGATCGGTCAGCGTAGCAGTCGATCGACTCTACAAGAAGGGGTTGGTCAGTCGTGTGGAGAGCGAGAGCGATCGCCGCGTTCGCACCGTTTCGGTTACGGAGAAGGGACGCCGAGTGTTCGTTCCGATCTTCCGCCAACACGCCGCGCTCATCAAACGTGCATTTCAGGATGTCTCGCCCACGGAGCAGCGCCAGATGGAAGAAGTGCTCAGGAGAATCGGAAGACGCGCCGAAGAATTGGGCGAACAAGAGGGCCACCGTTAGGACCGTGTCTTTGACATATTTAGGTGCTCTCAGGCATGAGAGACGGCCTCCTGGACCGTCTCTCAAAAAATTCTTCTCTCTTCCCTAGCGCGTTGATCAGGCCGGTCTTGCGCAGAATGGCGTAAGCGAGGATCGGCGCATAGGATCGAACACCGAGTCGTTGTTGAGGAGTAGGTTCGGCTCTCCCACTCCTGGTTTGCCAGTCGGTCGATCTCTGCGAGTGCAGCCTCGTGGTCACCCAGGTGTAGCGGGTCACGGGAGCGAACACGCTATCTTTCCGTTGCTGGCGCGCCAGCGTAGTCTTCCAAACGCCCGGCGCACCACTGACCAGGATGATGGAAGCTTCGCCCGCAGATCGATCGTCCGGGCAGTCGTCCGGTGACTTGGGCCGGTCACTCATGTGACATACCTCAACGTGATTCCACTTCGCCGTGTGATTGAAGCTACTTGCTCGCGTGCTGAATCATCCGGTCCAGCAGGTCCTGAAACCGTGCATCCTGGCGCGACGCGGTCCACTTCGGATCCGTCGCAATGGAGATGAGGAATGGGGAACGGTTTGCGTAGGCTTTATCCAGCCACGCGTATGTATTGTCTGTATCTTTCACCGACAGATAGATCAACGCAACAAGGTAGGGGTCAACGTAGATGTGTGCAGAGGCGCGCTGCAGCATATGCGCGATCTCCAGCGCCGCCTTCCGGTCACCGGATGCTCCTTCTGCATAACCAATCTCAGCAGTGATGATGGGCGGTTCGAAGCCGTTGACTGTCTTGAAGCGACGAAGAATCTCCAACGCCTCGGAGTAGTGACCTTCGCTTCCGAGTGACCGGCCAAGCCCCCAGTAGATAACAGGGGATCGCGTGTCTGCAGTGAGCGCCTCGCGATAGTAGTGGACAGACTCGTCATAACGGCCGGCGTAGTACTTGACGCAACCCAATTCTCCAATCAGGACTGGGGATCGCGGGTCGAACTCAAGCATTCGATGCACTTCTTCCTCTGCATGCCGGATGTGTCCGCTGGTGTGCAGCAGGTGTGCAGTGCAGGCAAGCGCGGAGATCGCAGCGTCGCGCGCATCCGCGGCCGTTAGTTCGCTTTGCGCGGCGGGATAGTCCCAGTCGTAGACGAGATGAATCACTCCCAGCATGCCGTGGGCCTCTAGCAAAGAAGGATTCAGAGCCAGTGCTCGCTCGGCATACTGCCGCGCCAGCGGCATCTGCTCGCGCGCCGGTTCAAAGTAAAGGCCAAGCACAGTGTGGCTCGCCGCCAGAGAGGCGTAGGCAAGCGAGAAGCCCGCATCCTGCCGGATCGCTCGGAGAAGGTGGCACGATATGCCCCTTTGGGCATCTCGATGATCAGCGAATCGTCCCGGCCCTGGTCGATGTAGTAGTCACGCAGCCGGGAACGCAGGCGTCCGGCCTCTACGCGGACTGTCGCATCGACGACAGGGTCGTAGGAGGAATCCCGCTCAAAGACCTCGATGGCGATGGTGTATTCCTTCAGGGACTGATGTGCGTCGTCAAGCGAGTTCTCGACCACGAAACGCAGGAACCGCTGACTGCGGTGGGATCCGGCAAAGGGGGGAGAGGCAAGGATCCGCTCTAGTTCTGCGCGGACTTCCTGCGGTTGAGGCGTTACAGAGGAGGCCATGGCCGGTTCCCCGTAGACTAAGACCTTCATTCCAAAGAAACAGGGACGTAACTTACAGGCCGAAACTTCCTTTTTCCTTAGGTGACGCTCGTGCTTGCTGTAAGTATTCTGACTGGAATGATGTTGCTCAGGTCACCAAAGATCCACGCAGACGAGGGCGATGATGAATCGAAAATTCATCAGGCCTTCGCCATCGCGCCGGTCCCATTGAACCTGGAGGGCAAGGACAGGAGGCTGGTGGGACTAGGCAGCTATATTGTCAACGCGGTAGCCGATTGCAATGGTTGCCACAGTGCCGGGCCAGCGACCGAGTATATCGTCCCTACTGGGAACCCATATTTTCTTTCTCCTCCGTTTAGCGGAAAGCAAAAGATCAACCCGGCGACTTATTTAGGGGGAGGGCGGGATTTCGGTCCCTTCCCCGGTCCGCCGCTCCCTTCAATTCCACATCTTTACTCTCGTAACTTGACGCCGGACAGTACAGGCCTGCCTGAAGGCGGCCACACGTTTGAGCAGTTTGTCCAGATCATGAGGCAAGGCACCGATTTTGATCATGTTCATCCAAATTGTACTTCGCCCGGCACTCCTGCCAACTGCTTGGAACCTCCCTTCAACGGCAATGTACTGCAGGTCGTGCCATGGCCGACTTTCCAAAACATGACCGACCAAGATCTCCGGGCGATCTACGAGTATCTACGCGCCATCCCGTGCAACCCGGGCCCGGTGATCGATGGTGCCCCGTATCTACAGAACGAGTGTGATTGAAGCGGGGCGTGATGGGCTTCAGCCTCCGGTTCGCGCCAGACGACGCCTTGATGGATATCACTCCGTTCGAGAACTAGTAGCGATGTACCGTTAGCCGGGATTTCTGCTTTGCCTTCCCGGACGACCCGCGACAAATCAAATCCGACCCCTGCTGAACGCATTCACCGGAGGAAGTGGAGCTACTCAAAAAGACAAACGTATCATTCCGCGATGCTAAGGCGAGCCGCGATCCGTTCGACCGCCTCCTTCGATGTGAATGCCGCGTCGCCTGGGAATTCGCGAGGTCGCTCCAGTTTCGCCATGCATGTGTCCAGCAGTCTTTAAGGAGACTCGTGCTCAGACGCTTGCAGCGGGAGGTTCGACTATGAGTCAAGTCCCGAGAAAACGAGAAATTCGCGCACTCACTTGTTCCGCGAGATACAGGGCCATCCAGTGCTCCGCTTCCGGAATCTCTTCGACTTGCGCTTGCGATACGAGCGCACCCAATTCCCGGCCATGCGCGACAGGAAAATGTTTATCTCGCCCGGCCCAGAGAAACAAGGAAGACGCCCTGATTGCCGGATACGATTGCTGCAATTTCGGAAGGCTCCCCTGGTAGCCTGCACACAGTCGAACGACAAAGTGCCTCACTTCGCGCTGCTGGAAGCATTCCCATAAATCGTCTCGCAATTCCTGCGGCAGCCTATAGCTGCGTGGCAGAAATGTTCGAATCGCCCGGAAAAAAACCGCGCGGGGCAGCCGCTCCAGCAGCACCCGGTTCCAGCCAAATCGCCGAAGCAAATTGATCTCCCAGGAAGTTTTTTCGTCCCAGATCACGAGCGAGTTCATGACGACGAGATGACTCACCCGTTTCGGATGTCCGGCTGCAAACGCCAAAGCCGGCTGCCCGCCCATGTCGTGACCGACGACCGCCGCCCGTTCGACTCCCCAAGCATCCATCAACGCCAGCAACCGCTTCGCCATGTCAAATGGCGTCGCTCCACCGGTCCAGGCTTCACTGTTACCCATCCCGGGCCAGTCAAACGCAATCACTTCAAACTGCGTGGCCAACCTCGGTGCAAGCTCCGACCAGATCTGCAAATTATCGGGATACCCGTGCAGCAATATGACAGGCACTCCGCTTCCGAGCCTCGCCACTCGTACTCTCTTGCCGAGGTGCCTCTCGATTGTGGTGGCCAACATCAGGAAAGGTCCTGACGAACGCAGTCCGCCGCCAACACACCGGAGATCGCGCAGAAACTTACCCACTGGCCGGGATGCGTAGCGCTTCCAGCCAAATAGAGCCCGCGCAGGTCCGGGCTCCGATGTGCCAGCCGCCCTTCGCGCATAAACTTCGCCGTCATCACTGGATTCATGCTGTCCCGGGCCAACGAATACTCCGAACCCCATTCCGCTGGTGTGCGTTTCGAAAGCACTCGAAACTCGGAAATACCCTGCTGCCACCATTTCTCCGTCAGGAGTTTTTCCAGGTAGTGACGCTGTCCTTCGGGCCCCATCTTCTGCGCTTTCTCATGATCCATCGGTCCGAGCAAACGTGCTGCCGACCATTCATCAGAAACCTCTCGTTGATCTAACGAAGTCGGACGAATCAGCAGGCGGCATCTCTCGGCTCCACCTGGCAGCAGAAATTTCAAGTACGGCGGCCGCATCTCCCCTTTAATTGCCAAGTACGCGCACACGCCCGGGGATTGCAGCAAGAGCCTTTCACATCTTTTTCTGCTTCGCGGAGCGTCTTGCTCCAGTAGCCGCAGATAAGTTGCGATCCCGCAATCGGAAATCACCACATTCGCCGGCAGCAGCTCCCCTTGATCCGTCTCGACTCCTGTCACTCTTCCACCGCTCGAGAGAATCCGCTGCGCCTTGGTCGAATAGCGGAAATCAACTCCGGCTTCCGCGGCGGCCTTCGCCAGAAGCACCGGAATCGCGCGAATCCCCTGTTTCGGGTAAAAACAACCGACGGAATGAATCAACGCCGGAACGAATGCCAGAGGACTCGGCGCTTGGTCGGGCCGTTGCCCTGCGACATGTGTCCAGATCGAAAGCGCATCGACTACCGCTGGAGGCAGTTCGGACTCGCGGAATATTTCTTGGAGCGATTTCAACAGGAAACTCAGGTGATGCCAGCGTCCTTCACCAAGGAGCGACAGCGGTCCGGGCGCGGTTCGGTAGAGTAGCGGGCGCAGGGAAGCCTCGACCGCACGGGTTCGCCCGACGAAACGAAGGTACTTTTCTTCACTGCCGGGCCAAGCGCGTCCAAGTTCATGCCGCGCATGTAGGTATGCGTCACCTGATCGTCCGAGGCACTAATGATGGGCATCCCGCACGTTTCCATTCCGAAATACGCCGCCACGTCCGGCACGCCGCGCGACCGAAAAAATCGATCGTAGATGTTTGCCGATTCCACCAGAACGGCTTTGCCGTATCCGTGCTCCCGCAGAAACTTCCCGAGTTCATGCAGCAGTTCGCGGTCCGTAATAATCGACCGATCTTTCAAATGGTACCCGAGCATAAACGACGGCTTGATTATGATTCGCAGCTCTGCCGCGTTCTTTTTCAATTCAGCCGTTCGACGTTCGAGTCTTTCCGCGAGGCCGCTTTGTTCAAGCAGCTGTCGAAACACGCTATATTTTTCTTCGGCGTGCTCTCCGTGGAACACAAACACGCGGGCGCCATTGCCGATCTTGTTTTGCGACACAGTTTTCTGACGCCGTGCCCGCGGGAGGAAGTATTCGCCTACCTCTGTGATCTTCTCCGCGAGCGTTCCTTCATTCTCGTGTGCAACTTGCTGGTTCTGTTCGTCTAGAGCTTCGGCGATAATCTCGAACTCGTCCGAGCTCCGGTGTTTTCTCCGCCAATGCAATCATGCGTTGATAACAAAGGCTGGCCGTCTTCTCCGCATCCACATTGAATAGGCAAAAATCACGGAAAGGACCATAGTTCAAGTGTTGCCGTACTCCATCGGGAACTTTGCCCGTTAGTGCCCCGAGCCATGTCACGCCTGTTGCGATGGCGCAAGAAACCGGGGCGCTTGACCATAGCACATGCTGCCGCACCGACCCGGCCCATCCTCCAACCAGCCCGCCCAATTGCTGACCAAAGGTCTTCCATCTCAATAGTCGATTGCCAACCTTGAGGAGCGCGCCACGAATGTAAATGGTGTGCATCTCCTCATCGCGCCAGGCCCAAAGCAAAGCGTGCCGTATGAGTTCACGAACAGGTTCGCTTAGCGGCATGCTCTCAAGACGCCGGTTCATCAAATCTTCGCGGTAGCCCACCGTAACTAGTTCTTCGCGTTCCAAAGCCATTAAACACAAGGCAATCAGCTCGTCGCGTGGGCGATCGGCGTATTTCCTTTGCAAGCTCTCCAGCTCCCGCGCAAACTGGTCGTAAACGAGACCCATGCAAACCCCCAAGGTTGTCCTATCTAGGCACGAGTTCATCACGCTCGCAAGCTCCTGTTCGAGCGGGTGTTCGCGATGAATCCTTCGCGAGGCTGGGCGTCGCGCCGGTCATTCTCCCGAGCAACTCACCGTAGGTCTTCATTCCGTCGGCTTTCTCGCGGACACCGGGTCTGTAGTGGATGCGGCTGTCGCTTCATTGGCGCGCCTCTGTGACGAATTGTTTCCCCCGGCAACAAACCCCCTCTCTAAATCGGACCTCGTAAGCGATAATGATCTGTCGTCGGCGTGGAAAAACTTTCGAGCGCACGCCAGAAGCGCCATCTTTAAGTTCTCGTTGGCGCCGGCAGATGTCCATCGCGCGAATATTCGTAGAGAAACAGTAGAGAATGACCCGGAGGCTAATGTGAGGTACAAGGATTAATGGCTGATACCACAAACCCTGCTTCTCAATTTCCCAACTTACCTGAACGAATTCGCGGCCTCGAGCGTCTTTCCTACAATTTGTGGTGGAGCTGGCACCGCCAAGCGCGCGAAATGTTTCCGGCCCTGGATCTGCAAGCCTGGCGCGAGAGCGACCACAATCCTTTGCGCATGCTGGCCCTTTTGCCGCAGCAAACGCTGGACGACGCGGCGCGCGACCCTGCGTTCCTCGAACACTTCGACGCCGTCATGGCCGAGTTCGATGCCAATATCGCGTCGCAAACAGGCTGGTTCACCGTCCAGTACGGGACGCCCGGCTCTCCGCTCGCTTATTTTTCCGCCGAGTACGCTTTCCACCATTCTCTTCCGCTCTACGCCGGTGGATTGGGAGTGCTGGCCGGAGATTACATCAAGGAATGCAGTGATCTGGCGATCCCCATGGTTGCGGTGGGCCTCATTTATTCCCGCGGCTATCTTTCACAAAAAATCCGTGATGATGGCTGGCAAGAGGATGACGAAAAGACGCTGGATCGCACTTACGACCCCGCCCGTCTGGTCCGCGATAGTGGCGGCGAACCACTAAAAGTCCTGGTTCCCTTTTTCGATCCTCCCGTGCACGTCCTGGTGTGGCGCGCGGATATCGGTCGCGTTCCGGTCTATCTGCTCGATACGGAAGTTGAAAGCAACCAGCCCTGGGACCGTGCGATCGCTCATCGTCTTTATACCAACGACCCCGAACAGCGCTTGCGTCAAGAGATTGTCTTGGGCATCGGCGGAATGCGCGTGCTGAGGAGGCTGGGCATTCTTCCCGCTGCGGTCCACATTAACGAAGGGCACCCGGCTTTCGCATTTCTCGAACGCGCTCGCGGACTCGTCGAGGAAGGTTCGACCTTCCAAGACGCCATCGCGAAGATCCGGCAGACGTCTGTCTTCACTACGCATACCCCTTTGTCCGCCGGGACGGACGTTTTCCCGTTTCCACTTTTCGAAAAGTATTTCAGCAGCCACTACGACAAGTTCGGCACGGATCGCAACGGACTGTTGCAGCTGGGAACCAACGCTTCGAACCCCGATGCGGGATTCAATATGACGGTTTTCGCTTTGCGCATGTCGAAATTCTGCAATGCCGTGAGCAAAAAACATGGCGAAGTGGCTAAGGAGATGTGGAAGGCTATCTGGCCGGAGAAAAAAGTAGAGGATGTGCCGATCACGGCAATCACCAACGGTGTCCACCTGCTTACTTGGATGGATCCCGTCTGGCTTCAGCCGCTGTTCGATAAGTACGTAGGGCCTGGCTGGATTCGAGACCAGGACCAGCTGCAGACCTGGGAATCGGTGGACAAGATTCCGGACCAGGAGCTCTGGTGGTTGCGCATGCGCTTGAAAACGCTATTGATTGACGAAATCAACGAGCGCGCACGCGACGAATGGCAAAAAAAGAGGGTGCGTGCGGAAAGTGTGATTGCGTTCGGCGCCCTGCTCGATCCCGAAATCTTCACCATCGGTTTCGCGCGGCGGTTTACCAGTTACAAGCGTCCCGATCTGATCCTGCACGATCTGGAACGCCTCAAACGGATGCTGATGCATCCGTTGCGCCCCATGCAGATTATATTTGCCGGCAAAGCGCATCCCTCGGACATCGCGGGGGCACAGCTTATTCAACGGGTTTTTCACCTCGCGCAGGACCCCAGTTTTGGCGCGCGCATCGCCTTTGTGGAAAATTACGATCAGCACCTGGCGGCGCGCATGGTGCGCGGCGTGGACGTGTGGCTGAACAACCCCTTGCCTCCGCTCGAGGCCAGTGGCACCAGTGGGATGAAGGCCGGCGCCAACGGCGTACCGAGCCTTTCCGTACTCGATGGCTGGTGGCTGGAGGGCTACAACGGGTCAAATGGTTGGGCCTTTGGCGGCGAGGCGGTCGAAGGCGACCGCACCAATGCCGATGCCGAGGCGCTCTATCGTTTGCTCGAGGAAAAAATAATTCCTCTCTACTATCACCGCCCCGACGACGAAGTGGCGCATGACTTCGTGCGCGTGATGAAGGCAGCCATCAAGAGTGTGGCGCCGCAATTCAGCTCTCGGCGAATGTTGAAAGAATACGTGAACCAGTTTTACGCCGAAGCTCTGGGGATCAAGAAAGGGTAGTGCCGGCATCTCGCCGGCTCTTAGCCTGATTGGTAATCGTGTGGCTGTGGGAAGCTACTGCAATTTCTGGGTGGCGGCGTCGTGGCAAATCAGGTTTTCGAAAATCGCAAGCACGTGCTGGCGATACTGCACGATCCGCTCGAGCACCGGCCGCAGCTGGGGCTCGCGCACCGTTTCGCGGTCCCACTTTGCCAGGACCGTTGCGGGGACCTGTATATCCTTCCGCAGTTCCTCCGCCGAATGTCCACGCAGGAACAGGCCGTAGAAAAAGGCCGCCTCCCGCTGCGGAAGTTCGAATTCCGGCAGCGTCTCTTCGATCGGGTTGGCTAGTGTCGCCATAACGGAAAACCGCAGTTTACAGATTTAAAAGCCGACGTCAAGAGTACACGGCGCGAAAATGCAAATAAAAGCCTCGCCGCGGTGCAACATTGGACGCACCGTGTGGAACCAAAGTTGCTCCCGGATTGCGAGTTTGTTTCAGCCAGGTTCCCGGCCTCCGGCGGCCCCGCAACTTTTAGGGCAATCCCGTGTTTCACGTTTGTGGCCAGTAGTTTGGCGTGCTCTTTGGGACACACGCCAACTGCCAGACCACGTTTGTCTTAACGCTGCACCCCCACGAGGAGGCTCGGGCCCCCGAGCCTTCTCTCTTTGCGCGCTTTCCAGGTTGAAAAGTCGCCCGTTGTCAATTCGCCAACCGTGGCAATCAGGGTGAAACTTCCAGCGCGCTACAGCGTTAGAGTGAGTAGGAGCCCGAGTTATGACCTCGAAAAACGTGATCACTAAATTCGCGACGGCCCTCGTGGCAGCTGTATCCCTGCTGACCCTGCCTGCGCTTTCGCGACAATCTGAAAATTCGCAGCAACAGCCCGCGCAAAATCACGACGGCATGGCCGGAATGGATAGGAGCCGTATGCAGCATGATTCGGACAAAAGTCCCGACGCCGCGAAAGCCGCGAACGACGGCATGTCCGATCACGATATGGACATGGGCGCGCACATGTTTATGACCGACTTGCGCCCGGCAAGTGCCGCCGATCAAAAACGCGCCGCCGAAGTTCTTGCGGAGTTGCGTCCCGCCATCGAAAAGTACAAAGACTACCGCGTAGCGCTTGCCGATGGCTTTAAGATTTTCTTGCCCAACGTTCCGCAGAAGCAGTATCACTTCACGAATTACGCCTACGCTATGGAAGCCGCGTTTGAATTCAATCCGGCGCATCCCACATCGCTGCTCTATAGGAAAACGAACGATGGCTACGAACTGGTGGGCGCGATGTACACCGCCCGGCGAAACGCCACCGAACAGGACTTGAACGCGCGCGTTCCGCTCAGCGTCGCGCGCTGGCACAAGCACGTGAACTTCTGCTTCGGCGCGAAGGGCGGTGGCTTTCAGCAGGTGGACCAGAAGGGATTCGGATTCCGCGGCGACATCACCACGCAGGATGCCTGTGAACAGGCCGGAGGCCGCTGGTACCCGCAAATCTTCAATTGGATGGTGCACGTGTATCCGTACGAAACCGATCCAGCGAAAATCTGGGCGCACTAGATCGGCGATCTAACGCGATCGCTGTCCTTTCGGGCGCCGGCTCAGCAAGTGAGCGGCGCGTGCGTTCGCGCTTTAGGCGGGCAGAAGACCCGATTCCGCCTGGCGCGCGTCCAATCCATTCCAGCGCGAAAATTGCTCCGGCGTGCAGTTTCGCGAGAATTTGCCTCTGGCCCGCTACACACACCCGATTTGACCGCCGTGTTAGAATGAATGACGATCATGACAACATCTTGCAAATGCGGGCGTTTCGGCGTAACCGTGAGCTGAATGACGCTCCACGGCGCGCGGCCAGTTACCCACCTGCGGCGGTTCTTCGATTCAATCTACAGTTTATTCAATCGCCAATCCGTGAGGTTAGAAACCATCGTAACTCGAAGAAAACAAACGACCCACTTCCATCGCCAACTTTCAGGCACTTCTTCAATCAACAGTCCGGCACGCGCGGCCCTCGCAGTCGCCGCATTCTTGATCGCGGCGATTCTGTTCCCATCTGCGTCCCCCGCTCAAGCCGTGCCGTCGCCTGCAAACCTGATCGCCAACATCCCGGCCCGTAACACCATCAGCCTGAGCGGCGTCTGGCAAGTCATCGTGGATCCGTACGAGACCGGACTTTCCGACCGCTTCTATGAAAATCGTCAGCCGAAAGATAAGCAAGATCTCGTCGAATACAATTTCGACGCCTCGGGCACGTTGAAAGTCCCCGGTGACTGGAATTCGCAGCGTGAGAGCCTTCTTTTATACGAGGGACCCCTCTGGTACAAGAAATCCTTCTCGTATCAGAAGCGCCCGCATACCCGGACATTCATTTATTTTGGCGCGGCCAATTATCGCGCTCGTGTCTATCTGAATGGCAGAAGCTTGGGGGAACACGAGGGCGGCTTCACCTCGTTCAATTTTGAGATCACTGATACGGTGCGCGGAGGCGACAATTTCGTCGTCGTGGAAGTAAACGATGCGCGCCGCGCCGATGCGGTTCCGGCCCTTAACACCGACTGGTGGAATTACGGTGGACTCACTCGCGACATTACCATCGTCGAAGTGCCTGAAACATTCATTCAGGATTATTTCGTGCAGCTCGCCAAGGGTTCCACCGGCGAGATTGCCGGTTGGGTGAAACTCACCGGCGCGAGCGAGCCGCAAAAGGTGACGCTGGAAATCCCCGAAGCCAACATCACGCAGCAATTCACTAGCGACCGCGACGGCTACGTGGAATTCAGATTCGCGGGGAAGCTCAGCCTGTGGTCGCCGGAAAATCCCAAACTGTATCGCGTCGTCGTTTCCGCTGCGGGCGATCGCATAGAAGATCAGATCGGATTTCGGACCATCGAAACGAGCGGCACAAAAATTCTGTTGAATGGCCAGCCTGTTTTCCTGCGCGGCATTTCCATGCACGAAGAAGCCGCGTTTCGCGGCGGCCGCGCTTTCTCCCCGGAAGATGACGCGGTGCTGCTCGGTTGGGCCAAAGAGCTCGGCTGCAACTTCGTTCGCCTGGCCCACTATCAATATAACGAGTCCATGATTCGCATGGCCGATCGCATGGGAATTCTGGTCTGGGAAGAAGTTCCAGTGTATTGGGGCATTGCTTGGACGAATCCGGCCACGCTGCAGGTCGCGGAAGAGCAAATGCGGGATTTAATCGCGCGCGATCACAATCGCGCTGCGGCAATCCTGTGGTCGGTCGGGAACGAAACGCCCATGGGCCCGGACCGGCTGGAATTCCTGAAGAAATTGGCAGCTTACGCGCGCTCGCTCGATTCCACACGGCTGCTCACGTCGGCCATGAATCACCGCAAAAATATCGGCGGTAATACTCAACTTCTGGACGATCCACTCGGCGAATTCCTCGACGTTTTGGGCGAGAACGAATATATCGGCTGGTATGAAACACCTGTCGAAGCCACTGACACGATGCAGTGGAAATCGACGTATGACAAACCCGTGATCTTCAGCGAATTTGGCGCGGACGCGCCTTATGGGGATCATGGGGATGCCGGCGCGCGCTGGACCGAGGAGTACCAGGCCAGCCTCTACCAGCACCAAATCAACATGCTGAAAAGAATTCCGGCCCTCGCCGGGATGTCACCGTGGGTCCTGATGGATTTTCGCTCGCCACGCCGGATGCTGGCCGGCGTGCAGGATTTTTACAACCGCAAGGGCCTGATTTCTGACCGCGGACAGCGCAAACAAGCCTTCTACGTGCTGCAGAATTTCTACCGCAGCATCGCAAATTCGAAGCCGGAATAGGATTCCCGTCGTTGCGCAAACCTACCAGCCGACGAGCACAGGAAAATTTGGTCCTCGGAGTTGACATTGGCGGCACGAAAGTGGCCGCCGGGTTGGTAAACTCGCGAGGCAAAGTGCTGCATGCCGCGCGTGTTGCCATGCTCGCGCGCGGGACCGCGAAGCAAGGATTCCGCGCCGTGCAGGACGCGATTGACGCCGTCATGAGGCACGCCACAGAAAGGACCGTTAAAGCGATTGGCGCGTGCGCGCCCGGGTGGGTGGATTCCACACGCGGCGTGCTGCTTAGCGCGGCGAATTTGCCGTGCTGGCGCAATTTTCCGTTGGCGCAAAAAATCGAACATCACTACGGATTGCCGGTGCGTCTCGCCAATGACGCAAATGCGGCGGCGCTGGCCGAAGCTCGTTGGGGAGCAGGCAACGGGTATGAAAGCATCTTCTACGTGAGCCTGGGGACCGGCATCGGCACCGCGCTGGTACTGCAGGGCCGAATACACGAAGGACGGACGGGCGGCGCCGGTGAAGGCGGCCACATGACCATCAATTATCGCGGGCCGGCGTGCGGCTGTGGCAAGCGCGGCTGCATCGAGATGTATGCCTCCGGGACAGCCATCGCAAAATGTGCTCGCAATCTCCTGCGCCATCGCGGCGGTCGGCGTTCACGGATGCTGAAAATGGGCGGAGAGATTTCCGATGTCACTACTGAGATTGTGAGCCGTGCCTCACAAGGCGGCGATCCGCTGGCGCGGGAAATCCTGGAAGAAGCCGCGGGACATCTGGCGATTTGGCTCGGCGGAATGATTGATCTTCTGGAGCCACAGGTCATCGTTTTCGGCGGCGGCTTGGGCCGCGTGATGATTTCCCTACGCGGCCACATTCGGCAACAGCTGGATACCTGGACGAGCAATCCGCGCTGGCAAAAGGTCCGAATCGTGAGCGCGCGGTATGGATCGGAATCCGCCCTTGCCGGTGCGGCCGCCCAGTGGTTCGCGCCGGTCCGAAGCTAGCTTGAAAAACTAACTCATGGCAGCATAGGCGGTGGGCATTGTGAGGGTCGGCGCTCCCGACGTTATCGTGGGGTGACGGCCATGTCGAGTTTGTATCCGCAGGTCGGACGGCCTCCGGTGGCCGATAGGATTACTGACCACGGGCTCCACGCGGTTGTGAGACGGAACTTTCGACCGGCCGTCGCTTCAACAATCACAGAGTGGGTTGAAACCAAATGCTACTCTGCCTCGTCGGAATGTAATGCACCCTATTTGCTCGAAGATACGGCTGCGAAAGGTCACTCGGGTACAGGCCCCTTCACAGGTGTGGGGCCGAGCGTAGCCCTATTTGCCAACGCATCGTACGTTCAGGACAAACCGATAAGATCTAGCTCCATTCACTTAATGAGGAAACACAGTGCCTGATAACCATCCCAAAATTGAGACTTCGGACAGCCCCACCACCACTACGACGACCGCTGCTCCTGCGACCGGGACTGCTGCGCCTCCCAAGAGGAAAAAGACGGAAACGCCGCGGGCGCACCGAAGTTATCGGTGGATATGGATCGTGCTGATTCTGGTGCTTGCGATCGGCGGCCTGACCTACTACCGCAAGCAGCAAGCGGCAGCTCAGGCAGCGAAAGCCAAGGCAGCCGCAGCGAATCGCAGCGTTCCTATTACCACGGCCACGGTGAGCCAAGGCCCGATCGGCGTTTACATCAATGCTCTGGGAACGGTTACGCCCGTTTACACAGCGACAATTACCAGCCGCGTGGACGGGCAAATCAATAGCGTGAATTATCGCGAAGGACAAATGGTCAAGAAGGGCGACGTGCTCATCGAGATCGATCCGCGTCCCTATCAAGCCGCATTGACGCAGGCTCAGGGAACACTGGCGCACGATGAAGCGTTGCTGAGCGAATCTCGCATTGATCTGGACCGTTACCAGCTGGCCTTCAATCGAAACGCCATTGCCAAGCAACAGCTCGACGACCAGACTCAAACGGTCAAGCAATACGAAGGCTCGGTCAAGAACGATCAGGGTACCGTGGCGAGCGCGGCAACGAATCTGGACTACGCCACCATAAAGGCGCCCATCGACGGCCGTGTGGGTCTCCGCCTTCTGGATCCCGGCAACATTGTTACGTCCGGCAGCACTACGCCTCTGGTGGTCATCACTCAGCTACAGCCCATCACCGTTATCTTCAGCGTCGCCGAAGATTATCTGCCGCAAATTCAAAAACAGCTCCATCTGGGAAACAAAATGTCGGTCGAAGCGCTCGATCGCACTCAGCAAACGAAGCTAGCGATGGGCTCTTTATTGACATTGGACAATGTGGTTGACACCACCACCGGCACGGTGAAGCTGAAAGCAATTTTTCCGAATAAGGATGTGACTCTTTTCCCCAGTCAGTTCGTGAACGCCAGACTGCTGGTGGATACGCAGCAAAATGCGTCGCTGGCGCCCACTGCGGCGATCCAAAGAAATGCGCAAGGCACGTTTGTGTACGTCATTAAGCCCGATCAGACCGCGTCAATGCAGACCGTCACGGTCGGCACGACCGACGGAAGCACCGCCGCAGTGCAAGGATTGCAACCCGGCCAAGTGATTGCGGTCACTGGATTCGACAAATTACAAGATGGCGCGAAAGTGTCGATCAGCAACGCCACAAATAGCACAAATGCAAACGGTGGCTCGGGACCCGGCGCCACGGGCTCCGGTAGCAAAGGACCAGGCAGCGGGCCGGCATCTTCGGGTTCTAGCGGCGGCAGCGGAGGAAATCATCAGTGAATCCGTCTCGCCCATTTATTATCCGGCCAGTCGCGACGTCACTGTTAATGGCCGCGATTCTGCTGGCCGGCTTTGTGGGATTCACGCAATTGCCGGTCTCGGCTCTTCCCGAAGTGGATTACCCGACGATTCAAGTCGTCACGTTTTATCCCGGCGCAAATCCGGACGTGATGGCTTCGGCAGTGACTGCGCCGCTCGAAAGACAGTTCGGTCAGGTACCGGGCCTGAGCCAGATGACGTCCACGAGTTCCGACGGCAGTTCCGTGATCGTGTTGCAATTTTCATTGCAACTCAATATTGACGTTGCGGAGCAGGAAGTGCAGGCATCCATCAATGCTGCGCAAACGTATCTGCCTGCCGACCTTCCCACGCCGCCGATCTACAGCAAGACGAACCCTGCCGACACACCGATTTTGACGCTCGCTCTCACGTCCAAGACCATTCCACTACCTCAAGTGGAGGACTTGGCCGATACGCGCTTGGCGCAAAAAATCGCTCAGTTGCCGGGTGTCGGTCTGGTGAGCATCAGCGGCGGCCAAAAGCCGGCTGTACGTGTGCAAGTGAATCCGACCGCGCTGTCGGCTTACGGGATCAACCTGGAAGACGTTCGGACCGCATTGCAATCCACCAGCTTGAACTCCGCGCTAGGGAACTTCGACGGGCCTCACCAGGATTATCAAATTGACGCGAACGATCAATTATTGACCAGCAAGGAATTCGCCAACGTCGTAATCGCCTACCACAACGGCTCGCCGGTGAAGCTTCGCGACGTGGCCAACGTGGTGGACGACGTTGAGAACATCAAGCAAGCCGCCTGGATGAATGAAACTCCCGCGGTGATCGTCAACATACAACGGCAACCCGGCGCCAACATTATCCAAGTCGTGGATCGCGTCAAAGCACTCTTACCATTGCTGCAAACCAACTTGCCTGCCGCCGTGCAAGTCACCGTACTCACGGATCGAACCGTAACCATTCGCGCGTCGGTGCAGGACGTGGAATTCGAGTTGATGCTTACCGTCGCGTTGGTGGTGATGGTCATCTTTCTTTTTCTGCGCAACGTTCGCGCCACCATCATTCCCAGCGTGGCGGTTCCGCTTTCATTGGTGGGCACGTTCGGCGTGATGTATTTGGCGGGATACAGCCTCAACAACCTTACGTTGATGGCTTTGACGATTTCCACGGGGTTTGTCGTGGATGACGCCATCGTCATGATCGAGAACATCGTCCGCTACATCGAGGAGGGCGACGATCCGCTGCGCGCGGCGTTGATCGGATCCGAACAAATTGGATTCACCATCGTGTCGCTGACGATTTCCTTGATCGCCGTTTTGATTCCCTTGTTGTTTATGGGCGATATCGTCGGGCGGCTCTTCCGTGAATTTGCCATCACGCTCAGCGTGACCATTCTTGTCTCCGCCGTCGTGTCCCTCACGCTCACGCCGATGATGTGTTCTCGACTGCTGAAGCATGATCCGGAAGCCCAAAACCGCCGTTTCTATCAAGCGTCCGAGCGCGCCTTCCAGAGAATCATTGATTTTTACGGCCGCACGCTCAAATGGGTTTTGAAACGTCAAGTAGCCACGTTGATTGTGGCCGTCGCAACGCTCGTCTTGACCGTCATCCTCTATATCATCGTGCCAAAGGGCTTTTTCCCCGTACAGGATACGGGGATCATTCAGGGAATATCGGAAGCCACACAGACCACCTCGTTTCCTTTGATGGCCCACAAGCAGCAACAGCTCAGCGCGATCATTCTGAAGGACCCGGCCGTTGAGAGCCTTTCTTCCTTTATCGGAATTGACGGTACGAATACCACGCTCAATAGCGGACGGATTTTGATCAACCTGAAACCGCTCGAGCAACGAAAAATCAACGCCTCCGACGTGATTCGCCGACTGCAGCCGGAGTTGGCCAAGATTGACGGCATCACGCTCTATATGCAGCCGGTCCAGGACTTGACGGTGGAGGATCGCGTCAGCCGGACGCAGTACCAATACACGCTGGAAGATCCTGATTTGAACGAGCTAAACGAATGGACGGCGAAGCTCGCGGACAAGCTGAGACAGATCCCCGAACTGCGCGACGTGGCGACAGACCAGCAGACGCAAGGCCTCGCAGCTGCCCTTGTAATTGATCGCGTAACGGCTTCACGCATGGGCATCACGCCTTCCACGATCGATCAAACGCTTTACGACGGCTTTGGCCAGCGGCAGGTGACCACGCTTTACACGCAGCTAAACCAATACCACTTAATTCTGGAGACAATGCCGGAGTTCCAGAAAAGTCCCACGAAGTTAAACGATATTTATGTGCGCTCGGCATTGGCTTCCTCGTCGCTGACTACCTCCCCGACGAGCACCATCGTCACGGCCAGCACCGCCTCCGGAGGTGGCAACTCAAACCCCACTCCCGTGGCTACTAACTCTGGACCCAGTTCTGGTTCTGCGAACCCCGCCCCGGTTACTGCTTTGAACGGAGCCGCGGTGCCGCTCAGCGCGTTCACTCATTTCGAATCAAGAACCGCACCATTGTCGGTGAATCATCAAGGCCAGTTCCCGGTCGTCACCATTTCGTTCAACCTCGCGCCGGATGCGTCGCTGGGAGAAGCCACAGAGGCGATCAATAAAGCGCAGCAGGAAATCGCAATGCCGCTCAGCGTTCAGGCCGCGTTTCAAGGCACCGCGGCTTCGTTTCAGGCCTCGCTCAGTAACGAGCCGCTGTTGATTCTGGCGGCCCTGGTCACCGTTTATATCGTTCTCGGCGTTCTGTATGAGAGCTACATCCATCCAGTCACGATTCTTTCGACACTTCCTTCCGCGGGCGTCGGGGCAATTCTGGCTTTGCTGATTTGCGGCCAGGAACTGAGCGTCGTTGCGCTCATAGGAATTATTTTGCTGATTGGCATCGTGAAAAAGAACGGAATTATGATGATTGACTTCGCTCTGGAAGCCGAACGAAAGCACGGCATGAGCTCCGAGGACGCGATTTATGAAGCCTGTCTGTTGCGCTTTCGTCCCATTATGATGACCACCATGGCCGCTCTCCTCGGCGGCTTGCCTCTGGCTCTCGGCACCGGAATTGGTTCGGAGTTGCGCCGTCCGCTGGGCATTGCGATGGTCGGCGGGCTCTTGCTTAGCCAGGTGCTCACGCTGTACACCACGCCCGTGATCTACATTTTCTTCGATGACCTCGCCAAGAAAGTTTCGACATATCGCGCGGGGCACGGGAGCACCGAGTCGGTTCCAGCGGATTAGCCATGAGTATTTCCTCCCCATTTATTCATCGCCCAGTCGCGACAACTCTTCTCACGATCGCGATTGCGCTCGCGGGGGCGGTTGCCTTCCAGGTCCTACCTGTGTCGGCGCTCCCGCAGATCGACTTTCCTACGATCTCCGTCGCCGCCACTTTGCCGGGAGCCAGCCCCGAAATCATGGCTTCCTCGGTCGCCACACCGCTGGAGAGGCAATTCGGGCGCATCGCGGGTGTCACGGAAATGACGTCTTCCAGTTTTCTTGGCACGACCAGCATCACTTTGCAGTTTGACTTGAACCGGAACATTGACGGCGCGGCCCGCGACGTGGAAGCCTCGATCAACGCCGCGCGAAGTTATCTGCCTGCGAACCTGCCCGCGAACCCCACCTACCGCAAGGTGAATCCGGCCGATGCGCCCATCATGATTCTGGGATTGACGTCCAGCGTCTACGATCGCGGCCCGATGTATGACGCAGCGTCCACGATCGTCGAGCAAAGGCTTTCACAAATTCAGGGGGTCGGACAAGTGAGCGTCGGCGGCAGTTCGCTGCCCGCCGTTCGCGTGGAGTTGAATCCCACCCAATTGAACAGCTATGGGCTCGGATTGCAAGACGTCAACGCGATGCTGAGCACCCAGAATGCAAATCTAGCCAAAGGGCAGATCACCGACGGCCAGACGACCGCTGATATCGTCGCGAACGACCAACTCTTGAAAGCGGATTATTACAAGAATTTGGTCATCGGGTACCACAACGGCGCGGCCATAAAGCTTTCCGACGTTGCGGATGTCTACGACCAGGTGGAAAACATACGCGCGGCGGGATTCCTGAACGGAAAGCCATGCGTGCTGCTGATTGTCTTTCGACAACCGGGCGCCAACATTATTGACACGGTTGACCGCATTCGAGAGGCGATTCCTTCTCTGGAAGCTTCGATTCCCGCAGCAATGAATTTCACCATCGTGCTGGACCGCACCACTACCATCCGGGCTTCCGTGAGCGATGTGGAACGAACCCTGGCGATCTCCATCGGATTGGTAATCCTGGTGGTCTTTCTTTTTCTGCGGAATGTTCGCGCCACCTTAATTCCCAGCGTCGCCGTCCCGGTCTCGCTGATCGGCACCTTCGGCGTGATGTATCTGTGTGGTTACAGCATTGACAATCTTTCCTTGATGGCGCTCACCATCGCGACGGGTTTTGTGGTGGACGACGCCATCGTGGTGATCGAAAACATTTCACGATATCTCGAGCAGGGCATGAGCCCGATGGAATCCGCCTTGAAGGGCGCGGAGGAAATTGGGTTCACGGTGCTCTCGATCAGTATTTCGCTGGTTGCTGTCTTCATTCCGATTCTGCTGATGGGCGGAATCGTCGGACGCCTGTTCCGCGAATTTGCGGTCACGCTGTCCGTGGCGATTCTCGTTTCGCTCGCCATTTCGTTGACGACGACTCCCATGATGTGCTCACGGCTTCTGAAGAACCCCGAAGAAGAAAGCCACGGACGGGTCTTTCGGGCCAGCGAGAAAATCTTCACCGGAATGCTGGGATTCTACGAGCGCACCCTCAAGTGGGTGTTGCAACACTCAGCGCTCACGCTTTTGGTGCTAATTTTGACCATCGTGTTGAATGGATTCCTCTTCTATGTTGTGCCCAAAGGCTTTTTCCCTCAGCAGGATAACGGCACCGTTTTTGGCGGCATCCAGGCAGCTCAGGACATTTCCTTCCAGGCGATGCAAGGTTTAACGCTGCGCTTCGTGGATATCATCAAGACCGACCCGGCGGTGCAAAATGTCGGTGCCTTCACGGGGGGCGGCGGCGCCGTCAATACGGGATTCGTATACCTGGCGTTAAAGCCACTTTCGGAACGCAAGATCAGTTCCAGTCAAGTGATCGATCGGCTTCGTCCCAAGCTGATTTCCATCCCCGGCGCGACAGTCTTCCTGCAGGCCGGACAAGATTTGCGGATCGGCGGCCGGCAAAGCAATGCGCAATATCAGTACACGATTCAGAGCGACAACGTCGATGATTTGGTGGCGTGGGGGCCTCGCCTCCTTACCGAGATGCGCAAACTGCGCATACTTACCGATGTGAATACCGACCAGCAGAACAGCGGATTGCAGGCTGCGCTGGTTTACGACCGCGATACGGCATCGCGAATGGGCATCACGCCACAAATGATCGATAACACCTTGTACGAGGCCTTCGGCCAGGCGCAGGTTTCCACCATGTACACGCCTCTGAATCAGTACCACGTCGTGATGGAGGTCGCTCCGCAATTCTGGCAGGATCCCACATCGCTGAATGACATTTACATCCGCCCTTCGATCGGGAAGGAAGTTCCGCTTAGCGCGGTCACGCACTTCGCCCCGAAAATAGCGCCACTTTCGGTCAATCACCAGGGGCAGTTTCCGTCCGTGACGGTCTCCTTCAATCTTGCGCCGGGTGTGGCCCTCAGCGACGCAGCGGCGGCGATCAATCAGATGCAACTGCGCATGGGTGTGCCGCCCACGATTAAGGGGATGTTCTCCGGAACGCTGCAGGCCTTCCAGTCGTCTCTTTCAACTCAGCCATTTCTGATTATCACGGCGCTCATGGCGGTTTATATCGTCCTGGGTATTCTTTATGAAAGCTACATCCATCCGATCACGATTTTATCCACGCTTCCGTCGGCCGGCGTGGGCGCCGTGCTCGCGCTTTTGCTTTTCCACGTGGACCTCAGCGTCATTGCGCTCATAGGCGTCATCCTGCTGATTGGAATTGTGAAGAAAAACGCGATCATGATGATTGACTTTGCCTTAGCCGCGGAACGCCAGGAGAATAAAACCTCCGAGGAAGCAATCTATCAGGCGTGCCTGCTGCGTTTCCGGCCGATCTTGATGACCACCATGGCGGCGCTGTTTGGCGCGCTACCGCTCGCTCTGGGCACGGGGACCGGCTCGGAACTGCGCCGGCCGCTGGGCATCACGATTATTGGCGGATTGATCGTCAGCCAGATGCTGACTTTGTACACGACGCCTGTCGTCTATCTTTATTTGGATCGCCTGCGGGTTCGCTGGGCTCGCACACATCATCACGCCATCGGAGCAACGGCAGAGGAGCCGGCAGATTAATGAAACGCGCTTCACAATTTATAGAAACCGTGAACGATCCCCGGGGCAACAGGAATAATGAAATTGGCAGGTTGGGAAACTTTCACCCGACGGCTCTTACGATGGCCGTCGCCGCAGCGCTGCTGTTTGCTGGCTGCACGGTCGGCCCCAAGTATCACAAGCCTCCGGCTCAGGCGCCCGCTGCGTACAAGGAGCTCACGCCGGCTGATTTCAGCAAAACAGATGGCTGGAAAGAGGCACAGCCCAGCGATAACGCCCTCCACGGCAAATGGTGGGAGATGTTCAACGATCCGCAACTGAACGCCCTGGAAGAGAAGGTAAATATTTCCAACCAAAACGTGCAATCCGCGATGGCAAGCTACATGGCGGCGCGAGCTTTGGTCAAAGAGGCCCGGTCGCAATATTACCCTACGGTCAGCGTGGGACCCGCGATCACGAAGTCACGCCAAGGCGCCGCGGCCTCCCTCGCCGTAACGCCAGGGACCTCGACGTTTTACAGTTTGCCATTCGACGCAACGTGGGTGCCCGATCTGTGGGGCCGAGTTCGCAATCAGGTTCGCGCCAACACGGCTTCGGCGCAAGCCAGCGCGGCGGATCTGGAAAACATCCGGCTCACGGCGCAAGCCGAGGTCGCCGTGGATTATTACGAACTTCGGGGACAGGACGATCTGAAGCAACTGCTCGATTCCACCGTGATCGCGTACCAGGAATCGCTGAACCTCACCAAGGCTCTCTATGACACGGGAATCGATTCCGACGAATCCGTGGCGCAGGCAGAGACCCAGCTCGAAACGACGCAAGCGCAGGACACGAACCTCGGGATCCTGCGTTCTCAGTTCGAACACGCTATTGCGATGTTAGTCGGCGAACCCCCATCCACGTTTTCTCTCCCAGCCGAGCCTCTGAAGTCGAATCCGCCCGCGATTCCCTTCGGCGTCCCGTCTCAATTGCTCGAGCGCCGCCCGGACATTGCGGCCAACGAGCGGCTTATGGAACAAGCCAACGCGCAGATTGGTGTAGCGTACGCCGCCTACTATCCGACGCTCACTCTTAGCGCGTCCGCCGGGTTCGAATCACGGTCTTTCACGAGTTGGTTCACCTGGCCGAGCCGATTTTTTTCGGCGGGACCCAGCATGTCCGAAACAATCTACGACGGCGGGTTGCGCCACGCCACGATGATGCAATATCGCGCCCAATACGACGAAACCGTGGCGAACTATCGCCAGACGGTCCTGACGGCTTTTCAACAAGTGGAAGATAATCTCGCCTCGTTGCGAATTCTCTCGGTTGAGGTGCAACAGCAAGATACGGCGGTCGCGTCGGCCGAACGGAATTTAAAGATCGCCACGGACCGCTACAAATTGGGGATCGATCCGTACCTAAACGTGATCACCGCTCAGACCACGCTACTGAGCAATAGGCAAACGGCCGTGAACCTGCGCATTCAGCAGATGACCGCCAGCGTTCAACTGGTCGAAGCACTCGGCGGAGGCTGGGATGCGTCGCAAATTCCGACGCCGCATCAGGTTCTCTCGCAGGACTCACCGCCGCAGCCATCCAGTAAGTAATGCGTCTCCCACGACGCACCGGACCGTGATGCCGATGAGCGCAGTTCCGGCCAATTCGGTGTCCTAACCTCACGCGTTTTTGGTATCGTGCTAGAGGCTTTCGGCGGGCCATTGCGGCCCGGCCGATGGCAAGCGCGGATTCTCCGTGAAGCTCCTTCAAAACTACATTGACGGCCGTTTTGTGAGCGGTGCGCGCGAATTCGCCGACAGCAATCCCGCCGATGGTTCCATCATCGCGCAGGTTGGCGAGGCGGACCGCGCAATGGTGGACGACGCTGTAGGCGCAGCGCGCCGGGCGCTAGTCGGAGAATGGGGCTGCTGGCCAGTTCCCAAACGCGCTGCGATGTTGCACAAAATTGCGGACGGGATCGAGGCGCGCTTTCAGGATTTCCTGCTGGCCGAAGTCGCGGATACTGGTAAGCCCATCTCTCTCGCCTCGCGCATTGACGTTCCCCGTGGCGCCGCAAATTTTCGCGTCTTCGCCGATATTATCAAGACCGCGGGTCTCGAATCATTTCGCAGCGAAACTTCCGATGGCGCTGTTGCGCTGAATTACGCAGTGCGCAAGCCGCTCGGAGTCGTGGGCATCATCACGCCGTGGAATTTGCCGCTCTTACTGCTGACATGGAAAGTCGCTCCGGCACTGACCTGCGGAAACTGCGTGGTTGTGAAACCTTCCGAAGAGACGCCCGCCACCGCGACCTTGCTCGCCGAGGTGATGCAAGCAGCGGGCGTGCCAGCCGGCGTCTTCAATTTGGTCCACGGCTTTGGCCCGGATTCGGCGGGGGAATTCCTGACCGGGCACCAGGGAGTGGACGCCATCACTTTTACCGGGGAATCGCGCACAGGAGCCGCGATCATGCGCGCCGCTGCGCCTACCGTGAAACCGCTTTCCTTTGAGCTGGGTGGAAAAAATGCGGCGATCGTTTTTGCCGACTGCGAATTCCAGAAGACACTCGCTGGCCTCGCGGATGCGGTCTTCATGAATACCGGCCAAGTTTGTCTTTGCGCGGAACGCGTGTACGTCGAACGCAAGATTTTCGATCGCTTCGTAGCGGCACTCAAACAAAAAGCGGAGGGTCTGCGTCTCGGGTGGCCGACGGAACAAGCCACGACTACGGGCCCCCTGATTTCCGAGCAGCATCGCGCCAAGGTTCTCTCCTATTATCAATTGGCGCGCGACGAAGGCGCCACGGTGGTCACGGGCGGCAGCATACCTTCCTTCGGCGATGCCCGCGACAATGGTTTCTATATTCAGCCGACAATCTTCACGGGGCTTCCGGAAACCGCACGCTGCGTGAAAGAAGAAATCTTTGGTCCTGTCTGTCACGTCGCTCCGTTCGACAGCGAAGAAGAAGCCATCGCCAAGGCGAATGACACGAAGTACGGTCTGGCAGCTTCCGTGTGGACCTCCAATTTACAACGGGGACATCGCGTGGCGGAAAAGCTGCGCACCGGAATCACCTGGGTGAATTGCTGGTTCCTGCGCGACCTGCGCACTCCCTTCGGGGGAGCGGGCCTTTCCGGCATTGGCCGTGAAGGCGGGATGCACTCCCTGAATTTTTATTCCGAACTGAACAATATCTGCGTTAAGTTGAGTGATTGATGGGAACGGAAAGCAAGATTGTCCCAGGGAAAGCCCAGCCGCGCGGCCGCTTCCCGCACATCAAGCGAGCCGGCGATTATCTTTTTGTCTCCGGCACCAGTTCGCGGCGCGCGGATAATACCATTGCCGGCGCGGAAGCCGACTCATCGGGCGCCGCGCGGCTGGATATTCGCGTTCAGACGCGAGCGTTGATAGAAAATATCCGCGATATTCTGGCGAGCATGGATGCGCAACTGGAAGACGTGGTGGAAATTTCCACGTTCCTTGTGAACATGGAGGATTTTGCGGGTTACAACCAGGTGTATGCCGAATATTTCGACGAAAGCGGCCCGGCGCGCACGACCATCGCCGTTCGCGAGTTGCCTCATCCTCATTTGCTAATCGAAATGAAGGTGATCGCTTACAAGCCGCTCGCTCAAGAGGAAGGGAAAAAAGAATGCCATCCATCAAGACGCTGAAGGCCTTCAATTTTCAAGGTTGGATTGACGCGAATCGCGACAAATTGAAGCCGCCGGTTGGGAACGCCCAGGTTTGGGAGGACGGCGACATCATCGTGACAGTCGTCGGCGGGCCCAACCAGCGCGTGGATTATCATGACGATCCCGCCGAGGAATTCTTTTTTCAATTGAAAGGCGATATTTTCATTCGCGTGATGGAGCAGCCCGGCAAGCCGCCGATCGAGATTCCCATCAAGGAAGGCGAGATTTTTCTGCTGCCGAAGCATATGCGCCACTCGCCGCAGCGTCATACGCCCGGGACAATCGGACTGGTAATTGAAATTCCTCGTCCGGAAGGAGCTAAAGACGGCTTCGAATGGTACTGCGGAAAATGCCATCACCTGGTGCATCGCGCCGAAGTGCTCTTGAAGAGCATCGTCACGGATCTGCCGCCGCTTTTCGAGCGATTCTACCAGAACGAAAAATTGCGACTGTGTCCGAACTGTGGCGAAGTTCACCCGGGTAAGCCGGCGCCTCGGTAAACTTGGTCCGCGAATCGCAGACAAAAATGCCAGTCACCGACATTCACACACATTTTTTCCCGAAGTCGTGGCCCGACCTCGCGGCGCGCTTCGGCACGCCCGATTGGCCGTTGATCAAACACACCGAACCCGGCAAGGCAGTCATCATGCTGGGAGACCGCGAATTTCGCCGCATCAACTCCGCGTGCTGGGACGTGACTGTTCGTCTCGAACAAATGGATCGCGATGGAATAGACCGTCAGGTAATTTCCGCCACTCCTGTCCTTTTCGCATACAGCCGGGAGCCGCAGCAAGCGCTCGAATGCGCGCGCCTGTTTAACGATGCGGCCTTGGAAATGTGCGATCAGGGAAAAGGGAGATTACAGTCGCTGTGCCAGGTGCCGCTGCAGGACATTGACGCGTCCTGCGAGGAACTTACGCGCTGCCTGCGCGCCGGCCACGCTGGCGTCGAGATTGGCAATCACGTCGGCGAAAAGAATCTCGACGATCCCGGCATCGTAACGTTTCTGCATCATTGCGCTAATGAAGGCGCGGCCGTATTGGTGCATCCGTGGGACATGATGGCCTCGCAACGCATGCCGAAATACATGATGCCGTGGACGGTGGGCATGCCGGCGGAAACGCAATTGTCCCTCGTGTCATTAATTGTAAGTGGCGCGTTTGACCGTCTGCCGCCTGGCCTGCGCATCTGTTTCGCGCATGGTGGCGGCAGTTTCGCCTTCCTTCTCGGGCGGCTCGAAAACGCCTGGCAGCATCACGAAGTGGCGCGCGGCGTTTCGCAATTTCCGCCGAGCCATTATCTGAACAGGTTTTGCGTTGATTCCGCGGTCTTTGATGAGCGCACGCTGCGATTTCTGGTCGAAACCATGGGTGAGGATCGCGTGTTGCTCGGCTCCGACTATCCATTCCCGCTCGGCGAAGAGCGTGTGGGCGCGCTGATCCGCGGGAGCGAGCTATCGCCGTCCGTGAAGGCGAAGTTGCTCGGAACGAATGCGGAAAAGTGGCTTGGCAAACGCGGGCAGGCTGAAGTGAGGAAGGATTCTGAAGCGGCAGGCAGCGTCGAAGGAAAAGCGGGCTCGGTCGGCTGTCCCGTTCGCGGTCCATCCGAAAATAAAAAACCGGCGTCGCGAACCAGCGGCGAACAAGCCGATAAGAAGCTGACTTACAGTTCGTATCTCGAAGTTCCTGAATTATTGAAGCTGCAGCATCCGGAATCTTCGCCGCCCCACCACGACGAATTGCTGTTCATCATCGTTCATCAGACCTACGAGCTATGGTTCAAAGAACTTTTGCACGATCTGGACGCGGTCGTCGCCAATCTGCGTGCTGCGGCAGCCGATCCCACCTCGCGCGATGGGGTTTACGAAGCCGCGCGCCTGCTTCGCCGCTGCACGGAGATCATGCGTGTGCTGGTCGAACAGTTCACCATCCTCGAAACCATGCTGCCCACGCATTTTCTTGCCTTTCGCGGAAAGCTGGCCCCCGCCAGCGGCTTCCAGTCCGAACAGTTTCGCGAGCTCGAATTCCTCTGCGGCCTGAAAGACGAAAAAATGTTGCACTACCACGAATTGACGCCGGAAACACACGCCATCCTGAACGGCCGGCTGCGCGAGGATTCTCTGCGCGACGTTTTCTTCAAAGCCCTAGAAGCGTTGGGAACGCTACGACCCAGCGCCCCTGCTGCCACCGAGGGCGAGAAATTCCAGGCGCGCGCGCAAGCCATCCACGCGCTTTACCGCGACGAGCGCAATCACCGCGACTGGATTGACGTGTGCGAACGTTTGACCGAGTTCGATGAACTGGTTGTGGGCTGGCGGCTCCGCCATATTCAAATGGTCGAACGCACCATCGGCATTCGCATGGGCACCGGGGGCAGCTCCGGGTCTTCTTATCTGAAACTGACGCTCGATAAGAAATTCTTCCCGGAATTGTGGGAAGCACGGACCTACCTGGAAGGATGATCGTCCTCATCGTGATTCCGCGGTATCCTGTGCGATTTTCCTGAATATGCACAATCGCTCCCAAGTCATCACACTGGTTGGCGCTGGACTCACCGGCCCCCTGCTGGGAATTTCTCTCGCGCAGCGTGGATTTCGTGTGCAGATTTACGAGCGGCGTGCGGACCCGCGCCGGGTGCGCGCCAGCGCGGGACGTTCAATCAACCTCGCAATTTCTACGCGCGGGATTCACGCGCTGCGCGAAGCGGGCCGGTGGGACGAAATGCGCCGCATCATCGTGCCGATGAAGGGGAGGATGATGCACTCGCTTACGGGCGAACTGACGTTCCAGCCGTATGGCAAGAATGATACCGAGGTCATCAACTCTATCTCTCGGGCCGATCTGAACGTCGCGTTGATGAATGCCGCGGAAGCGTGTGGCGTCACGATTCATTTCGGCGAACGCTGTACTGGATTCGACGCGACTACGGGAGCCGTGCGCTTTCGCAACGAAGGAACGGGAGGCGAGATTACGGTTGGATCCGCAGTGGTAATCGGGACGGACGGGTCAGGGTCGGCAATTCGTCGCGAAATGCAGAAGCTTAGGGGATTTGGTTTGTCGCAGGAGTCCCTGGACTACGGCTATAAAGAGCTGACCATTCCCGCGGGACCCGGGGGCAAACATTTGCTCGAACCCCACGCGCTGCATATTTGGCCGCGCGGCTCCCATATGCTGATCGCCTTGCCCAATATTGACGGGACGTTTGCCTGCATCCTGTTCTTGCCGTTCGAAGGCAAAGACAGCTTTGCGGCGCTCGATACGGATGAAGGGGCCGCGGCATTCTTCGAGGACAAATTCCCTGATGCCGTTCCACGGATGCCGCAACTGAAGGAAAACTACTCGAGCAATCCGACCGGCTCGATGGTCACTATTAAATGTTCGCCGTGGCAGGTAAACGGCAAGGCCATGTTGCTCGGCGACGCGGCCCATGCCATCGTCCCTTTCTTCGGACAGGGCATGAATTGCGCGTTCGAAGACTGCACGCTCTTCCTGGAGCTTCTGGATCGCCACGGCGCCGATTGGCCGAAATTGTTCGCTGAATTTGAAGGCACACGAAAGATCGATACCGATGCCATCGCCGACCTCGCCCTCGAAAATTTCGTCGAAATGCGCGACCGCGTGGCGGATCCTGGGTTTCTGTTTAGAAAAAAGGTCGAGCTCGCGCTGGAAGCCAGATATCCGCGGCTTTTCGTCCCCAAGTACGCGATGGTCACGTTTCACCGCATACCCTATTCCGTAGCGCTTTCGCGCGGAAAGATGCAAGATCGCCTGCTCGCGGAATTGTGCGATTCAATCAACCGAATTGAAGACCTCGATTGGCAAAAGGCGGAATTGCTGATTCACCGCGATCTCAGGCCTTTGGAGAATCTCTAAGTGGCCGGCTACAAATTCGAACCCGGTCGCGATTTTGCTTCAGCAATGGTTGCCCGCGATCCTCTCGCGGACTATCGAGATCGTTTCCATATTCCAAGAGCTCCCAACGGCGCAGATTACGTGTATCTTTGCGGCCACTCTCTCGGCTTGCAGCCAAAAACCGCGCGCGGTTACATCGAAAGGGAGCTAGAAGACTGGGCACAGCTCGGTGTGGAAGGCCATTTTCACGCGCAAAATCCCTGGATGCCCTATCACGAACTACTCGCGGCTCCCACCGCGCGGCTGGTTGGTGCGCTACCTGAAGAAATCGTCGTGATGAATTCGCTCACGGTGAATCTGCATCTCATGCTCGTCTCGTTTTACCGGCCCACCAGCGCGCGAAATAAAATCCTCATCGAATCCAACGCGTTTCCCTCCGACCAATATGCCGTGCAATCGCAGATTCGCTATCACGGCTACGATCCAGCGAGTTCCTTGATCGAAATCGCTCCGCGCCCGGGCCAAAAGACCATTGGCACGGAGGACATCGAAAAGCTGCTCGCCGAAGAAGGCGAGCGAATTGCGCTGATCATGCTCGGCGGAGTGAACTACTACAGTGGGCAAGCCTTCGACTGCCGGCGCATCGCCGAAGCGGGGCACGCCCGGGGCTGCGTCGTCGGCTTTGACATGGCGCACGCTGCGGGAAATCTTCCGCTGAAGCTCCACGATTGGAACGTGGATTTCGCCGTCTGGTGCAGCTACAAATATCTGAATGGCGGGCCGGGTTGCATTGCCGGGTGTTTCGTCCACCAGCGCCACAAGCAGAACACGGATCGGCCGCGATTGGCCGGCTGGTGGGGAAATGACAAGAGCACGCGCTTCCGCATGGAGCCGAAATTCCAGCCCATCGCCGGCGCCGAGGGCTGGCAGTTGAGCAATCCTTCCATTCTGTCGATGGCGCCGTTGCGCGCCTCGATGGATATTTTCGACGAAGTGGGAATCGAACGCCTGCGCGCCAAGAGCGAAATGTTGACCGGCTACCTGGGATTTCTGTTGGAGCAAGAGCCGCGCGGGGGCTTTGTGATCATCACACCTCGCGATAGAGCGCAGCGCGGCGCGCAACTATCTTTGCAGGTTAGGAGAAATGGCCGCGCGGTATGCGAACGGCTGGCAGAGCAGGGAATTATTTGCGATTGGCGTGAGCCGGATATTCTGCGCGTCGCGCCAGTTCCACTCTACAATTCGTTCCGCGATGTCCACACCTTCGCTGAACAGTTTCTGGCGGAAGTCCAGCCATAAGGGTTCGCCTGCGCGGAGCGCTGCAAATGCTCAACCGCGCTAGCGCTCACTTGTGCGTGTGATGGCCCGCTCGAATCAGCTCTATCGTTGCCCGCCCAAGCTGCGTATCGGGATCCGCGAGCTCAAAAACAATGTCGAAATGATTTGCTCCGGCAACTTCGAGCTTCGAAACAGGAAAGCCGCCAGTTTGCAGCTTGGATGCAAAAGATCGACTCTGCCGCTTGAATTCCGGTGTTTCATTTTCGGCCCATGCCACAATCGTTTTCACCGGCCTTGCAAGTTTCAGTCGAGCAGGACTTAAGCTCGCCACATCAGCTGCGGTCAGGTGCAACGCCCCGTCAATATATGTCCCGACCAGTGGCTCTAGATCGTAGACGCCGCTCAGAAGAACGGCGCCTGCAACAGCCTCGGCGGGCAATCCGAAATCTGTTTGCCAGCCTTCAACCAACAACATCGCGGCAAGGTGCGCTCCGGCAGAACTGCCCGCCACGTATAGGCGCCGCGCATCGAACCCAAGCGTTTTAGCCTGCTCGTGCAAGGAGGCAATGGCGCGGCGACACTGATCAACAATAGTTGCAAGCCGAGCCTCCGGCGCAAGCGTGTAGTCAATCGCCGCAAATGCGATGCCCTTCGCAACGCAATTCGGCGCGGCAAAAAGCGATTCATTTTTTGACAGCTCTTGCCAATAACCGCCGTGAAAGAAAACCAGCAGTGGAGCATCAGGAACGGCGGCGGGAAAATAATCGAAAGTTTCTTTGGCCTGCTGGCCCCAGCGCAGATCTTTGTTGCAACGGCAGAGCCGTTCCGCTTCACGGCTGCGCGCGGCGTACACTTCCAAGTAAGAAGCGAGCGCCGGTACGCAACTGCTCGGCGAATACTGCCGTTCGCGTTCGGCCAGCGGCCAGTCACGCCAGGTCTCGTTGTCTTGACTCATATTCGTGCGCCACTTGCGGCTGCCAGAAACGAAACAATAGCATAGACAATCCGCATTGCTGGGATGCCACCACGTGGCGCTGTGTACGCTGAAGTTATCTGCCGGTAGGCCGGAATTTATGGGTACTTAGCGGCTGGTCAACACCACCAGAATTGTCAGCGGCGCGGCGGACTCGGCGTTTGAATGGATGGTGCTTGGAATCGAACTGTCCATGACGCAAGCGGCAAAATGTGCCGCATTGTGGCTCCCGCGCTGCTGGAATCATTCGGCGGATCCCAATTGTGTCGTCGCCGTATCCAGCATGCAATCGCCGTGCCGGGAATGAACAGTGCTGTAGACAGGCCGCTATTTCCTATCGGCGAGCGCTGAATCGAAACTCGTGGGGTGCAAGCGAAGGCCTACGCAGAAAGCGAGCAATCGAATTGTCGAAAAGCAGTCGGAGATTAAAAACTACTAATAGAGTTGTGCAGAAGGGTTCGCGTAATCTGCGACATCAGCGAGCCGGTTGTTGCTGCGTCAAACAGTGCAATGTTCCGAATCCCCAAAGCAAATCCACGGCGTGGATGCCGGCCACGGCTCGCCCGGGAAATAGCTCGCCGAGAATCCCCAGCGCCACGCGATCCTGCGGATCGTTAAACGTCGGCACCAACACCGCCGAATTGCAAATGTAAAAGTTTGCGTAGCTCGCGGGCAGGCGCACGCCGTCAAAATGTAGCGGCGCAGGCATCGGCAGCGCTACCACGTTCAGTTTGCTGCCGTCTTCCAGACGCGCCCCGCGCAGACGTTCCCAATTTTCTTCCAGCGGCTTGTAATTCCCGTCGTGACGATTCTTCTCGCGGACCAGCACTGCGGTGCGGCGGTCCACGAACCGGCAAAGATCATCCACGTGTCCGTGCGTGTCGTCACCGGCGATGCCCTTGCTGAGCCAGATGAGGTTTTGCGCGCCCAGGTTTTCACGCAGCGCCGCTTCCGTATCGGCGCGGCTGAATCCCGGATTTCGCACCTGACGCTTTTGATCCAGCAGACATTCCTCGGTGGTGAGCAAAGTGCCGCGTCCGTTTACATCAATGCTACCGCCCTCGAGCACCACGTCCCGCCCGCGATCGCGCGCGGTGAAAATCTCATACTTCAGCCGCCGCGCCACCTGCGGCGGAATCGCGTCGTCTTGGTGCCAATCGGGATAACGCGCCCAGGCGTTGAACCGGAATCGGGCGATGGCGACCTGGCGTCGGGGTTTTGCTCGCCGCACAAAAATTGGTCCGAAATCGCGGGTCCATCCGCGATTTGTGGGGAGGCGAAAGAACTGCACGCGGCTCGGCGCCACGCCTACTTGTTTCAGAATTTTGCGAACGTGCGCTTCGTGCGCGCGTGAGTTCACCAGGATGCGCATGATTTCGCCGGGTGCAATCTTACGCACAATCTCGCCATACACCCATTGGATCGGTTCCAGTTTCCCTGGCCAGTCCGTGGGATTATGCGGCCAACCGATCCACGTGGCTTCGTGCTTCTCCCATTCGGCGGGCATGGAAAAGCCCAGCGCCGCGGGCGTCATTGTTTCATTCACTGATTTTGTCCTGGAGGCCAAGCTTCAAGGTTTCTCGTCGAGGAAGCGCTGCTCGATGCCTTTGTAGGCGTCAATTCGCCGGTCGCGCAAAAACGGCCAATTGCGCCGGACGTCTTCCAGATGTGCCAGGTCCACGGCACCGTACAAAATTTCCTCGCGATCGGTGGATGCTTCGGCCAGAATCACTCCCTGCGGATCGCACAGGAAAGATCCGCCCCAGAATTCCAGGCCGTCGGCGTCCGCGGCAGGAGTTTCGTGTCCGACGCGATTCACCGCCGCCACGTAAATTCCATTGGCGATCGCGTGGCCGCGTTGCACGGTACGCCAGGAATCGCGTTGCGCCGCGCCATTCGATTCTTTCTCGCTGGGGTGCCAGCCAATCGCCGTAGGATAAAAAAGAATGCAGGCGCCGTTCAATGCCGCGAGGCGCGCGCCTTCCGGATACCACTGGTCCCAACAGATCAGGGTGGCGATTTTCCCCGCCTGCGTTTCAAAAGCGCGAAAGCCCAAATCTCCCGGAGTAAAATAAAATTTCTCGTAGTACGCGGGATCGTCCGGAATATGCATCTTGCGATAGACGCCTGCGATCTTGCCGTCGGCGTCAATAATCGCTGCCGTATTGTGATACACGCCTGCCGCCCGGCGCTCGAATAGCGGCGCCACCACCACAACTTTTGCTTTCTGAGCCAAGCGTCCGAGGGCTTCGGTCGTCGGGCCGGGAACGGCTTCAGCCAGATCGAAATTCGCAGTGTCTTCCCGTTGGCAGAAATATTGCGATTGAAATAATTCAGGCAGACAGACGACTTGCGCGCCATGGCGAGCGGCCTCTTCGATCTTCGAGCTGGCGCGTGCCAAGTTTTCTTTCGGTTGCGCGCCAACGGCCATCTGTACCAGGCCGACATTGAATTTTGTTGGCGTTGTCACCGTAAGAAAATCTACACGAAAGTGAGATGCGCTGCTACACGCAAAAGATTCGCAACCGCGACACGACAGCTCGCGCGCACAACGCCCGAGCGTCGGCTGTGGTTCCATCGCCACTCGGCTTATGGCTTGCGCGACGAGCGCCGCTCTCGGCACAGATCGACACCCCGCGGTGTCCAATCAAGTAAGCCTCGCATGCAGCGAAAAAGCCCGACGGGCGCTATCCTGACCCAAAAGATGAAGTTGGCACTGCTGCCACTATTCCTTTTGTGCGCTGTCGCCGGTGGTGCGCAAGCGCCGCAGCAGCAAGCGCCCTCCGACGATGATGTTCTCGCGCAGATGCAGAAGCGATTGGCGACCGGCGAGAAGCTTACCTACCACAAGCCGATGGTGTTCGTAGGTGAAATCAGCAATCTGGGCCCCGTATTTCACGGCGTCTGTAAAGAAGCCGTAAGCCAGGCGGTGGACTTCACGATTTCCAGCCTCCTCTGGGGCGATCATCCCGATTCGGTCGTACACACCGGCTACATAAATTGCACTTGGCAGCCACTGCCATCGCCGCCCTTCACACTCCACGCCAAAGTGATCGTCTATTGCGAACAAATACACACGGTCCAATGCCTCAATCCAGTCGCATTCACCGACGAACGCGTGAGCAGAGTCGAGTCGTGGATTCGAGCGATTGACGGCAACGGCGAAGCCGCAATGGCAGCTCTGCACCTCCGCCTGTTGGATTCCGAGCGGCTCGCGAAGCATCAGGGATTCGTGATGGTGGGCTACATCAAACGGGTCGCAGCGATCCCGCGGAGACGATGCGCGTCGGGAGTGGAGAACATCGTGTCCTACCGCGTGTGGCTGGTGATGTGGGACTTCGCAAACTCATTGCTCAGGCGGGACTACGATGTCAGCAGAGGCTCGATTGATTGCCGGCAGGCGGCGCTTCCGCCGGCGTTCGTGCCAGAAGCGAAGGTGATCGCCTACTGCGAAGCAGAGCCGGGCGCGGGCTACCACTGCGCGGCGCCGATCTTGTTCACCGATGCCAGGTACGCGAAAGTTCAGGATTGGATCGAGGGATTGCGGCGGCGGGAAGGCGACCCGGTGCTGCTGCAAATTCATAATCATCTGCGCGGTTCTCTGGAACTCGCGCCCAGCCGGCCGCTGGTTCTGTTCGGACAGGTGAATTGGATCGCACCGCCCACATTCATCCACTCAGTTACCGTGGAGCGATACATGCGCGTGATTGTTTCCCGCCTGCTTTGGGGATACTACAAGGAAAGCGAAGCGCTCACGAGTTGCCCTTCTCGGGATTGCTCAAACGTCGCAGTTGGCGCGCAGGTGATCGCCTATTGCGATTCGCCGACCATCTACGACGGACCGCCCGCTCGCTGCTCGCTGGTTTCGGCGGACTTTGCTGAAGAAAACCAGCGTCGCGTGGAGGAATGGGTCGAGCAAGCGAGAAAAGGCCAAGAAACCATCATTCTCGAAAAGATTCAGAAGTACTCAGCAACGCCGCAGTCGGATCCGCGTCGGGTGGCGCGCGTATATCGCGGCCACGTCGCATCCTTCGGCAAGGGCGACAACGGCCTGCAAGTTGCTCAATTCGTGGATGCGACCGGGCGCTATCCGGCGCCGGTGAATCTCATGTTTCACTTGCCCTATTACACGCGAGAACCTCCTCCATTGGAGATTGGCAAGCCGATGATCACGTTCTGTTACCAGAAGGACGACGTTTGCACGATTGGAGACGAATCGGTGGGAATCATTGCGGATTCAAACGTGACCTTCCAGGAAATCCAGAAGCTGATAGGCGCGGATCGTTAGTCGCGCGTCCGCGAAAGGATGCCCCGCAGACAGATTACAGAATTGCCCGGACTACTCCGCCATCCACGCGCGCTGCCGCGCCGGTGGTTCCCGAAGCCAGGGGACTGCAAAGGTACACAATCATGTGCGCGACTTCTTCAGTCGTCTCGAATCTTTTGAGGAGCGATGTAGGGCGAATGATCTTGAAGAATTCTGCCTCAAACGCCGCCGAGTTGCCGCCAGCTCCCATTTGCGAGATGAAGGTTTCGACGCCTTCCGAGCGCGTGGGTCCTGCGAGCACGCTGTTCACGGTGATTCCCGTTCCCGCCACGCTCTCCGCAATTCCTCGCGCGACGGCTACTTGCGCCGTCTTTGTCATACCGTAATGAATCATTTCGGCGGGAATTTGCACCGCTGATTCGCTGGAGACGAATATAATGCGGCCCCAGTTTTTCTCGCGCATGCCTGAAAGATAATGGCGGGAGAGCCGCACTCCGCTCAAGACATTGGCTTCAAAAAAACGCAGCCAATCCGCATCGGGAATCTGTTCGAACGGCTTCGGCTCGAAAATTCCCATGTTGTTGACCAGAACGTCCACTTGCGGCACGGCTTGAACGAGCTTCGCGCAACCCGCTGCGTTCGAGACGTCGCTCGCAACGCCCGACAACTGCGCGCCGGCATGCGATTTCCGTATTTCCGCGACAGCCCGATCTACGCGCTCTTGCGTTCTGCCGTTGATCACTACCGACGCACCTTCCAAGGCAAATTCTCGTGCCGTCGCGAAACCAATTCCCGCAGTGGAACCCGTTACCAATATCTTCTTTCCCGCAAGTTGCAGATCCATGAACCCTTCCTTTAGCTAGAAACAATAAGTCCGTCGGTGCGGCCGGCCCTATCCCGGTGCTTACGCTGGCACAGGCGCCGCTGACTTGAGCCATCGCTCCATTTGGTCGTGGTCCACCAAGCCGGCCTGTTGCATGACCACGCGGCCACCCAGCAGAACGACGAAGTTGGGAATACTGTTGACTTTGAAACGCCCGCCGAGCTGTGGGTATCGTTCGGTATCCACTTTCAGCACGATCGCTTTGCCCGCCATGTCGGCAGCGGTGCGCGCGACCTCCGGCGCAGCCGCGACGCACGGCTTGCACCACGCCGCCCAGAAGTCCACGAGTACCGGAACGGGCGCGTTCTGCACTATTTCATCGAATTGCTGGTCGTCCACCGCCAGAGGCTCCGCCATAGGCGGCAAGGGCGATTTGCAGGCTCCGCAACGGCCCGTGCTGGCGAGAAACTTCGCTGGTATGCGGTTCTGCCGTCCACAATGTCTGCAAGCGCGGATCACGGGCATGGGCACCTCCGTCCGTCTTTACCGTCAGCGTTAGATGCCCACGGACCGTCGAAGGTTCTCGCATCCGCGAGTACGGAACGCGTGGGGGTAAAAGGCCCTATCTTAGGAGGCTTGCCGACCGCTGGCCTATACATAACCTCCTGTTGAGTCTTGGGTTCACAGGAAGCATCGAATCCGGTACCATTAGAGTCTAAACATAAGAGTACGCGGAAATCGTGTTTTCGCGAAGCTACTGAGGGAAGGACTGGATGGGCGTACCGGTATCACAAATGTGGACGACGGCGTCCTACGTTATCGGTCAGCGGCTGAAAGGGCGTAAGCATTATCCTTTTGTGCTGATGCTGGAGCCCCTGCTCCGTTGTAATTTGGCTTGCGCCGGCTGCGGCAAGATTCAATACCCCGCGCACGTTCTGAAGAAGCAGCTTACCCCCGAAGAGTGCTTCCGGGCGGTCGATGAATGTGGCGCGCCGATGGTCAGCATCCCGGGCGGCGAACCGCTGATGCATCCGCAGATCGCGGAGATCGTCGCAGGCCTGGTTGCACGCAAGAAATACATTTATCTCTGCACCAACGCGCTGCTGCTGAAAGAGAAGCTCGACCAATTCAAGCCCAGCAAATATCTGTCCTTTTCCGTCCACATGGATGGCGAGCGTGAAGAACACGACTTTGCCGTGTGCCGCGAAGGTACCTACGACAAGGCCGTCGAAGCCATCCAGCTGGCCTTGGCGCGCGGCTTCCGCGTCACCACCAACACCACACTTTTCGACGGCGCCGATCCGCAAAGCGTCCGCCGGTTCTTCGATGAAATGATGGAGCTTGGCGTCGAAGGCATGATGCTCTCGCCTGGATACACTTACGACAAGGCTCCCGATCAGGATCATTTCCTCAGCAAGCGCAAGACGCGCGAACTCTTCCGCGAGATCCTCAGCAACCGCCATGAGAAATGGCGCTTCAATCTGAGTCCGTTGTTCATGGAATTCCTGATGGGCAAGCGGAACTACAAGTGCACGCCGTGGGGCATGCCCACTTACAACATCTTTGGCTGGCAGAAACCTTGCTACCTTTTGCAGGACGGCTACGCCGATACGTTTGAAGAGTTGATCCGCGAAACTGACTGGGATCGTTACGGCACCGAAAGTGGCAATCCCAAGTGCGCGAACTGCATGGTTCACAGCGGCTATGAAGCCAGCGCGGTGGACGATATGTTCGGGTCGCTCGGCGGATTTCTGGGCGCAGTGCGCGGCACGCTGTTCAATAAGTACAAAGATCCTGACGCCATGGGTGGCGCCTCACCCAACACGGGGAAAAACTCCGGCCAACTCGTGCAGATCGCCATGTCGCCGAAGGCCTGACTTTCGCCAACACCATGCTCGATTCCAACACTTCCGTTTCGCCTGAAGCCTCAGACGAACACCTGGGTGTAGTCCACGAGAATCTGGAAGGGTGGGTTCCTGCGCTGGCTTCTGTGTGCGAGATACATGAAGCAGTGGAAAAAGCGTTCGATTACCGCGGCGACTTAACCATCACGCTAAAGGACGGGCGGAAGATCGAAGGATATATATTCGATCGCAAGATTAAGGGTCCGGCGCTCACCGACTGCTTCATCCGCGTGATGCCGAAGGACAAGCCGGGCAAGCTCTCCATCGCTTACAGCGACATCGCCGGGCTGGCATTCACCGGGCGCGACACCGCCGCCGGAAAAAGCTTTGCCGCGTGGGTCAAAAAGTACAACGAGAAAAAAGCCGCCGGCGAAGAGAATATTGGCATTGATGCCGAGCCGCTCGACGATTAGTCCTCAATGCCTTTCGCTTTTTGGCGTTGCTTCGTTTGTAGCTGCTGATACTCCCGCCAGGTCAGATAAATAATCAAGGCATCGAAAATTGTGAGCCAGATGAGCGCCCAGGAATGTGTGTGCGTGAAGCGGTGCAGCTGGTAGCCCATGAACGCGCTGAAAACGACGATGGTGAGCGGGTAGGCCCAGAGTTTATCGCGCCAGAGCGCGATCACCAGGAGCGTCTTGACCACGCCATGCGAGACGAGGTATATCGCCGCGAACTGCGTACTGCCGTTATCAGCCATTTTTTGCGAAGCGTTCAGCACGTGCAAGGCAATCGTGCTGTGCGGCGCGTCCACGAGCAGGGCCTCGCAGATTCTTCGCACGATTTCATTCATCGCCTGCGGCTTTACCAGCCACAGCACCACACCGGCAAAGACTTCGAACAAGCCCCCGACGCCCTTCAGCGAAATTCCGACACGGAATGATTCGTGCAGGATAAATTGGGGGGCCATTTTCATCTGGTTTTCACGCGGACTCGCGCTCCAGCATCGCCAGCTTCTCGAGGAAGTGCTCACGCCAATCCAAGGGCAGGGGTTCCAAGCGCGTGACACGCCGCATCAACTCTAGATCTTTCCCGTTTCGATAGAGGCTGTTGACGTCGCCCACGGAAATTCTGTTTTCGTCCTCGTGAATTCGCTCGATGGCATCGTCGGCAGCTACCAGGCCCTCCTCAACTACCGAAAAATAGAAACCGGAGCGCCCGCTGAAGAGAAACCGTTTCAAGATATCATCCCGCTTGAATTTCGCCGCGAGTTTAAAGCAGGGCATGCGCGGCTGGGTAACCATCACCGTGGCCGCGCCGATGCGGAAGCGGTCGCCGATATGCGTGCCAGCTTCGTCCAGACCTTCGGTGGTTAGATTTTCTCCGAATGCGCTCCACGTCAAATCCATGTCCGGCAATTCTTTTCGCCAGAACGAATAATGCTCGACGGGATAGGCATACACGGCTTTGTACGGCCCGCCATGCACCGACAAATCGGCTTGCCGATCGCCATCTAGATCCAATTTTCGCATCATCACGGGGCCCTGCACGGGTTCTTTGAAGATGCCAGTGTTGAACGTCTGGCCCTTCCAGGCCACCAGACGCGGCAGCGCGACGTTTACCGACCGTACTCTCATTCGTTTTTGCTTTCCTTGATGCTGGGAATTTGAAGCATCACACTCTGCAGTCAAGCACGGCGGAGCCGTTAATACGGTCCGCCTTCAAATCGTTGAGCGCGCGATTAGCTTCTTGCAGAGGAAAAACCTGAATCTGCGTGCGCACGGGAATTTCCGCCGCGACTTCCAGAAAGTCTTCGCCGTCCTGCCGGGTATTATTGGCCACGCTGCGTATGACGCGGTCTTCGTAGAGCAGATCGTAGTCGAATGAAGGAATCGGGCTCATGTGAATTCCGCCCAGCACCAGCACGCCGCCCTTTTTCAAGGCTTTCAAAGCGACCGGAACGAGTTCGCCGGCCGGTGCGAAAATGATCGCAGCGTCTAATTTCACAGGAGGCGCCGCATCCGATTCGCCCGCCCACACCGCTCCCAGCTCCAGAGCGAGCTGCTGATGTTTTTTGCCACGCGTGGGCGCATACACCTCCACACCCCAGTGACGCGCCACTTGTATCGCCACGCTCGCGGCCGATCCGAACCCGTAAAAAGCGATGCGCCCGCCACTCTTGATGCCGGAAATGCGCAGGCAGCGAAATCCTATGATTCCGGCACAGAACAAGGGCGCCGCTTGCTCATCGGCGAAACTTTCCGGAATGGCATAGACGAAGTCCTCGCGCGCAACCGCATATTCCGCATAACCGCCGTCGACGGTGTAACCCGTGAAGGTGGGGTGGTCGCACAAGTTTTCCATTCCCGCGCGGCAGAACTCGCAAGTCTGGTCCGCGCTGTGCAGCCAGGGTATGCCCACGCGCGCGCCTGGAGGAAAGCGACGGGAGCCTTCGCCGTTTTTTTCAACGACACCAACAATCTGGTGCCCGGGAATCACCGGGGATTTGCGGGGCGGCAACTCGCCTTCGATCACGTGCAGGTCGGTGCGACAAACTCCGCAGGCTTGCACGCGCACGAGAACTTCGGCCTTCTGAGGTTGCGGGGCTGGGACGTCAGTGAACACCAGCGGGTTCGAAGTTATGGGAGCGGGTGATTTCAGGAGGCAAGCTTTCATGGCGGCACCATGGCTTATCTTCTCACCAGTTCGATGCGCCAAGCGACCGCAAGGCTTCGTGGCACCCGCGGTGACGAAGCGAGTGTTGGCGCCGTCGCGCAGCGAAATGTGGCTCAGCCCGGATATAATTCTTGGTTCAGTCCGCAAGCTCAGGAGGCGGCTATTATGGCCAAGAAGCGGTTCAAGGATCTTACCGAGAAAGAAATCCTGGCGCTGGCGGTCCAGCTGGAGGAAGAAGACGGCCGGGTGTACGCCGATTTCGCCGAAGGGCTGCGCGAAAGCTATCCCGCCACCGCGAAAATGTTCGAGGATATGCAGGCAGAAGAAAACCGGCATCGCCAGAGCCTGATTGACATGTACAAGCAACGGTTCGGCGACCACATTCCGCTGATTCGCCGGCAGGACGTAAAGGGTTTCGTCGAACGCCGCCCGGAATGGCTGGTGCGCCCGCTGGGCATTAGCAAGGTGCGCAAGCAGGCCGAGATTATGGAGCTCGAGACGGAACGATTTTACGAGCGCGCGCTGAAAGCAGTGTCCGATGCATCCACGCGCAAGCTTCTCGGTGACCTGGCGGAAGTCGAGAGGCAGCATTACGCGACGGCGGAGGCGATCGAAGAAAAGCAGGCAACAACGGGCGCGCGCAAGGAAGAGGATAAATCGCGGCAGCGCCTTTTCATGCTGCAAATCGTGCAGCCGGGACTGGCGGGATTGATGGACGGCTCGGTGTCCACGCTCGCCCCAATTTTTGCGGCGGCGCTCGCGACTCACAAGCCCTGGGACGCTTTTCTGGTGGGATTGGCGGCGTCGTTGGGCGCGGGGATCTCCATGGCTTTCGCCGAGGCGCTTTCCGACGATGGCTCGCTGACCGGGCGCGGCAAACCGGCGCTGCGGGGAGTGGTTACCGGCGCAATGACCACGGCCGGCGGGCTGGGGCACACGCTGCCGTTCCTGATCCCCAGTTTTCACGCGGCATTTACGGCGGCCGTGATTGTAGTGATCGTCGAATTGGGCATCATCAGCTGGGTGCGGCATCGTTACATGGAGACGCCTATCGTTTCTTCTGCGCTGCAGGTAGTTGTGGGCGGTGGACTCGTATTCGCGGTGGGGATTCTAATTGGAAGCTCTTAGATAAGCGCGAGAGACTGGCCCAGCGGCGCAATGGTTGCGGCGATCTTTGCAGGCTGCAAGAACAAAACGGCCGACAGCGAGTGCTGCCGGCCGTTTGGATTTGCGGTTAGGATTGAAACTTACCTGTGGCCGCCGCCGTGGCCGCCACCACCGTGGAATCCGCCACCGCCGCCATGGAAGCTGCCGCCACCACCATGGAAGCCGCCTCCGACCTCTCCATGTCCGACGAAGCCGTGACCGCCATTGTAGCCGCCCCTATAGCCAGAGCCGCCCCATCCCGGGCGTCCCCAGTATCCAGGCCGACCCCAATAGCCGCCGTGGTACCACGGACCAGCGCCGATGAAGACGCCGCCGGAGAACCAGCTAGGGCCGTAGTAGCCGTAGGGAGCGCACGCGTACGGGTAATACGAGTAGTAACCGTAGGCGCAAACGGGAGCCGGACCGACGTATCCTGGACCGATTCCTACGCCCACGGCAAACCGCTGCGCGTGAGCGTTCGGCGCCACCGCCAAGCAAAGTCCGAGTAAAGCGAAAATCATCAAGTATTTGGTGTATCTCATATTTAGGCCCCTTCCGAGCCTGTGAAGCCTTGCTGAAACGTACTGCATTCAGAAGCCTTATTTCTTGTACCTTCATCTGCTTCCACCTGGTTAAACACCTAGGGAGAGCGAAAGTTGCGCCGGGGAGCGCGCTCTTACGGAAGGCTAGTAGAGCGTGCCTCTCCTTACAGCAAATTCGCCACTGACACAGACTTCTGTATTTGGCGCTAGTGTCCCGCACGCCAGGGGGTGAGGTGAGGGATCCAGCGGGCGACGTGAGCGCGGTAGTTTTCGTATTCGGCGCCAAAGGATTTTTGCAGAGTGGGTTCCTCATAGGTTAGGACAAAGACGTGCGTGACGACCCAGGCGAACATGGCGTAGGCGAGGAGGCGTAGGTTGCCGAATAGGAGGGCTTGGCCGAGAACCATAGATACGACCGCGGCGTACATGGGATTGCGAACGTAGCGGTAGAAGCCCTTAACGACGAGATGTTGCGGGGGGAAGACCGGCGCGGGCGTGCCGAGGCCTTGCAAAGCGAAACGTGCAAAAGATTCGAGCAGCACCGGAAGGCCAGCCAAAATGAGTAGAGCGCCGGTTACACGAAACGGCATGAAACCAAGAAATGGTGGTTGGAACTGCCAGCGAGAAATCCAATAAGGGACGAGCACCACAAAAACTCCTGGTGCCAGGACGAGAAATACTGCTGTGCCCAAGATGGCGAGCACGCGTCGCGTGGGGGTGCCATGTTGCGATTGTTGTGGAGGCGTCATTTGGAGCGAAGGTCCGTTTCAATTACTTTGGGCCGTTCGCATTGTACCGCCCGCAAACGCTTGCACGGCGCCTGCGGCGGGTTGCGCGTTGACATGGGAGCGGGGGGCACCTAGAATCTCGGCAACGCGGGACAGGTTTTTACTGCACGTTTCGTGCGAAGCACTGGTGTTCGCACTGGAGATCGCTCATCACGCCCGGGGCTTCCAAGCCAAAAATTGCGATTGTGGATGATGACGCGGCCATGCGCGCGAGCATCGTGGCGGCGCTGCGCTCGGATTTTGAAGTGCTCGAAGGCGAGGACTACGAGACGGCGTACAAGCTATTGCAGGAAGCGAGCCTGGACGTGTTGCTGCTGGCGTTGCCGATGGAATCGGGCGGCCTGCGCGAGTGCACGGAATTGCTGAACCGGCTGGCGGGCGGCGATATTGACACGCTGGTGATCGTGCTGAGTACGGACCAAACGAAATCCACGGCACTGAAGGTGATTGACGCGGGCTGCTACGACTACTTCATCCAGCCCATTGATACGGATGTGCTGCGGCTGTTGCTGGAGCGCGCCATCGAGAAGCTGCACATCCAGCGTGAGAACCGCATCCTGCGCGAGGAAATCAGTCGCAAAAACGCGCTGGGCGATCTGATTGGTGCGACGGACGCGATGCGGCATGTGTTCGACTCGATCAAGCGCATGGCCCGCGCGACGACGAACGTAATTATCCGCGGGGAAAGCGGCGTGGGTAAGGAGCTGGTGGCGCGGGCGTTGCACGAGCAAAGTCCGCGACGGAGCCGGGCGTTCGTCAGCGTGAATTGCGCGGCGCTGCCGGAAGGATTGATGGAGGCGGAGCTCTTCGGGTACGAGCGGGGCGCGTTTACCGGCGCGGTGGCGATGAAAGAGGGGCGCATCGAGCTGGCGCACCAGGGGACATTGTTTTTGGATGAGATTGCGACGTTGACGCCGGCGCTGCAGAGCAAGCTGCTGCGGGTGCTCGAGGATCGTTCGTTGACGAGGCTGGGCGGCAAGAAATCCATGCGCGTGGATTTCCGGCTGATCAGCGCGACGAATGAGGATTTGGAAGAGATGGTGCGGCAGGACCGTTTCCGCGAGGACCTTTACTACCGAATCCACGTGGTGCCGATATTCGTGCCGGCGCTGCGCGAACGCGTAGAGGATATTCCGGTGCTGGCGGACTATTTCGTGAGCGTTTATTCCGCGGCGAACGGGTTTCCAGCGAAGAAGATCGCCGATGACGCGATGCTGGCGCTGAAGCGGTATCCGTGGCCGGGGAACGTGCGGGAGCTGGAGAACGCGATTCAGCGGCTCGTGATTATGACGGATGGAGACGCCATCACGCTGAAGGATTTGCCCGCGGAGATCGTGCAGGCCGTAGGGCGGGATGCGCGGGGGCGTTTCCGCCTGCCGTCTTCGGGGATCAAGCTGGACAAGGAAATCGAGGCCTTCGAGCGGCGCTGGATCCAGGAGGCGCTGGAGCAAGCCAAGAACGTAAAGGCGGATGCGGCGCATCTGCTCGGGGTGGACCGCAACCGGCTGAATTACCTTTGCCGCAAATACAATCTGTGATGGCGTGTCGAGGGAAAGACAGCCCCAAGAGGAAGCGGGACGAATATCGGGTGAGTCCGGCTTGCGAGGCATTCGTACCCGTAGAGCCGCGATGAAAGTGCCTAGACCGAAGAAGCGCCCGATCAATGTGAAAGTGGCCCGTTATCGCCTCCGGATCGCGCGTTCGTCGCTGCATCGCTATGGAGTGTTTGCGCTCGAGGACATTCCGCCAGGCCGCCGTGTCATCGAATACACCGGCAAACGCCTGACGATCGCTCAGGCAGTCAAGATACGGCCTCCCAAAGATGCTTACATCGCGGGCATCAATTCGCAGCAGTGCGTGGACCGCCGCTCGTGCGGCAACGGCGCCGAGCTAATCAACCATTCGTGCCAGCCGAATTTCCAGTGGGGGTATATTCGCGGGCACTTGTTCTTTTTCAGCCGCAAGAAGATACATGCCGGCGAGGAACTGACCTGGAAGTTACGCGTTCGCCGGTGCCGCGGCACTCTCCGGGTCATTGTGAGTTGACCAGGCTCGGGAAGATGCGCCGAGAGGCCGTGAACCATGGCATGGCGTTGAAATTATCAACGGGCGGTGAAGAATTCAACGGGCCGAGACACTGCTGGCAACAGCAGAGATCACGGGAATCGCTCGAAAGCCCAATGAAACTGGGTTTTTTCTGCCGGCATAAAGGTTGTGGACTTTGGCGAGCGCTTTCCATACAAGGGCCAGGATGCTCGACAGCGCAAATCAAGCGAGGGAGAACAAAATGGCAAAGAAAACCTTGAAGAAGTCGAAGAAGATCCGACTAAGCCGCTGATCAACTGGACCCCGAAGTAAGCTCGTTGTCAATACTTGAGTGTGCCCGGTAAGAATGCCGAGTGCGCTCGCAGGCAAATTCGAGATGACGAAAGGGCCGCCGCCGCAAGGCAGGCCAAACCGGTTCTTGCGTCCTTTTCCACTCCTCAGGCAGATCTTCCCTTCACACGCCATCCACAGAACCGACAGCCCTGATAACGCGAACCGCAGTGAGGACGTGCGGCGGACTGCCCTGTTGAAATTCTCAACACGCAGTGACTATTTCAACGCTGCGGAGCACAGGTCTCTCCCGCGCCGGTGTGGTCCTGCTGCTATGTGCAAGAAACAGAGGCTCTTGCAGCTTGCGCTTGGAAACGACGTTTGGCGACTGCTTTGCATATAACAGCAACGACGCCCCACAGGGCAAATCAAGCGAGGGGGAACAAAATGGCCAAGAAGACTTTGAAGAAAGCGAAGAAGATGGAAGCGACCAAGCCGTTGACGATAAATTTCGGCAAGTAGTTTCCGATGCCAGTGCCCGGCGCCTGACGTCGCTTCAGGGACAGGGTGTGAGGGCATTGCAATGCTTCAGCCTAGAAGAGGGCTGATGCCGTCATGGGGCGGCCCTTTTCGAGAGATTCCAGACCGAGCAGTGGCAATCGAAAGATCCAGGGAGATTGAGTCATGGCCAAGAACGCCAAACCAGTGAAGGGCAAGAAAGCCGGTAACGTGAAACCCCTGATGAAGCGGGCGGACCTGCCGAGCGTGAAGCCCTTGATCAGGTTTTCGTAGAAAGATTGATGAGTTCCTCTGGTTAGGTCCAGCCTGCCGAGGATTGCAGTAGCAGCACCCCCCGAAGGGCCGCCGTCCCAGGAACGGCGGCCCTTTTCCTTTTATGGCTGGCGCCCGGACCATCGTTCCCCCAGACTTCGCTCGTATCCAGTGCCGTGTGCGCAACCCGCCTGCCACGCCGACGAAGATATCTGGCGCGGGCCAGTTTTCGGTAGTTGAGCGAAACGGACGTTTACATCAAACTCTGAGAATGCGCCTCTTGCGAAGCATAAAGTCCGCGACTGTGTTCCATCGGTTGCTCGGAGGAGTCACTCTGCCGCTCCGCCCCCAACGATGACAATGTTGGCTTGCTGGATGATTTTCGACCGAATCATACGTAGCAACGCGAAGCGCGGAGCCGCCGGTTGACCGAATTTCAGAGTCCGCCAGGGCCGACTCAGAGGATCACGAGTCTGCAGATTCTATCCTGCCTGGAAAAAAGATTGTTGGTGAAGTGATTTTATTAGTTTGCACTCGACTTTGAAAATTCAGGCCACAAAATTTTAGCAGGAGAGCCTTGGTCAAACTGAGTGCTAAACGTCTAATCCGCTATTCCCAACGATTGGGACCGCCTTTTGCCCAACAGTCAACAACTGCAGAGGATTTCGCCAGATTGCGGCTATTGATTTGGCGAATCGGGTGATGTGCCGGGCCGGTTTTCGCTGACTAGCCTCTGATGCTTTTGGGGCAGGCTGTGCAAGCGATCCAGAAAGGCCGCGATGCCGCGGTACAGGTCCTCCGCGACCTGGCCGCTCTCTCGCGCGGGCTCACGAGCTGGAGACTGTGCGAGAGGCGTCCTGGATAAGAAAATGACACACAACGAGATGATCGGGGAGTCGCGACAGCTTGCCCTGGATAATCAGCTCTGGAAGATCGTGGAACGAAGATTGCGCGAGCGCGTTTTCCCGCGCCGCGAGTTCCATGGATTCCTGCGGAGCTGCCAAGATCAAGGAGTACGTTTCAACGCCACGGGCCTCTCCGTTGTGGCTGGAATTCGCGTGAATCGAGATGAACAGGTCCGCGTTGGCGCGGTGTGAATGTCGTCCTTGCGGGTGTAGATTACCGTTTCCGCATCCGGAATGTTTTCTTCGATCAGTTGGCCCCAGCCGCAGCGCATGGCCTCCGCGTCACCGGTGATCGGGCACCCGAAAACCACCTGAAATCGACATGATTGTCACCATGGAGTTAGGCTAACGAAGGATCGTGATGAGCGGCGACAAATTCCTTGTGTCAAAGGCAGAAGAAGCATTAGGATGCGCGAGCTAGAGGACCAAATCGGAAATTCCGACTGGGATGGTTTGTCGTCGCCCCAAACTTCCGACACATCTCAATGATCACCAAAAGAGAGAAATTTCGAAGTAGTAGAAAAAGGAAAGGGATGGTTTTGGGTCGGCCCTTCATTCGTCTGGAGGAACGACCCGACGTGACCGCGCCGGTGCTGAAAAAAAGTGGCAAGTAAAATTCCCCTGATCCTGGCCAGTACCGCAGACAAGGTCGCTCGCGGTCTGGTTGGGCGATGGGCTACCTTTGGCGCTCGTCTTCTGGTTCCGAGAGAACTTTCCGAACGTGGGTGGCGGTATCACATAGCCGCGAAGGGACCCTCATACGGTGTGGCAGGCGGACGCCGATTCGCTTCCAGCCAAATAGGCGGAGTGCTCGTTCGCCTGCCCCGCATATCGGCGGAGGAGCTTCAACACATCGAGGCTGCCCAGCGCGAATATGTCGCCGCTGAAATGACAGCTTTCCTCGCCGCATGGTTATCTTCCTTGCGCTGTCCAGTCCTGAATCGACCGGGGCCTGCCTGCCTCTTCGGTCCGAATTGGAGGCCGGAACACTGGGTCCGGCTAGCGGCGCAGGTCGGCCTGCCTGTGCGGCCAACGCAACGAGAGGTCCCTGCGGCAGCTGTTCACAGCAAAACATCGAAGAGAGCTGTGGTAACGCTGACCGTGGTCGGGAATCGGTGTTTCGGCGTTGCGGAAGGGAATCTCAAGAGGGGTGCGCGCCGGCTTGCCAAAGCTGGAGCAGCCGAACTTCTGGCTGTGCACTTCGACGGGCCAGACCGCGGTTCACTTTTTCTCGGAGCCGATCCGAGCCCGGACCTCTTCAGTCCGGATGCTCTGGATGCGGTTCTCGAACGGCTTACAGCGCGCTCCGTAGACCGGCGCTTGTCAACGCGAGTCACCTCGTGATCCTTCTTTACGGACCTGCTGGCGATGAACCCTTGGCAGAAGTTCGCGCCGCACTTTCCCGTCGCCGCGCACCCGTTTTCTTCGTGGAACAACACAAGCTGCTGCAGACCAGCATTCAACTTTCGGTGGGGTCCCATGTTACCGGGACGGTGCGAGTGGGGCGCAAGACAATCGAACTCCAAAATGTTGACTCAGCATACCTTCGGCTGTACGACCCGCGCGAGCTCCCCAACATCGCGGCAGCGGGAAGGAATAGCTCGGCATGGAAGCACGCTCTCAGCCTGCAGGAGGCTTTCGAATGTTGGGCCGATGTCACTCCCGCCAGGGTCGTAAACCGGCCGTCGGCGAGGGATTGGTGTGATTCGAAACCCTTCCAGTCGCGCCGAATCCGATCCGTTGGCTTCAATTACCCGGAGACTCTGGTCACAACGGATCCTGAAGCAGCCTTACGTTTCTGGGGGCTGCACGAGAAGGTCATCTATAAGTCGCTGAGCAGCACTCGAAGCGTCGTCGCTCGTCTCACGCCCGCGCACCGCAAGCGCTTGCCTGATCTGCGCTGGTGCCCGACTCAATTCCAGCAGTACGTTCCAGGGACCGAGTACCGCGTTCACGTAATCGGAAGAAGTGTCTTTGCGAGCGAGATCGATTCGGAAGCCGTCGATTATCGATACGCGGAGAAGGAAGGAATGTGCGCGGGGATTCGATCCGTCCGGCTATCTGCGGAGATCGCAAATCGTTGCCGGCTTTTGGCCTCTGACAGGAATCTGTTCGCAGCAGGCATCGACCTTCGAAGGACTCCCAGCGGCCGCTGGTACTGTTTGGAGATAAACCCATCACCGGCTTTCACGTGCTTTGAGGATGGGGATAAACACTCGATGGCGGACGCAATGGCGCGGCTATTAATGTGCGAAACTCCGATTCGTACTCAGTGGATTGTCCCCGCTAAAGAGTCGGGAAACCAATGATGAAACGTGATTCCTCCGTCAGGCTGTGAGCTAGGGGTCGCCGCCCCAGACGGCTCACTTTGAAACCGGGTCTGACGACGCACTGGAATCTCTGATGGGTCCAGGTCGAGTACTGGGAGCGCCAGGTTGAGAAATTCAGCCGTCGAGTTAGAGAGTCAACCGGAAATTCGGACTCATAGAGCATACGACCCAATTCCATTGAAGTGAGTGCGCCCAGCAAAGGCTGAGGCACGCAGCAGACTAATCCTTAGGGTACGAAACGCTGTCTCCGCAAGTGCTACAGCCCCTTCTTGGTTGCGTTTCCGCTCTCTTCTCTTCGATATCTTCCTACGCCCGCGGCTCCCACTTCGCTATCCAGTCCAGGAAAGAGGCCGCCAATTGAAAACCTCCCCGTTCTCTTTGAAATTTTCAACAGCCGTTGATTAATTCAACGCCATTGGAGAGCGTTTCAGCCTGCTAGCCGTGCGGCTGAAACGCTAAGTCTCACAATCAGACTATCTTGCAGCCAGGCGAATGGACTGCGGACTTTGGCAACCGCGTTGCACAAAGTGACGCCAATGCCCGAATGGGGGCAAACGAAGCGAAGGAGAATTAAATGGCCAAGAAAACGTTGAAGAAGGCGAAGAAGATTCAACCAACCAAGCCGCTGAATAAGTATGTGGAGAAGTAGGGATAAGGCCGAGTTTCATTTTCAGGAGCGCGCCGGCAACCAGGGCACGCTCTAGCAGTAGGATCTCGAATGACGAGCAGGGCCTCTGCCGCTACGGTAGCGGCCCTGTTCGGAAGACTGGATTCCAACGCGAACAATTATTCGAGGGAGATTAGGTCATGCCCAAGAATTCCAAGCCAGTGAAGGGCAAGAAAGCCGGAAACGCGAAGCCGCTGATGAAGCGCGTCGATCTGCCGGCCGTGAAGCCGTTGTTGGTCAGGCTTTAGTAGCGCCTTTGTACGGGTTCCTCGGGTCAGACCCTCGCTCGGCCGAGGACTGAAGCAAGCAGCACCCCCCAAAGGGCCGCCGTCCCAGGAACGGCGGCCCTTTTCCTTCTTCCAGCAGTTCCGCGGGCTCGCCTCTCGGGGCCAGAGTGAACGTCCACAATTTAACGCAGGGTTGGCAGAGAAAGGCCGTTCGACGCCTGCGCTTGTTTTTTCGCGTGATGCCTGCGGCGAGCTGTGCTCTACCAGAATTGTGCGCGCATCCAGCGCCAAGTGGCGCGGCCTATCTGACTGGCTACTGAAGAGCGTCTGCTGGAAATTTTGGCTGTGCCGGTCATGCCTTCACGCAGCGAGCCGTCCGGGTTAGCGAATTCCATGTCCACGGCAAAATAATTGGTGAGTTGTTGGCCGAGACGCTGAAGATCTTGGGTCTCGGTGACCGGGCGATCGAGGGCCGCGGCGGGAAGGATCTGGTCCACTTTGCCTGAATAGGTTCGGTAGGGAAAGGGAACCACTTTTACTTTGGCGGCAGCGCCGGGAGCAACGTCCTCGAGCTCCCAATCGCGGACCAGGATGCGAGCCTTCATGGTGCTGCGGTCCACGATTTCGGCAAGCTCGTCACCGGCGGAGAGGAATGCGCCCGTCTTCTGCTCCGCGTCGGAAGCGGAAATTACGCCGTCAATGGGCGCAAGAATCTGCAGGGCCGCGACCCTGTTTTCGGCGACCGCAAGCTCCTCCTGAAGACGCTTACGGTCGCGCACGGCCCCGTCCGCCTTGTCGAAATCCGAGCGGTCCTGGCCGTTGCGGAGCTCGCTGCTGGCGAGCGCGAGTTGCTGACGGAGAACGGCAGCGTCGGCTTCGATTTCGGGGTTGCGCAGGACGGCGAGGACTTGCCCAGCTTGCACGGCTTGGCCCTGGCGGATGTAGACGTTCGCGACCTGGCCCGGCACTTCAGCGTGCACGTGCGCGGTTTTTCCGGGCTCGAGCACGAGGCTTGTGGAGACGTTCGAAGCTACCGGCGGGATCAGCAACAGCAGGGCTACGCCCAGCGCTCCTGCTTGTTGCGCGCGCGTCATTTTCCAAGCCATGTAGTCCTCCCGTTTTTGGCGCAGCCAGGCGAGCGTTGGGGGCCATACCTGCCGGATGCCTTTTCTGGTGAAGAAATAGACCACCATGAGGGTCGCTAGATATCCCCACCAATCGCCGAGTTTGGAGACGAGAACATTTTTCGCGAACACCAAAACGAAAACGAGGAGCGTGGTGCTGTAAATAATCGCGGAGACTCCGAATAGGAAGAAAATTCGGCGCTGGCGTTTGCTAGCCGCGGGCAAATCAATATCCTGCCGCAGCAGATACTTCTGCGCCCAGGCACGCAGGAACGCGAAAGAATCTTCGCGCAGGTTGTCCACCTGCAGGAATTGCGAAAGCGCGTAGTAACCGTCTGCTTTGATCAGGGGGTTCAAATTCAATAACGCGCCCTGAATGCCGCTGAGCAGCATCATTTTGTAAGCAATGTCGTTCAGTGCCGAGCCCACCGGGGAAAAATGCCACACGACCCCCGAGAGTCCGCACAGCACCAATTCAATCCAGATCCCGGCGAAGATTACCCACTGGCGTTGCGAGCCCCGCTTGAAAAGGAGAATATCAGTAGTATCCGTGAAGAACGCGGGAGTGAAGTAGATGAGCAGGAAGCCCATCTGGTGCACGTCGCCGCCAAAATGTTTGCAGGTAAGGCCGTGGCCAAATTCGTGGATGCCGCCCAGAATCATCAGCAGAATCCAGAACATCCAGATGTCGTAGGCGCTTTTATCGGAAAAATTATAGAGTGCGGAAGTGTCCTGCTGCACTCGCGTCCAATCGCTGGCGAGCAGGTAACAGGCGATCACAAATATGAATAGCGAGAAAACCACGAAGCCGGTCGTGAACATCCAACTCAGGTAAGCATCCAGCTTGGCGAGCGTCTTATCGGGATCCCAGGCCTTGAAGCTGATGTACAAGACGCTCGATTGGTCCAGGCGGCCCTTGCGCTCGTCGCGGATGCGCTCGAGTACCGCCAGATTCTTCTCGCCCACCGTACGCTCCCACATGGCGGGCTCGATGCTGTCGAGGAAATCGAGCACCTCGGCTTCGCTGAGTGGCGAGTCGGGATGGCGCACGGTCAATTCGTCGGAAATTTCGGCGGCGGTATGAGCGCCGTCGCACAGCTGGAGCACTTCGTATTCCGTGCTGCCATAGCGATTGTAGGAATTGGTTTCGTAATTCTTGATGACGTAGCTGGTTTCGCCCGCGACGGTTTGCTCGCTGATCCGCAAATCCTCGCGCAGTTTCGGCCGGCGCAAACCTTTGGCCGCAACGCTGGAGACTTGCAGGCTGGTGGGTCCAAAACGCATCGGAGGTTTCCGTTACGGTTTCGGGTGCGAATTCTGTTGCGTCGAGCCGGGCCAATTGACGCGCACGGCCATACCGGGACGCAAATCGGAGAGGCTGGGGCCGGTCAGTTGCGCGAGCACGTCGTAGCTGTCGCTAGCCGCGTCAATCGTGGGACTGACTTTGACAATCCGGGCAATCAGCGCGCGATCCGGAGTTTCTACCAGGGAAAGTTCCACGGGCGCGCCAGCAGCGGGGCGCCGCCCGGATGATTCCGGGACTTGAAACTGGACTTGCAGCGGAGCGAGCTGGCTGACACGAAAACATTTGTCGCCCTTGGAAATGGCTTGGCCTTCGCGAATGTAACGTCGCACGATGACACCCGCAAAAGGAGCATGAATGCGCGTCTGGTCCGCTTGCAGGTTCAGGCGATTGATTTCCGCGTGCCCGCTTTCCACCAGGGCTTCGTATCCGTGTAAGTCGAATTCCGCAGCCTTGGCTTCGAATTCCGCGGCTTCCAGATCGGCATCGCTGGAAAGACCCAGCGCGCGAAGTTGCTGCTGGCGGTGCAAGGCCGCGGTCTTCGCCTTGAGTTCCGCTTCCTTATATTTGCGGTTGTTGTCTTCCACTTGCAGATCATCGCGCGCTTTGATGAGTTCCATTTGCAGGGAGCGGTCGTCGAGCTGTCCCAATACTTCGCTCGCTTTTACCGCGCTGCCTTCGTCTTTAGAGATCGCGGTGACGACGCCGTCGCGTTGCGCGGTGATGTCCACTTGATGTTCAACGGTGAGCACGCTGAGAATGTCGGCGTTCTTGGCGGCCGTGAGCGGAACGCTGGGAGGTGGCGCGACGGCGGGCGGTGGCGCAGGATTGGAGCCAGACGCCACTGTAGCATTGTCGCAGCCATTGCAGGTAATGGCCGTTGCGGCGATTAAGAATGCCAGTACAAATTTCATCATGACCGATCCTCGTTCCTAGGGCATCCAGCTCCAGGCTTTTTGCCATAGCCAGCGGAAGGGCGAGCGCAACAGAGGGTATCCCACCGGGTACCATCCGCTTTCAAACCATCCGCCGCCGGCATGAATCCGCGCGCGGCCCACCATGCCACTGCGCGCAAGCCCGCCGGGATTTTCGAAAATTGCGCGCACGATAAAATATTGTTCTCCGGCCGCGGATTTCGTCTGCGCTCCGATACGTTCAACGACGCCTTGAAACGTCGTGGTGGGAAAGGCGTTCAGCTTCAGAGCGACGTTTTTGCCGGGATGCACTAACTCCAAGTCTTCTTCCGGAACGCTCATTTCAGCGGCCATGCGATCTTCGCCCACAATTTCGGCGAAGCCGTCGCCCGGTTTCACCAGCGTTCCAGTTTTCTCTTCGACCTTCGGCGTAATCACCACTCCCGTAATCGGTGACCGTAGTTGCGCTTCGCTGACGCGTTGCTGCTCCAGCTGCACTTCGGATTCGTGCAGGTCGGCGCGTATTTTGGCCTGCCCCGCGGCGGAAGGATCGTTGCGGAATTCCGCGTCGGCAAGTTCGCGGCGCGCCTGCGCCAGCGCTGCTTCGGCCTGAGCCAATTTGACGCGATCGTCGCCGTCATCGAGTTGCGCCAGCACCTGACCCGCTTGCACTCGGTCGCCCTCGTGGACCAAGACATGCTGCACCACTCCGCCGTCGATCGCGCTGACCACGCGGCGACCGGCGGGGACCACAGTGGCATCCGTGCCCACGCGCATGGGCCACGGGACCACCACCAGAAATATCAGCGCAAGTCCAGCGCGTCGCGTGTATTGCACCCAGCGCGCGCGGGGGACGGCCGACATGAGTTTCTTTTTGCGCTGGGCCCAAGGTTGCAGGAGATTCGCGAGCGGCACTTGCTGGTAGAGCTGCGCGTTGCGGATGGCGACGGTGGTTTGATTGGCGAGGATGGCCAGCGTCTCGCGGTTACTCTCGGTTAGGAAATCCGCATCGCTGCTGAGCAGCGCCATTACGCCCAGAGTGCCTTGGTCATCACGCAGGGGCAAGGCGTAGAAGCCGTTTTCCTGGTGTTCTTCGAGGAATGGAACAATCTGCGCGCGGGCGTCTTCCGGATGGGTGCGCCAGCCGTCTTCGTAAAGGTCCGCGGAAACAGCGTGTTCCTGCCCGGCGACCCACTCCAAGCGCGAACGCAGGTCACTCATTTCGCGCGTTTTCGGAACTTCGGTTTCACCCGAGAGCGCGCCCAGCACAAAGCGGCCGCGATCGAAGAACCCTATGATGCACCGATCGAACGGCACGACCGAGGAGGCCTGATGCACCACGGTGCTGAGGACGTGATCGAGATCGAGTGTGGAGGTGATTTCCTGCGAAATTTTCAGCAGCGCGTCGAGGGCGTGAACCTTGCGCTCGGATTCCAGGAGATTGGCATTGTGCAGAGCCACCGCGGCCTGTTCGCTGATGGTTTCAAGAAAAAACAAGTCGTCTTCATTGAATGACGAGCCGTCTTGTTTGTTGACCAGCTCAACGACGCCGAGCACTTCGTTCGATTTACGGAGCGGAGCGGCGATCCAGGAGTGGATTTCGAAATCACCGCCGGCCTTTAAGCGTTCTTCCAGGCCCGACTCGGTGGAAGGATCTTCGAGCAACTTGGGACTGGCTTGTTGCGCGACTTCGGCGATCAAGCCTTCGCTGAGGGAAACGCGCGTGTCGTCTTCGATGGTAGGATCTTCACCGATCTGTTTTGCGAGGTAGAGATCCTGTGAGCCGGCGTCGGCCAGCCACAGATTGCAAGCGCCGGCGCCCAGAATGTCGCGTATTTTTCCGGCGACGATAGGAAGCAACTCGCCGAGTTCGAGCGTGGAAGTGAAGGTGCGGCCGAGATCGTAGAGCGCCGTCAGGCGTTCGAGAGTGGAAAGCTGCGCATGCCGCTCGCTTTCGATGGCATCGAGGTTGGTGAGCGCTGTGCCAGCGAGGCGGCTGGCCTCTTCGAGAAAATGCGCGTCTTCGTCGGTGAATTCGCCGCTGCGTTTGTTAAGGACTTCAACGACCCCTTCGGCGCTTTGGGCCCCTGGCAAGGACGCAAAAAGCGCGGATTTCAGCCGGGCGCGGCTGGCATCATCTAGGTGCGCGAAGCCGTTGCCGGCAACTTCTTTGCCGCCGAACCTACGCGTTTCGGCGGATTCGTAGATTTCGGCCAGCAGCCCTTCGCTCACGGCCGCCCCGAGCGGTGCGAGACGCTCACCGGGCTCGTTCCAGCGCATGCGACAGATCAGGCCTTCGCCTGCGGCCCCGTTAGATCCTCGGGAGCCATTCGAGGCAGGGGCGTTCGTCCACACCAAAACGGCGCGCGCACCGAGGGTGGCGCCCACGCGTGCGGCGAAAGTTTTCAGCAGAGTGTCCTGGTCGCGACAGGCTAAAGACACGCTCGCAAGTTCGAAGAGCGCGGAAGACGTTTCCATGACTCTCCCAGGGGAAGGGGCACACATTCACTCTCCGGCTGCGGGCCCACGCACACCCAGCTAGAGGAGAGAATGGGCGCAGCCTAGCAAATCGGGCGAGCGCGCGTCAAGGAAGCAAGAAGTAAGGAGGGAAAGAAGCAGGGAGGCGACGAGGGCCGAGCCAAGGCTCAGGCCGGCCCTGATACGTGCCTGGTTAATGAATTGTCATTTTACAGCGTCGGTATGCCAGCCGGGATTGACCCAGTGGCCGTCGCGCCAGACAAATATTTCCGTCACACGGCCCGATTCCGACGAGCGCTTGCCGTTCGTTTCGGTTTCGAGCACGTACTGGCTGTAAAGCATGGCAACGTCACTGAATCTTTGAATCTCCGTGCGCGGAAACTCCAGGCGGAGCAGCTTTCCGCCGGCGGCATGAAAGTCGGCGGCGGATTGCAGTATTTCCTTTTGGTTATGCCAGCTTGTTTCGCTGGCGCTAATGGCTATTGTTTCCGGCGGAACCTCTCGTTCGAGAGCGGCTTGATCACCCGCAAACCAGTCGCGCCAGACCGCTTCGCGGGCGGCTAGAAGTTGGTCCTTCCCGGAGTCTGGCGATGGCGCGGCAGCGGAGTGCAGCCCAGCCAAGGCGGCGATTGCGAGTACGGCGGTGAGCAACAGAGTTCGTTTCATGGCGAAGCTCCTTTTTCGATCTAAGTGGAGGTGCAGAGGCGATGGACTCCGATTCAAATGCATCTTCCAACAGCGCGGTCGGCCTTTCGTGCCTCACGGTGAAAAGGCCAGCACTACAAAGTCACTCCTTTGGCCCTGATCCATACAGCGCGAGTAAGACGGCCGTCGCGGATGCGGAAAACACCGAGTAGTCCAGCGGCGACTTGATGCCGAAAGAAATGGCCATGGCGACGCCGAAGAGCACGAGCAGCAGTGCGCTCGCGAGCGCGACCCAGCGCAGCCAGATTCCCAGAATCAGCATGACCCCGAGCGAAAATTCCGCGGCCGTCGCGGCCCACGCAAGAAATGGGATCGTGGATGGCGGCATAAAGGAGTTAACTTTGGCCGTGTAGGCGACAAAGCCCGCGAAGTCGCCATAGCCAACGTTGCGGCCGGTGTACAGGCCGAAGCGGTCGGCGATGCCGGACAGGAATGCAGCACCGAGCGCGATGCGCGCGTAAAGAATGGCTAGGCGCTCGAAAGTTTTCGCGCGCGTCGTTCTTGCTGCGAGCCGCGATTGAGTTGCTGGCGAAGCCACTGGCGCGTTGCTGCCCACGACTATTGGCCTCCTGCCGGTTTGCCGTCAGGCGGCGGGACGCTGAGCGGCGTGTCGTGGTCGCAAACGAAGTAGGCGACGAACTTCACTGATTCGGTTTTGCTGGCATTGGCGGATATTTCGTGCACGCCGTTGGGCGCTTCGTAGAAACTTTCGCCCGCGTGATAGACCGCTTCCGGCTCGCCCTTCACTTTTGCCCGCAACGCTCCTTTCACCACATAGACAGTCACGGGGCACGGGTGGCTGTGAGATGCAGAAGACGCTCCAGGCCCGTAGGTGACCTCCACCACGGTGGCTTTGAGTTGGTTGCCGTCGAGTTGCGGCAGGGCATGGCTAAACGCCACGCGTACTTGTTTCGCGCTGTCGTTTTGCGTCGGCGTGGCGCGGACTGTATAGCTTCCAACGATGGCGGCGAATGAAAGCGCGACTGGCAGACTGGCCCACCTCGTAAGCGTGTTCACTGGTCGATTCCTCCGTGCGGATAAAATTAAACGATAGTGGACTATCGACAAAGGTCCATTTACAGTATTTCTGCTGTACCACTGTCGTGGCAGGCGCCGATGACCAAACGAGCGAGTGGCTTTGTGCTTGCGCTTCCGCCGCGGGACCGGGGAACTTCGGCATGCCGCTGGCTATACGGGGCGCTGCGCGCAGAAATTCTGGAAGGCCGTCTGCGTTCGGGAGCGCGGCTGCCCGCTACGCGCGACCTTGCCCGGCAGTATGGACTTTCGCGCGGCACCATTGTCAGCGCGTTCGAGCAATTGAAGTCCGAGGGATACGCGGAAGGCAGCGTGGGGTCCGGTACGTACGTGAGTAAGGTCTTGCCGGACGATTTGCTGCAAGTCGGCCGTAAGGCCGACGCGGAACCGCGCGCGCAACGAAAGCAGCGGCGCCGTATGGCGGACTACGGGCGGCGCGTGAAGCTGTTCAGGGGTTTTGAAATTCGCCGCAGCCGGGCCTTTCGCGCAAACCTGCCGGCGTTGGAGCTTTTCCCGACATCCTTATGGGCGCAGCTCACGGCGCGCCGCTGGCGAAGGGCGTCGGCGAGTCTTTTGCTGGGGTGCGATCCGCTGGGATACGGTCCGCTGCGCGAAGCGGTGGCGGATTATCTGGGCGCGTCGCGCGGGGTGAAGTGCGTGGCCGAGCAGGTCGCGATTGTCTCCGGGGTGCAGGAAGCGCTTGATCTGGCGGCGAGGCTTTTTCTGAATCCCGGCGATCGCGTGTGCAGGGAGGATCCGGGATATCCCGGCGCCAAGATCGCGTTCGAGGCTGTCGGCGCGAAAATTTCCGCGGCACGCGTGGATGACGAGGGCATGGCATTGCGGAGCACCCTTTTACGCGGAGCGCGCCTTGTGTACGTTACACCCGGCCACCAATTTCCTCTGGGAATCACGATGAGTCTGCCGCGACGCCTGGAATTGCTCGAATGGGCCCGGAAATCCGGCGCGTTGATCTTCGAGGATGATTACGACAGCGAGTATCGCTACTCGGGGCGTCCCGTGCCGGCGCTGCAAGGGCTCGATCGGAATGGTCAGGTGCTCTTCGCGGGAAGTTTCAGCAAAGTGATGTTTCCGTCGCTGCGCTTGGGCTATTTGGTGATTCCGCCGGACCTGCTGGACTATTTTGCGGCGGCGATCTCGGTGACGAGCCGTCACGCGCCGCTGGTGGAGCAGGCAGTGCTTTGCGATTTCATTACCGAAGGGCATTTCGGCCGGCATTTGCGACGGATGCGCGAGGTGTACGCAGAGAGATTGTCCACGCTGCTGGAAAGCGCGCGACAGCGCCTGGCGGGACTATTGGAAATTTCGAATATCGAGGCGGGATTGCAAACGGTGGGTTGGTTGCCATGCGGGATGGATGACCAGGCAGCCGCGAACGCGGCGGCGAAGCGGGATGTCGAAGTAACGCCGCTAAGCCGGTATGCCCACGGTCGGATGGCGCGGGAGGGACTGCAATTGGGATTTGCCGCAGTCGATGCGAAGGAAATCAGGCGCGGGGTGGAGGAACTTGCAATCGCGCTGCTGGACTTTCGCGCATCCTCTTGATTGGCGGGCGCAATTCGGTTAGCTTTGCACAGCGCAGCGAGGTACATGTGAATATCCGCATCCGCAAAGCGGGCAACGCAACGATATTGGATCTGGATGGGGCACTGAAACTCGGCGACGCCGAGGAAGCGTTCCGCAATCAGGTGCAGCAACTGCTGGACAATGGGACCACTCATATTGCCGTGAATCTGGCAGGGGTTACGGAGCTGGATAGTTCGGGCATCGGCGCGCTGGTGCGGGCTTTTACCACCTTGAAACGTGCCGGCGGCAAGGCCACCTATTTTGCGCCCAACAAACGGGTGATGATGCTGTTGAAGATGGTGCGGCTCGATTCGATTTTGGATTTGGCCGAGGATGAGGCCACCGCGCTCACGCGAATTTAAGAAACGTTACACTCCCTGCAGGCTGTTTCCTCAAGGACTATCGACGGTCGAGGGCGGGGTGTCGGACGTCGCGGCCGGCCACGAAGTAGATCACGTCTTCGGCGATGTTGGTGGCGTGGTCTCCGATGCGTTCCAGATTCTTGGCGACGAGGATCAATTCGAAGGCCGCGAAGACCTGCGCGGAATCTTCCATCATGTAGGTTAGCAACTCGCGGAAAAGCTGATCGCGCAAGCGGTCGACTTGATCATCGCGGCGCAGCACACTTTGCGCGAGGTCCTGATCGGCGCGCACCAGGGCGTTCAGACTATCGCGCACCATGGCTTCGGCGATTTCACTCATGCGCGGCAGGTCCACGTAGGGTTTTACCTGCGGGTGACGCAGGATGCGCATGGCGGATTGCGCGATATTCACCGCCTGGTCGCCGATTCGTTCGAGGTCGCCATTAATGCGCGAAACGGCGAGTAGAAAACGCAGGTCGGCGGCCATCGGCTGCTGCAACGCGAGCAGGCGCTGGACACGCTCGTCAATCTCGATCTGCATCTCATTAATCGCATCTTCTTCGGTGAGAACGGTTTCGGCGAGGTGCTCTTCGGCGTCCAGGACCGCGTGCACGGCCTGATGGACCGCGCGCTCGGCGAGGCTCCCCATCCACAGCAGCCGCTGCTTCAGTTCTTCCAAGTCGTGAACAAAATGTCGTTCCATGGTTCCTCAGTTCGTCGTGCCACTGCCGGGCCCGTCGCGCCGAAACCGATCGCATCTCATCCGAAGCGGCCGGTGATGTACGCCTCGGTGCGAGGATCCTTCGGCGTAGTAAACAGCTTGGAAGTTTCGCTGTGTTCGATCAGCTTTCCATCGAGCATGAACGCCGTGTAGTCGCTGGCGCGTGCCGCTTGCTGCATATTGTGCGTCACAATCGCCATGGTGCAACTATCTTTCAATTGAAACATCAACTCTTCGATTTTCGCGGTGGTCACGGGATCGAGCGCCGAGCAGGGCTCATCGAGCAGAAGCACTTCGGGGTCTACCGCCAAGGCGCGGGCGATACACAGGCGCTGCTGCTGGCCGCCGGAGAGAGCGAAGGCCGACTTTTTGAGGTAGTCCTTTACTTCTTCCCACAACGCCGCGCGCCGCAGGCTCTTTTCGACGAGATCGTCGAGCCGTCCTTTGTATCCATTGATTCTCAGTCCGTAGGCCACATTTTCGTAGATGGATTTCGGAAACGGATTGGGCCGCTGGAAGACCATGCCGACTCGGCGCCGCAACCCGACCACATCCATTCCGAGAATGTCCTGGCCGTCGAGAAGAACCGCGCCTTCCACCCGCGTGTTACGGATGGTTTCATTCATGCGATTCAACGTGCGCAGGAATGTGGACTTGCCGCAGCCCGAAGGCCCGATGAGCGCGGTGATGCGGTTCGTGGGAATGTTCAGGCTCAAGCCAAAGACGGCCTGTTTCGGACCGTAGAAAAAATTCAGGTTCGAAATCTTCAGGCGCAGCGACTGCTCGGTCGTTGGTGACGTCGTTTTTTCCATATGCGCTGGATCTCTCAGTGCTCTTGCTGATAGCGCGGATTGAGGTGCACCACTCACGATTCGATCCCTGCCTGTGGTTAGACGACTTTAGTGCGCGCCAGTATAAACCGCGCGCCCAGATTAGACAGCAGGACTAAACCCAAAAGGACCAGCCCCGCCGCCCAGGCCTGCCGGTGCCAGTCGTCATACGGCGCAATCGCGTAGGTATAGATCATGACCGGTAATGAGGCGATCGGCTGTCCCCAGCCCTGGCTCCAATAGCGATTGCTGAAGGCCGTGAACAGCAAGGGCGCCGTCTCGCCCGCCACGCGCGCCAGAGCCAGCAGCATCCCCGTCAGAATGCCGCCGCTTGCGGCCGGAAGGACTACGGTGACGATCGTCTTCCACTGGCTGGCGCCCAACGCCATGGCGGCTTCCCGCATGCTCCCCGGTACGGCGCGCAAGAACTCCTCGGTGCTGCGCACCGTGATGGGAATCACCATGATAGCCAAGGCCACGCCGCCCGCGAGAGCCGAGAAATGTTTCACGGGCAGGACCGCGAGGGAGTAAGCGAAAATGCCGATCACGATCGAAGGCACGCCGTTCAGCAGGTCCGTGGTGTAGCGCACGACAAAAGAGAAAGTCTTTCCGCCAAATTCCGCAAGATAGACACCCGCCAGTAGGCCGAACGGCAATCCCATGATCGCCGCCAGAAAAAGCAGCTTCAAACTGCCAACAATCGCGTTGGCCATGCCACCGCCCGTCTCGCCGACCGGTTTGGGAAGCTGTGTGAAGAAGTTGAGACTAAGCGATGAACCACCATTCCAGATCAAATAGCCCAGGATTAGGAATAGCACCGAGACCACGCCGAGAGCGGCGATTCCCGTGAGAGTCAGCATCACGAAATTAACCGACTTGCGCCAAAGAATGCGCGGGCTGCTCATGCGGGGCGGCCTCCGCCGCGTTCGGTAGCAACAATCAGAATCCGAGCGAGGCCGTTGAGGATGAAAGTCATCAAGAACAGCACCAGACCCAATTCGATCAGCGCGCTCAGGTACAAATCGCCGGTCGCTTCGGTAAATTCGTTGGCGATGACGGAGGCGATGGTATAGCCGGGGGCGAATAGGGACGCCATAATTTTCGGGTCATTGCCGATGACCATGGTGACGGCCATGGTTTCACCCAATGCGCGCGCCAGTGCCAGAAATACCGAGCCCATAATCCCGGTGCGCGCCCAGGGCACCACCGCCTGCCAGGTAGCCTCCCAGCGCGTGGCGCCCAGCGCCAGCGCAGCCTCGCGCTGCTCGCGCGGCACGGTGAGCAAGACTTCGCGCGAAACGGAAATGATGAACGGCACAACCATGATGGCCAGAACGATTCCAGCCGTCAGAAAGCCGACCCCGTAGTTGGGTCCAGAAAACAGCGGGGTAAATCCCAGAACGCCCTTGATGGCGGGTCCCAGAACCGAGCGCATCAGTGGCACCACCACAAAAATTCCCAACAGGCCGTAAATAACACTGGGCACGGCGGCGAGCAAATCAATCAAAAACGAAATGATATCGCTGATCTTCCGCGGCGCGAGTTCGGAAAGGAAGATGGCGCTGGCGAGGCCCAGCGGCACGGCGATGATCAGCGCGACAGCCGAGGTTACCAGGGTTCCGTAAATAAAGGGCGCCGCGCCAAAATTGTCAAAGACTGGGTCCCACGTGCGGGTCCAGAAGAACATCCAGCCGAACTTTGCGCGCGATAGGTGCGACGTTCTCCACAATTCAATTACGAGCAGCGAGGTGATGAGCAGAATTCCCGCCGCAAACACGAGCGTAATCAGATGAGCGATCTCGTCGCCGCTGCGCAACTTGCGAACAAAAGCACGAAGTCCCGTGTGAGGCGGGACCTCGTGCGCGATGGTAGTGGCAGTGGCCGACATTAGGGGGCTATTGAACCAGCGAAATGGCTTTCATTTCCTTTTCGACGACGGTTTTGGGAAGCTGCGCATAAGTCAAACCTTCATTGTATTTCTGACCATCTGTCAGCATCCACTTCAGGAAGCCCTTGATGGCGTCCCGCTTCGCGGCGTCTTCGATGTGCGCCGGAATCAGCAGCCAGGTGAAACTGGAAATTGGGTAGGAGGTTGCACCGGGAGCGTCGGTGATCGAGACGCGGAAATCATCGGGGATGCTCTTGGCGGCGCCGGAAGCTGCCGCAGTGACGCTGGCCAGATCGGCTTTGACGAATTTCCCCGCGGTATTCTGGACTTTGCCGTACGCGATGCTGTTCTGCACGGCGTACACTAGTTCGATGTAACCCATGGCGTTGGGGGTTTGCTTCACCAAGCCGGAAACACCTTCGTTGCCCTTGCCGCCTAAGCCAACCGGCCAATTCACCGAGGTGCCTTTTCCTACTTTATTCTTCCACTCGTCGCTGATCTTCGAGAGAAAGTCGGTCCAAATGTAAGTCGTGCCGCTGCCGTCTGAACGGTGCACGACGACGATATCAACGTTCGGCAAATTCACGCCCGGATTCGCCTTGGCGATTTCCGGATCATTCCATTTGGTAATGGTACCCAGGAAGATGCCGGCAAGAGCCTTCTGGGTGAAATTCAATTCGCCGGTGATTCCGGCAATGTTGTAGCTGGGCACGTCCGCCCCCAGCACCGTGGGGAAATGCAGGATCTTGAATTTGGCCTGCGCCAGTTGTTCGTCGTTCATCGGGCCATCCGACGCGCCGAAATCAACCGTGCCAGCCAGTAATTGACGGATACCGCCACCAGAACCGATAGGCTGATAATTGATCTGAACATTGGGATGGGCCGTATGGTAAACATCGAACCACTTGGAATAGATTGGGTTAGGAAAAGTAGCACCGGCGGCATTGAGCAGCACCGTTCCGCTATCAGCTGCAATAATCGCGGCGGTACCGAGCAGGAGCGACACAACCAGCATGGTTTTCTTCATGTCTTCGGATTCTCCTCGATACCATTTTTTGACTGCAATGTTACAGCCGTGTTACATCGGCGCGAATTGGAAGTGAAATCAGCGCTCGCTAGAAGAGGGGGTAGAGGCGCAGCCCCGGGGGTGTGGACGAGCTGCGCCTCGCGAGTGAGAGGTACTTGCTGCGTTGCTCCCGGCGCAGATGCTGCCGCGCAGGAACTTGGGAGGGCTCGTTACCGCGCTGACTCCGCGCGCGAGTTCCTCAAAACTTGCATCCGATTTCCCGGCCAACCCTCATACTTGAACAGTTTGTACTCTAAAGCACGGGATTGAACCCTGAATGATCAGGGCGTGAAATATTCGTTACAATGCCCCGGCCGCTTCCGCGTTTTCGGCGTTGATTTCCATCTGTTTCGCCCGCCCATGCCTTACTTCGAGGCCGCGCACCCAAAACAGAATGTCCTCGGCGATATTTGTGGCGTGATCCGCGATGCGCTCGAGGTGGCGCGAGGCCAGGACGTAATGCAGGTTCGGCGCGGCCAACGCTGGGTTTTCGGTCATGCCGGCGAGTAAGGATTCGAAAACCTGGTCGCGGTATTGATCCACCACGTCATCGCTTTCCAGAACCTGCGTGGCCAAGTCAACGTTCTGATAGATGAGCGCCCCCAGGCACTTCGAAACCATGGCGCGCACGGCGGTGGTCATGGGTTCGAGATCGGCCGGAACATCGACATCGTGCATGGCCGAAAGCGATATAGCGCGCTCGCTGAGGTTCACGGCCAGGTCGCCCATGCGCTCGAGGTCGTTATTGATTTTCAAGGTTGCGACGATGAGCCGGGCGTCGGTATCCAGCAGGTTTCCTTGGCGCAACATACGGATGGCGTGCTCGTCTATCAAAATTTCCATTTCGTTAATGCGTGGTTCGGTGAGAAATACTTCGCTGGCCAGCCGCTCGTTGCGTTCGAGCAGCGCCCAGAGCGCGCGATTCACCGATGCCTCCACCGTGCGCGCCTGCGACATCAGGTAATTCACCAGGACGCTTTGAAAAATTCCGTCACCGTTTGTTTTGCTGTTCGCCACTTTGCACATCCTCCCGGCAGGCCCCGGCTGCTTAAATATTCCCGTGTACAGGATGGCGTCTGAGGATTTCAAGAGGATAAACTGCACGTAAATATTTGAAGACATAGCAGCGTGCGGGAAAACTACAAATCGAGCGGAATCGAGAATGAGAATCTCGAGCCTTCGCCGATGGCGCTCTCCACCCACAGCTGTCCACCGTGGGCTTCGACAATATGTTTGGCAATGGATAGCCCCAATCCTGTGCCGCCCGCTTCACGCGAACGCGCTGCGTCCACGCGATAAAATCGCTCGAAAATGCGTTCCTGGTCGGCGAGCGGAATTCCGATGCCGGTGTCTGCGACGGTGACGACGGCGGCCTGGTCACCGGCGTCAGCCGTCACGCGAATATGTCCTCCTTGTGGAGTGTATTGGATGGCGTTGTCCAGCAGGTTTTGCAGCACGTCTCGCAGCAGACCTGCATCGCCGCGGACGGGGGGTAGCTTCGGAGGGACTTCAATCTCCAGCGTGATGTCTTTGCGGCTGGCTCTTAACAGAGTCGTCTCGGCGCAGGCTTCTATCAACTCCATGAGTCCCACCGTGAAATACTCTACTTCCAATTTTCCGGCTTCAATGCGCGCGAGTTTCAGCAGATCGTTGGTGAGCCGAGCCAGGCGAATGGCATGGTTGCGGATGATTTCAAGGAAGCGGCGGTTATTCCCGGGGTCATCGAGCGCTCCGGCAAGGAGTGTTTCCGCGAAACCCTGAATTGCTGTAAGCGGAGTTTTGAATTCGTGCGAGACGTTGGCGACGAAGTCCTGGCGCACCCGCTCCAATCGCCGCAACTCGGTGACGTCATGCAGCACCACCACTGCGCCGGAAGGCTTCTCCGCCGGCGTCCGGGCCGATGTGGAAGCTTCCAGCGCTTTCACGGGAGCTGCCGTCGCGGCAAAGCTTTGCGTTTGCGTGATGCCCATGACGATATCGCTTTGCAGCCCCTCGTCCCCTCGCAGCGCCTTGCGGATCAGCGCCAACAATTCCGAATTGCGCACGATTTCGATGAGCGCGCGCCCTTCACCGCTGATTCCCTGCACATTGAATATTTCCGAGAATGCGCGGTTGTAGAAAACGAGCCGCTCTTGCGCGTCAATGACGGCTACGCCTTCCACCATGCTGCGCAAGATCGCGCCGGAGCGATTGCGCTCACCGCTCAACAAGCCGATTTCGCGATCGAGGCGCGCCGCCGTTTGATTCAGGCTGTCGGCCAAGTCGGAAAGTTCATCGCGCGGGCCTTCGCGCAGCAAGGGACGGAAGTCGCCTTCCGCGATGCGCTGCGAGAAATGCTTCAATCGGTCCACGCGCGCAGCGAACATTCGCGCAAACGACAGGGAAACGACCACGCCGAGCACCAGCATCAACAGGGTGGCCACGAGAAGCCTCTGCCGCAGTTCGACAACGGAAAGATCCACTTGCGCGAGAGGGAGGGCCAAGCGGATAACGATCGGAGAATTTCCCGGCGCTTGATAGCGCTCGGCGCGATAAACCAATTCACGATCGAGCGTGATGCTGCGGTGCACCGATTGCCCCGAGCCGCTCGCGAGCGCCTCTTGAAACTCGACGCGATCCGCGTGGTTTTCCATTTTTTCGGGATCGGCGGCTGAATCGGCCAGAACGCGGCCGGTGCTGTCAACGACCGTGACGCGAGCGCCGCTCTGGGCTACCCGTTCCGACCAGCTCTGGAGTGTTGCGGGATCAGCCGAAGTTGGGGGATTTGCGAGGGCGAGTTTCAGGAGCGAACCGAGCGCATCGTTGGCCGAGCGGATGGCTTGGCTGCGGATTACGCGGACCGAGTAAAGGTCCACGGCGAACAAGACAACGATGAGCAGGGCGGCGTAGGCGAGGCCGAGCTTCCAGAACAGTCTAGCTTGCACGGGTTTCGAAGAGGTATCCCGCGCCGCGAATGGTTTTCATGAACAAAGGGTGCTGCGGATCCGTTTCGATTTTTTCGCGCAGGCGGCGTACGTACACATCCACGCTGCGTGGGGTGACGAAGCGTTCGGTGCCCCAGACCGCGTCGAGTAGCTGGTCGCGGGTGAAGACGCGATTTGGCCGCGCTGCCAGAAAATACAGCAGGCGAAATTCGAGCGTGCTCATGGGTACGGGTTTGCCGGTGCGTGTAACGCGATACGCCGCGGGATCAATGCGCAGCGCGCCGACTTCGATGGGTTTTTCGGAGGGCGTTCCGGGCTCCGCGCGGCGCAGCAAAGCCTTGACGCGTGCGGCCAGTTCGCGCGGACTGAACGGTTTGGTGACGTAGTCATCCGCGCCGAGCTCGAGACCAACGACGCGATCCGCCTCCTCGCCCTTGGCCGTGAGAATCAAGATCGGAATGCGGTTCAGGGTCACGTCCTTGCGAACTTCCTTGCAGATTTCCAGACCAGAGAGCTTAGGCAGCATCAGGTCGAGAAGGAGGAGGTCCGGCGCGGCTTTCCTGATTTGCGCGAGACCGGTGGCGCCGTCTCCGCTGGAGGCAACCTGATAGCCGTCCTTTTCCAAATTATACCGCACCAGTTCGACGATGTCTTTGTCGTCTTCGATTACCAGGACACGTTTCATTTAGTTTCTTCTCGGGGAATCGCACACACCATACGGGAACGGGGCCTCGGAAGCAAGACGTTGAAGATGGGCGAAGATGTTTTTTAACACTACGTTAACACCGTAGCACAGCGGAACGGTGCGTCCCGGTTGAAAGATTCATTCCTCTTTCGGGCCTCGAGGCTTATTACTCCCGCCGCAGCAGTTCATTGATTACAGGCGTGTTGCGCGCAATTTATTAGGACGTCTTTGGCCACGGTTCTGCATGGTTGTCTGTGGTTCCGTCCGCGATTTTCCCGATTAGCCATTTGCGGATTCGGCGACGCCGGTGGACGGGCGGGAGGCAAAAATGGACGCGTCTGAGGGACGTCAGTTGGACCCAGGGCGCCGCAGTGCTCAGTGTCACCACTTCGAATCGCGGGTTCGCGAAAAAATCGTGGGGCAGGACGAAGCGGTGCAGGAGGTGGTGGACTTGTACCGGGTACTTCGCGCCGGATTGAATTCGCCGGGGCGCGGCATTTGAAGTGCGCCATCGAGCGGCACGTGGTGTATCCGCTGGCGAGTCTGCTGGCGACCGAGCAGGTGTCGTTGGGAGACGTGATTTCGATTGACTGGCACGCGCGTCCGCCGCGCGATTGAGGTGCAGTCGGTGGCCGTGGATTCTATTCCCATCGCGATCACCGCGAGCTTTGCCATGCCGCCCGTCCACCCGCCCGTCCACTCGATCCTCAAGAAATGCTGCGCCTAGCGGCCGACGCGCGGTACGGCGCGAAAGAGCATGGGCGCAACCGTTCCGAGCTGGCGACGCCGCAGGACTTGACTACAACTTCTCCGGTGCCAGCGGGCGCAGGCGAACAGAAGATCGTGCCGCGCTAAAAAATTTCCGGCATCGGCCGAAGAGATCTCGCGTCGTGGAATTCGCAAGCGCAGGCGCGGACGGGTAGACGAAGTGCAAGTTCTTGCCTCATGATGTTCTACATATGGCGCGCGGAAAGCTTTTCGTGTACTCATCGAGAATCGAAGCTCCGGCAGAGGAAGTTTTTCGTTGGCACGCCGAGCCTGGCGCGCTCGAGCGGCTGACGCCACCGTGGGAGGCGATGGAAGTCCTAGAGCCTTCGCAAGGAATCCGTGACGGTGACCACGGCATGCTCCGGGTACGGTTTGGCCCGTTTCCCATACTCTGGAAATTCGAGCACCGTGACTACCGCGAAGGCCGGCAATTCCGGGACGTGCAGACTGCCGGCCCGTTCCGTCGTTGGGAGCATACGCACTTGTTCATTCCTGACGGCCCGGAAGCTTGCCGTCTCGAAGACCGCATCGTGTACGAACTGCCATTTGGCTTGCTTGGAAGTTTGTTCGGCGGATGGCTGATTCGCGGGAAGCTGACCGGTACGTTTGAGTACCGGCATCGTGTTACTGCGACGGCCATGCGCGTGCGCCGCGAAGACGCCTGTCTCCGGCAACTGAAGACCGGCGAGTAAGGGGTTAGGAGGCATCGGCGGTTTGCTCCATACGGATCCGTACGGAAACAAATGTTGCTTTTCGCGTGCCGACAGCGAAACCGATTCCGCGCTTGCACAAATTTGGTGTACATTCTAGCTAGAAGCGAACCGCGCTGAGTCCACGCCTGCGCTTCGAGAGGTCCGGTAATGAATCCGACCAAACCAGGATCGCTAATCAGCAACGAATCTCCCGCCGCGATTCAACGCGACACATTGACCGTCATTGATAACCGGACGGGACGCCAATTCGAACTTCCCATCAAGAACGAGACTGTCCGCGCGCTGGATTTGCGGCCGATCAAAGTGCACGACGGCGATTTTGGTTTGATGGGTTACGACCCGGCGTTCACCAATACGGCATCGTGCTCGAGCAAGATTACCTATATTGACGGCGACAAAGGAATTTTGCGGTACCGCGGCTACTCGATCGAAGAGCTCGCGGAAAAAAGCACTTATGGGGAGACCGCCTATCTAATCCTGTATGGCGAACTGCCGACAAAATCGCAGCTGGCGGACTGGACGTACCACATCACGCACCACACGTTCATCCACGAGAGCATCAAGAAATTCATCGACGGTTTTCACTACGACGCGCATCCGATGGGCATGTTGATTTCCACGGTTGCCGCGCTTTCCACTTTTTATCCGGACGCCAAAGACATCTTCAATCCCGAATCGCGGCGCAAGCAGACTTACCGCCTAATCGGTAAAATGCCCACGCTCGCGGCGTTCGCCTACCGGCACACCTTGGGCATGCCGTTTGTGTATCCGGACAACGATCTCACTTACTGCGGCAATTTCCTGAACATGCTGTTCCGCACCACCGAGTTGAAATATCGCCCAAACCCGACGCTCGAGCGCGCCTTGGATATTCTTTTTATTTTGCACGCCGATCACGAGCAGAATTGTTCTTCGACGGCGATGCGCGTGGTGGGCAGCTCGCACGTGGATCCCTACTCGGCGACGGCCGCCGCCACCGCCGCGCTCTACGGCCCGCTGCACGGTGGCGCCAACGAAGCCGTCCTGCGCATGCTGCTGGAAATTGGTTCGGTGAACAACATTCCGGCGTACATCAAGAGCGTAAAGGCCGGCGAAAAATTGCTGATGGGTTTTGGGCATCGCGTTTATAAGAATTACGATCCGCGCGCCCGCATCGTGAAACACATCGCCTACGAAGTGTTCGATGTAATGGGGAAAAATCCGCTGATCGAAATCGCGCTGGAATGCGAGCGCATCGCCCTGGAAGACGAATACTTCGTGAAGCGCAAGCTCTATCCCAACGTGGACTTCTACACCGGCTTGATTTATCAATCCATGGGTTTCCCGGTGACCATGTTCCCGGTGCTGTTTGCGATCCCGCGCACATCGGGATGGATCGCGCAATGGGAAGAGATGCTTCTCGATCCGGAGCAGAAAATTTCCCGGCCCCGCCAGGTATACCTTGGCTATGACCTTCGCGACTACGTGCCTCTGGACAATCGCAAATAGCTGACGCGGCCCGTCTACTGCGGAAAAGTGATTGCATCCAAGGGGAATCTCTGGCAAAACACTCTATTCCCCGCGGGGGGTCAACCCTGATGGATATTTCCACGCGCCAGTCCGGTACGGCCACGATCGTGGACGTCATCGGCGACATCACTCTGTACAATTCACCGCAAGTCCGTAAAGTCCTGATGGACTTATTGAAGACCCAAAAGGTGCCGCGCGTTATCGTGAACCTCGAGAAGGTCCGATATATTGACAGCGCCGGGGTGGCCTCGCTGGTCGAGGGCCTGAAGGTTTCGCGCGACTTGAAGAGCACCTTCGCTCTTTTCGGGTTAAGCCGGACGGCGCGCGAAGTGCTCGAATTAACTCGGCTGATTAAGGTTTTTGAGGTATATAACACCGAGGAAGAAGCATTGCGCGGCGGCAGCCCGAACGTGGCTCCTGCCCGATAACTTTCCGGGCGGTATTGGCTCGGGTTCCATCGGAAGATTTCACCCGTCCGGAATCACAGATGCCATTCACAGACAGCATTGGCGCGGCCACCATCAACGGTCTGGCGTATTTAGGGGGCTTGGCGCGTTTGTCCGGCGGCGCCGCGCGGGCCGTCCTCATCGCGCCATTTCAGGGCAAGAAATTTCACTTCGCCCGCGCCGTCCATCAAGCCATGGCAGTGGGCGTGGAAGCTCTTCCCATCACTTCCCTGATTTCCTTCTTCATCGGCACCATTCTTGCTCTCAACGCCGCCTACGAACTTCGCAAGTTCGGCGCGATGCACATGGTGGCGAGCGCCGTGGCGGTTTCCATGACTCGCGAGCTCGGCCCGCTGATGACAGCCGTGGTGGTGATTGGCCGTTCGGGATCGGCATTCGCCGCCGAAATCGGGACGATGAAGGTGAACGAAGAGATTGATGCCATGGAGACCATGGCGCTGGAGCCAGTGCACTTCCTGGTGGCTCCGAAATTCCTAGCGATGATCCTGATGGTACCCTGCCTCACCTGTTGGGCTGATTTCATGGGTGTCCTGGGTGGCGGCCTGTTCGGTGTTGCCACTGCGGGCTTCACATGGGGCAGCTACATACAAGCCACTTTGGAAGCGCTGGCGAAAACCGACATTATCAACGGCCTGATCAAGGCAGTTATGTTCGGGCTGGTGATAACGGCGGTCGGATGCCAGGAAGGTTTTTCGACCGGGCTTGGTTCGGAAGAAGTGGGCCGCTCGACCACTTCGGCGGTGGTGAAGTCTATTTTCATGGTGGTGATGGTGGACTTGATTTTCACCACGATCTTTTACATCACGGCGCCCCGGTAAGCTCCCATGACTTCATCTCTCACCCCCAAACCCGTCGCGCCGCAAGCGACCAACGGCGTCGCTATTTCCGTTCGCAACTTGCGCGTGAAATACGGCGAGCGTGAAATTCTTCACGGCATTAATTTTGAAGTTCCCGCCGGCGAGACCATGGTGATCTTGGGAGGTTCGGGGTCCGGTAAAAGCACGCTGTTGCGCACTTTGGTCGGCTTGGAAACTCCCAGCTCCGGTGAGATCTGGATTCAAGGGAAAGACTTCGCCTCGATCTCCGAAGACGAGCGCGATGAATTACGCAAGAAGATGGGTATGTCGTTTCAAGGGGGAGCGCTGTTTGGCTCCATGACTGTGGGAGAGAACGTGGCGCTGCCTCTGCACGAACATACGCGCCTGGACGATTCCACCATCGAAATCATGGTGCGGCTGAAGCTCGACCAAGTGGGCCTCTCCGGATTCGAAAATTACACGCCCGCGCAATTGAGCGGGGGAATGAAAAAACGCGCGGCCATCGCTCGCGCGCTGGCTATGGACCCGGAGATTTTGTTTTTCGATGAGCCGTCCGCGGGCCTGGATCCCATCATCGCCGCCGGGATTGACGAGCTGATTTTGAAATTAAAGAAGGCGTTTCGCATCACCATCGTGGTGGTGACGCATGAGCTGGCCAGCGCTTTCCTGATCGCCGACCGTATGATCGTGTTGGATAAGGGCGTGATCGTCGCCAATGCGACGACGCAGGAACTGCAGAAAAGTCAGCAACCGCGCGTGCGCCAATTTCTGGACCGCGTGCCGGAGCCGGAATTGACGGGGGAAATTGACTATTTGCAGATGCTGACCGGGGACGTCCCGCCGGCCCGCCAGTAAAGCCGAAACCCCAAAGATTTTGCCGGGTATCTCTGGCGGATTTGGTGTGCCGTGTTATACTCCCCGGCACTTAAAAGGCGCCACCCGCGAGTCACCACGCGGGAATCATCGAGGATACGGATGGAAGCGAAGCGCGAACAGGCATTCGTGGGACTTTTTGTTTTGGTAGTGGCGGCCTTACTGATTACCACCCTTTTCATTCTTAATGGCAGTTTCAACAAAGGCGATATTCCCTACCACGCTTATTTCAAGAATGCCGGCGGCATGGCACCGGGCACCGAAGTGCGCTATGCGGGCGGCCCGCCCATGGGACGCGTGAGCAAGGTGCAGGTGGATCCCCAGGATGCCACGCGGATGAAAGTGGATTTTTCCGTGAATCCGAGCGTTCCGGTAAAAACGGACAGCACGGCACTGATTACCAGCACCAGCCCGCTCGGCGAGAATTTTCTGGGCATCAAACCGGGAACAAATGCCGCCCCGCGCGCCCCGAGCGGTTACACGCTGAAGAGCGTCGAATACACCGGATTTTCCGATATCGCCGACCAGCTCGCCGGTTTAACCCCGTCCGCGCAGCAGCTGCTCGCGAATTTGAACGATCGCGTGACTACTCTGAAAGTGACTCTGGATCGTGTGAATGACCTGCTGAACGACCAGAATCGCGCGAATATCTCCGCCAGCTTGGGTGACGTCCGCGGAATGCTGAAGGAAGACCGCCCGCTGGTGCATTCCACGCTGGGCCACGTAAACGAGGGCACAGAAAATTTGAAGCCTCTGGTGGCCAGCTTCCAGAAGACGGCGGATCAGGCCAATGACACATTGCTGCACCTGGACGGGATGCTGACGGAAAATCGTCCGGATATCCGCCAAGCGGTGCTCGATCTCCACAAGGCGCTGGACCAGGCGAATGCCGTCCTGGGTTCCCTGAATGAGACGCTGTCTAGCAACCAGGAAAATCTGGACGACATCATTGATAACCTGCGCCACGTCACCGAAAACTTGAACGCGTTTACCGAAACTATTAAGACCAGGCCGTACACCTTGATCCGTGCGTCGGAGCCGAAGGAGCATCAGCCCGGATCGGATTTACCGAAATAGGAATTACGAACCGTACGACAACCTAACGCGGGAAGGAGCAAAGAGTGTTGAGCCGCATGCAGCTTACTTCGCTGGTAGTGCTGGCGATCGCGGTCGCCGGATGTGGCGCGCCGCGTCCCGTGAAGTATTACGTTATTGAGACAAATGTCGCCCCCGCGACTTCCTCGCCCGCGCAGTTTCCCGTGGTGCTACTGGTCGGCCGTTTCGCTGCTTCCACTCTCTATCGGGATGATCGCCTGGTGTATGGCTCGGGACCGGTGGAACTTGGCACGTATGAGTATGATCGCTGGTCCGAACCGCCTGTGGAGATGGTACGGGATTTGTTCATTGCCGATCTCCGCGCATCGGGCAAGTATCGCTCGGTTTCTCGAGTCTCCAGCAATATTCACGGTGACTATGTCGTGCGCGGACACCTGATTGCCATGTACGGAGTTGATAAGCCGGAATTGGTCGCGCGCTTCTCGCTGGAGCTTGAACTGTTTGAGCCCGCCACTCGGGCCATCGTTTGGACGCAAACCTATACGCATGACGAGCCCGTTCAGGGCAAGACAGTTGCAAACATCGTCGAAGCGATAGACCGCAACGTCAAGGCCGGGCTCGTGCAACTTTCCGACGGAATTTCCCAATATTTCATGAGCCATCCTCCTTCGCAAAGTTCCGCAGGAAACTAGGGCTAGTAAGGCGCGATCAGCTGGCTGCCAAGCTTCCGCCGATCGTGGTTCATTTCGGTTCACCGTAGAAGTCTTTCCGGATTCTTCCGATTATCCAATTGCAGCGGTCCAGTCATTTGGCCTAGCGCGAGGTGCCCTTATCGCGTCGGAAATGACCTGCAGCCACACCCGTGCTGGATTCCACAGGTAACAGTAACCGTGCAGCATGAAATCGCCGGACCCGAATCGTTGCCGCAGAAAATCTATCGAAACCCCTCTCAGTTTGGCCGTGCGACATTCCATAGGTTCTGCGGGACCTGGCTCGCGGGCGTTCGCGAAACCCTGGACCGGTACCCGATCAAAATCCACAACAGTTAACTGAAGGTCTGGCGCAGGCAATTTTGGTCACCATCGAGGCGTTTCAGTCCTGCACAGACCGGAAAAAACGGCGCAATTCGACGACTTTCCACCGATTGTCCGGCAATTGCAGTTGACACCGTTTCTCTCCGCATGGTAATCAACGTGGCACTCGTGGATTCCGGCGGAAACGCTGGATTGCTGGAGCGTCAGGCCCACCACACGCAGGCCAGTAGCGCGGCGCTCTTGCAACACCCCACCCACCCCGGGAGGTGGATGCTACCTGGCATCTGCCTCCCGTTTTAATTTCAACACCGCTCGCTAAATGCCTTTCGGCGCGGTCGTTATGGGAACTTGTTCTGAAAGCCGGCGAAAGGGTTATAATGCGGCCACTTAGCAGGGTCGCGCGTGCGGCCTGGGAGGCGATCATGGGCCTGCAAATTTCATCACGAAAATCCGGCAGCGTCACCATCCTCGATCTGGCGGGCCGTATCGTCATCGGAACGAGCAATGACTCTCTGGGCGCCGAACTGCGCAAGTACGCGGAGGCTGGCCCCTCCGAAATCGTAGTGAACCTCGCCGGAGTCACTCAGATTGACAGCTCGGGAATCAGCACGCTGGTGCGCTCGTTCGTCACGCTCGAACGCCAGGGCGGCGGCCTCAAGCTGCTAAACCCCAGCGGCCACGTAAAGGAAGTCCTCGAATTGACGCGCCTCATCCAGGCCATCCCCGCCTTCACCGATGAAAGCAAAGCCGTAGGGGCCTTTCGCGGCGGCGTCGCGCACGCGTAAACGCGTCAGGCTTGGTCGGCCATGAATTCGCTGCGCAGGTTCGGAGCCGGCCACTTACATCGGACCGTGTTTGCCTCCCTCTTCATAAGCGTTTTGATGTCACTCACGCCGGTCAGTGCGCTCGGTCAAGAAGTCTACGATTTCAACTCTCTGGCTGCGGATGTGGCCCAGGCAATCGAGAAGGGCTCAAGCGGATCGGGGCATACCGTTGTCCTCATCACGGATTCTTACGAACGCTCCAACCCTGATAGTCAGCTGGCGATAGCCCTCACGAAGCCTGTCGAAGCCTGCACCTAAGGTGGCTGCATCCTTTGGCGAGGATAAAACTGTGTGGGCGAAGGATGAAGAGTCGCGAATGAAAACCCTGCCTGCCTCAGCCGGGAAGCAAGGTTATTCCTATCCTTCGTGCGTGCATTGCCCTGTTGTCCGATATTCCGACGCGGCCGTCGAAGCGGAGGCCCAAGGCACTGTGCGACTTAAAGTCGTAATTGGGGCGGATGGGACAGCGGAGAGAATTTCGATTGAGCAGGCACTTCCATGCGGTTTGGATCAGCAAGCAATCAACGCCGTGAAGGGCTGGAAATTCAAGCCCGCCACCGGGCCCGACGGCCAGCCAGGCGCAGTGCTGCAAACGGTCGAGGTTACCTTTCACCTTTACTAAGGCGTCCTAAGCGTTCTTCTTCAAATCGGCGAGGACTAATTTCGCGACTTCTTTTAGCGTGTCGAATACGCCTTGGCCGGTGACGGCCACGGCCTCGACGGTCGGCTCGCCTTTCACGAGGAGATGTTTCTGCAATTCGGCGACGGGCAGCACGTTCGGCAGGTCTCGTTTATTAAGTTGCAGCACGTAGGGGATGGTCGCGAAATCAAGATTGTGATCTTTCAAATGTTCGCGCAAATTGTCGAGCGTTTCCAGGTTCGCATCGAGCCGCTCTTCCTGCGAATCCGCGACGAACACCACGCCATCGGCGCCTTTCAGAATCAGCCGTCGGCTGGCCTCATAGAAAACCTGCCCGGGCACCGTGTACAAATGAAAGCGCGTGCGAAATCCGCGCACCGTCCCTAAGTCCAGCGGAAGAAAATCGAAGAAAAGCGTGCGATCGGTCTCCGTCGCGAGCGAAACCATCTTTCCCTTTTGATTCGCTCCGGTGTGCTCGTAGACCCATTGCAAATTCGCGGTCTTCCCCCCGAGGCCGGGGCCGTAGTAGACAAGCTTGCAGTTAATCTCTCTCGCGGGAAAATTTATAAACGGCACAATTTCCTCAGATTAGGCAGCCTCGTACTTATAGCATGGGCCCCTGCCTGCGGCCAACCCGCCCCGGTAGCCCTGCTTCGCAATAGACAACCCGAGGAACTAGGACGCGCCCTTAAAGCTGCCCTACCTGGACGTACATTCGAAGGCTGATCAAACACGGGACCCGGCCGGCTCGGGTGGGCGGATCGCCAAGGCAGCGGCTGCGACGAATTGAAAGTCTATCCCGCAAAGCCCTGGTTACATTGTGCGACGCCCATTCATTTCGACTGCGCCACGTTGTCTTTTCCGGCGACGACTTGCGCATGACCCAGAAACACAACAAGCGACACTCCGCCAATTATATTTCCGAGCAGAGTCGGCGCGAAGAATTGCATGAAGTATGCGCCCCAACTTTCCACCCCGGTCACGACTAGATGGAACTGCTTGGTGGAACCGGCGATGACGTGATTGAAGCCGCCGAGGCCCAATCCAATCAGTAAGAATTGAAAGTCCGGCCGCGAGGCCAGACCAAGCCAGTGCGGTGGACGAGCGCTTGAATTCCTCCTCTCCTTCACGCCGGATCGTTTCGTAAACAAGATCGCGGCCAATCGCCAGACGCTCTTCCACTTTTTTCGTCGGCCCGCTTGTTAATTGCCGGAGATTCTTGCAGAGTCGTGGGCGCGTGCTGCTTTTCGCGTTTCATCTTTTTCCGGCTATCCCGAGCGGCTTGAGGTGAGTAAAGTGCACACGATGATCGCCCGGCCCCCCAGCCTGCCTATCACGTATCGAGTGTATCCCTGAGGCAGGCGCTGCAACCCTCTCCCGTCAGGTGGGATGGTCCCAAATTCGCTGCATTGACGCGCCTACGCGCTTTTGCTATGTTCCAGTGTAGTTCTGCGGAGAGTACCACGTGAAGCGTCGCGCGATCCGAACCACACAAGCCGCCAGCAAAAGCCATAAGCTACTGAAAAAAAAGGCGATAAAGGTCAGCGCGAAGGCGAAAGCCGCCCCGCCCGACCCTGACGCTCCCGCCAAGCTAGCGCAACTGAAATTCTACGAGGAAGCTCTTAAGTACTTTCAGCAGCAGAAGTTCCAGCGAGCCAAGCAGACCCTGGAACGCGTGCTGGAGGGTCCCAGCAAGGAACTCGGGGACCGCGCCAAGATGCACATCCGCATCTGTGAGCAGCGCATTTCACGCCCTCCTATCCCGGCCCTAAAGTCTGCCGAAGAGCACTATACCCAAGGCGTAGCGTTGATGAACCTGGGGCGCTGGGACGAAGCGCGCGAGCACCTAGATCGCGCGCGCAAGTCCGCGCCGAAGGCGGATCACATCGTCTATGCGATGGCGGCGCTCGATTGCCTCACCGGCGAAGCGGAATCCGCTATGCAAAATCTGAAAATCGCGATTCAGCTACGCCCGGAAAACCGCTATCACGCGCGCAACGACGAGGATTTCGCTTTCTTGCAAGAAGACCCGCGCTTTACCGAATTGCTTTATCCCGAGCGAGACGGTTCGGCGAGCTGACTTCCGCGTTTCAAGTGAAACGATCCACGGTACTTCTCCGTGAAATTTGCCCACAAAGTGCGCCGGTGACGTTATTTCGGTGAAAAAAAGTTCGCAGCTTCAAGTTCGCCCGGTGCGAATCGTGGCCTTAGGCGGCGGCACCGGCCTTTCGGCCGTGCTTCGCGGGTTGAAGGAATACGTCGCTATTCCCAAAGAAGAGACGCAGCAGCCCATCGCGGATCTCGCGGCGGTGGTGACGGTTACCGACGATGGCGGCAGCTCCGGTCGGTTGCGCCGTGAATACCGCATCTTGCCGCCGGGAGACATCCGCAATTGCATGGTGGCGCTTTCGAAGGACGAGCATCTTCTCGGCAAGCTCTTTCAATACCGTTTCCCGGTGGGGCGCGCGCTCGCGGGCCATAGTTTTGGCAATCTCTTTCTTACGGCTCTGACCAACGTCACGGGTGATTTTCCCAGGGCCGTGCAAGTCTCCGCGCAGGTCCTTGCGATTCGCGGCCGAATTTTTCCTTCCACGGCGCAAAACGTGACGCTCGAGGCGGAACTGGAGGACGGAACCATCGTCGCCGGCGAAACGAATATTTCCCGTTCCCGGCAGCGCATCCGCCGCGTTCGCCTGGTGCCGCATCGCGTGCGCCCGCTTCCCGAAGTGCTCGAAGCGATTCGCGAAGCGGATCTAATCCTGGTGGGACCCGGTTCGCTTTACACCAGCATCATTCCGAACCTGCTCGTCGAGCAAGTCACCGAAACGATTGCCAATTCGCGCGCTACGCGCGTATACATCGCCAATCTGATGACCCAGCCCGGAGAGACACAGCACTACTCCGTGGCCGATCACGTTTGTGCGATCTACGACCACACGCGCAAGGGACTTTTTGATTTCGCAGTGATCAATCGCAGGCCGATTCCGCGACACGTGCTCAAGCGCTATCGCGCACAGGGTGCCGAACCGGTGCAGACTTCGGCCGCGGAGCTGAAGCGCATGGGGCTGCGCTACATCACTGGCGACCTGCTTCGCTACAATCGCGTTGTCCGGCACGACCAGCAGCGCCTGACACGGCTCCTGCTGGAGGAATTTGTGAAGCGCCGTGTGCGCGATTGAAAAGGCACGCCGCAAGAATTGGCCGCAAGTGAAACGAAAGGCCCCCAGTGAACGCCTTCAATTTTCAGACGCCGGTTCTGAATTCGAAAATGCTTTTGTTGCACCGCCATGCCCCAGGTTCGTATACTGGCCGACGCTGTCCGGACGGCAGCCCGGTGCGAAGACCGCTGACTCCGACGCGCGTTTTCGCCGCCCATCACCGGCATTACATTTACACCGCGAACAGAATCGCGAATTCGTCCGCACTTTTGGGAGGTCGTCATGCCTGCGGTTACGCACGATGAGTTGAATGTTTACAGATCAGCCGAAGCGCGTTTCGAGGTCGCCGCGCAGAAGCTGGGTTTGGAAGAGGGAATTTACCGCTACCTGAAATATCCCAGCAAAGAAATTACGGTGTACGTCCCGGTCGCACTCGATAGCGGCAAACTCGAAGTTTTCATCGGCTATCGGGTGTTGCATTCCTCGGTTCGCGGGCCAGGCAAGGGCGGAATTCGTTTCGCGCCGGACGTCTCCCTGGACGAAGTTCGGGCGCTGGCAGCATGGATGACCTGGAAGTGTGCGGTGGTAAACATTCCCTTTGGCGGCGCCAAGGGTGGCGTGATTTGCGATCCCAGCAAGCTTTCCAAGACCGAACTGGAGCGCATCACGCGCCGCTACACCGCTGAATTGAGCGAATGGTTCGGTCCGGAGCGCGACGTTCCAGCGCCCGACATTGGCACGAACGACCAGACCATGGCGTGGGTGATGGACACCTATTCGATGCACGTGCGACAGGCCACCACGGCGGTCGTCACTGGCAAACCTCTGGAACTGGGCGGCTCCCAGGGCCGCAAGGAAGCCACGGGTCGCGGGCTGATGATGTGCTGCAACAACGCGCTGGCGAAACTCAAGATGAAGCGCGACGGTTGCCGCGTGATCATTCAGGGCTTCGGCAACGTCGGCTCACAGGCCGCGATTCTGATGCACGAGGCAGGCTACAAAATCATAGGTGTTGCCGACATCCACGGCGGCCTGTACAACGACAAGGGTTTCGACGTTCCAAAATTGGTAGATTGGGTTTACGGCCAGCGCAAGCCGCTGCCGGAATTTCCTGGAGGTGGCGACAAGCAGACGGCCCAGCAGGTGCTGTTCCATCCCACCGATATCCTGGTTCCCGCCGCCACCGAAAACCAGATCACCTCCGAAAACGTCCATTTAGTGGATTGCAAAATCCTATGCGAGGGCGCGAACGGTCCCACCACTTCGCACGCCGATAAGGTTATCGAGCAGAAAGGGATTTTCATCATTCCGGATATTCTGGGCAATGCCGGCGGAGTCACCGTCAGCTATTTTGAATGGGTCCAGGACCGCCAGGGCTTCTTCTGGCGCGAAAGCGAGGTCAACGAAAGATTGCAAGATGTGATGGACCACAGCTTCGAACAGGTGGTAAGGTACGCCGAAACGCACGGTGTAAACAACCGCATCGCGGCTTACATCGTGGCGATTGATCGCGTGGCGCGGGCGTTGAAGCTGCGCGGGATTTACGCATAGACGGGATGAGGGCCCGGAATTGGTCGAGGAGGAACCGTGTTTCCTGAATCGATTGCACCCGGAGCACTAAAGAGCGAAGAAGAACACCGGCGGGACATGTGCGCCGTGGGACGCTGGACTTACGAGCGCGGCTACGCGGCGTCCACCGACGGAAATATTTCGGTGCGACTGGGGCCGGATCGCATCCTCACCTCGCCGACGGGAATCTGCAAAGGCATGATGACCGCCGAAGATATGGTCATCACCGATCTCAACGGCAAGAAACTTTCCGGGTGCCGCAATCCCTCCTCCGAACTCCTTATGCACTTGACCATCTACCGCCATCGCTCCGACGTGAACGCCGTGTGCCACGCGCACCCGCCGGTCGCCACCGGCTACGCGGCGGCCGGCATCCCGCTGAATAAGGCCCTGCTGTGTGAATTGATTCTTTCGCTCGGTTGCGTTCCCGTGGCGCCTTACGGCACTCCCGGCACGTCCGAGTTGGCGGATTCAATCGAACCTTTCGTGGATGGTTATGATGCGATTCTGCTGGCGAATCACGGCGTGGTTACCTACGGCCACGATTTGATGACCGCGTTTTTCCGGATGGAGACGACTGAACATTTCGCCAGAGTCGCGCTCGTGACGGAGATGCTCGGCAAACAAGTATTGCTCTCCAGCGGCGACGTGCAAAAGCTCGTCGCGGCCCGCGCGCGCTACGGTTTGCAGACGGCCTCCAACTTCGGTCCGGAATTTCCCGTGACTTGTGAAACCGTCGGCGAAAAAGAGCGCATCACGCTCACGCGGCGCGAGTTGGAAGCGCTGGTGGACGAGGCCGTGAAGAAAGACCGCGCTCTGCACTAGAAATCTTCGCGTATTTCCCCTAGGCGCGTTTTTTATTTCCTATTGCACCCGCTCGTGCGCGTATCCCGCGGCATCCAACGCTGCTTTCAGTTCGGCGATGTGCTCGGGGCCGCGCGTTTCCATGGTGATGTCAATGGCCGTGTCTCCTAGGACCACCCCGTAGTAGGAGCGGTTGAAGAGCGTTTCCACGATATTGACCTTATGCTCGGCGATTACGGTGGAAAGCCGCACCAGCGCGCCAGGATGGTCCGGCAAATGAATGCGCAGGCGCACCATCCGGCCGTCCTTCACCAGGCCGCGCTCGATGATGCGCGCCAGCAGCGTCACGTCGATATTCCCCGCGGATATCAACACGCCCAATTTCTTCCCCGTGTGCGCGGTCTTCCTGTTCAGCACCGCCGCTGCAGCCACCGCGCCCGCTCCCTCGGTTAACGTCTTTTCCTTTTCGAGAAGCAGCAGAATCGCATTGGCGATCTCTTCATCGTCCACGGTCACGATTTCGTCCACGTATTTCCGCACCAGCGGAAAGGTGTGTACTCCCGCGGCCCGCACGGCGATGCCGTCGGCGATTGTTTTTTCCGCGGGCAAGGTGACCACCTTTTTCTTCTCCATCGCCGCTTTCATCGAAGGCAATTTCGAAGTCTGCACCCCGACGATCCGGATCTTCGGCTTCATTTCCTTTACCGCGCAGGCCACGCCCGCAATCAATCCGCCTCCGCCGATCGGAATCACCAACGCATCCAGATCTTTCACCTGCTCGAGCATTTCGATTCCCAGCGTGCCCTGGCCGGCGATCACCGCCTCGTCGTCAAATGGATGGATGAACGTCAACCCTTGCTCTGCGCAGCGGCGCAGAGCTTCCTGGCAAGCTTCGTCGTAGTTTGCGCCGAACAGAATCACCTCCGCGCCATGTCCGCGCGTGGCCGACACTTTCACCAGCGGTGTCGTGAGCGGCATGCAAATGTGTGACGCGATCCCGCGTTTCGTGGCGTGATAGGCGACGGCCTGCGCGTGATTTCCCGCCGAAGCGGCAATCACTCCGCGCCGGCGTTCGTCGTCCGTGAGCAAAAGAATCTTGTTCAAGGCGCCGCGCTCCTTGAACGAGCCGGTCATCTGCAGATTTTCCAGCTTTAAAAAGATGGAGTTGCCCGTCAATTGCGAGAAGGTTTCCGAGCGCATGAATGGTGAAACGAAGATCGCACTGCGAATGCGCTTCGCGGCTTGCTGAATTGTTTTCAGTGTGACCATTGTTCCCGGGCTCTTTGCTCGTTCGGCTATCAGTCTCATTTGTGCCCCTAAAAAAAGTAAAGGCCGTTGCCCCTTTGGGTAACGGCCTGTGGCGTTTCAAACTGGAAGTTCGCCGCCGGCCGTTATCCGCTCCTAATAATGGGAATCATTCGCGCAATATTTGTGGACGAGACGAAGGGCGCGCGGCAACGGTCGAAAGCGAGACGCAAAATTGGCAGCGAGGCCGTTGCATACAGGCGCCGTCGATTGCGCAGAGTCAAAAGCCCGAGCTGCGGTTGAAGGTTCATCGTCACCACCACGGATATCACGCCTCTCGCGCACCTGGCAAACGAAAAGTTCGCGGACTGACTCAATCCATCATCAGAAACCAGCGGATGCGCACCCCGTTATTCCCCAGCCGGGGGTGCCCAAAAAAAAACGGCGGCCAACGATCGCTCTCGCGAACGCTGCCCGCCGGGGGTCGCTGCTCTTATCTGCGTTCTGCAAATGGTTGCGAAATTTCACTCCGCGATGGTCACGAATCGCGCCTTGCCTCCGAAGTGAATTTCAATGATCTTGTTGTCATTGATCACGAAGGCGGAGTACCTCGGCTTGTTGGCTTCGTCTTTCCACTGCACCGGCGCTTCCGCCACCACCTTGCCGTTCATCGAAAGCTTCACGTGCGTCTCGTCCACCGTCACGGCATAGTCGCCGGGCTTCAGGTCCTTCCCCGCGAGCGTGGTGGGATTCAGCAGGCTCATGGTGATGTTGACCCCTGCCTTGGTGTCTTTCGCTGGAGCTATCTGCGCGCTGATCGAAACCAGGAGCGCCAGCGCTGCGAGAATCGTAAAAATCTGCTTCATTGAGTGACGCGACATTTTTACTTCCTCCTCGGATTGTGTTTGCCCCTCGCACACGCTTAGACGCGGAGGTTTGCGCGGCGAAAGCAAAATCGCAAAGGAATTAACAAAAAATGTCGAGGGAAAAATAAAATGAACAGACAACACGAAAACGAACACTGTCCGCGCAAAATCGAACACTCCACGCGTGCCACAAATGTACCGAAAAATCCCCGGCTCCAAATATTCGTACGTAGGCGCGTCTCAAAATGTTTCGCTGTGGTGCCGAACGATTGCGCCACCGCTGCGTTGACACCCTCGCGCCCCTAATCAATAATCGCAAGACATGATTGGATCGCTGCGCGGCAGGCTGGTCGAAAAACGCCCGAACCTCGTGCTCCTGGACGTGGGCGGCGTCGGTTATCAGGTGGTCATTCCGCTTTCCACATACACCAGCCTCGGCGCGTTGCACGCCGAAGCGACGCTGCTGATTCACACCCACGTGCGCGAAGATCAATTGGCCCTGTTCGGTTTTCTGACCTCGCGTGAAAAGCACTGCTTCGAGCTGCTGATTTCCGCTTCCGGAGTCGGCCCCTCACTCGCGCTGAAAATTCTTTCCGGCATGGGCCTCGATGAACTCGTCCCCGCAATTCGCAAAGGCGATCTCGCGCAGCTGGTGCGCATCCCCGGCGTGGGACGCAAAACCGCCGAGCGCATCGTGGTGGAATTGCGCGATAAACTGGCTGCGGTGGACGTGCCGGAAGCAGGGAAGCCGGCCACGCGCTCCCAATTTGAATCCGACGTGGCTTCAGCGCTCGTCAATCTGGGCTACGATGAACGCACCGTGGAAAGCGCCATGGCCAAATCTCGCGGGACCGTGGGCAACGATTTTGAATCGTTACTGAAGGCGTCGCTGCAAGTGCTGGGCGGCGCGGCCATGCAAAAATCATCGCGGGCGGCGCACGGCGAATGACGCCTGCGCCCGATTCGCGCGATAGCTCAGCGGCAGCGGCTGCCGCTACCGCCCGTGAGCGTGAAGGCGACAGCCCAGCCATCAGCAAGGGAAATCAGGTGCCGGGGAAAATGACCGACCCACACGATCGCATCATTTCAGGTAAGGCTCTCGATGATGATGCGCGCATCGAAGCCAGCATCCGCCCGACGAAATTATCCGATTACATCGGTCAGAATCGCGTGAAGGAGAATCTGCAGATCGCCGTGGAAGCGGCGCGCACGCGCGGCGAAGCGCTCGATCATGTGCTGCTCTATGGCCCTCCGGGCCTCGGCAAGACCACTCTCGCGCAAATCCTGGCGCACGAGATGGGCTCGGCGATCAAAGTCAGTTCTGGACCGCTGCTCGAAAAAAAAGGCGACCTCACCGCGGTGCTCACCTCGCTCGAAAAAAGCGATTTCTTCTTCTTGGATGAAATCCACCGGCTGCAACCTTCCATGGAGGAAATTCTCTACCCCGCGATGGAGGATTTTCGCGTGGACCTGATCATCGGTCAGGGCCCCGGCGCGCGCGTGCACCCGTACCAGTTGAATCGCTTCACGCTGATCGGCGCCACGACCCGCGCCGGACTGATTATGGCTCCGCTGCGCTCGCGTTTCGGCATCGTGCATCGCCTGGATTTCTATTCGCCCGAGGATTTGCTGCGCATCGTGCAGCGCTCCGCGAAGATTTTGGGCATCACCATGGACGAGTCCGGCGCCGCCGAAATCGCGCGCCGCAGCCGCGGAACCCCACGCGTCGCCAATCGCCTACTGCGGCGGGTCCGGGATTTCGCCGAAGTGCGCGCCAAGGGCCACATTGACCTCGGCGTCGCGCGTGACGCCCTCGCTATGCTCGGCGTGGACGAACACGGCCTCGACGAGGTAGATCGCAACCTGCTCCTGACTATCATCCAGAAATATTCTGGTGGCCCGGTGGGTTTGAATACTCTGGCCGCATCGCTCAGCGAAGAAGAAGACGCCATCGAAGAAATCTACGAGCCCTACCTGATGCAACTAGGCCTGCTCGACCGTACCCAACGCGGCCGCGTGGCCACCGCGCTAGCCTACAAACATTTCGGCATGGACGAACCCCGTCGCCAGCCAGGGCTTTTCAGCTAAAAGGCGTTCGCGTAATCCGGACTCGCACTTCCTAATTCACCGTGAGCATGAAGCGGATGGTCTGCTGGGTCGCGCCGGTAGTGGCCGTGAAAGTCACCGTGTAGCTTGAGCGCCGCCCGCTTCAGGCTAGAATGTTCTCGGCGTCCATGAAGGACATCTATCTTTCGCTTGGATCGAATATCGGAGACCGCGCGCGGAACATCGCCCGCGCGATTGAGGCCTTGCCCGCGCATGGCGTGCAGGTCGTGCAGCAATCCTCGCCGTACGAAACCGAGCCGGTGGAATTGCGCGCACAGGCCTGGTTTCTGAATGGCGTCGTCGAAGTGGAAACGGACCTGACGCCGCAAGAACTGATGCACGCATTGCTTGAAATCGAGCGCTCGATGGGCCGCCTGCGCCTTAGTCGGAAAGGCCCACGCATCATTGACATGGACATCTTACTTTTCGGCTCAGCGATCGTCCGCGAACCAGGCCTCGAAATTCCTCACCCGTGCCTGGCCGAGCGGCGTTTCGTGCTGGTACCGTTCGCTGAGATTGCGTGTGGCGCGATGCATCCAGTGCTCAAGAAAACGATCGCCGAATTGCTCGCCGAAACGCCCGACCAGAGCGAGGTACGCCTGTTTTTGTAGCGCCGGCATGGTGTGAGGCCGACGTTGCACCAAAAAAGGGGCACAGCAAGCAGCGTCCCTGCGCTAGGACGTGCGCAACACCTTCAGCCAATGCAAAGTCAGCGGCTTCGGCTCGAGCGCTTCCAGCTCGATTTCGGCCATACGGCCTTCGCTGCGTTCACGCCAGCGATAGACGCCCGGCTCGGTTTCTTCGCGCACGTGCCCAATTGCCGGGCGCAGAAAATCCTGCGCGTCCGTAAGCGACACTTTCTCCTGCGTCGCAGGGCGCGTCAGCGCTTCCACAGCGTAGCTGCGCAGCAACTTCGGCCAATAGGCGTCGAAGAGCCCTGACGATGCAAAAATATCGCTCCAGACAACTTCGCCGCCGTACGCAACGATCACTCCGACGACGTGCTCACCCTTAAGGCTCGAAGTCGCGCGCTCAAATCGTCTCTGAACCTCCTGTGCGAAATTCTCGACCGACCGCCCGACGGCCGCCGATTGATAAATGCTCCGGTAGCCTTCGGTCGGCGCCGCCGAGGCCATGACCTGCGAAAGCTGCTGCGATGAAATCGGCGGAGCCGCCACCGCGAGGTTAGACGACATCTCGCGCTGCGCCATGGCTGCTGCGGTATCGCCGCGGACTGCCGCCCACACCTCGGTCTGGTCCTCCGCGATCGCCGCTTTTTCGCGTACGGTGGGATGAACCATGGTTCGCGCCGCGGAGAATTTTCCATCACCGTCCGTCCAGCGGCTGTGCTCCACGCAAAACACATCGAGCGGCAGCGGTTTCGCGCCAATGGGAATGATGCGGTCTTTCGCGATGATGCGATCCTGTTTGCCGCCGGAAACCACTTCGCCCGCAAGCAGCAGCAGCGGCCGCTTGCCGCGATTGATCAGAACGAGCTGGTTCACCTGCGCGCCGCTGGAAACGTAGGGCGCTGCGTCGCCGTCACGCGATCGGCGCATGGCGTCGCCCTGCTCGGTCACGACCGCGTCGCCGGACGCTAAAGCCGCATCAAGTGTTTCGAATGCCTCGGTGTCAAAGTCCTGCGACGAGAGCACCGGGAACACGGTTAGCGTTTCATACCTGACCGGCTGGCCGACGCGCCAGTCCGGGGCTATCAGCCTGCCTGGTCCAGCTACAACCGAAGGGTCAGCTTCGACGATTGCGTGTGAAGTGCCGTAAACCCAAAACAGAATAGCGGCTAAGGTGATGAAAGAGCTCAGACCCAGTATCCAGATCCACTTCTGACTCGCCTGCATGGCGTTCTCCTCGTTCGCTCGCGGCGGCAACACACGTTCTGCGCGGCTTCACCATGAGAACGGACAAAGGTCAATTCCTTGCAGGTTTTTTGAGGGTAGCGCGGGCGTCTCGTCGGCTCCTGGGGGTTTACGGATTACCAGCGCGGCACCAAATCGAAATGATGGCGTCCGTTGGCTGGCGGCCGAGCTTAAAGGTGCTCGCGATCCTTGATTTGCTTCTCGCGCTTCTTTTTTTCTTCCTCTTCGGTGCGTTCCCATTCCAGCAGCTCTTCTTCAGACATCTGGTAATCGTCCCGGGACGCGAACATCGTATTGCGCCGGCTCGTACGTGCGGTCCGGACGCCGCGTTGCTTCTTTGCACCCGAGGAGAAATCGCGCATGCTGCGAATAGGATCGGCGAGCGCCCCTGCCTCTACCAGCAGTTCGCCCACTTTTTCCAGAAAGTCATGCAGATGGTACGGCTTGAGCAGGTAGGGGAGCCCTTCGCGTTCCAGGACCGGCTGTGCCTGCTTTGCCGCCAGCATCGGAACCAGAAATAGCACGCGGATGCCCTTGGGACGCGCCACGTCAATCTCCGCGCCTTCTGGTGCGTCCGCCGCACCTTGTGCCAGATCCTTCAGCGTGTAAAAGAGCGGGCCACGCACGTCGGTCATCGCGACGTTCACGATCACCAAGTTCCACTCGCCGCTCGCCAGCTCTAACATCGCCGCCGAAGCGAGCGGAACGATGCGGACGCGCCAACCCTCTGAATCGAGGACGTTTTTCAGCGCGCGCTGACTGACAATATCATCGTCAACGATTAGGATGCCGATTTGCGCCAATGCAGCTCCCGCCAGGGCTTTCCCTGCGAGTATATCGGCTGCCTTGCGCCCTGACATCTGGCGGTCCGGCAGGTTTCCAGGGCGGATGCTGCTCGCCCGTACAGGCGAAACAAAAGCGAAAAATGGTACTTGACATAGCGAACAAAAGGCGAATATAGTCTCCCTCGTGCGGCGAGGCAATCAATGGCCACTTTCCCCATTCTTCGTGCGACACCAGCGACGCTTGAGCGTCCTCGGAAGCGTGCGAAGCAGACCAGTCTCACCCTTTTCCCCACAGCCGCTCGCCACGGCACCTGTGAGTCCCCGTGCGAAGCTTCCGCGCCCCCTCCGGCGCCAAGCCGGAGTACGAAGCCCGCTAGGGAACTGGTCGGCATTGCGCGCCTCGCCGCTTCCTCCCCTTGCGCCGAAGCCAAGCGCGGGACGGAGTATTTCCTTCTGCCCGTTCGTTCCATACTGAACCATTGCGATTCTGAACGTGTCCCCTTCCGCTGGACCGTGAACCCGTATCGTGGCTGCGAATTCGGCTGCCATTACTGCTACGCGCGCTATACCCATGAATACATGGAGCTCGACGGCAACGAGTTCGAATCGAAGATTTATGTAAAGAAAGACGCCGGTCCGCTCGCTCAACGCGATCTCGCCACCGAGAAAATCTGGGGCGAACACATCGCCATCGGCACCGCCACCGACCCTTATCAGCCTGCCGAACGAGAGTTCGGAGCCACGCGCGCGATCCTCGAGAAAATGGCGGAGCGGGAGGGTCTGAATCTTTCGATCACCACGAAATCGAATCAAGTCCTGCGGGACATTGACCTGCTGAAGCGCGTTGCAGAACGCTCAGCGCTGGTAGTGAACCTCAGCGTTACCACCGTCCGCGCTCGGCTCGCGCGCCTCCTCGAACCTCGTGCGCCACGGCCCGACTTGCGGCTGGAAGCGGTTCGCGCTCTGAACGAAGCTGGAATCCCCGCGGGAGTGCTGGCGATGCCTGTAATTCCCGGCATCACCGACCGTCCGGAAGATCTCGACGCGCTGGCACGCGCGGCACGCGCCGCGCGCGCGCAATGGTTCGCCGGCAACGTGCTGTTTCTAACGCCGACGTCGCTGAAGCATTTTCTGCCCTTCCTCGATGCGAAATTCCCCAAGCTGTCGCGCCAATATCACGCCTGGTACGGACGACATGGGAACGCACCGGATGGGTACAAAAAAGAACTAACCGCGCGCGTCGAGCAACTGCGTGCCAAGTACGGCCTAGGTTCGCGGCCGGACCGCTCGGTCAATCGATCGTGGCGTTCGCCACAGTTGCAGCTTGGACTCGAGAATGGAGAACCACGATGCCCCGTATAAGGACTGGACGTTCAAAACAGCGCAGACGCAAGAAGACCCCATCGCACGCTGTGGAATCGGTACCCGTAGTCCCAGAAACGAAGCCTGCGCGCGGCATGAAATTGAAGCATGTCTCCGCGCTGACCTTGCTTCTCGCCGCACTATGCTTGCTCGCGTATCTGGCCGGCCGCGTAGATGTGTCCGCGGCCACGGCAGCTCGCGGCGGTACAATCGACGACGCAAAGGAGCCCTCCATGTTCTTAGGTCTGCGCACGGTGAAATACGAAGTGCAGGATATGGCGAAGGCCAAACAGTGGTACACCAAAGCTCTGGGCATCCCGCCGTATTTCGACGAGCCGGCCTACTACGTGGGATACAACGTCGGCGGTTATGACTTGGGCTTGGTTCCGGCAAAGGACGCGGCGACAAGACGCGCCCCAGCCGGCGTCGCCTATTGGGGAGTCCAAGATGCCCACGCGGCGTACAAGCGCCTGCTCGATCTAGGCGCCACGCCGGTGGAAGAAATCCAAGACGTAGGCGGTGGTCTGCTCGCCGGCGAAGTGCGCGATCCGTTCGGCAACGTCATCGGCATCATCTACAACCCGCAATTCAAACCCGGCGAAGCGAAGTAAGAGACCAACGCCTGACATGGAAGGTAAGGCAGGGCATGTCTCGACCAGCCGCAGGAGGACGGTGCCCGCCCGATGCGAGCGGTGGTCGCCCGTCGTGAAACATCACGGCATGATGATGCGCGGTCCATCCTGAGGGGCCGCCACCGGAACAGGAAATCGCACACGCAGAAAACCGAGAAATGCACGCGACCGGGGCCGTCCGTTGCTTTCCTGTTTGCCGATGCGCAGCAGAAAAACGAGTAAATTCAGAATGTCGGATTCCTTGAGTAGGGGAAATCCCGCGCGCTCGGCTTCCTGTTTCCGCACTTTCTGCAGAAATTCCGCAACCGCGCCGTAAAGCGCATGCGCCACCGGCAGATCCGGCGGCCGCTCGTAGTAAATTCCAGTTCCCAGCGTGCGATAGGTTTCCGCCAGAGCTTCCAGCGCCGAAAGAACCGCAGCGTCGTTCAAGTCCTGGTTCTGCGCTTGGAAGTTCAGGATCGTCGCGGCGATGCCGCTGACCACCGGCCAGCGTTCGTAGATAAACTCGACCTGGAACTCGATCTTGGGATACGGAAGTTGGTGGCGCGAGAACCGCTCGCGGTGCTCGGCTTCATAGCGGTGCGCCGTGGTTAAGTATGAACAATCCTGCGGACAATCAATCGTGACTTCGCGCTCGCGGCCGCAACACACCGCGCAAATCTTCTCGCCCCTGGCCGGGCAAAATCGCTTCGGCGGTCGCTTCTCGCAAATCGGACAGCTCATCCACGCTCCGAATTGAGTTGCTAAGTCACTAAGCCAGGAGAATCCGAGTAAGGGAACAGTGAGTCCGCAGCAAGTTTGAAGCATTTTATTGCTGGCAGGACTTGCGCATCCAACAGGTTCGGGGCTGCTAGATGAATTTCTCGAAAGACCGTTGCCCCGACGCAGCTCCGGAATTGTGTTCGATAAGACCCCAGGCTAGGCAGTGGCCCGCCGTCGCGCCTGGTACTTTTCGAGCGCTTCGATATTTCGCAGGATGGTATCAATCACGAATTCGTCGCCGAATTTCGAATTGATCATCAGGTTATAGAGCGGCCGGTGCGGCCACTCCGCGCCAAAATAGTGGCGAATGAAGTCAGCGCGTTCCCGGTCCACGTCGTTTACCAGTTGTACCGCTTCCTTCTCTGATTTGCCGATGGACCGAAGGCGCCGGACTTTCTCCTCGACCGGGGCGTAAATGAAAACATGAAACGCATCGGGGTGATTGCGAAGAATATACGGCGAGCCGCGCCCCACGATGACAGAATTTCCGCGTAACGCCACACCCTGTATTACGCGGTGCAGCATTTCCACCATGCAGTCCGTATCGAATACGCGGGAGTCGCCGATCGCCAGAGCCCGCTCGTAGCTGCCACGCGCGTACACCTTAAAAAGACGGTACAGGAACGGGTCCACGCGCTCGTCGCAGCGTTTGGCCGCAAGCGCATCCACATTTGCTACCCGGGCGATTTCAGCAGTGAGTTCTTCGTCCCAGAGTTTCCAGCCCAGGCCTTCAGCGAGCGACTTCGCGATCAGCGTGCCGCCGCTGCCGTACTCTCGTTCGAGGGTGATGATCTTGACCGGCACGGCCTAACCCCAATGGCCTTAGTGTACCGCCATTGGGCCGCCCGGTTTTACTTTCTTCATCAGGAAGACAAACGGGATCATCGCCGTGACGGCGACCCCCAACATCCAGAAGTTGTCCACGTAAGCGAGCATGGTTGCTTGCTGGTTAAGGCTACTAGCGATGAGACCGTAGGCCTGACGAGTCGCTTCGGCCGCGCTAGACCCGTGTGACATCAGCAGATGCGCGGTATTCGTGATCATGGTCTGGAATTGCGGATTTCCCGGATTCAGCCGCGCCGTAAGATTGGCTTGGTGAACTTGCGCGCGCCGCGCCAGCATGGTGGTGACAAACGAAATCCCTACGCTTCCCCCCACGTTGCGCGCCAGGTTAATCAGCCCCGAGGCTGCGTTATTTTTTCCGGGCGGCAAAAACGCATAAGCGGCGGTGTTAATAGGCACGAAAAGAAACGCCAGACCCAGCGCCTGAAATACGCGCGCGGTCGCCACCGTCCGGAAATCGATCGAGGTGTCGAAATTCATCATGTGGAACAGCGAAAAAGCCACCATGGTGAGACCAAACAGAAGCAGCCGCCGGGCATCGGTATGGCCGAGCAAATACCCCACCAGCGGCATGCAAATGATGATCGCGAATCCTCCGGGCATCAGCGCCAGGCCCGCCCTTTGCGCCGTGTATCCCATCAATTCCTGCGTAAATTGCGGCAGCAGCACGGTGCTGGAAAGCAATGCGAAGCCCACCATGAACATGAGCAAATTCCCGATCGCGAAGGAGCGTTCCTTGAACAAATGCAAATCGATAATCGGATGTTCGTGAAACCACTCCCAGAAACCGACTGCAATCAGCGAAACCACGCAGATGACGGTCATGGTCACAATGAAGTGGGATCCGAACCAGTCGTCGCGCTGACCCTTATCGAGCACTACCTGCATCGCGCCCAATCCCAGCGCCAGCAAGCCTAGTCCGACGAAATCGACCTTGAACCCTTTGCGATTTCCCTGCTTCATGTATGGCGGGTCGCTGATCAGCATATTGGTAAGCAGCAGCGAAATGATGCCGACGGGAATATTGATGAAGAAGATCCAGCGCCAGTTGAAATTGTCGGTGATCCAACCGCCCAGCGTGGGACCGATCGCCGGCGCGAGCACTACGGCCATGCCATACACCGCGAACGCCATTCCGCGCTTTCTTGGTTCAAACGTGTCCGCCAGAATCGCTTGCTCGCTGGGCTGCAAGCCGCCGCCGCCCACTCCTTGCAACACTCGAAACACAATAAGCATGGAGAGGTTGGGAGCAAGGCCGCAAAGAAACGAACTAATCGTGAAGAGGGTAACGCAGGACATATAGAAACGCTTGCGGCCGATTAATTGGGAAAACCAGCCGCTCATGGGCAGAATGATCGCGTTTGACACCAGGTAGGACGTGAGCACCCAGGTGCTTTCGTCCTGGCCGGCCGAAAGGCTTCCGGCGATGTGCGGCAGCGCAACGTTGGCGACGCTGGTGTCGAGCACCTCCATGAAAGTCGCGAGCGTCACCGTCAGCGCGATGATCCAGGGATTCACGACCGGGCGCTGCCAGGTCGAATCTGCCGAGATGGCTGCGGAAGCCACGTTATTTCACTTTTACCTTCGGTTCGACGGACATGCCCAGCCTCAGGTAGTCATCTTTGTTCTCGCCAGGATCAAGAACGATTTTTACCGGTATGCGCTGAACCACCTTCACGTAGTTGCCCGTGGCATTCTCTGGCGGCAGCAAGCTAGTCCGCGCTCCGCTGGAGCCTGCGATGCTGTCCACTTTCCCTTTGTAGGTGCGGCCGTTCGCGTCCACTTTTATTTCCGCAGGCTGTCCAGGACGCATGTATTTCAACTGCGTCTCCTTATAGTTGGCGGTCACCCACACGTCCGCCAGCGGCACGATGGAAAAAAGCTGTTGTCCCGGCTGGACGTTCATGCCCACTTCCACGTTCTTCGCCACCACGCCGTCTACGGGGGCAATGATTTTCGTGTACTGCAGGTTCAGTTGCGCTTGTTCGAGTGCTGCTTCCTTCTGTTGCACCGTAGCGTCTGCGGAAAGAGCGCGCTCGCGCGTGGAGGCGACTTGCCGCGGCCCCGTTTGCGCGTAACGCAGATTAGCGTTGGCCTGCGCTAATCTGCTTTGGGCTTGAGTCACTTGCTGTGCCGCTGCGGCAGCAGACGCTCGTGCCGCGGCAACCGTGGCCGTGCTCGCCCGCGCGGCTGCGACGGCCGAGTCGTAAAGTTGCCTCGAGATTTCCTGTTTTTCTACCAACTGCCGGTAACGTTCCAGGTCGTTCTGGGCCTTCACGTCGTTCGCCAACGCTTGATCCAGTTGCGCTTTGGCCGCGTCATACTGCTGTTGGGCGGCCACAATTCCCGCCCGGGCATTTTCCACGTCAGCCTCCGACGCGGACACTTGGCTGGTGGTGTTCACGGATGTGATCGGCACGTTGATATTCAATGCCTGAGCGGATGCCTGTGCGTCTGCGAGCTGCGCTTTGGCCTGATCCACCGCTACCTGATAGTCGCGCGGGTCAATTTCCGCCAGCACGGTTCCAGCGGTCACGTGCTGGTTGTCGTCCACGTTGACTTTCAGGATGTAGCCCGAAATTCGCGCGCTCAGCGGCATCAAGTGACCGTCAACTTCCGCGTCGTCGGTGGATTCGTAGGTCGAGAAATAGCGGTACGCAAGAAAGCCGCCGATCAGCAGAACCACGAAGGCAATCGCCAAAAACATCGGCGCGCGCGGATGCGTGCGAAAAAAGCCTTCGGCGCGCGCGGGAGGAGGCGCCGCTGAATGCGTTTCAGCCGGAGCAGGTTTTTCCGCCGGTGGAGGATTCACTGGGAGATCGAGTTCGGTCTTTTGCGCCATGGCTTATTTTCCTTTGAAATACTCCCGCACGCTTGCTTCCCCCAGGCCCATCGCGCGAGCCAGGGAAATCTTCGCGTAGTTGAAGCTGTAAAGACTTGCAATGTAGCTGTCGTTGGCGCTGGCAACCTGTTCCTGCGATTGCACCACTTCCACCGTGTCCGTCACGCCTGCGGCAAACCGGTCGCGTGACTGATCGAGCGTCTGTTGTGCCAGATCGATATTGCTTTTGGCTACTTCCACCTGCTCCGCCGAAGATTGCAGATTCAAAAATGCCGTGCGCACGTCCGCGTCAATTTGCGCGCGAAGATTTTCCAACTTCTCGCGGCTTTGCTCCACCTGCGCATCGGCTTCCAGCTCATCGCCTTGCACCTTGCCGCCTTGAAATATCGGAATCGTCAGCGTCCCACGAACGTCGAAGACTCCATGCGTGCTTAAACTGGTAGTACTGGCGAGCCCGTAATCTCCGTTGAACGAAAGGCTCGGGTAATTTTCCGCGCGCGCCGACTTCTTGGTATATTCCGACGCGCGCAACGTGGCACTGGCCGATTGAAAATCGGAGCGCGAAGCATAGGCGCGTTGCAGCGCTTCTGCGAGCGTCAACCCGGTGAACGGCTCGTAGGGCGATTTGTCCGTCAGATCAAATTCCTGGCCTGGGGCTAGGCCGATGACGCGCGCGAGAGTCAATTTCTGAATCGCAAAGTCGTTCTTGGCCTGAATTAACTCCTGCAAGCGCGTTTTTAATTCCACTTGCGCGCGCAAACCGTCAATGGCCGGAGACGTCCCTGCCTTCACCTGGTCGGATGCCTGATCGTAGAGGGCCTGCGCGGTGTTCACCTGCGCGGCCACGGTCTGGATACGCGATTCATCCGCGATCGCCTGCAAATAGTTGTAGCCCACCGCCAGCACCACCAGGTCGCGCGCATCCTTCGCCGTGTACTGCGCGGCCTTGATATTTTGTGTAGCGGCGTGGGCGTCGTTGATCGCCTTCAAATCCAGGATGGATTGCGTCACATACCCGCGGGCATCGAAATATCCAAAAGGCCCGACAATTGACGGGATGGTGAAACCGCTTGCGGGCGGGACCTTGAAATTGAATCCAAATTCCGCCAGATCCACTTGCGAACCCTGCGCGTAGCTTGTCGTCGTCACGTTGGGCAGCAGCGCGCTCAATTTCTTCCACCGCTCGCCTCGCGCCGTCACCACATCCTGGCCCGAAAGCAGCAAACCCAGGTTCGTTTTCAGGCCGCGGTCAATCGCATTCTGCAGCGAAATCTGGGCGACACCGGGTTCGAGCTTTCCCGGCACGCTGCCCTGATACGAATTTTGAGTTGTGGGAGCCGCCGGACCACTATTTCCGTTGCTGCTCGAAGAGGACGAAGAAGCTCCATTTTGCAACGCCACCGAACCAGCAGCGAGTTGTGCGTACACCGGCGAGGTCACGACCAACAGCAAGATTGCCGAAATTACGATTGTCGTACATCGCCCGGACACCATTTCCTCCCGCCTGCGGCGTTCCCCATATGGATGAACCCGCAACCTCTTAGGACTCAGTAAATTCGTAAAGGGCCACGACTTGCACGTAGTATGACGCGTCATCCCTTAGACCTCCGTCGCACTTTACGATTCGCACGCCCACTGGCTGCTTCCCAATTTGGGCAGATCAGGTCCCATATTTCTTCGCTCGTCTTGCGCAGGGAAGCGTCCGGCCGAATGGACCAACTGATGGTCACTCCCATGAACACGATTTGAGTGAGGCGCGCCAGTTCAGTAGCGGGAATGTCGCGGCGTATCTCTCCGCGTTTTTGCCCCAGCAAATAAATTTCCGTCAGGATTCGCCGGGCAGTCTGCGACCGCTTGATCAATTCCTCTCGGACCGAAGCGCAGGAAGCGTGCGCCGCAAAAATCGCGCGCAATAGCGCGGCGCTCTTGTCGGACTGGCCCGCGGCATTGCCCGCCAACTCCCGGATCACCTCCATCACCGGCCCTTTCGTGGCCCTGGCTTTATCCAGCGCGCGCTGTACCGCGGCCACGCGCTCACCTCCGAATTCGGCCAGGATGTGTTCTTTGGTGGGGAAATAATTGAAAAAGGTTCCCTTACCTACATCGGCGGCTTCCGTGATGTCCTCCACCGTGGTTTCCAGGAATCCGCGCCGCGCGAACAAATCCATCGCTGCGCGGTACAGGCGGTCGCGCGTTTCGGTGCGATGGCGTTCGCGGCGCCCGCTCGGCGGGGCAGCTTTTGTGCGGAGAGAAACGGCGAGTGGTTGCGACATCTTCGAAGCTCCAAGAGTGACTTTAGACCGACACCGACCAATAGTCAACTTTGGACGTAAGTCAAAATGACGCGGTAAGCAAGGGTGGGAAAGGGAGAATCCGCCGGAGGGTTTGCCTCCGGCGCGTTACTTCCTAAATGGAAGCGTATATCTTTAGTTGTGCTTGGGGCTATGCTTTTCCAGAACTTCTAACATCAGCTTCGCCGAGGGCGGAGGTGGCACCGCCTGCTTTAGTACGATATCCCTTGCCGGAATCTTCTTTCCGTAAATCCGCTCGTTGGCATCGTTATCAGGTCGGACCGTCGAACCTGCCAGGGAAACTCCCGCGAAAAGTCCACGTGCGCGCGAATACGTGAGCATTTCCGCGCGCAACGTCACGTCGGTCTCGGCGGTGGCGTTGCGGCCCACCGGTCCGGCGGCCACCGAGGCGTCGCCCCCGAGTTTCACCTTACTGCTGAGAATCGAGCTTGCGCCTCGTTCGTTCATCACCAGGATGACGAAGTCCGTGGCCTGTCCGCCGATTTGAAATCCGACGCTGGCGCCTTCGAGGGCCATCATGGTTGGCGCACCCCAACGGCCGCGGAAATCCGGGCCCTTGCGGCAGGTCATTACCCCGCGCCCGTAGCTAGCGCCCACGATGAACGCGGCCTTCAGAACGGTTGGATAGACGATCACGCAATCTGCCTTGTCAATCAGGCTCTGCGGGATGTCGTCCGGAATGTCCATGATTTCCTTTAGGACTTGTCCGGCGCTGTGGATCCGGTCCTCATCGTTTGACTTGTCGTCCGCGCGGACGCTTGTTGGGTTGACCATCGTGGGCAGTCCAATCAGTGCAACGACAAGTAGGGCCGATAGAATCTTTTTCATCGGATATACCCTCCTATGGGTGGACCGCCATCATATGGATTTCGTGCTCAATTCGCAACCTTTCGGCGGCAGCACCGAGCCACTGCCAGTAGTTGTCATATAATCGAACGCTCTGTCTATCGTTTTTTGGTGACGAGGCTCTTTCGATAGTGAATCAACCGCTCCCATCGCCGCGCGCGCGCGTTTCGCACTCCGTTCTGATCGTCCGGCGATGCGCAATTCTGATTTTCGTTGCGCTCGCTTCCATTGCCTTCGCGCAACGCCTGCTCTCGGCCGCGCATAACAAATCCGCTGCAGCCCGCCCGCTGCTCCCGGGTGCCCGTCACGATGATCCGCCCCCAGACGTTGCCCTTTTCCGCGCCCGCGTGGACGCTGCTCTTGCCGAAGCCCACGCCGCGAAAGCTTTTTGGGGCATTCTGGTCATCGATCGCGATAACGGCGAAACATTATATGAACTGAACGCGGACCATTTTTTCACTCCCGCGTCTAACGCGAAAATTTTCACCTCCTCTCTCGCCTTCGCCACGCTCGGCCCCGCGTTTCAATTCCGCACCACGCTCGAATCCAAAGCGCAGTTGGGTCCTGACGGCCATCTCACCGGCGACTTAGTCTTCGTTGGCCGCGGTGATCCCGATATTTCCAATCGCAAATTCCCCTACGCCGGAAAAGTGGAACACGACGGCCCCACGGAAAAAGTTCTCGCGCAGATGGTGGACGAAGCCATCGCCAAGGGCCTGAAACAAATTGACGGTGACGTCGTCGCCGACGATAGCTATTACCCTTACGACCCCTATCCTCCCGGCTGGACTGTGGGAGACCTGTTTTTCACTTTTGGCGCGCCGGTAAGCGCCATCGCGTTCAATGACAATTGTATTTCCGTCGAAATCATCGCTGGCGCGCAAGTCGGTGATCCCGCCGCGCTCTCCGTTGACCCCTCCGCCGCGCTGAACACTTTCGGCTACGATCTGAAAACGATTCCCGCGGACGGCAAACCCGAATTTGGCGTCGTGCGCCAGCCTGGCGCGCAGTTTCTATTGTTACGTGGACGAATCCCGGTGGGACATTCACCTATGGCGCTCGATCTGGCCATGCCCGATCCTGCGCAAACGACGGCTGTAGCGCTCAAACAGATTTTTGAATCGCGCGGTATACCTGTAAGCGGCGCCGCCCGAGTGCATCACGCTTCGCCGCCGGAAATTTATCCCGATGCGCCGATCGTTCTCGGCCCGGCTCCCGTCCCGCCGTCGCCGGCCGCCATCGTCTTCGCAGAACATATTTCGCCGCCGCTTTCTGAAATCGTTCGCGTCACCAACAAAGTAAGCCAGAATCTTCACGCCGAATTGCTGCTGCGCGCCGTCGCCGAAGAAAAGAAAGGCTTCGGCGTAACTGACGCCGGCCTCTGGCTCGAGCAGGACTTTCTGAAAAGCATCGGCATCGCCGACGGCGACGTGGTTTTCTCCGACGGCTCCGGTCTCTCCCGCGACGATCTGGTGACGCCGCGCGCGGTGGTGCAACTGCTCCGCTATGACGCGCAACAACCCTGGGGCGCGGATTACATTTCCACGTTTCCCACCGCAGGTGTCGACGGCACGTTGGAGAATCGCTTCAAGGACACTGCCGCGTCCGGGCTGCTTCAGGCAAAAACCGGCGCGCTCGATCACGTTCGCGCTATGTCCGGCTTCGCCACCACGCTGCACGGCGAACGCCTGGTGTTCACGATTTTTGGAAACAATAATCCGCAGCATGGCCGCGATTCCACCGTCGCCATGGACGCCATCGCTGTCGCCATGGTCGAAACGCTCGGCCCTCCTCCTCCGCGCCGCCCCAGCAAGAAAGTCGCCAAGAAGAAATGACATCTCGCTGGAAAATCGTCACCGTCTTCGGCAGTTCGCGCCCGCGTCCCGGCGAGACGCAGTATTCCGTCGCGCAAGAGCTCGGCGGCGAACTAGCACGCCAAAAATTCATCGTCTGCAGCGGCGGCTATGCTGGCATGATGGAAGCCGTCTCGCGCGGCGCGAAACAAGCAGGCGGCCGCACCATCGGCATCACCGCGAATTTTTTCAAAGCGCGTGCGAACCAATTCATTGACGAAGAAATTCGCAAGAAAACCTGGCAGGAGCGTTTGTTCGCGCTCATCTCACGCGGCGATGCCTTTGTCGCCTGTCCCGGCGGCACCGGAACGCTTGTGGAATTGGCTGTGGTGTGGGAGATGCTCAACAAGAACGTGATCAGCGGAAAACCGCTGGTAGTGTTCGGAGAATTTTGGCACCCGATTATTGATCGCGTGCGCGAAATCGAACTCAGCCGCACAAGCCAGTGGGGCGAAAAGGAAAATTCACTCATCCACCGCGCCGCGTCGCCCGCGGATGCCGCCGCATTCCTCGCCGAATATTTCGCCAGATCAAAAGCGCGGCGCCGTTCTAAATAGGCAAACGCCGGATGCGTTTGGTCCGCCCTGATTTCCCACAGCCAACCGGGCTACAATAAACTTATCAGCGTCTGGTCATCGCGAGGTATTCGTGTCACGTTCAGCAGAACAGGTCCTCGAGTTCGACCGTTTGAAGGAAATCGTGAGCGGTTACACTACCTGTGCGCCGGGACGTCGCGCTACCGAAGCGCTCGCGCCGCAACACGCTGTAGCAGCACTCGACGCAGAATTCACTTTGATCAGTGAAGCGGTGGCGTACCTGCGCGCTGGCTCGGAGCTTGGCTTCAGCTCGCTGGCTGATCCAGAAGGATGGCTAGCCCGCCTCGCAGTTCCTGCTTCGGTGCTCTCCGTTGGCGAATTGCTGGACGCCACTTCGCTGATGGAACTGGTCAGTGCAGTCCGCCAGACCTTCCGAGAAGATTCCGCAAAGCATCCGCAGCTTTCGGCGCGCGCTTCCGCTTTGGCGGATTTTCGCCATCTCACCGCTGCTATCCGCCGCGCGATTCTTCCGAACGGGGAAATCAGCGACGACGCCTCGCCGCAGCTCCGGCGCATTCGCACCGGCATCGCACAAGGCCGCGAGAAAATTCGCCGCTCCCTCGAAAGCATTCTGCGCGGGCGCGGTGAAACGGCCGGCGAAGACTACGTCACTTTGCGCAACGACCGCTTCGTAATTCCCGTGCGCGCCTCGGAACGCCGCACCGTGCCAGGCGTGGTCCATGGCGCAAGCTCCACCGGCCAAACGGTTTTCGTTGAGCCGCTCGAAGCCATCGACTTGAACAACCGTCTCGTCCAACTTTCCGAAGAAGAGCTCGTTGAAATTTCGCGAATTCTGACAGAGCTCACCGAGCGCCTCCGCGCCGACTGCGGCCCGCTCACCAGCGCAGCCGCGCAAATCGCGCATCTCGATTCCGTCTTCGCCCGCGCGCGCTTTGCGCGTGAGATTGATTGCGCCATGCCCACTTTTCAGAACGGCAATTTCCTGCGCCTCGATTCCGCGCGCAATCCCGTGCTCGAAGCGAAGCTCCGCCCGCTCGGCCGCAAGGCCGTTCCGCTTTCGCTCGAGCTCGGCGGCGACGAGACGGTGATGGTCATCAGCGGCCCGAATACGGGCGGCAAGACGGTTGCTCTGAAATCCGTGGGCCTGGCCGCGCTTTCGGCGCAGTCGGGCATCCCGGTTGCCGCCGACCGCGCCGAGCTGCCTGTCTTCGACCGCGTCCTCGCCGACATCGGCGACGAACAATCCATCGCCGCGGACCTTTCCACATTTTCCGCGCATATCGTCAATTTGAAATCCATGCTCGATGTCGCCACGGATCGCTCGCTCATTCTGGTGGACGAAATGGGCACTGGCACGGCTCCCGAGGAGGGCGCGGCCCTCGCCGTCGCACTGCTCGAAGAATTTCGCGCCTGCCGTGCCCTCACCATCGCCACCACACATCACGATCGCCTGAAATCCTACGCCTCCACCACTCCCGGCATCGTCAACGCCGCCATGGAATTCGACGAAGAAAATCTCCAGCCCACCTATGGCCTTCTCGTCGGCGTCCCAGGGACTTCCAATGGCATCGAAATCGCGCGGCGCCTCGGCCTGCCTGCGCGCGTAGTCGAACACGCCCGCGCCAGCCTCTCGCCCGAATCGCGCGAGGCTCGCGATTTGATCGCCTATCTGCATCGCAGCCGCGACGAAATGGAGCAGATCAAGCAGCAAGCGCGCGAGGAATTGGCACAACTCGAAACTGAACGCCGCTCGCTGCAAACCGAATGGGTCGAACGCCAGAAGAAACGCATCGCCGAGCTGGAGCGAAATTTTCAGGAGACACAGAAGCGCCTGGAAGCCGATATCTCGCGTCTCGCTGACGAGATTCGTGACCGCACCTTGCGCGCGCAGATCGAAAAGCAGTCCGGTAAGCGCATGGCCAAAATCGGCGCAGAAGCGCGCGCGGACACGAACGCCGCGGTGGTCGAGACGCTCGCTGCTTCGCAAGAAGATCTGGGGGTTTCGCCAAGCGTCGCAGGAAAACCCATCGCCCCGGAGCAGCTTTCCGCGGGACTGCGAATCACCGTGAAAAATTTCAAACAACCGGTCATCTTCCGCCGCCACGATGGCCGCCTGGCCGAAATCGAGGCAGGCCCCCTGCGCATGCGCGTCCCGCTCAGCGACGTAATCAGCATTGAAGCCGACAAATCGCAGACCGCGAAGCCCGCATCAAGCGCTCAGCGCCATGGCATCACGGTTCACGCGCAATCCAGCGATGAACCGCTCGCCGATGAAATCAACGTGATTGGTTGCACGGTCGAAGAAGCCACCCGTCGCGTGGACAAATTCATTGATGAAGCGGCCCTCGCCGGCAAGCCCTCGGTCCGCATCATCCACGGCCACGGCATGGGCGCCCTTCGCCGTGGCCTGGGCGAATTCCTGTCCGCGCATCCATTGGTGGAAAGCATCCATCACGAGTCCGAAGACCGCGGCGGCGCTGCCATCACCATCGCTGAGTTGAAATCGTGATCGCAAATGGAAAAGTGAAAATGGAAAATGACATTTCGGATTCGTAGTCATGGCTGAGGCTGGCTCATTTGCGGATCGCGTGAAGCAGCAGGCGGACATCGTCCGCGTCGTCGGCGAATACGTGCGCCTGAAAAAAACCGGCCAGAATTTCACCGGCCTCTGCCCCTTCCATCAGGAAAAAACTCCGTCCTTCGCGGTCCATCCGACCAAGCAGATCTATCACTGCTTCGGCTGCGGCAAAGGCGGCGACGTTTTTCAGTTCGTGATGGAACTGGAAAAATCCACCTTTCCCGAAGCTGTGCGCAGCGTCGCGGAAAAATGCGGCATTGCGATTCCGCGGCCCCGCGAACGCTCGCCTGAAGAGCGCAAGGAAAATCAGCAGCGCTCCGCCCTCGTCGAAATGCACCGCGAAGCCGCCGCGTTCTTCGCGCGCCAGTTGCACGAAAGTCCGGAAGGCAAAGTCGCCTACGCGTATCTCGAAGATCGCGGCCTGAATCGCGAAGCCATTACGCGCTTCGGCCTGGGCTTCGCGCCTTCGGCAGGCGATGCGCTGTTGCGCTTCCTGAAACAAAAATATCCCGAAAAACTTCTGGAAGTCTGCGGTATCGTCTCGCGCGATCAGAATGGCAACCGCTTCTACGACCGTTTCCGCCGACGCATCATGTTTCCCATCTCGAACGAAGCCGGCAAAGTGATCGCCTTCGGCGGCCGCGCCATGGGCGACGACATGCCGAAATACATCAACTCGCCCGAAACGCCGATTTATTCCAAGAGCAACGTGCTCTACCACCTCGATCGCGCCAAAGAGGCTCTGCGCCAAACGGATTTCGCGGTTCTCGTCGAAGGTTACATGGATGCCATCGCCGTGGCCCGCGCCGGCGTCGGCAACGTAGTCGCCAGTTGCGGCACCAGCCTGGCCGAGCCCCAAACAAAGTTGCTCGCGCGTTTCACGCGCCGCATTGTCGTGAATTACGATCCCGATACCGCCGGCCAAGCCGCCACCGAACGCTCGCTCACTCTGCTTCTCGAAAAGGAATTCGATGTGCGCGTCCTCGCGCTCCCGGGTGGTGCAGATCCCGATCAATTCATCAAAGACCAAGGCGTCGAAGCCTACAAGAAGTTGCTCATGCAAGCGCCGCCCTATCTCGATTACCTCATCTCCCGCGCCCGCCAGATGGACCGCACCACCGCCGATGGCAAGCTCGCCGCGCTCAATTTCCTGATGCCTTACGTCCAGCGCCTTCCCAATCGCCTCCTGCGCTCGGAATGGGCCACGCGCATCGCCTCCGAATTACGTGTGGACGAGCCCGTCCTGCGCGCCGCATTCCGTCGCGCCGCCGACGAACGCCGCAGTAAGGTAACCGCCAAAGCCGAATTGCTCGCACCTGCCGTAAAGCGCGCCGAGCGCCAGTTGATTCGCATGCTCTTCGAAGCCGAGGAATTCCGCGAGAAGTTGGCCCAGGAAATCGCAACCGATGATCTCCATCGCGGCCTGGAAACAGTCAAAATCTTCGAATCGTTATTCGTCGTCATCACCAAGCACGAAAAGCCAGACGCCGCGTCGCTCGGCTCCTCGCTCGAAGAAAAAGATCGCCGCCTGCTCTTCGAAATTCTCTTTGAATCGCTCCCCGAAGCCACCTGGGACGACGCCTCCAGCTGCCTCGATTTCCTCCGCAGCCGCCACATCGAGGAAGAGCTCGCCGAATTGCAGAAGCAACTCGAAGCCAACCCTGCGCCGGAAGAGCTGCGCAGAATCGTCACCCGTCGCCTCGAATTGCAGAAATTGCTCGCCAGCCACTAACTCGCCGCTGCCGGCCGCGTCAAAACAGAACACGCAGTGCCGGAGCGCAACTGCCCAAGATACCTCCCCGACAAATCCCCAAATCGTACAAACTGTCGCCCTCACAATGACTTACGCCGCCTCGTTGACTCGCCCAGTCCGCATGTTATATATTTGTAAGGTTTTGGAGGAAACGGGCGGCACTCTTCGCGCATCATATAGGTGTGTGAGGGCAGGCGCGGGCGCTGGCACGGGCGCGGAATCGGCGACGGGTTCGAAGGTTCGTCCTACAATATCCGTTTAAATGCTGTTAAAGCAAAGTGCGGCGTGGTGTCTCACCACGGCGGCTTTGCATTTTACGGACCCGTTTACGCGCATCGCCTGGCCTCTGCAAGGGAGGAAGTGTGACGGTTGCTCTTGAGGAAAAGTACGACCAGGTTCGTCAACTCATCGCCATGGGCAAGGAGCGCGGCTACCTGCTCTACGATGAGGTAAACGATATCCTGCCGCCCGAGGTTCATTCCTCGGAAGAAATTGACGATCTACTGTCGACCTTCGAGCGTTATGGCATTGATGTGTACGAAGATCTCGCCAGCGCGAAAGCTGCGCTTGCCGCCGCAGATGCCACCGATTCCGCCGAACCGCTGAAGGAATCGGAAGCAGTTGCTTCGGAAGATGGCGATCTCGATTTAACCCCCGGCTCGCTCGAAAAAACCAACGACCCCGTGCGCATGTACCTGCGCGAAATGGGCACCGTTCCGCTGCTCACACGCGAAGGTGAAGTAGCCATCGCCAAGCGCATCGAGCGGGGTCAGCTGCTTGTGCTGAAAACGATTACGCGCGCTCCGCTGATCCTGAAGGAACTTCTGCAGGTCGGCGAAGATCTGCGCAATGGCTCGCGTTCCATCAAGGAAATCGTTCAGTTCGACGACGAAGAGCTCACCGAAGAAAAGATTGAAGCAAAAACCAAAGACACGCTCAAGCAGATTGATAAAGTCGCCAAGCTGTACCTTCTCGCGCTGAAGCAGGCCGCGAAGCTCAGCAAAATGGCGAAGTCCAAGAAGCGCCCATATCTCCGCGCGCGGTATGTCCTGGCTCGCACCCGCGTCGAGATGTCCAATCGCATGCGCGATCTCGATTTTAATCCGCTGGAGAAAAAGCGCCTGATCGAAAAGATTCGCCAGACCGTCGAGCGCGTCCATTTTCTCGAGCGCGAAATCGTGAAACTCGAACGTCGCGTCGAAGCCTCGAAAGCCGACGTCCAGGCCGAAGCGCGCAAGGACTTGAAAGCTCGCCGCCAGGAACTTGCCGAAATCGAATTGGCCAGCGAAGTCAGCCCCACAGAGCTCAAGCGCGGCCTTCAGGTGATTCTTCGCGGCGAAGCCGAAGCCGAGCAGGCCAAGAAGGAATTGATCGAGGCCAACCTTCGTCTGGTCGTTTCCATCGCGAAGAAATATACCAATCGCGGTCTGCAGTTCCTCGATTTGATTCAGGAAGGCAACATCGGCCTGATGAAAGCCGTGGACAAATTCGAATGGCGCCGCGGCTACAAGTTCTCCACCTACGCCACTTGGTGGATTCGCCAAGCCATCACTCGCGCGATCGCCGACCAGGCCCGCACCATCCGCATTCCGGTGCACATGATTGAAACGATCAATAAGCTCGTGCGCACCCAGCGGCAATTGGTCCAGGAACTCGGTCGCGAGCCCACTTCCGAAGAAATCGCCAAGCGCATGGACATCCCTGTCGCGAAAGTGCGCAAGATTTTGAAAATCGCGCAGGAGCCCATCTCTCTTGAAACTCCCATTGGCGAGGAGGAAGATTCGCATCTCGGCGATTTCATCGAAGATAAGGCCGTCGTGTCGCCTTCCGACGCAGTCATCAATCTCAGCCTGAAAGAACAAACTTCTTCCGTGCTGAAGACCCTCACGCCGCGCGAGGAAAAAGTCATCAAGATGCGTTTCGGTCTCGATGACGGCAGCGAGCACACTCTCGAGGAAGTCGGCCAGTCCTTCGCCGTCACTCGCGAGCGTATCCGCCAGATCGAAGCCAAAGCCCTGCGCAAGCTGCGCCACCCGTCGCGCTCGCGCAAACTCCGCGCCTTCCTCGAAGGCTCCGCCAACGATTACTAGGTAACGCGCACGCGCCAACGCGGCGCGAATGGTGGCTTTTTGCAACTGTAGGGGCGGGTCTTTAGACCCGCCCCTACGATTGCAGTTCCCGCAATCAATTCTCCAGAATTTCCTGCAGCCGATTCAGCGCTGCGAACCAATAGGCCTTCATCTTCGCGCATTCTTTCGAGCTGGCCAGCTTCATGTGGTCCACAGCCGCTTGGCTTTTTTCCGCGCCCTTGGCGTAAAAATTCACGCTCAACCGGCTCGCTCCTCCGTCCCACTTCGCGCGCAGCGACTTGTTCGGTGTCCGGGTGGTGATTTCGATCTTCGCCCCGGGCAGCCAAAGCTGCCGTAACTTTTCATCCGTCCACGATTCGTACAGCTTCGTCATCGGCACATTCAACGTGCGACTTCCTGACGCCGCAAACTCTCCGTCGCACTTCTGGAATTTCTCGCGGATGCCGCGCGCGTGCTCGTACGGAACAGCAATCATCTGCGCCCACCACGGCCCCACCTTGTGCGTCTTAGCCAAGCAGGCCGAAATGTCCTGATGCCGCCACTTCTTCGCGCCGGCTTTGTCTAGGATCTTGAACCACTCAGGCCAAGTTTTTCCCGTCCGTTCCTTTACGGCCTCGTCGCTCATCCTCTGCGCTTCTCGCGGCTTCTTCATCTCGATCGCTCCTATTTTTGTTGCTGCGCTGTCGCCCAATTCACCGCCGAACCGTAGCCGTAGACCAGCTGCGCGCCGCGATCGGCGCCTATGGTAAGCAGCACAGCGAGCAGCAGCAGTCCCGCCAGCATCACTTTGCGCAATTTCGCGCCGAAATTCCTGCGCGTGAAAAATGCGAACATGCACAGCCCCACCGCGAGGCTGGTGGCAGTGAGCATCAAAGTTTCGTGGATTCCTACCGCGCGCTGCGCGTCGCCCGGCGCTACCGAATTTTCCGCCGCGAGTCCGGTCATAGCTGTAACGATCGCCGCCAGCGTACCGAGATAAAGCAGCCGCGATGCAGTCCGCTGTAATTCATCGCTCGACCGCCAGATCGCCAAGAACTCAAAAAGCAACGCAGCCAGCCACAGCACGATAGGGAAGTGCACGAACATCGGATGGTAATTCAACGCGGCTTTCAGTCCCGGAAGCATCGCATTTCGCCTCCCTGCCAAATTGCGCGGCTGGAAGCGCATTATGTGCCAACTGCCGCGGATCGTAAACCGCAGTATAATGCGCGCCGTTCGCGTCCCGGATGAAGCTGCGGGACGGCTATCTGCCTTACGCGAAGATGGATCCGATGTGAGTTACCTCGCGCGAGGGGAAAGCGTGCCAATGAATAAAATATGGAAACCCCGCCAACCCGAACGCGATTACTCTCACCGTCTCCTGATTGACAAGCTGGGAGTGAAGCCCGGACAGAAGATCGCGGTCCTGGGAGCGGAGAGCGCGGAATTCCTCACGGACCTGGCCGCGCGCGTACCCGATTATTCACGCGGAAAGCGCATCGCCGGCGCCGACCTCATTTTCTTTTCAGCCGAACGAGTGAAGGACCTCGCCAACCTGAAATCGCTGTCGCGCTCGATCGCCAAAAACGGCGCGATCTGGGTGGTCTACCCCAAAGGTCAAATGCACATCCGCGAAATTGACGTGATCAACGCCGGCAAATCGGCGGGCCTCACCGACAACAAAGTCTGCAGCTTTTCCGCCACGCACACAGCTCTTCGCTTCTGCATTCCCGTAGCGAAACGTTGAGTCCCAGTTGAAGGAGTGAATCCGCCGCGCTCACATGATGATTCGCTCCATTGCGGGCCTGTAAAATGTTGCCGTAATTTTTCGCCGCGCCATCCGCCTCCGACTATGATGTTTGCATGGCGATAAGCCTCGATGTTCGCGGACTCACCCTCGAGCTTCCCACGCAGTCCGGGTGGGTCTGTCCGGTGAACGACGTCTCCTTCACCGTCGAACGAGGCGAAACTCTCGGCATCGTTGGCGAATCCGGCTCGGGCAAGACCATGCTTTCGCTCGCGCTGATGGGCCTCGAACCACACGGCGCGCGCCACCAAGGCGAAGCGTGGCTGCACTCTCGCGGCGCCCACGGGAACGGAACCGGCCAACACGTCTCCGCCGCATCCGACCCGCCGCGCGAAAATCTCCTTGCTCTACCTCCGGGGAAAATGCGCGAAATCCGCGGCCGCGAAATCGCCATGATTTTTCAGGAGCCGATGACCGCGCTCAATCCCGTCCTGCGCGTCGGCGCGCAAATCGAGGAAGCGATTCGCGTGCACCAGCCGCGCACCGGCGCAAACGAAATCCGCCGCCGCGCCCTCGCGGCCATCGAACGTGCCGCGCTCACCGATCCCGAGCGTCGCGCGCGCCAATATCCACACCAGCTTTCGGGCGGCCTGCGCCAGCGCGTCATGATCGCCATGGCCCTCGCGGCCGGTCCCGGCGTGCTCATCGCCGACGAACCCACCACGGCCCTCGACGTTACCGTGCAAAAACAGATCCTCGACCTTCTCCTAAAACTGCGCCGCGAATTGCAGCTCTCGATGCTCTTCATTACGCACGATCTCGGAGTGGTGGCGCAGGTCGCCGATCGCGTCGTGGTCATGTACGCGGGACGCATCGTCGAAGAAGGCCCCGTGGCGGAAGTCTTGCGCGCTCCACGTCACCCTTACACCGAAGGACTCCTGCGCGCCGCGCCGCGCCTCGCGCGCGAAAAATTGGTTCCGATTTCCGGCACGGTCCCGGCGCTCGATGCGTTGCCCGCAGGCTGCGCTTTTGCGCCGCGCTGCCCCCAATACGTGCCACAGTGCGACGCCGCAGTCCCGGAATTGCGCGCCGTAAACACAAATCATCATGCGAGGTGTATTCTCGTCCCATGAGCTGGGCCCCCAGTCCATCGAATCATGAAAAAGTAAGCGACCAGGAACTGAAAGCGCGCGTCCGCGATCGCTTCACCCTAACCGCCGAAGTTTTTGGCGATTACGCCGTGATGGACCGCGTTGCCGAAGCCGAATCGCTTGCGCGCCTTGTCAATGCCGGTCCCGATGATCTCGCTCTGGATCTCGCCTGTGGCCCTGGCACGCTCGCGCTGCGCTTCGCGAAACACGTGCGCTGGATTTGCGCGCTCGATTTCACGCCCGCGATTCTGGCGCGCGCGCGCCACAAGGCCGCCGAAGACGGCCTGCTCGCAAAATTTGGTTTCGCGCTGGGCGACGCGCAATCGTTGCCTTTCGCCGACGGCTCGCTCGATCTCGCCGTCACCAGCTACAGCCTGCACCATATTTCCGACCCCGCGCGCGTCGTCTGCGAAATGGCACGGGTGGTTAAGCGCGGCGGAAGAGTCGGCTTGATTGACATCGTCGTCCCCGAAGATCCCAAGATCCGCGAGCTGAATCATCGTATCGAATACATCCGCGACCATTCCCATTCGCGCTCGCTCGCGCAGCCTGAATTTGCGTCCATGATGAACGCGGCGCACCTGCGCGTCACCGCCACCGAATACCGCGAACATCCTCGCGTTTTTGCTCACTGGATGCACGTCGCCGGTTGGAAACCCACCGATCCGGAATTCATCGAGGCGCGGCGCCTGATGGTTTCTTCCATCGAAGGTGACGGCGCCAATTTTCACGCGCGTTTTCAGCCCGCGGACGTCACGCAACCCGGCGCGGAGCCCGATCTCTACATGATCAACACTTCGATCGACATTGCCGCTGAGAAAATGTAGGGATGCTCGCCCAGGTTCTACTCGAAGCACGCGCCCTGCGAAAATCCTACGCCCTCGCCACCGGCGCGTTCACGCAATCCCGGCGCCATGCGATGGCCGTGGACGGCGTCAGTTTCTCGCTCGCTCGCGGCGAGACGCTCGGCATCGTCGGCGAGTCCGGTTGCGGCAAGACGACGCTGGCCCGCATGCTGATGCGCCTGATCGAGCCGGACTCTGGGGAAATTATTTTTCGCGGCAAGGATTGGCTGGGCGCGCGCGGCGCGGAATTGCGCGCGCTGCGCCGCGGCATACAGATGGTATTTCAGGATCCCATCGCTTCGCTGAATCCGCGCACGCGCGTCGGCTCGATCGTTGGGGAGCCACTCGCCATCCACGAACCCCAACTCCCGAGAGAAAAGCGCCGCGCCCGCAGCGTGGAAATCCTGGAAGCCGTGGGCCTGGGCCGCGACGCGCTCACTCGTTATCCACACGAATTTTCCGGCGGCCAGCGCCAGCGCATCGGCATTGCTCGCGCGCTGATCCTGCGGCCGGAACTCGTGATTGCCGACGAGCCGGTTTCCGCGCTCGATGTGTCAGTCGGCGCGCAGATCCTGGAATTACTCGCCCGCCTCCAGCGCGAATTCTCGCTCACGCTGATTCTGATTTCGCACAGCCTGCCGGTAGTAGCGCAACTGGCCACCCGCGTGGCCGTAATGCAAGCGGGCCAAATCGTGGAACATGGCCCCGCCGGCCAAGTCCTGCAATCCCCGCAGCACCCATACACCCAAGCCCTCCTAGCCGCCGTCCCCGCAATCCCGGAATGAACTCGGTGGAACAGGAAGAACGGCAATGGCTCGCCAGCCATTATGGAGCGCGGCGGGTTGCCGCCGCCTTTTCTCAGTGAGGCTTGCCTCGCGGCAGTCCAACTCAACAGAATCGCTTTCCCGCCTGAAAATTCGCGGTAGAATCCGTCTGCTGAAACTTTCGCAAAAGCAATCCGTATTGGCAGAGAGACACCGCACCAAGGAATGCTCTCGACGAGGAGAAAGCCAAGATGGCCAGCGCAGCGACTCCTACACCAGTACCCGCCACGACCGACAATTCATTCAGCCGCATCTTCGGGGTACTTTTCGCTCCCAAAGGGACCTTTGAATCCATCGTTCGCCGGCCCACCTGGATTTTGCCGCTGCTCTTACTGGCGCTGTTCTCGGTCGCGGTGGTATTCGTTTTTGGCCAGCGCGTCGGCTGGCGCGCCTTCATGATCCGGCAAGATCAACAGAGCGCCCGCGCACAAAAACAAATGGAATCAATGACGCCGGAACAGCGCGAAAGTATGCTGGACACCCAAACCAAGGTGGCGCCAATTTTCGCCTATGTCGGTGTAGTTCTGGGGCCATTCATTATCGCGGTGGTGGTGGCCGCTGTGTTCATGCTGGCCTTCAATCTCATCGGTGGGGCAAAAATCGGATTCGCGCCATCGCTCGCGATTATCGCGCACTCGTTGGTTCCGGGAATCATCGCTGCCTTGCTGGGTATTCTGATCCTTTTTCTGAAAGATCCGTCCACCGTAGATCTCGAGCATCTGGTGGCATCCAATCCCGGGGCGTTTCTGTCTGACGATTCTCCCAAATGGCTCCTAACACTGCTGACTTCCTTCGATCTGTTCATTTTTTGGCAGGTGATTCTAATGGCCGTAGGTTTCAGCGTCGCGGACCCCAAGAAGATTTCCTTCGGAAAGGCATTCGCTACGGTGGTGGCTGTCTGGCTCATTTACATCGCCCTGAAGGTTGGGCTCGCCGCTGCGTTCGCCTGATACACTCTCTCGGATGGAGTCGCACTCCGAAAAATTTAAGTTTGAGATCCTGGCCACCGATCCCACGGGCGCGCGTCTCGGACGCCTCACGACGCCTCACGGCGTAATTGATACGCCCGCATTCTTGCCCGTGGGCACCGCGGCCACGGTCAAAGGCCAGACGCAGCAGGACCTCGAAGACCTCAGCGTACAAATCCTGCTTTCCAACACGTATCATCTATTCCTACGCCCCGGCCACGAACTCATCCGCCAGATGGGCGGCTTGCACAAATTCATGTCCTGGCCCCGCGCGATTCTCACCGACTCCGGTGGCTTCCAGGTTTTCAGCCTCAGCGAACTGCGCAAAGTCACGGACGAAGGCGTCGCCTTCCGCTCGCACCTGGACGGGTCCGAGCACTTTCTTTCCCCCGAAAAAGCGCTGGAAATCGAAATCGCGCTCGGTGCGGACGTCGTCATGGTCCTCGATGAATGTATCGAAGCGCCCTCCGTTGAATCCCGCGCGCGCGAAGCTGCCAAACGCACGCTCGATTGGGCGCGCCGCTCGCGCGATTATTTCGCGCACCACGGCGATCCGGCGCGGCAAATGCTTTTCGGCATCGTGCAAGGCGGGACGCACGCCGCGCTGCGCCGCGAAAGCGCGGACGCACTTGTCGCGCTCGATTTCCCCGGCTACGCCATCGGCGGCCTGGCTGTCGGCGAACCGCACTCCACCACTTGCGAAATGACCCAAGCCGCCGCCTCACGCCTTCCCGTCGATCGTCCTCGTTACCTGATGGGCGTCGGCAAACCGGAACAAATTCCCGATTACATCGCCCTCGGCGTGGACATGATGGATTGCGTCCTGCCCACCCGCAGCGCCCGCCATGGCTGCCTCTATACTTCGCAGGGGCGCCTGCTCATCAAAAACGCAAAATACGCGAACGATTCGCGTCCTATTGACGATTCGTGCGGCTGCGCCGTCTGCCGTCGCTATTCGCGCGCATATCTACGGCATCTATATTCGTCCGGAGAATTTCTCGCGACCATCTTGAACACCCACCACAACATTTACTTTTACCTTGACATAATGCGCGAAATTCGCGACGCTATCCGTTTTGGGAAGCTCGAAAAGTTCCGCTCTGACCTTCAGGCTCGTCTGAAATAAGACAAACCCAAGCAGTTGTTGGGCGCGGTCGCGGGCGGAGCAGCATCTTCGGCGAACGAGCTTTCGGCCTGCCGTCCTCGGCAGGCTTGCCCGTCCTGGTGGGATTGCACGTCGTCGTGGATTCATCCGCGAAGGCGATAAAGGTTCAAGATCGTGACCATCAGCTGTTTGATTTTTTCGAACATGGCGTTCGCCCTGCAGGCGCAACAGCCTGGCGGCATCGCGCTATTTCTGCCGCTGATTCTGATCATGGTGATCTTCTATTTTCTGATGATCCTGCCGGCGCAGCGCCGCCAGAAAAAAGTCACGGAAATGCTGAAGGCCTTGAAAAACGGCGACAAAGTCATCACCAACGGCGGCATTTACGGCACGATCGTCGGCCTCGATGACGATACGGTTCAATTGCGAGTTGCTGAGCAAGTCAAAATGAAAGTATCGCGCAGCGCCATCGCCGGCCTGCAGTCCGAACCGCCGAAGGAGAGTTAGGCAGCCCGCATGAATCCCCAGCTCAGATGGAAGTTCATTCTCATCCTGCTCGTCATTCTGATTTGCGTTTACGGCTTGGTTGGCTTGCCCGAATTTCCAACGTCGCTCGCTCAGGTGAAGGAAAATCTCGCGGACCGCATCAAGCTGGGCCTCGATCTGAAAGGCGGCAGCCACTTGGTTCTTCAAGTGCAGGTAGACGAAGCCATCGGCCAGCGCTGCGATCAGGCCGTTGATCAGGTCACCAGGCAAGTCCACGAAAAAAACATCATCGTTGGCGATATCCGCCGCGTGGACAATACCCACATCGAAGTTGACAATGTTGACCCGTCCACCTCCGCGGCGTTCCGCGACCTCATCAGCAATCAATTTCCCGATTGGACGATGTCTCCGGCGGCTGGCGTGAACAACGGTTACCTGCTGACCATGAAGCCGTCGGTTATCGCCGATCTTCGCCGCGACACCATGGACCAGGCTCTTGAAACCATCACGCGCCGCATCAATGCACTCGGCCTCACCGAGCCGACCATCGCTTTCACCGGCCGCGGCGACAATGAAATTCTCGTGCAGCTCCCCGGCGAAGGCGATCCCACTCGCGCGAAATCGGTCATTCAGGCGGGCGGCCAGTTAACGCTGAACCGCTTAGCCGACGATCAAACCTATCCTTCCGAAGCTGCCGCGCTCGCAGCCCATGGCGGAGTGCTCCCGCAAGGAACAATCATCGTACCGGGCAAGGCCGAAGGGGAAGGTGGCCAGCCCGGCCAGCAGGTGTACTACATTCTCGACCGCGCGCCGATCGTTACCGGTCAGGACCTGCGCGGCGCTAGTCCCGCTCCCAGCACCAATAATCCCGGCCAATATGAAGTTCGCTTCCAACTTTCCACCGCTGCCGCGGCGCGCTTTGGTCCATTCACAGAGGCCAACATCGGCCATCGCATGGCCATCGTGCTCGACCATCAAGTCTATTCCGCACCCACGATTCAAGGCCGCATCGATGACAGCGGCGAAATTACCGGAAATTTCAGCGAAGAATCCGCGCAGGATCTCGCGCTGGTTTTGCGCGCCGGCGCTCTGCCCGCTTCCATCAAATATCTGGAAGAACGCACCGTCGGCCCGTCGCTGGGCGCCGATTCCATCCGCGAAGGCGTGCGCGCTTCGATCGGCAGCATCGTCGTGGTGATGATTTTTCTCGTGATCTATTATCGCCTCAGCGGTGTCAATGCAGTTGTGGCCCTCTTTCTTAACTTGATCATCCTCGTCGCCTTCATGGCATATGCAGGCGCCGTCCTGACCCTGCCGGGCATCGCCGGCGTCATCTTAACCATCGGCATGGGTGTGGATTCCAACGTTCTGGTCTTTGAACGCATCCGAGAGGAATTGCGCAACGGCAAAGCTCCGGCTTCCGCCGTGGATTTGGGTTTCGAGCGTGCGTTCCTCACCATCATTGACACGCACGTGACCACGATCGTGTCGGCCGTTTTCTTGTTTCTTTTCGGCACGGGCCCGGTGCGCGGTTTTGCCGTAACTTTGGTCATCGGCTTACTGGCCAACGTATTTACGTCCATTTACGTCTCGCGCGCGATTTTCGATTGGCACCTCTCGCGCATGGGTCGCCAGGCCGAGCTCAGTATTTAGGGAGGGCTTTCGTGAAACAGCTACTCGTGGCTTTGCGGTTTGTCGCTGTAATCGCGTGTCCGTAAGAGCGTTAGAGGGCGCATCAAGATCGTGAGCGTGCCCTAGGGAACAAACCCGGGCATCCCGGTGTCCAATAAAGGCGGATAGGTATCAATGGAATTTTTCAAGGGCGTCAACGTTGACTGGATGGGGAAGGCGAAATACTTCGTCACCTTGTCCCTGATCCTGCTGGCCGTTGGCTGGGCCTCGATCCTCAAGAACGGCGGCCTGCGCTACGGAATCGATTTCCGTGGTGGCACTCTCGTCTACGTCCGCTTCGCCGGTCCCGCGCCGGTGAATCAAATCCGCAAAGGTCTGGCTTCCGCGGGCCTCGCCGATAGCTCCATTCAAACCATCAGCGACACCGTCCTGAATTCCGGCTCGCAGAATGACGTGGTCATCGGCCTCGCGCGAAAGGGCCAGGACGAGGGATCGCTCGACGCGGACAAGGAAGCGATTCTTGATGTGCTGCACAAGACGTTCGGCACGTCGAATACAGCGGGCAAGATTGATTTTAACTCCGTGACCAAAGACGCCCTCGCCGCATACCTCACCCAAAAAGATCCGCTCTCGCTCGGCGCCAATGCCGGAGACCGTTACAACCAGTTGGCACAGCGTCTGCTGGACGCCAGGGACCGCGATCATGGCGGCATCGTCACTAACTTCGATGACCTGAAAAGTGTTGACGGCGTCACTGCCGCCGTCGCCGCTTCGCTCAAAGACGGTTTCGTGCTCGGCGACTTCACCATTCGCAACGTCGAAATTGTAGGTCCCACGGTCGGCGCCCAATTGCGCCGCCAGGCCATCCTCGCCACTCTCTATGCTTTGGCGGGCATGCTGGTATATATTGCCATCCGATTTGAGTGGGTATATGGAGCCGCGGCTGTCATCGCCGTGTTCCACGACGTGCTCATTACTCTGGGTTTTTTCTCGCTGTTTCATTTCGAAATTTCGCTGACGGTCATCGCGGCTTTGCTCACACTCGTCGGCTATTCGATGAACGACACCATCGTCATTTTCGATCGCGTTCGCGAGGACCTTCGCATCATGCGTCGCGAACCATTTCCAGACGTCGTGAACAAGGCCATTAACCAAACCCTCTCTCGTACCATTCTTACCAGCGGGCTGACATTCCTAACCGTTCTGGTACTCTTCCTCATGGGTGGGGAAGTTCTTCGTGCGTTCTCTTTTGCTATGGTAGTGGGAGTTGTGGTAGGAACATACTCCAGTTTCGGTATTGCAGCTCCCATCGTGGTGTTGTGGAACAAATATAGGGGGCAGGGAACTGCCGTTCGCGTCGGATCCGCAGCCGATAAGCGCGTACCGGCAGCTGCAAGGAGGTAGGTGCCATGTTTGACGATCTTGTTGTCTCCAGCGCGAACCCCAAGAAGACCAATAAGTCCTGGACTGTGGTGCTTTCAGCCATCGTTCAGGCGGGACTGCTGGGCATCCTGATTTTGATTCCGCTCATCTATACGGAAGCTCTGCCTAAAGGAATGCTGACAACTTTCCTCGTCCCGCCGCCCCCGCCGCCGCCGCCTCCTCCGCCTGCCGCGGCAGTGCAGAGAATCGTGAAGCCCGTGGCGCGCCTGATTCACAACGGCCAGATGATGGCTCCCACCGTCATTCCCAAGAAAGTGGAGATGATTAAGGAAGAAGAATTGCCGCCCGATGTTGGCGCGGTAGGCGTGGTTGGTGGCGTGCCCGGCGGTGTTCCGGGCGGTCAGGCTGGCGGCGTGCTTGGCGGCATTATCGGGGGCACGGGCTCGGCTCTACCTCCGCCGCCCAAAGCGGCACCCTCCCGTATTCGTGTGGGCGGCAACGTGGCTGCCGCGAAGCTGATTCGTCAAGTCACTCCCGTGTATCCGGCGATCGCCAAGACGGCGCACATCTCCGGCACCGTGGTGCTCCACGCGATTATTTCCAAGGACGGCTCGATCCAGGAGTTAACATATGTTTCCGGTCCGCCCTTGCTGATGCGGAACGCTATGGATGCCGTACGGCAGTGGCGCTATAACCCGACCTTGCTGAACGGCGAGCCGGTGGAAGTGGATACCACAATTTCGGTTGTCTTTACTTTGGGCGGTTGAGCAGGGCATGGTTCAGGTCTCTCGCGGGGCCCGGGCTGATTCGAAATAAAATCCGACCGGCAGAATATCGCTGCCGTGATCGTTTCGCAGGAACGGAGGAGCAAACTAATGTTTTCGAATTTACTGTTGGCCGGTGTGGTGATGTTTCAGCAGCAGAGCGGCGAGGTCGGCTGGGATTTGGTCAGCATGTGGCACAACATGGGCGTGCCCGCGAAGGTGGTGGTCATCATTCTGTTTACGATGTCCGCTTGGTCGGTGGGCATCATGATTGACCGCGCCTTGATGTACAGCGCGGCCCGCAAGCAGTCCCGCATTTTCGTGCAGCAGGTCGCGGGCGCCCTCAAGGACAACAAGCTCGACGAAGCCATTTCCATTGCCGAGCGCAACAAGAAGAGCCACATCGCCAAGGTGGTGGCCACGGGACTCTCCGAATTCCAGGCGGCCTCGGCGCAGGTGGGCGATGAAGAAGTGATCGAAGCGGCCAAGCGCGGCCTCGAGCGCTCCGTCGCCATCGTTCACGCTGAAATGAAGCGCGGCCTCTCCGGTCTTGCCACCATCGGTTCCACGGCGCCCTTCGTCGGTCTGTTCGGCACCGTCATGGGCATCATCAACGCGTTCAAAGGCATTTCCGCTTCTAAGGCCACCGGTCTGTCGGCCGTCGCCGGCGGTATCGCGGAAGCCTTGGTCACCACCGCGCTTGGTTTGCTTGTCGCCGTGCCGGCCGTGTGGACCTTCAACTATTTCACCAATAAAGTCGAAGCCTTCGACGTCGAGATGGACAACTCCTCGATGGAGCTGATCAACTATTTCATCACCCGTCGCGGCGGAAAGAAGTAAGTCATGTCATACAAGCCCAAAGCACCGCCGGTAATGGCCGCCCCCAACGTCATCCCCATGGCGGACATCATGCTGGTGTTGCTCATCATCTTCATGGTGGTCACGCCCATGTTGCAGAAGGGCGTCTCCGTGGATATGGCCAAGGTCAATAACGCCCAGGACATGCAGGATGCCGACAAGGATGACGCCATCATTCTGGCCGTCACCCGCGGCGGCGACATGTACCTGGGCAGCACCAAAGTGGGGCTGGACGACATCACCACCAAAGTGAAAGACCTGATCGCCAACCGCCTCGATAAGACGGTCTACGTTCGCTCCGACGCGCGCGCTAAATATGGCGACGTCGTCAAGGCCGTTGACGAAGTGCGCTCCGCCGGCGTGGATAAGCTCGGCCTGCTGACGGAAAAGATTCGCACCAAGGGCGCGGCTACGGCGCCTCCGCCTCCGCCCGCGGATTAGCTGGCCGGGCATCTGCAGTTTCGCAGCGCCTTAATGTAAAGGAGTCCTCCCATGGGAATGGCAGTTGGTGGCAGTAAAGGTTCGATGTCCGAGCCGAACATCGTTCCCCTGATTGACGTGTTGCTCGTGCTGATCATCATCTTCATGGTCATCACGCCCACCACTCCGCAGGGACTTGACGCTCTCGTGCCGCAGCCCACTCCGCCCAACCAGCAGGAAAATAAAGAGCTGTTGGACAAAACCATCGTCGTGCAGGTGACCTCGGATGGAAAAGTAATGATCAACCAGGATTCGATCTCCTGGGACGACCTGGGTCCGCGCCTGGAAGACATCTTCAAGCAGCGCGCCGAGAAAGTTGCCTTCGTCAAAGGCGACGATAACGTGGAATTCGCAAACGTCGCTCGCGCCATTGATATCATGCGCGGCGCGGGCATTGACAACGTGGGCCTCATTACCGCGAAGATCGAAGCGGGCCAGTAAGTAAAGTCCTCGGCCCGCGATTCGCCATCATCAAGGAGAGCAAGGAATGCAGCGGAAGCCTCATACGCTTTTTCTTCTGGCCGTGGTCGTGGCCGCACTCGCCACGGGAGGCGGTTGCGATAAACTTCGCGCGCGCGACAAGCTCAATAAGGGCGTGCAAGCCTATAAAGGCGGCCAGACAGACCTGGCCATCGAGGATTTCAAGCAGGCCAAGGACCTCGATCCCAAGCTGACCAACGCCCGGCTCTATCTCGCCACCGCTTATTCAGCTCAGTACATTCCTGGCGCTCCGTCTGAGGAAAATGTTCGCAATGGCGACCAGGCTGCCCAGGAGTTCAAAGACATTCTGGCGAACGATCCCAACAATCTCTCGGCGATCGATGGCCTCGGTTCCATTCTTTACAACATGGGCGGCACGCCTTTCGATCCTAAGAAGTTCGAGGAGTCGAAGACCTATCACGAAAAGCATCTCCAGCTGAAGCCGGAAGATCCCGAGCCCTACTACTGGATCGGCGTCATTGATTGGTCGCTCGCTTTCCGCGGCAACCGCGATATGCGCGAGGAATACAACAAGACGGCCAAGAAATCCATTCGCGACACGGATCCGATGCCGCCCGCGTTGGCCACTCAATTCAAGCAAAAATACGGCGCGACCGTGGATGAGGGCATCACCAACTTGCAGAAAGCGATTGAATTGCGCCCGGATTATGACGACGCCATGGCTTATTTGAACTTGCTCTATCGCCAGAAGGCTGATATGGAAACCGATCCGGCTGCCCGCGACGCCGATACCAAGCTGGCCGACGATCTGGTGGAAAAGGTCAAGGCCATCAAGCAGAAGAAGCTGGAGAATCCGCAGCCGTCGTCATAAGGCGACGCTGCGCTAAGGCGTCCCGGCGATCGGACTGGGGCAAATCCCAAGATCCATTCGTCTCGAGCGGCGGGTCCTAGCGGTCCGCCGCTTTTCTTTTGGAATCGTAGCCGGAATGTCGCCGAACGAAATCTCGCCAATCCGCAAACTGATCTGGGTGCTCTCTTGTGTGCTCGCGCTCACGGCGCTCATCACGTCTCACCTTGACCGTACCCGCGCGGACAACTCCGCCGATCCCTGGACTACCGCGCAAACCGTTGAACCTGCGGACTTCGCGAAGGAACTTGCCACCGCGAACGATGCAGATAAACCCACAGTCGTTTGCGTCGGCTTCCGCGCCCTTTTCGCCGGCGCGCACATTCCCGGCGCATCCTTCCACGGCTCTGCTTCCACAGCGCAGGGCATCGAAAATCTGAAAGATTGGGCGAAAGAGCTGCCGCGCTCCGCGAATGTCGTGCTTTACTGCGGTTGCTGTCCTCTGGCCCACTGCCCCAATATGCGGCCGGCCTTCGTAGCCTTACGCGATATGGGCTTCACGCACCTCCGCGCGCTGATACTCCCCAACGACTTCAATACCGACTGGATCGCCAAGGGCTATCCGGTGGAAAAGGCAAAGTAGGCGCGGGGGCTTGCCGCCGTGCGGCTCCTACACGCACGGGAAAGCAAGCCTAACCCGGGCGCTCCCTCCTCCGCCCGAATTGCGATAGAATTGTTTATGGAATCCGCGGGTAGGCCCGCCATTACTCAAGCAGCGCGTCGCGCTGTGGATCTTCGCTTTGTCGAACTGATAGACAAAGTGCGCCGCAGCCGTCCCGGCGACGACCTCGAACTCCTTCGCCGGGCGTACGATTTCGCCGCCGAGCAGCACAAAACCCAAACGCGTCTTTCCGGCGAGCCCTTCCTCTCGCATCCGGTCGAGGTAGCGCACATCCTTGCGGACATGAAGCTCGACGTCACTTCTCTGTGTGCCGCGCTGCTCCACGATGTGGTCGAAGACACCAAGATTCCTCTCGCAACGATCACCGAACAATTTGGCGCGGACGTGGCCCGCCTGGTCGAGGGTGCCACCAAAATCAGCCGTCTCGATCTGCTCGCCCCGGAAACTCGCCAGGCGGAAAATGTCCGCAAAATGCTTCTCGCCATGGTCAACGACGTCCGTGTGGTTGTCATCAAACTCGCCGACCGCCTGCACAACATGCGCACGCTGAATTACCTCGACCCTGAACGCCAGCAGCGCATCGCGCGCGAGACTCTGGACATCTACGCTCCGGTCGCCAACCGCCTCGGCATGGGCTTGATTCGCGGCGAACTTGAAGACCTTTCTTTCCGTTACCTCGAATCCGACGCATTTCTCGAACTGCAGAAAAAGCTCTCCAATAAGCAAAAAGTCTTCGACAAATTTCTGCACGAAGTCCAGGATTCCATCCGTGACAAAATGGTGGAAACCGGCATTCCTGCCGAGGTCCAGGCCCGCGTCAAGCGCCTCTACTCCCTGCACCTGAAAAGCCAGAAACAGCAGCGCACCATTGACCAGGTCTACGACCTTCTCGCCATCCGCGTTATCACCGACACCGTGAAGAATTGCTACGCCACTCTCGGCGTGATCCATCAGATTTGGCCGCCCGTGCCCGGACGCTTCAAAGATTACATCGCCATGCCGCGCCCGAACCTCTACCAGTCCTTACACACCACCGTGATTCACGCCGGCCAGGCCTTTGAAGTGCAGATCCGCACGCAGGACATGCATCGCATCGCCGAACAAGGCGTTGCCGCTCACTGGAAATATAAGGACGGCCGCACCGAACTTTCCACCACCGCCGACGATCAGCGCATCGTTTGGATGCGCCAGCTCATCGAGTGGGTGCAGGAGATGCAGGAGCCCAGCGAATTTCTCTCCACTCTGCGTGTGGATTTGTATCCCGAAGAGGTTTACACCTTCACGCCTAAGGGCCGGGTCGTCGTGCTCCCGCGCGGTGCCACCGCGATTGATTTTGCTTACGCGGTGCACACCGAAGTCGGCCATCAATGTACCGGCGCGAAAGTGAATGGTGCGATCGTGCCTTTGCGCCACGCCGTGGCCAATGGCGACGTGATCGAAATTATCACTCAGAAAGGCCACGAGCCTTCGCGCGACTGGCTGTCTTTCGTGCACACCTCGCGCGCGCGCAGCAAAATCCGCCAGTGGATCAATCTCCACGAACGCGAACAGGCCAAGGACGTCGGCAAACGCCTCCTCGAGAAAGAAGCGCGTCAGGCCGGCATCACGCTGAAGAAAATTTCGAACGACGATTGGCAGCGCGTCGCGTCCGATTACGGCTGCGGACGCATTGACGATCTCCATGCTGACCTGGGCTATGGCAAATGGTCCGCGCGGCAAGTTCTGGCCAAAGCTTCCGGCCAGCCGCTCGCCGAGCCCGCCGAAGAGAAGCCGAAAATCGTGGACACCGTCAAACGCATGCTGGGCATGAACGACGGCTCGATCCTGGTGCGCGGCCACGACGACCTGATGGTCTATCGTTCGAAGTGTTGCAATCCCATACCCGGCGACGATGTCATCGGCTACGTCACGCGCGGCCGCGGCATCGCTGTCCACGGCAAGAATTGTCCCAACGTGCAGAATCTCCTCTACGACGCCGAGCGCCGCATCGCCGTCGAATGGGCCGGCCAGACGCAAGCGACCTTCCCTGTTCGCCTGCGAATTCTCACCGAAGACCGTCCGGGCATGTTAGCCAACATTACCGCCGTAATCAGCGACAATGGCGCCAACATCCGCACCTTCGAAAGCGGCGGCCAGGATCTCCGCGCTCGCATCGACGTCGCGTTAGACGTCCAGGACCGGAAGCAACTGGAACGCATCCTAAGCGCCATAAAACGAATTCCAGGCGTCTTCGACATCGAACGCGTCTACAACGTTTAATCTGGTTTTGACTTTGTAGCGGCCACCTTCATCAGGTGGGCGCAGCTGGCTTTCTCTGCGTCCTCAGCGTCTCTGCGGTAAAAGTATTTGGCCCTGCCGCATCCGGAACCATTAATCCTTCCGCGTCACGCCGCCCAACCCCCATTGCCACTGGGTACAATGAAACCAGGGGGCACCATCCAGCCAACCATGTTCGCACGCGAATCAGCCCGCCTGAGCCGTGGGCGCCCGCTCACAACCGTGCTTCTGTTCCTATGCGTAATGTTCCTGTCCTCCTGCCAAAGCCTGATGCCGCTCGACACCTCCCCGCTCGATAACGCCGGCATGCGCTACGACTCCATCAAGCAGCTGAAAGCCCTGCACATCACCGCCTCCGAAGTAGCCCAAATCGCCAAAGCGCGCGAAGCGGGTCTCTCTGACGCCGATTGCGTCGAGCTGCTGCAAATTTCCCACCTCCGCCATCAGCAATTCACCGCGGGCGATGCCATCTTGACGATGCGCCAATCCGGCATGCCGGACGGCATCATCCTGGGCCTCGCCAACCTGGACCAATTGGGCCTGGGCTACGGCGAACTGCAAGCAATGCACTTGGCAGGCCTTTCCGACGCCATCATCATGGAAGTAGCCCGCCACCACGCCGCGAACCAGCCAGTCCTTTCCGGCGAATCGCTCGGCAATATGCGAAATCTCCGCATGGACAACAACACGCTCCTGGAACTCGTCCGCCGCGGCATCCCCAATTCGGCTGCCCCCCAAATCATCGTCCTCCGCCGCCGAGGCTCCTCCGACGCCGAGATCCTCCGCCGCTTTCCAGCCCAGTAGCGCCGGCGTCTTGCCGGCTCTGGCTTGCGATTTGGCTTGCCCATTTCTGTTTTCTCTTTTCCATTTTCCGTCGCTCGCAGCTAAGATCTTTCCATCTTGACTCGCATCGCGCCGCGCCCGATCGCCGCAGCCTTCTTCGGCTTGGTCCTCATGCTTTGCGCATCGAATTGCGCGGTCCCGCTCGCTCCCGGCTACCAAATTCTGAAGGAATCGCGCGAAGTTCGCTTCGTGCCGGGCCCAGCTCCCGAACTGCAAATTAGTTCCACCTACGCCCTGCTGAATTCCGGCACCACCAGCCTGTCATTCATTGACGTCGTCTTCCCCGACGAAAAACTCTACGGCCGGAAGAATTTACGCGTCGAGCTCGACGGCCATGAAATCACGCCCGCGAAACTCCCTGAGGAATACCAGCACGAATCGCCCGAAGCGTTGCGCATCGCCCTCGATCCGCCCTGGGAACAGAAGCAAACTCGCAATTTGACGATCGAGTACAGCTTCAGCTCCCCGGCCGACCTCGGCTCGCGTATCACGCTCGGAGCGGATAATTTTCACCTCGGCCATCGCGGCTGGATTCCGCTGCCCCAGCGACCCGACCGCGTTCTCGCGCCCTATCCCGCGCGCCCACCGAAAATGTTTTACACCGTCCGCGTACCGGAGAATTTCCGAGTCCTCGCTCGCGGCAAACTTGCCGGCCCCAAAAAAGACGGCAACGAAATCGTGTACCGTTTCGATTTGCGCGCGAGCGACTTGTCTCCGTACATCGTCGCCGGCCGCTACGTGGATTCATCGCCCGGCCGTCAGCCTTCGTCCGTGTCCTTCTGGACTTTGCAGCCACTGAAAGATGATCCCGCCGCCGCGGCGCAGCGCATCGGCGCGGCATGGACCACACTGCAAACTGATTTTGGCCCGCTCGCTAAGAATATGGTCCAGCCGCACGTCGTCGAATCGCCCGAGCTCCGCGCCCACGGTGACGATGAAGACGCCGCGGCCGTCGCCTCTTTTCCCGGAGGCGCGCTCGTCAGCCCCAGCGCCCTCGCTCTCGGCTTGCAAAACGATGAGCTCATCCTAAAAATCACGCATGCCCTCGCGCACAGCTGGTTCGGCGACCAAATGTATCCCGCCGCGAACGCCGAAGTCGGCCTCGGCGAAGGTCTCCCCGATTACGCTACCGTCGTCGCTGACGAAGCGCAAGGAGGCGAGCCCGCGCGACGCAAACGCATCGTCGAACTTCTCCATCACTACGACGAAGCCGTCCAGCAAGCCGCCGCGACACACGATCTCGAAAAAACGATCATAGACACCACGCCCTACGATCCCGTCGTCCAGCGCCGCATCACCCGCGCCAAAACCGCGCTGTTTTTCGTCGCGCTCGAAGACGCCTACGGCCCGACGCTGGTCCGCCGCGCCCTAACCCAGGTAATCACGCTGCTAGGCGGCAAAGATGTCGGCTACGATGACATCCGCTCGGCCATGGAACAATCCACCGGCAAAAATCTAGCCGAACCCTTTCGCACCTGGCTCTACAGCAAAGGCCTGCCCCAAGATTTCCGTGACCGCTATGAAAATGGAAAATGAAACGAAAAAGCCGCGACATTACTCGCCAGCGCAAAGGCGGCTTTAGCTGCTGAAGTAGGGTTCTGGAGATAGAGTGATCAGTGCAATAGCTGACCTCCGCAACCGGCCGAAAACATTATGGAGCGCCGCGGTTGCCGCCGCCTCGCGGATGCGGACCTAAGACAAATTGGCGCTAAAGAAGCGGCCCATCCCGGAAACACAGCCTTCCGCGTTCCCGAACGGCAGTGGTAGGCTAACAAAGGCCAAGCGCCCGACAATAATTCAAAGCCGCTTTTCCATTTTCATCTTTCCGATTTCTCATCTGCCTCACGGAGGGACTGTGCGAGAAGTCATTGCCACTGAAAAAGGCCCCAAGGCCATCGGCCCGTATTCGCAAGCCATCAAAGCCAACGGATTCGTTTTCGTCTCCGGCCAGGTCGCTTTCGACCCCGCCACCGGCAAAGCTCTGGAAGGCGACGCCGCTCAACAGACCGAGCGCATTTTTCAGAACCTGAAGGCCATTGTCGAAGCTGCCGGCTCTTCGCTCGACCGCGCCGTGCGCCTCGGCGTCTTCCTCAAAGACATGACCGATTTCGCCGCCATGAACGAAGTCTACGCGCGCTATTTTCCAAGTAACCCGCCCGCGCGAACCACCGTCGAAGTCGCCCGCCTCCCGCGCGACTTCCGCGTCGAAATTGATATGATCGCGCTCGCCTAAGTGGGTAAAGACCCGGCCAACTGTTTACCTGTTCGTTCGCTGGACATGGCTCGACACTCGATTTTTCAGTATCCTGAGGTTGTTCAATATTTCTCTAAGGATGTAGCGGCACAAACGTTCTGAGTACGCGCTCCATTTCCCCCTTCCGTGCGGCAGAAGTCGGAGTCTTGATCGTCTCCATATGCGCGGTATTTACATGGTCCATCCGTGTTCGCGTCTGCGCGCAGTTTCAATTTCAAATAGAATCCGTCAAAATGTTGGCTGAACGCATGACTGACCTTCAATTCGAGCTCGTCGTAATCGGCAGCGGCCCGGCTGGACAGAAGGGCGCCATCTGCGCCGCGAAACTCCGTAAGCGTGTTGCCGTCGTGGACCGCACTCTCATGATTGGCGGGGTCTGCGTGCATACCGGCACCATTCCCAGCAAAACCGTTCGCGAAGCCATTTTTCAGCTTACCGGCAACGCTGTCAGGACTTTCTACGGCGAAAATTACCGCGGCAAGAACGATATCTCCGTCCAGGATCTTTTCTTCCGCGTTCGCAACATTATCTCGCGCGAAACAGAAGTCATTCGCGCGCAGCTCCGCCGCAACGGCGTGCGGGTTTTTCAAGGAACCGCACAATTCGCCGACCCGCATACCATCGAAGTTCAGGGCGACAGCGACAGGATGGTTCTTCACGCCGATCACGTTCTCATCGCCTGCGGCACGCGGCCCGCGCGCAATCCGGACATTCCCTTCGACGACCAACGCATCGTGGACACCGATCGCATTTCCGAGATGAAGGACGGCCTACCGCGCGAGCTCATCGTTGTTGGCGCCGGCGTGGTCGGCCTGGAGTACGCTTCTTTCCTTGCCGCGCTCGGCACGGAAGTCACACTGATTGACCAGCGCCCCACGCTGCTTGATTTTGTAGATCGTGAAATCATCGAAGCCCTCGCTTACCACCTCCGCCAAATGGGCACCCTGTTCCGCCTCGGCGAAAAAGTCACGCGCGTCGGCATTGATCCACAGCGCGACCGCGTGGTTGCCGAGCTCGAAAGCGGCAAAAAAATCCAAGCGGACGCGCTACTCTACGCCATCGGTCGCCAGGCCAATGGCGATCAGCTTCGCCTGGAGGCCGCGGGATTGCAGTGCGACCCGCGCGGCAAAATTAAAGTCAATCAGCACTACCAGAGCGAAGTCCCGCACATTTACGCCGCCGGCGACATCATCGGCTTTCCGGCGCTCGCCAGCACTTCCATGGAACAGGGCCGGCTCGCCAGTTGCCATATGTTCGGCGCGCCTTCCGAACACATGCCCGAGCTTTTTCCCTTCGGCATCTACACCATCCCCGAAATTTCCATGGTCGGCCAGAACGAGGAAACCCTCACCGCCAATAAAGTTCCTTACGAAGTGGGCCTCGCGAAGTACAACGAACTCGCCAAGAGCATGATGCTCGGCGATGAAAGCGGCATGTTGAAACTGCTCTTCGATCGCAATACGCGCAAGCTGCTTGGCGTCCACGTCATCGGTCAGCGCGCCACCGAAATCATCCACATCGGCCAGGCCGTCCTCTACTACGGCGGCACCATTGACTATTTCCGCGACACGGTCTTCAATTACCCTACACTCGCCGAAGCCTACAAAGTAGCTGCCCTCGACGGCCTCAATAAACTCTAGCCCGCCGCGGGAATCGCATTTCGCTTTTGTAGCGGCGCACTTCAGTGCGCCAACGGTGGTGCGGTGCCCCACAGTCTCCGTGCGCTCTTTTTTGCAGTTCTCAGTCTCCTCTGTTGGATCTTGTTGTTTAGCCTTCGCCTTTCTCTGCGGACCGGAGCGTTTCTGCCGTGGATTACCGCCTTCTCCATCCCCTCTATCCGCCGTTGTCCCCCGTGTTCGATCTTTTGTGTTGTTTGTGTCCGGGTTGCCTGGAATCCATTTTGGTAACATAATCTTCCAGGGCTCATGAGCTCACCTGTCTTTCCCAGCGCATCCCAGCCCGTTCGCATTAAATTGCATCGTACTGTGCCTTCCCTACATCCAAAAACCCGCCTCACGTTCGAATCGAAGGAGACGCTCCGTGATCTCGTTCACCGTTAATGGCAAGCCTGTTTCTGTTGAGGATCCTCCGTCTACGCCCCTGCTTTGGGTCATTCGCGATTCGCTCCACCTTACCGGCACAAAATACGGCTGCGGCATGGCCCTCTGCGGCGCTTGTACGGTTCACATTGAAGGCGAGGCCGTGCGCTCTTGCGTCGCCCCCGTCTCCCGCGCCCAGGGGAAAAAAGTCACCACCATCGAAGGCATTTCTCCCGACGATTCGCACCCACTGCAGCAGGCCTGGATCGAAGTGGACGTCCCGCAGTGCGGCTACTGCCAGTCCGGCCAGATCATGAGCGCTGCCGTCTTGCTCGCCGAAAACCCCGCTCCCACCGATCAGGATATTGACGAAGCCATGTCCGGTAACATATGCCGCTGCGGCACCTACCCGCGCATCCGCCGCGCGATCCATCGCGCTGCTGAGATTCAGGCTCAGCGAGGTGGCAAATGACCGTCGCCAGCGCAATGAAGCGCCGTGAATTTCTGAAAGCAGGCGCCGCGCTAGGCGGCGGCCTGCTCATCAGTCTCTACCTTCCCGATTTCGTGCCGCCGGGCGCTGGCGGGACCAGGGCTGCCGATTCATCCGCCAAGCCCGTCGCACTGAACGCCTTCGTCCACATCGCCCCGGACGAAACTGTCACCGTAATCTCCAATCACTCCGAAATGGGTCAGGGCATTTACACATCGCTCCCGATGCTCATCAACGAAGAGCTCGAAGCCGATTGGAGCAAAGTCCGCGTCGCATCCGCTCCCGTGGAAGCCGTTTACAATCACACCGTCTTCGGCATCATGATGACGGGCGGCAGCACAACCACCGCCTCCGAGTACGATCGCTTCCGCAAAATGGGCGCCATGGCTCGCATTATGTTGATCGCCGCCGCCGCGCAATCCTGGAACGTGGATCCGCAAGCGTGCCATGCCCAAAAGGGCTACGTTATCCACGACGCCAGCGGCCGCCGCGCTTCCTACGGCAGCCTCGCCGAGGCCGCTTCTAAAATCACGCCGCCCACGGACGTCCCGCTGAAAGACTCGAAAGATTTCACCCTTATCGGGACGCCGACCCATCGCCTCGACACTCCCTCGAAAACAAATGGTACCGCGCAATTCGGTCTCGACGTTTATATCCCCGGCATGTTGACTGCCGTCGTCCAGCGCCCTCCCGTTTTTGGCGGGAAAGTCGTCAGCTTCGATGCAACGAAAGCCAAAGCTGTTCCCGGCGTCGTCAACGTCGTCCAGGTCCCTTCCGGCGTCGCCGTCATCGCCAAAGGTTTCTGGCCCGCCAAACTCGGCCGCGAAAAACTCGAAATCCAGTGGGACGATGGCCCCGGCGCCTCCCTCTCGACTGTCGCCATGCGCGAACAATTCGCGATGCAATCGCGCACTCCCGGCAATATCGCGCGAAAAGTCGGCGATTCCGCTGCTGCGCTAGCCGGCGCCGCGAAAACGCTCACCGCCGAATACGAAGTTCCGTACCTCGCTCACGCCATGATGGAGCCGCTCAATACCGTTGTTGATTTGCACGAAGATCGTTGTGAAATCTGGAGCGGCACGCAATTTCAAACGGGCGACCGCGCCGCCGCCGCGCAAGTGGTTGGGCTCAAACCCGAGCAGATCACGCTCCACACTACTCTGCTTGGCGGGGGTTTCGGTCGCCGCGCCAACCCGGCTTCAGATTTCATGACCGAAGCCGCGCACGTCGCCAAGGTCGCAAAGGTTCCGGTAAAAGTCGTCTGGACTCGCGAAGACGACATTCGTGGCGGCTGGTATCGGCCCATGTGGTACGACCATTTCGCAGCAGGTCTTGATTCCACCGGCAATCCCGTCGCCTGGACTCACACCATCGTTGGCCAATCCATCATGGCAGGCACGATGTTCGAGAACTTCGGAATCAAGAACGGGATAGACTCCACCTCCGTCGAAGGCGCCGCCGATCTGATTTACGGCATCCCCAACCTGCAAGTGGATCTGCACAGCCCCAAGAACGAAGTGCCCGTCCAATGGTGGCGCTCTGTCGGCCACTCGCACACGGGATTTTCCGTCGAAGCGTTTCTCGACGAAGTCGCCCACGCTGGTGGCAAGGATCCCTACGAGCTTCGCCGCGCGCTTCTCGCGAATGAGCCGCGCATGCTCGCCGTGCTCGATCTCGTCGCGCAAAAAGCCAATTGGGGCAGCCCCTATCCGGCCGGACACGCGCGCGGTATCGCCACTCATTTCTCTTTCGATAGTTATGTCGCCCAGGTCGCCGAAGTCTCGGTGGAGGGCGACGGCACGGTGCACGTCCATCGCGTCATCGCCGCCGTGGATTGCGGCCGCGTCGTCAATCCCGACACGGTAAAAGCTCAGATCGAAGGCGGCATCGTTTTCGGTCTCACTGCCGCGCTGAAAACGGAAATCACGCTCGACAAGGGCCGCGTCCAGCAGCGCAATTTCCACGATTACCCGATGGTGCGCATGTCTGAATCGCCCGCGATCGAAGTCTACATCGTCCCCAGCAGCGAGCGGCCCACTGGTGTCGGCGAGCCGGGCGTTCCACCGGTCGCGCCCGCTGTCGCCAACGCGATTTTTGCCGCCACGGGCAAACGCGTTCGCCGTCTCCCCATCAAACCGGAAGATTTGCGTTCCGCATAGTCACGCGCGAGGAAGCCGAGAATATGACTGCGAGAAAGAATCCAAGCGATAACCGAATGCCAAAGAATCGTTGGCTCATTTCATTGGCCGCCCTGGCGATTCTCGTGATCTCATTCACCTGCGTTGCAGTCAGCGCGCAACAAGCAACGCCCGCCCCGCAACCAGCTTCGGCGCGCGCCTTCGCGTCCAGCTCAACGCCCGCTGCCGCGCCAGCTGCACCGCTCGCCTCCCAAGACGCGGCTGCGCAAACCGCCTTCCTCCGCGCCTGGACCGTCTTCAATTCACCGCGCTGCCGCAATTGCCACCCCGCCGGCGACGCGCCGCTGCAGGGCGACGACAGCCACGTCCATATTCAGGACGTCAAGCGCGGCCCCGACGGCCACGGCGTCTACGGCATGAAGTGCAACACCTGCCATCAGGTCGCTAACACGGCCGGCGACAACATGCCTCCCGGCAATCCAAAATGGAGTCTGCCTCCGCCAAACATGAAGATGGTCATCGTCGGAGAAACTCCCGGCCAGTTCTGCCGCCAGCTAAAAGATCCTGCGCAAAACGGCGGCAGGACGCTGGCCCAAATCATCACCCACGTCTCCGCGGATGACCTGGTGGGCTGGGCCTGGAATCCAGGCGACGGCCGCACCCCGCCGCCACTCGCTCGCCCGGAATTCGCCAACACAGTTCGCGAATGGGTCAAAAACGGCGCCGCCTGCCCGCAATAGCAGCCGTGGCGCATGAGTCGTTAGATTGTCATCCTGAAGCGAAGCGAGGCCTGCCTGGCCGCAGGCAGGCACCTCTGTTCGTTTTGCAGCCACTAAAGGTAAGAAATTCGCCCTGCATACCCGTCTCGGTGCCCTCTCTTAGCCGTTCTCAGTGTCCTCTGTCTTAAATCTTTTTGCCCTTCATTCGCCTGCCTTACCACGCCATCTGCCCTAAATTCTTTTCCGTTAGCAATGCCGCGATTCCCCCAAGTGGGGGTAGAATAGCCCCTCGGCGTTCCCGCACTCCGGACCGGAAAGGGCCTCGCATGAGTCACCGGTTCACGATTGGTGTCGAAGAAGAATTCCAGATCGTTGATCCCGCCTCGGGTGAACTGCGTTCCCACGTCAGCGAGTTGATGGAAGCTTCCTCCGCCGGCCTCGGCGAGCAAGTCAAAGCCGAGATGCACCAATCCATCATCGAAATCGGCACGAAAATCTGCGCCAACGTCGCCGAACTCGACGCCGACATGCGCCGCACCCGCGGCGAACTCGTCCGCGCCGCCGAAAGCCGCGGACTGCAAGTCGCCGCCGCCGGCACGCACCCTTTTTCTTCCTGGATTGATCAAGTCATCTCCCCCGGCGAGCGTTATCAAAACATCGTCGAAGAAATGGGCCAGCTCGCGCGCTCGCTCCTGATTTTTGGCATGCACGTGCACGTCGCCGTCCCGGATCGCACCACCATGATTGACCTGATGAACATGGCGCGTTATTTCCTCCCGCACCTTCTCGCGCTCTCCACCAGCTCGCCTTTCTGGATGGGCCGCGACACCGGCCTCAAATCTTTCCGCACCACCGTCTTCCGCCGCTTCCCGCGGACCGGCATCCCCGACCATCTGAATTCCTGGAATCAATACGAAGACTACGTCCAACTCCTCGTGCGCCTGCACTGCATAGACAATGCCAAAAAAATCTGGTGGGACGTCCGCCCGCATCCCACCTTCGGCACTTTGGAATTCCGCATCTTCGATGTGGTCACTCGTGTGGACGAAGCCATCGCCATCGCCGCGCTCACTCAGGCCATCGTCGTGAAGCTCCATCGCCTGTATACGCGCAATATGGGATTCCGCATGTATCACCGCGCGCTAATCGAAGAAAATAAATGGCGCGCCGCGCGCTGGGGTATCGAAGGCAAGCTGATTGACTTCGGCAAGCAGGTCGAAGTCCCCATGAACGTTCTGGCCGAGGAGCTGCTCGAATTTATTGATGACGTCTTAGACGAACTAGGCAGCCGCGCAGCCCTAGCCCCCATCCACACGATTTTCAGCGAGGGCACCAGCGCCGAGCGCCAGTTAAACGTCTACAAACAGACCGGCGACCTGCAAGCGGTAGTAAGGCACATCGTAAATGAAACCCGCAGCGGTATCCCGCTGCAAGCCACCTCCGCCGCCTCGACGCCTAATGCAAGATGATGTCATCCGGCCGCGGCTTTTGAATTTGTAGCGGCCGGTTCGGCAGTATCGAACCGGGCATGCCGTTCCTTGGTTTTAGCTTTCGGATTGTAGTCGCGCACTTCCGTGCGCCATCGCTCTTGCGGCAACAAACCACGGCTCGCCGCACCCATGCGAAAGGACTCACACACCATGAAAATCGGCATCCTCTGCGGCCGCGAATTCAGCTTCCCTCCGGCCTTCATCGCCCGGGTCAACGAACTCGGCAAAAAAGACAACATCACCGCCGACTTCGTCAAACTGACCGGCACCAAAATGAACGAACCAGCCGAATGCAAGGTGATAGTCGACCGCATCTCGCACGAGGTGGACTACTACCGCGCCTACCTAAAACACGCCGTCCTCCAAGGCACCTACGTGATCAACAATCCCTTCTGGTGGACCGCCGACGACAAATTCTTCAACTACTCGGTAGCCGCCAAATTAGGCGTCGCCATCCCCAAAACCGTCCTCCTCCCACAAAAATCCTATCCCGCCGACGTGGACATCAATTCCGAATCGCTCCGCAATCTCACCTACCCGATCGATTGGGACGCGCTCCTGGACTACGTCGGCCGCCCCGCCTTCCTGAAACCCTATTCCGGCGGCGGCTGGAAACACGTCTACAAAGTCCACAATCGCGAGGAGCTGCTCGCCGCCTACGACGGCACCGGCCCCTACTGCATGACCCTTCAAGAAAATATTGATTTCACGCAGTACGTCCGCTGCTTCACCTTCGGCAAAATGGACATTCTTCCCGTCGTCTACGATCCCAAGCAGCGCCGCTATCTCGTCGAACACAACTACCTCTCCGCCGAACTCGGCGCCCGCGTCGTGCGTGATGCCCAGACCATTAATCAAGCCCTTGGCTACGAAATGAACACCATCGAATTCGCCATTAAAGACGGCATCCCCTACGCCATTGACTTCCTGAACCCCGCGCCCGATTTCGAACGCGACCGCATCACCGAGTTTTATTTCGAGCACGTCGTGGATCGCATGGCGCACCTCGTCATTGACCGCGCTCTCCGCGGCGATCCTTCCTATCCCTGGCCGCGCTGGGAAGAAATGCTCGGCATCGGTGCCGCGTCGGGCTTCATCGGCGCGCCGGCAAAGAAAATCGCCGGAGCGACAATTGCATGAACGGCCCGGCACCCGCCTCGCAATCTCCGCAGTCGCAACCGGCGACACCCGCCGAAGTCTGGCACGGCCTTCTGCGCCCGGATGTCGAACTTGCCCCCGCGTTCTGCAATGAATTGAACCAGCGCATGCGCGCCCAGCGCCTCGTTTTTGGCGATCGCATCCACTGCCCGTTTCTCCGCCCGTTTTTCCTAACCGCCGAAGACGAACAGCGCGTTCGCGCCGTCGCCGAGGCCATCGCTGTCCTCGGAGAGCGCATCGTAAAACAATCTCTCGCCGACCCGCGCCTCCTCGCGCAATCCGCGCTTAGCCCTGAAGAAGAGCGCCTCGCGCGCATCAATCCGCGCTACGCCACCTCCAGCACGGCGTCGCGCCTCGACGCGTTTCTGCTCCCGAATTCTCTGCAATTCGCCGAATATAACGCGGAATCTCCCGCCGGCCCGGGCTACGCCGAAACCCTCGCGAACGTTTTTCGAACCCTCCCAATCATGGAGCGCTTCTCGCAGCGCTTCAGCGTCCGTCAGTTTCCGCTGATGAAGCTGCTCCTGGCCGCGCTCCTTGCCAGCTATCGCGAATGGGGTGGCTCCGCCTCGCCGCCCGTAATCGCCATCGTGGATTGGCGCGAAGTCCCCACCTGGAGCGAATTCGAAATCATTCAGTCGCATTTTCAAAAGGAAGGCGTGGCCACCGTCCTGGCCGATCCGCGCGACCTGGTTTTCAAAGCCGGCAAACTCACCGCCAACGGCCAGCGCGTGGACCTCCTGTATCGCCGCGTCCTCATAAACGATATCGTCGCGCGTCCCAACGAGTGTTCCGCCCTGGTCGAGGCCTACGCTTCCGGCGCGGTCTGCGTCGCGAACGCCCTCACCTGCAAAATTCCGCACAAAAAATCCTTTTTCGCCGTCCTCACCGACGAGCAAAACTCCGCGCTCTTCAGCCCCGCCGAGCGCGAACTCATTCGCCGCCATGTCCCCTGGACGCGCCTGCTCGCCGACACCAAAACCTCACGCGACGGCGAATCCTTCGGCCTCCTCGAATACGTTCGCAAACACCGCGAAAATTTTGTCCTCAAGCCCAATGACGAATACGGCGGCAGCGGCGTGCAACTAGGCTGGGAAAATAAGGAGAACCAATGGGACGCCGCTCTCGATCGCGCCCTAGGCGACCGCTCCAGCGCCTGGGTCGTCCAGGAACGCATCGCCATCCGCCGCGAGATTTTCCCTATGCAAACCGAAACCGGCGTCCAAATGCGCGACATGCTGGTAGACTTCGCCCCCTACTTGTTCCGCGGCAAAATGGCCGGCTGCCTGACGCGCTTGAGCAGCACAGGCCTAGCCAACGTCACATCCGGCGGCGGCCAAGTGCCCAGCTTCGTAGTAGAACCAAAACCCTAGGCACGAAGCGGTAGCGCCGGCTCCGTCGACTTTGTATCCGCGCTCAGGGTGTTATTTGTCATCCCGAGCGCAGCGAGGGATCTCTGTTCGCCGGAAATCCGACCAAATCCGTCCCTCTCCGCACCCTCTCTGTTTGCCGTTCTAAGGTGTCCTCCGCGTTAAATCTTTCAGCTCTTCTCGATGGAAAATCGTCGCCGCAATCCTTACAATACTTTGATGTATTTTGGACCGGCTCAACCAGAGCTACTCCCCGGCGCCCGCAACGCGATCGAAACCTGTCTCGCAATCCAGCCCGGCGAACGCGTAGCGCTCATCGCCGATCGGCCCAGCCAATCCGTAGCCGCCAGCTTAGCCGCTGCTCTCGATCAACGCGGCGCCATCTGTGAAAGTTTCCTGCTAGAAGATCTCGCGCCACGCCCCATCACCCGCGCACCGCAGCAAATCCTGGACGCGCTAGGCCGCGCCGACGCCGGCATCCTCTGCATGCAGCCGCAAGAAGGCGAACTCGGCGCGCGCAAAGACATCGTTGGAGTCGTCGAGCGCCGCCACATCCGTTACGCCCACATGGTCGGCGTCACTCCCGAAATCATGCAGCAAGGCATGCGCGCGGATTACACGATGGTGGACCGCCTCAGCGAAAAACTCCTGCAGCGCATGCACTCCGCGCGCTCGCTCACGGTACGCACGGAAGCGGGCACCTCGCTAGTCGCTACCTTCGACGCCAAACTCGACTGGGTAAAAACCAGCGGCCTCATCAGCCGGCGCTACTGGTCAAATCTTCCCGCCGGAGAAGTGTTCACCACGCCCGCAAAGGTTGACGGCACTTTCGTCTGCGACGGCACCGCCGGCGATCATTTCTGCGGAAAATACGGCGACCTGCAGCGCACTCCGCTAGTTCTCGAAATCAAAGCCGGACGCTTGCAGAAAGCGACCTGCGCTCGCAGAGACCTCGAAGCGGAATTTTGGAATTATTGCCACACGGACGAAAACAGCGATCGCGTGGGCGAGCTAGCCTTCGGCACCAATCTAAGCCTCTCGGACATGATCGGCGTTCTGCTGCAGGACGAAAAACTCCCAGGAGTCCACTTGGCCTTCGGCGACCCCTACGGCAGCCAAACCCACGCAGCCTGGAGCTCCCGCACCCACGTAGACGTTTTAGCCCGCCACTGCAACGTCTGGATTGACCAAGACCAAGTAATCGAAAAAGGCCGCTACATGCTAGCCACCCTGGGCCTAGCCTGACCTCAGTGGCCGTCGCGTAAGCCACGGCCTTTGAATTTGTAGCGGCCGCCTTTGACTTTTTGCTTTGGTTTTGACTTTCTCTGCGCCCTCAGCGTCTCTGCGGTAAATAAGTTTTTGCCCGCCGTCCTCTTGTGTCTCTGTGCCTCCATGGCGCACTGATCCCGCGCCACCGATCAAAACAGCCGCGTAACGTACTCCCACATCTGATGCTTCCAGAAAGGCCAATCATGCCCACCCTGTGGCCCCCAATCATCCAAAGAATGGCGAATCCCCTTGGAATTTAAAATTCCCGACAAACGGTAAGACGGCGCGCTGTTCTCCCAAGGCCCATTTCCGGTAGCAATATGTATGTCGCACTGCGCCAGCTGTCCCAACACATTCCAATCCGATAGGTTCGCCAAATAATCCACCGGGTTATTGAAGTAAGTGTTGTCGTCATACATCCCATTCATGAATCCCCGTATGTCGTACACCCCCGAGAGTGCAAAGCACCTTCGCACCACGTCCGGATGTTTGAACAAAGTATTCGCCGCGTGATAAGCCCCGAACGAAGCCCCCATCGTCGAAATCGCGATCCCCGGCGATTGACAGTTGTCCCAAATGAAAGGCACCACTTCCTCGCGCATGTACGCATCAAATTGCGCCTGCATATAACTCCGATGAAAAGGATGCGCATCTTTATTGTACAGCCCCGCCCAGTTCACTGAATTCACGCTGAAGAATTTCACCCGCCCCGCATCAATCAGCGGCTCGAGCGCCCCAATCATTCCCTGTCCCTCGAGCTCCCACTCGTCTCCCGCGCTCGTCGGGAAACCCACCAGCGGCGGACCCCAGTGCCCGTACACCACCACGCCGATGTCTAGCCCCATCCGGTGCGAATACCAGCGATGATATTCCCGTTTCATATTGCTCCCGCGCCGCGGAATGCGCCTCGGTCTCCGTCGCCCGCCGCGAGCGCGCGATATTATACGGCCTTTGCGTGATGGCAAATTGGAAAGAATCCTTTGCGGCCGAGGTTTTTTCGGATGACCGCGCTCCCTCTTCAATCTATAGTGGCCCACATTATGTCCGCCACGGAATCGCTCACTTCGCCCACGCCAAAAGCAAATCGCGAAGCCGTCAACGGAAATTCCTCCGCGCGCCTTATGTGCCTCGACGTCTTTCGCGGCCTCGCCGTCGCCGGCATGATCCTGGTGGATAATCCCGGCAGCGACGAGAAAGCCTACCATCTCATCAGCCATGCCGATTGGAACGGCTGGACTCCTGCCGACTTCATTTTCCCATCTTTTCTTTTTCTTGTCGGCGTCTCGCTCGTCTTCTCATTTGCAAAACGGCTTGCCGCCGGCCAATCCCGTCAACAAATCCTGTTTCACGTTTTCAAACGCTGCCTCATTCTCATCGCCATCGGCCTTTTTGTGAACGCCTCGCCGATCGTCGGCCTCGATCTGCACTCCTGGCGCTTCGAAGGCGTAACTCAACGCATCGCACTCTGCTACTTTGCAGCTGCGCTGCTCGAATTGTGGTCTGGCCGACACGGCCAAATCCTCGCTATCGCCGTTTGCCTTTTCGGCTACTGGGCGCTCTTGCGCTTTGCTCCCGTCCCCGGCCTGGGCGTTCCCGGCCGCGACATTCCCTTCATGGATCCCAATCGCAATATCGCCGCGTGGCTTGACCGCAAACTTTTCATGGGCCATCTCTTCGAAGGCACGCGCGATCCCGAGGGAATCGTCAGCACGATCCCGGCGGTCGCCACCACCTTAATCGGTGTGCTGACCGGACACTGGCTCCGCTCGCGAAAATCCCCCGCAATCAAAACGCTCGCCCTGCTGCTCGCCGGAATTCTCGGCCTGCTCGCCGGCCAAGTCTGGAACATCTGGTTCCCCATCAACAAGAACCTCTGGACCAGCTCCTTTGTCCTCTTCACCGGCGGCTTCGCTCTCATCTTCCTGGCCTTGCTCTACTGGATACTGGAAATCAAAAAGTGGCGTGGCGCCTGGACCATGCCCATTCTCGTCTTCGGAATGAATGCCATCGCGGGCTTCGTTGCCGACTCCCTCGTCTACGGCCCGGGTTATAGCTTCACTGCGAAGAGCGCGAACGGCGTCCCTATGAGCTGGCACGATGCCGCCCAGTCCCGACTGCAAGCCCTCGGAGCCAGCCCGCCCCATGCCTCCCTGATCTATTCCCTTGCCGCCGTACTATTTTGCTGGGTTCTGCTGTGGCTGCTCTGGCGCAAGCGCATTTTTCTCAAGGTCTGATTCTCCGGCGCTCGCGTTAATATAGCTGTAGGCATTCAAGTGAGAGCTGGCGCAGCACGCGCGCTTTCATCGCACACGCAACGGAAATTCACGCGAACCCTTAGCCGGAGGAATTGCATTTGCCCTTTGCTCGAGAGTTGACCGCCGAACTGGCCGCCGCCGGCCCCGGCCAACTCCGCAAACACGAAAAATTCTCCTCGCGCTTTCTCACGAAAAACCGCGACCTGGTCGTCTATCTTCCCGGCATCTACGAAAAGCGCCCCGACCTGCACTTCCCGGTCCTCTATCTCGAAGACGGCCAAAATCTTTTCGATCCCGCCACCTCCTTCATCCCCGGCCAATATTGGCGCGTCGGTGAAACCGCTGACGCTCTCATCGCCCAGGGCGCCATCCAGCCGCTCGTCATCGTTGGCATCTACAACACCGGCAGACAGCGGGTCAACGAATACACTCCCACGCGCGACCGCAAACTCGGCGGCGGCAAAGCCGATAAATACGGCCGCCTCCTCGTTGAAGAACTCCAACCCTTTATCGAATCGCGCTATCGCATCGCGCAAAGCCCCGCGAATAAAGGTCTCGGCGGTTCCTCGCTCGGCGGCCTGCTCACCATCTACCTCGGCATGCAATATCCGCAGGTGTTCGGTAAACTCGCCGTCCTCTCGCCCTCCGTCTGGTGGAATCAACGCGCCATTCTCAAATCCGTCGCGCGCGCCAAATTGCCGCAGCAACGCCCGCGCATCTGGCTCGACGTCGGCACGAACGAAGGCGGCGCGCGCACCGTCGAAAACGTCACCTCCCTGCGCGACGCCCTCGTCCAAAAAGGTTGGCAGGAAAACCGCGATCTCCATTTCGAAATCTTCCCGGGCGCGCAACACAACGAAGCCGCTTGGGCCCAGCGCGTCAGCCCCTTCCTGCAATTCCTCTTTCCCGCCTACGATGCCGCAGTATAGGATTCAGCCGTAGGGGCACCGCATGCCGTGCCCGTCGTGCCAAATCTCGCGCCATCCACAATCTCCGGAGGCCTTCATTGCCCGACCCCAAATCCGAACCCAACCATCGTCCTCTAACCATTCTCTGCATCTCCTCCTACGAAAAGGGCCAGGAATTCCTTCGCACCTGCAAACGTGAAGGCTGCCGCGTCCTCCTCCTCACCGTCGAAAAATTGCGCGATGCCAGCTGGCCCCGCGAATCCGTGGACGAGTTTTTCTACATGCCCGAAGATCTTCCCACCTGGGCCATCATCAATACCGTCAGCTATCTCGCGCGCTGGCAACCGATTGACCGCATCGTCGCTCTCGATGAATTTGACATGGAAAACGCCGCCGCCCTCCGCGAACATCTCCGCATTCCCGGCATGGGCCTCAGCACCGTGCGTTATTTTCGCGACAAGCTCGCCATGCGCGGCCGCGCCAAGGAAGAGGGCATCCACGTCCCCGAATTCATTCACGTCCTCAATCACGCCGCCCTGAACGATTTCATGTCCCGCGTCAAACCGCCCTGGCTGCTCAAGCCCCGCTCGCAAGCCTCCGGCATCGGCATGAAAAAAATACACGCGCCGGCCGAACTCTGGCCTCTCCTCGATCAGCTCGGCGACGCGCAATCCAATTACCTCCTCGAGCAGTTCGTTCCCGGCGATGTCTTCCACGCGGACAGCATTGTCTCCGAACGCAAAGTCGTCTTTGCCGAGGTTCACTCCTATGGCGCGCCTCCGCTCAGCGTCTCCCACGAAGGCGGCGTCTTCACCACCCGCACGGTCACACGCACCTCCGCAGCATGCAAAAGTCTCCAGAAAATGAATCGCGAATTGATCGCTGCCCTGGGACTCGTGCGCGGAGTCACGCACGCCGAATTTATGCGCGCGCACGAAGACGGAAAGTTCTACTTCATCGAAATTGCCGCGCGCGTCGGCGGCGCGTATATTTCAGACGCCGTCGAAGCCGCCAGCGGCATCAATCTCTGGCGCGAATGGGCGCGCATAGAAGTCGGCTCCGGCAAAACTCCTTACGTCTTGCCGAAACGCCGCCGCGATTACGCCGGTATCGTTCTTTCTCTCGCCCGACAGGAAAACCCGGACACCCGCGCCTACACCGACCCGGAAATCGCCCAGCGCATCACCAAAAAACATCACGCCGGTTTCGTCTTGCGCGCTCCCAGACCCGAGCGCATCTCCGAGCTGCTCGATTCCTATACCATCCGCTTCCGCGACGACTTCCTGGCCACCGCCCCAGTTCCAGAAAAACCTTCCGCGTGATCTCGCCTAGTTTTACCCGTTACCCGAGCGACTCATCGCTGGACGCTAGCCATTCGTGCATCTCTGAGTACTATTCACATTTGGTAGCGGACAGCCGTATAATCCCGCCACTTTTGCGAAGCTCAAGAGTCGGCTCAAGTCCTGGCGCCGTCTTGAGGAAGGAGACTCCATGAAGAAGCTTTTCTCGCTCATCTTGCTCGCATCTCTAATACTGTCTTTCTCGGTTCCTTGGGTATTTGCCCAGGCTGACGACACTGCCAGCAAGACACCCGATATCCTCGTGGATAAGGACAAAGTGCAATGCCCAACGGCGGCCTACACTTCCATTCAAGCTGCGGTGAACGCCGCAAAAGCCGGCGACGTTATCCGCGTTTGCGCCGACACGTATCCCGAGCAGGTGGTCATCAATAAATCTCTGGTCCTCGAAGCGGACAACGGCGTCGTCGTCAGCCCGGTCGCTGTGACCGCGAACGCTACGGGCCCCACGGGAGACCCCATCGCTGCCATCATATTCGTCGAAAACGCGACGAATGTTGAGCTGCGAGGTTTTCTAGTGGACGGCGCCGGCAACGAGATCATGGGATGTTCTCCTAGACTGGTCGGCATCCTTTACCAGGACGCTTCGGGCATCATCGCTCACAACGCCGTCCGCCACACCCAACTCGCTAGCAGCCTCGCAGGTTGTCAAAGCGGCAATGCCATCGAAGTCGAGAGCGATGGCGGCGAGAGCGCAAACGTAATCATCCGCGACAATACCGTGGACACGTATCAGAAAAACGGCATCACCGCTAACGAGCCGAGCACCTACGTCTCCATAGATGAAAACACGGTGACGGGACTTGGTCCCACCGTCGGCGCTGCGGAGAACGGCGTTCAGATCGGATTCGGCGCGCACGGCGCAATCACGCGCAACGCCATTGCCAATAATATCTATTCGCCCTGCGACACCACGTCCAACTGCCCCGCGAACGCCTCCGGAATCTTGATCTATCAGTCCGACGGGATTCGCATGGAGCACAACACGGTCGGCGTGAATCAGGTCGGCATTTTCGTTGCCGGGAATAATGCCGTCGTTGATTCCAACATCGTTTTCCACTCCGTGGTGCTGGATGGGATCGCCTTGGTGGGCAACAGCAACTCGGCGAGCTTCAACGACATCAGCAATAGCGACGATGCGGCCGTCTACGTCCAGGGCAATAACAACGGCATCTTCAACAATGAATTTACCGGCGCCGCGGTCGGCATCTTGAAAATCACCGGCTCCTCGGGTACCGCGCACTCTGGCAATCAATATTTTGCCACCCTGGTCGAGGTGCAGGATCCGGCGCCACCGAAGAGCTTTACTCCCATGCCGTCGCGATAACGACCTGGGGCTCGCGGTCGCCTTTACAAGCTCGAAGGGAGGCGCGTCACGCGCTCAGCAGCGGCACCGCGCCCAATAATCCCGCGTTATTGCCAAGTTCCGCCGGGCGAATCTGCGCTTTTCCCCACGGCGCCCAGGTATGCGCGTTCACGTGCTCCTGCACGAAGGGCACAATCAAATCGGCGCTCTCCATAACTCCGCCGCCCAGAATCAGGACCTCCGGATCAAATGCATGGACAACTGCGACCGTCGTCGCCGCCCAAACCTGCAAGCACCGCCCCTGAATCTCGCGCGCCACCTTATCTCCCCCCGCGGCCAGCCGGAAGAGAATTTCAAAATTGATGGTCGGCGCTTTCGCCAGGCAGCTCTCGCGAAACCCCGGCCACTGTTTTGCTATCAGCGGCAATGACCAGCCTCCCGCTTCAGCCTCCGCGCATCCTATTCCGCTGCACGTACAATTCCTGCCGTTGAATGATATCGGGCTGTGGCCGCCCTGATTCCCCGCCGTGAAATGTTTTCCGTAGAGAAGCGTGCCGCCAATCATCGCGGCCGTGCCGATGCCCGTGCCCAGGGTAATCATCGCCAGATCGTCGCAGCCACGCCCGGCTCCTGCATACCGTTCGCCCATCAGCGCCATCCGCGCGTCGTTCTCCATCTTCATCGGCAATGAAAATTCGCGCCGGCACCAACCGACAAAGTCAACTCCCGGCGCGTCCTCCCACTTTTTAGGGCTGGAAAGGATTCGCATTCGCACGGAATCCACGATGCCGCAAGTGCTGATAGCCAGCCCGGCGCAGTCCCTCGTCCTCAGCCCGGTCGTGCTCAGCAACTCGCGGAACGACGATGCGAATAGCGGCAAAACGGCGCCCAATCCCCCTTGCTCGCTATCCAGATCGAGGCGCTTTGCAGCCACAATTCTGTTGTCCTCGATGATGGCGCAGTTCGCGTGCGTCCCGCCCAGGTCTATTGCCAAAGCCTTCATCCCGCCTCCGCAAATTCAGCGTTTCGTCGCGCGGCTGCCAAACGACCAATATGCCACCGTCGCGCGTTTGCTACAATCCGGTCGCTCACGCCTGTTGTGGCTGTCCGCATTACTGCCTCAACCTCGAGGCGCAAGCGATAACCAAATCGGCGCGCAGGCGTAATCGCGCAAACGGGTTTGCTCGTTGCTTTCGCGAATCACCGATCGCTTGCTGAAAATGCGTCATTCAAGGAACTTGCCAGATGTTCAGCTCTGCTGGAAAGGGCGAAATATGTCTGGGTCTCAGGGGAGAGCGCATCTTGCGGATGTTCTGAACGGAAGGCCTCGATTGCCTGATTCAGATGTTCTGATGCCTTTTCCAGATTCACCTCCTGCTTTGGCCTTACGCCCTCCATCCGGTCGGCCATGCCATCAAGCAAATTTGCCGCCTGATCGTCAAAGGCCCGCTGCGCCAGGCGGACCGGCTCGGGCAAGTCATAGCCGAAAGATTTGGCTCGGAACTTCCACAAAGCAACTTCATTTAGAAACAGCGTGCGCAGCAGGGGCTGCCACGCGAGGATTTCTCGGCGCCAGGCGAGCCCTTGCTCCCGCGAAGCGCCGAATTCCAATAGAACGGCGTCCGCCAAGGAACGCACACTATCGACGTCCTCACTAATCCTCTCGCGGAGGGAGAAAAATGTATCGGTTGCAGTTCTCATATCCGTTGAAACCGGTTCTCTCGCCAGCCTGGCCTGCAAACGCAGAGTGGCAATGAAAGTCTTCTTCATCGTCACCCACGCGGGCACCGCCCCCAGTTGATCGAAAACACACCACATCATAAGAAGGCCGATCAGAACACCGACGACGCGGTCCCTCGCGATCGCCAGTGAAGTCTGGAACGCAAATTCCTGCAAGTTGATGAGGTAGTAGGCCAGCGCCACTTGGAGTCCAAAGTATGACAATCGGGCGCTGGAAGTCATGACCCAGGAGGACAAAACCGTAACGAATATAAATAAGATCGTAAACGCGCCGATTGTATTGAAATAAGGAAGAATGAAGATTTGCGACCCCATCCCGAACACGAAACCGCCCACGGTTGCACCTGCGAAACGTAGGACCTGCTTTTGCCGGGATGAACCGATCGTCGAAAGCGCCGTGAGAAAGCAGGTGGTAACCGAAGTATTGATGCCCTGCCATGCGACGAGGTTGTAGAAGACGTAGCAGAGACTGGCCGTCAGGCAGCCTCTCAATGCAAATTTTATGTGGTCGGCGTTGGATCCCGTATCCCACGCGAAAATCCTCTGCGGCGGGTCTCCGCCCGATGTCGGTGGCACATATGCATTAAGCGGATGAGATCCAATAAAGCTTTCCGGAATCAACGAGACGATCTTCTCTAACTCGGGCAGGATAGGCACCGCACTCAAGGCATTGCCGGTCGGGAGAGGTTCGCTCAGGTGCGGGGTCCTCCTGGCCAGCAAATCGGCGCGGATGGTTGCGAGGTTCTCCGCTAATCGTCGCGTTCGCTTCCTATCGTCGTCAGAAAGAGGAGCGCTAGGTGGGGTCCAATTAGCAACGGCGTCGACAATTCTTCCCGTAAGCGCGGTGAGAGCGCCCATTTGCTCGACGAAATGCGGCGAGTAATGAGACCGCAGCAAAATGCGTCGCAATCTGGATGTACCCACCATGCCCAGGCGCGCAAGATTTGACGCTGTCTTGCCGTCTATCGGGGAGCCTTCCGCTACGCGCTCAAGAAATTTCCCGACTGCCTCCAGTCGTTCCACGATCGGCTGAACGACCTGGTCCCCCGGCTTCCTGTGCACAAATGTAAGTTCTACGGCCAAAGTGGCCGCAGTTCCTAGCATTGTGATCAGCACAAGACGGAGAGTGTCCTCCACGTTCCTTTCCGCCGGCACGTAACGGTCCCACAAAGGGATCCCCACGGCGATAATGGCCGAGAATATGACAGCTGCGGAATAGTTGTTCAGGGCGCTGATCACGAAGAACGCCAGGAAGAAGGAAGCAAAGACCCAAAGCAAATGAAGCGTCGGGATGCTGATGACAAACCAGGCCGAAACCAATAAATAGATAGCTGCTAGTCCTGTAAAAATGAGCAACGCATACGCCGACTGCACAGTAGATCGAGCGCTTTCACGTGACACGAGAAGCGCGATTATCGCGCCTTGATAGGCAAAGGAGAGTTGAAAAGTCATCGCGACAATCATCACGATTGTGGTTGCGAGGACCATTCGCGTGACCAAACCGAACCTGCCGGGATACGGGGAGAGCTCCTGTTTCAGGAATTTTCCGACCCAGGATAACGAAGAGGTTCGTCCGGGGATGGTTTGCGCAACAGTGGACACGGTCAATTTCCACGAATTGTGATTACGGCTGATTCGCCGACGCGGAACAGATCGGGAGGGGGATTTTCCACGCGAACGCGAACCGGGTAGCGGGAAGCCAGATGCACCCAATTGAGCGTCCGCTGTACGTCCGGGAGGCCAGGCTGCAAGGTGCCAATCAAGTCGGGATCGGGCGTAACACCAAAGCCAAGACTATCAACCACGCCGGCGAAGGGTTCGTTCGGGCGTGATAAAACGTAAACATCGGCGCGCATTCCCGGCTTGATATGCTGGAGCTGGCCTTCCCGGAAATTGCCGATCGCCCACCAAACGCGGGCATCAATGAGCGTGAAAATTTTCTCGCCGATGTGCGCATAGGCCCCCTCGGAAATGGTGAGATTTGTTACGCGAGCCTCAAAAGGGGCATAGACCCGGCAGTTATTGAAATTGTACCGGGCGTCCTCCACGGCCGCTTTCTTAGCGCCTCGCTGGTTGATGAGAGGTTCCAGCGTCGTGACCGCATGCTGGGCTTGCTCGTGTTGAGCCGTGGCCGATTTCAAGCGCGACTGCGAGAGTTGGAGCTGCGATTCCGCCTGACTGAGAGCTTGGGCGTCCACCTCCTCCAGGGACCTGGCCTTATCCACCTGGTCCTCGGTGACAAACTGTTTCGTCAGCAATGGCTCCAGGCGGTGCAAATTATCGTGGGCGTAGCTCCATTCTGCGCGAGCTCGCTTCACACCTTGCTCCGCGTTCGTTACGTCGGCCTGAGCGCTGTGGATGTTTGCTTGGGTAACGTCCACGGCGCTTACCAGCGCGTTGATCCTTCGCTGCTCGTCGGAGATTTGCCCCTCGAGAGCTGCTTGGTCGGAAATCGCCCTTTCCAGAGCGTATTGGTACGGCCGATCGTCGATCTCAAAAAGGAGGTCCCCTTTTTTTACAAAATCATTGTCGCGAACATTTAAATGGATGATGGGACCTTCTACCTGTGGAGCGATGCCAATGAAGTTAGCGAAGACTTCGGCGTCATCGGTACGCGGATTGTAGCTTGCACGGTAGAGAACAACGAGTCCGAGAGCTATTGCCGCGAGCACAATGCCGATGCTCAACCAGCGGTTAAGCTGCTTTCCCGCATTCGCATTGCTGTCGGCATTCATCGCCTCAGCCTCCTGCTAGTGAAAAAAGACGAGCCACAGCGCAAAAGTCAAAAGTACAGCCAGACTGGGATAAAACAGAACGGGATATGCGATGCTTAGCCGAAACCGCGACAGCAACAGGCTGACGAAAACGGTGGAGACGACGGCAATCGTGAAACAGAGAAGCCAAGCAGGAAAAAACGATCCCAGAATATCCACCGATGGCGCCCGTGTGCAGCCAGCGAGGGGCAACATCGCTAGTATGAGGAGGAATGTACGCTTCACAGATTCGCCTTTTCCTTTCCTCTCGCAATTCAGGGTTTTGACGGACGGGGTTGAATTGAATCCCCAATTCGGAAAGTCAGATCAGCAAGCGAAGCAAGCACCTGAGTGCGCGCCAACACATCGCTGGACCGAGCCTGCGCGAGGGTCTGCTGGGCCGAGGTCACATCCAAAAGATTTCGCAGTCCGTAATTGTACGATTCAAGAGCAGCCTCGTAGGATTGGGTTGCAGCCTGTAAGAGAGCAATTGCCGATTCGCGCTGACGAAATGCCGTGTTCAAATTGGAGTACGCTGCCCATACCTGATTTGTAATTTCGTCCCGCGAAGCGTTCACTTGCGCTTCCGCCGCGCGAACATCGGCTTGAGCTCGTGCAACGCGGTTCTTTCGAGCGCCGCCGTCAAAGACAGTCCATCGCAAATTAAAACCCACCGCACCGTTCAGTCCCGCCGCGTGCGTCCACGGAAGTTGCTGCTGAAGTCCATATAGATCGTCCCCTGCAGGGCCAACGCTGAGAGTCAAAGCGGGGTAGTAGGCAGCGCGCGCCACTTTGACATTCGCATTTGCGGTTCTTATTTGCGCAACTTGTTGCATAAGATCGGGCCGTTGCCCCAGCGCCCGATCAATTGCTTCGTCCACCCCTTCGTCGATCGAATCGGGAATGGTTAGCTGGTCGAGTGGCTGCACGTTGATTGCAATATTCGCTGAGTTTCCTAAAGCAGTGGCCAAGTCTCCTCGCGCAATCTCTTCCTGTCCCAGGACCGCCTGCAGACTATAATCGGCCTGAGCGGTGGCGCTTCGGGCCTCCAGTACGTCGGGCAATGTAGACAGGCCATGCGTCAAGCGATCTTCTGCGGCTTGTTGGACGGCTTTCGCGTTCGCGAGGCTGGCTCGCGCGGCATCCTCTTGGCCAATCGAATTCAACAAGTTGTAATAGGCACGCTGAACTTCGTAGATGACAATTCGATGGGTGTCGTTGAAGGCGAAGTTAGCCGCGAGGACTTCTGCTTTCGCGGCATCGATTCGGCCGGCTCGGGCCCCGAAATCGAAAACGATGTAGTTGAGGACGAGGTTTACTTCAAAGTCTTGTACGGTCTGCCGAATGAAATTCGCCCCGAAAAGGATTTGAGATCGCTGCGTCTCGGAGAGTGCCGCGGCTGTTAGAGTCGGATATAACTCACTGCGTGCGATGCCCAAATCCGCGGCTTGAGCCCGGGCGCGCTCCCAAGCGAAGCGCGTTTCAGGGTTATGCGATTCAGCGAGATCAATGAGTTCCGGCAAGGAATACGTCTTGCTGGGATCGATCGCAAATCCGGTGTAACGGACGTGCTTGGCCCCCTCTTCGATTTTTCGTTCGTCGGGTGCATGCCATGGGAGATCGGGCGAAGCCGGGGCGCGTTGGGCGAAAGCGCGGTCGGAAACCACGAGGAGAAAGAACAAGATTGTCGCCCGACTCGGAGCGCTGAAAAGGCTTGCCCGGAAAAGGGGGGCTAACATCGGCTCGGCACGCTATCTTGCTGGAGTCTAGCAATCTTCGCCTAAATCTCTCTACCGGCGTGGCACTGTAACCCTAGTACGACTCCTCGGATCACGCAATCGGATTCTCTCCGAACAATCCTTCCTGAGCGCGAGCCTCTGCGAGCAACCTCTGCTTTCCCTTATAATGCCTCTTCTCTGGCCCTTACCATTTTGCGATTCGGAGGTCCTCATGGCTGCGAGTTTTCGGCGAACGTGCATCTTGCTTTTGGCATTTCTGCAGACGCGGTTTCCGCTCGCATCCCTCGCGCAGCAGCCGTCGGCAAGTTCGTCCGGCTCGGCGCGCTGCAGCTATTTCAAAATGACGTAATCACGCAGACCCGCCTGCTGTCCTACATAGACATCTACTTCGGCCTGGCGACGCTAGGCGTCGTCGCCCTGATCTCCATAGCCGTCACGAAAATAAAACCCAAAACTCGGCTCGCACCATTTTCATCCCTGGTAAATCGTCGCCTGACTCCTCTTCCTCCATCGTCCCAGTGCATGAGACACGATCGCGACCTGCAGGTGACAAAACCTTTACATCCATTTCTGTGTCCCGGTACGAATAACCACGTCCAATTCTTGTGCGCATTCTGAGAGCGATTCTGCTGAGCGCGTTTTTTGCGGAATAAAAGCGTGGCCGTGCCAGTTAACTCAGAGTGATGGATGGAAATTGCGAGCAGCAGCGGGCCGCAATACTACAAAAAGGGAGCTGTTATGAACAAATTCGCCGTAGCAAAGAATTCTACCGCCGTCGCGTGCTTGCTTGCATTTTTGATGATCCAGCCGGTTGCCCGAGCAGATGAGGCGAATCAGGCTACCAAGGTCACCTTCAGCCAGTCCGTTCAGATTCCTGGACGCGTCCTGCCTGCGGGTACCTACTGGTTCATCCTGGCTCGGGATGTTACCCAAAATTATGAGGTCCGGATCTACAACTCCGATCGAACAATTGTTTATGCGACCGTCTTGACGATTGATGCCCAGCGCTCGCAGCCGACAGCCAAGGGCGCCTTCACGTTCGCGGATTATGGAGCCGGAGAGCCTCAGGCGATGGTGACTTGGTTCTATTCGGGTGAAACAACGGGGCATGAATTCCTGTACTCCAAGCGAGCGTCGAGAGAACTCGCGAAGGCCAAACAATTGACCATCGTAGCCGGAAACTAGCTTCGCATCCGGATATAAGGCGTTAGCTCGTCGGCGGTGAGATTCCAGCGCCGCCGGCCGAGCTGGCGCAAGCGCTCACGGAGCGCAGGAATGGTTTCGATCGGGCCATTCGCATTTTGATAGGCCGCACTGCGGCCCCAGCAGCTAAGAGTCCGAAGGACGATACCGTGAGAGCACAGAGACAAGCCGAGCCGTCAGAGTTGACTGACCGGGAAGCAGACGTCCGACTTGCTCAACAGGGTGATGCTGGCGCGTTTGAACGAATCTATCGCTCGCACAGCCGAAGGGTCTACACTCTGTGCCTTCGTATGACGGGAAACCCCGCCGAAGCCGCGGATCTCACTCAGGATGTCTTTCTGCAGTTGTTCCGCAAGATCGGCACGTTTCGTGGTGAATCGGCCTTTTCTACTTGGTTGCATCGGATGTCCGTCAATATCGTCCTGATGCGTTTTCGCAGGAAACCGCTAGCCGAAACATCCCTGGACACGGCCACCGACCCTGACGACCCGTTCAACGCGCCGCCCCAGGAATTTGGCGCCCCGGACCTGCGGCTCAATGGCGTCATTGACCGCATCGTCCTTCAAGCGGCGATCAACGAGTTGCCGCTCGGATACAAAGTGATGTTCATTCTCCACTGCATTCAGGGATACAAGTACACCGAGATCGCCGAGATCCTTGGTTGCACGGTGGGCAATTCGAAGTCGCAGGTACACAAGGCCCGCATGCGCCTGCGTGAATTGCTGCGGAAAACCTTCGAGCCGGCGCGCGTCGGCGCCGTAAATCACTCCCCGGCTCGCTCGTGATGAATCAGCTGAAATATCTTCGAGGATGCTAGCGCCTGGCATAGCCGCACGCCTGACGTTGTCAGACTCCGCACGTGCGATCCAGAACGCGATTGCCGCGATAAGGAAGGAATAAAAGTCGCGGAAAAGTAGTCAGTTCAATGGAGCGCAAGCCAGGGAACCCGGGCTTGCGCCGTTGTCCATGCCATTGCGGCAGAAAGTGTGTGTATGCCTTTCGTGCGACTCTTCGAGGTTCACGAGCAGCCATGGTTCCCACAATTCCTCCGCGATCAATTCGTGGACGAGCTACAGATGATCCTGGACGTTATGAAGACCTATGAGCCGATCGCGCAGTTGCTGCGCAAACGCCTCGAGGAGTCTGGTTGCGACCGCGTAGTGGATTTGTGCTCGGGAGCGGGCGGACCCTGGCCGTCCCTCGTGCGCCATTTCGAAACCCAAGGAGCGCGGCCGCCCGAAGTTCTCTTGACTGACAAGTATCCGAGCAAGGCAAAACTTCGTGATTCCGAATCTTCAGCCGCGAATCGCGTTCATTTTCTGGCGCACTCGATCGACGCAACCCGCGTCCCCAGACACCTTCATGGGTTCAGGACGCTGTTTTCCTCCTTTCATCATTTGAACCCCAACGAAGCGCGCGGCCTCCTGCAGGATAGTGTCAACCGGCGGCAAGCCATCGGAGTCTTCGAAGCGCCGGCATGTCACGCGCTAACGTTGCTATCCCTATTGTTCATCCCCATCGCTGCGTGGTTATTCGTCCCCTTCCGCCGTCCCTTCCGTTGGTCGCGGCTCCTGTGGACGTATTTGATTCCCGTGATTCCCTTCGTTCTTTTTTTCGACGGATTCGTTTCTTGCTTGCGGGCGTATTCGCTCGGCGAACTGCGAGAGATGACCAGTGGACTCGAGTCCCGCGGATACCGGTGGGAGATCGGAGAAAAGGCCGGAGGATTGCTGCCCGTCCGGATCACTTACTTGTTCGGCTGCCCGCAAAGCGTATCAGCCGAATCCGCCGATTGAACCTGAAGCAACGGACGCCGGTGGGTATTTGACGAAACCGGCGAATGGCGTCAGAGAATCAAGAGCTCCGGCGCGGCCCATCTCGCGCCGCCTACTGGTAACCGCATGATGCTGATCTAGGCCCGGCGGCCAGCGGCGGCGCGGCCAGGAACTGGCGTACCTTCTGCTTTTCCTGCTCGGTGGCAGGCGATGCCCAGTTCGTCTCAATTTCCTTCTTGTCGTTCGGCGAAAGATGCCACGAAAGCGGAGCATCTTCCGGCGGATACTCGAACACCGTGTCCTCGACGTCAATCTGGCAGGAATTAGCAAAGCGGCGCACGATGTCGACTTCTTCGGTGTTGCGCGGTAGCTGCCCCGTATCGCGCACATCCAGCATCGCGGAAATCGGTGCATACGCCTGGTACGGCCAACCGTGCCAGGAAAGAGGTGGGGGCTCGGAAGCAGGCGGCGAAGCGCGAATTTCGATGATCAATACGCGGCGAACGGGATTGTCCTTCGCGCTGAGCGCCTCGTCCAGCCACGTCACTAGGGTCGCCACGCCGTAATTGTCAGTGTAGCCCCCGTCTACCGCATGGATTTGCGTGCCGGCAATATCGGGCCGCGCCGCCGGTGATACGTAAGGGAATGAAGCCGAGAGGCGCGCCGCAGTCACCAGAGAAATATCGTGACCCGCAAACTGCGGAAACTCCGGATCTCGTAGGCTGCTGCGTCCGGTGGCTCGCGCCAAGTCCGTCGTTCCGAGCAGAAAGCGCTCGCCGCTTTCCACAACGGTGGCGTTGAAGATCACCGCGGGACGCCACCCCTCGGCAACGCCCTCGCGCCAATCGCTCAGCGGGCTCGAAAGATGATGTTTGCGGCTGGGCAATTCGCGCGTCAGTGCGGCTTCCAAAGCCTCGCCGTGGTCCAGATGCCTGAAGACGGGCAAGATGACGCGCAGAAAATCCGGATAAACCAGGCCCCACGCGATGTCGTCCAGGCTGGACGCTTCCGCGCGCGCGACGGTCTGTTCGAGATCGTTTGGATCGGGCGGCAGTCCCGCGCCATTCGCGTCGTATTCGCTCACGAAATACATCGCGCCAACGCTCCCGCCGGAGACGGCGCTGATCAGCCGTACGGAATCGCCGAAAATCCTTGGATTGTTTGCAAGGTTCTTGCGGCTGTCTTCTTCCAGGCCCGTTAATACCCGCGTCGTCCACGCCGCGGCCTTGATTCCGCCTCCGCTGGCCGCTACGACAATTACCGCGGAGCCGGGTTTCCCGGCGCGAATCACCTGCGCGGGCGTCAGATCGGCCGAGCTCTTTGCGTTGAACATGTAAAAGTAGTGATCGGTGGCGTGGAAGTGCGAAGAGATAACGGCGGCCAAAAGAAATGGCGCCAGAAGCGGCACGCGGTACCGGTCGAGGAAGAAAGTGACTGCAGTCAGCCCCCAGCAAAGAATCATCAGGAAGACGAGAAGATCGGCAAGAGTTGGCACCTCGGCTGGATCGCCGATGCGGAAGAATTTCCCGATCCCGATGGCCACGTAAACCAGGAAGCAGAGCAGGAACGACCACAGGGCCATGTAGTGACCCTCGTAAGCCGAGTTCTCATCCTTTTTGAATCCGCGCCCGAGCGAGGTGAGCAACATTGTGACCGGCGTGGATTCCGCCCAGCCCCGCCTCTTGAACTGTCCACCGGCGATCAAAATGCCGGCTGCGAAGACTGCGCCTCCTAGCACACTCACCAGCAATTGCCCGTATGTGGAAGTGCCGCCTCTCTTGGACACGCACATTGCGACACACACGACGGGCAAGGCGAAGATGGCGAAAACGGGCGAATGTCCTCTGCGGGTTGGCAATTGCGTGAGGATCGCCCAGCGAATGGGAAACGGCCGGATGCGAAAGCGTTCCGGCCCATACAGCAGCACCTGCCACGCCGTGACCATCACTGTCCAGCTCGCCAAGGCCGCGCCGAGCGTTACGAACACCATGCCCAGCGGCCTCACGTCGAAAATCCCCAGCAGAAGATTCGGCGCGAACCACAGCGCGATGAACGGGAACGTTAAGAGCACCACAAAAGTCACCAGCGGCACGCGCAGAAGGTAAAGGTACGGAAGCGCGTCCCACACGGACCGCTTATTATTCTGCACGGGGCAAATGTTGTTGGGCGCCGCGTCCGGCATGCGGTACTCCGATTGCACAAGGATTTAACACGGAATTACCGATAGGTGCAAAACCTTTTTGGTAACTAACGTACTCGGGTAGGCTAGCGGCATCCCCGCGCCCTCCGCCGCCAGGGCCTGACACCTCACATCAGCGGCATTTCCAACGGGGCAAGTAGGATACATTCGAGCGAGCTTGCGCAAAATGCGTTTGAACGAAGCCGTCCGGCGGCGGACGCTACGCGTGAGGGTGATGGAGCTGATTGCCTAGCGGCTGAGATAAGTTTGGGTCACAAGGAGGCATCCCTGTGACCCATCTACGCAACATGATGCTGGAGGAACTCCAGGGTCGAAAATCACTGCGCTTGTGCTTGGCTGGGTTGAGGATTCGGCGCTTCGATCCGATAGCCGAGTCTTCGGAGTTGCCGAATCATCTTCCAAGTTCGGAGTTGCTTCGATCGTTGATGGGGGTCAGGGCGAGAGTTCGAGAAAGGGTGGGAAATCATGCTTGCGACCGGAGTCAAAAAGAGTGCGGGACAAAAGAGCGCTCGGTTGGCTCGTTTCGAGCCGAACGAGGCATTCGAGTTGGAAACAGATAAGCGTACCGACTCGCGGGACATTTTGACGGCAATGGACCGAAATCCTCACTCAGTTTGTTGGATTGGCAGGAACAGCAGTTTCAGGGACGAGCTCAAGCGTACTTGCTTTGACGAAGTATGCATTCGCATCGATGGACCCAGGAGGACCGGTGTGGGCGAATCGGGCTGAATCAACCGCCTCAACCGGGATATTAACGTCCTTGCCGGGCCCAACGACCTTGAAGACCGTCCTGGCAGGGGGAATACTGAAGGTGATTGACACCTGGTGAAGAGCCTGACCTGGGATTGGGCTAACCGTCAGTACTCCAGAGATTTCTTGATCTGAGTTGTTGGTGAACGCATACGACTCCTTCGGCGCGTGAACATTCTGGTCCGTCCGGACCGAGAAGATGTGGAAATCGCTGAATGTGTGGCGTCGATAGTAACGGCTCTTGTTTAGTTCCACATAAAGTTCGGCAGTCTTCGGAAGCCAGAGTTGTTGCTGGTCGGTCCGGAATTGCACTGATCCATAATCGATCGAAATATGCTCCTGTGTTAACTTGATCTCTGGGACCGGCTTGATTAATTCTGATTCCATCCGTAACACCTGAAGAGTGCCGGCATCAATCATGACCCGACCCTTCAGCGGAACCGCATAGTGATTCGTGCCAACAACGTAGCTCCGAATGTGGTTCGGCCGATCCAACCGCTGTTCAAAGCGAACCTGCCACGCCGGTCGTCCTCCCGATTCCGCTAGCCCCTCGCACACAAAATTGAATCCGGAGGCGAGCTCCGAATGAAAGATAAGGGCCAGTCCCGGCAAGCCCAGTGTCGCGATCCCGGCGGGAAAACTAGAAGGGGCCATGCTTCCATTCCGGTATTCATCGATCCCGAAGTCTCTGTTGCCATTCCGCGAGACAACGACGACATACTCAAATGAGCGCGCCTCAGGGGCACGGACATCACCGTCGGCACGTACCGCGAAGTGCTCGACCCGCTCCGTCGCGCTGAATCGATCGAGATTGTTCACGAGCTCTTCCACGCGCTGTCCCACCCCCTTCAACACCAAAGGAAGCGGACATGCTCCGTTTGGCACAACACGAGGAACGAAATCGCTTTGGCGCAGAGCTTGAATTGTTTTCTCGACTTCCTGGCGGGCGGTAGGCGCCAAAATCGGAACCGGAGGTGAACCCGAGACCGGCGTTTTCTGAAAAGCTTCAGGCGTCATGGTCATAAACACAGTGGCGGAGAGCTGGCCGCCGGAACTTTCAAGCGTCTGTCTGGCAGTTACGAACCCGGGAGCGATCGCTTCGACGATATAGCGTCCCGCACCGGGGTCAGCGAAATGTACCCGACCGCCTATATCCTCGGTGCTGGCTGATACTTCAGGACCTTCGATTGCGAGTAGACGTATCGTCGCGACGCCACTGAACTTCTGACCGTCAGGAAGCTTCAAGCGCACGTCGACCGTGCCATGAAATCCGGCTGGCGGCTTCGGGTCTTGCTGAGCCGCCGCAACCCCCGCGAATATTACCAACGCGAGTACGAGACTCGGAATAATGAAACTCCGACGCACCGATCTCCCCCAACATTACGTCCCGAATGAACACGACGAAATAGCTGTGGCCGCCCCGCCGGATCGGGACGCATTGGATGTAATTGTTCGGACGCTATGTTACTCATTCCGTCAAAAGATGCAACAATTGGACACCGTTGTCACGCAGCGACAACAATTCCATAGCTCACAAATCAGCGCAAAAGGCTTCTTGCAAGTGGCGTGCTATTGCGAGTCAGGCGGCGGGACATCGGGTTCTTTGGCAATACCAAAATTTCAGACCCCCAGCGCTCACACCCGGAAGCTCTTAAGTGTGAAATGAGCCGACACTTGGCATCAGGGACCGTGAACAGATTGCTTGGAAATGCTAAGCATATTCTTTCGATGGCCGTAGACGATGAGCTCATAGCCACGAACCCCTTTGCGCGCGCGAAACTGCTACACGTTCCTGAGCGCACCGAGCGGATCTGGCGAACGAAGAGGAGGCCGACTTCTCGAGGCGTGCAGCCAAGTTCAGTCGCCGTTCTTGCGATCCAGCGTCTTGATTGCGCTCAATACCGGAATGCGCAAAGGTGAGATTTATGGTCTTCGGTGGGCACAGGTAAACGTCGCAGATCGATATATCCATGTTCAGAATGGCAGGACGAAAAAAAGCGACTGACGTATTCCGATGAATGAAATTGTCTTCGAGCTGCTATCCAATCTTTGGAAACGGCGTAACGGCGAGTTTGTGTTCCCCTGCCCTCGGAAAAAAGGCGAACGCTTCCGAGACCCGAAAGTAGGGTTCATGAAGGCCGTGAAACTCGCGAAAATTCCGCACATACGATTCCACGACTTGCGTCACACGTTTGCGACTCGTCTCGTGCGCTCGGGAGTCGATAACGTCGCCGTTCAACATCTGCTAGGGCACAGCGATATAGTGATGACGTCTCGCTATGCTCATTCGGACGCTGATGCTAAAATGGATGCTGTCAAGCGTCTGGATTTTGCTGTCGCTGATTTTTGATGTGTACCGGACTCTAAACCGACGCTGAGCTGTTATTTGACGAAAGCGGCGAATCACGTAAGATATTACCCGCCAGCAAGTTGGGCCTGTAGCTCAGGTGGCTAGAGCGCACCCCTGATAAGGGTGAGGTCGGTAGTTCAAGTCTACCCAGGCCCACCAATCTTTTCTTTTAGTTAGGAGTCAAGCCGGAACGCGCGATTGAGAGTTGGTGCACGTTTTGGTTCACATCTGTCCGAAAATCGGCGGCCTGACCCTGGATTGCGATACGCTGCTGGAGTGACAAGCTCATTTTTGAAATCAAACGCATCGATACCGCCAAGACCGAAGTGAGAGTTTATGCTGTTCCGAACCTCCTCAGGTACAAGATACGCGATGGGGAAAAAGAGGTGGAGTTGCAAAAGCTAATTTCGGAATTGTCTCTCTAAGGTACTCCGTCCCCGGCGCGCCAACTCCTGCGTTACCGGTAACTTGAATCCACTTGGACGGTTTGGGCGTTTACCAGGCACTACAGGGCTGAAAGTTCCGGGTGAAGGTTTCCCGGGGTTATAATCGCGGCCACATATGCCCCTCGCTTCGGGGACACGACTTGGCCCGTATGAAATTACCGGACCGCTGGGCGCGGGCGGGATGGGAGAGGTGTACCGCGCGCGTGACACGCGGCTGGAGCGCACCGTCGCGATCAAGATTCTTCCTGCGCATCTGTCTTCTGATACGTTGCGCAGGCAGCGTTTTGAGCGCGAAGCCAAGACCATCTCCCGCCTCGATCATCCCCACATCTGCGTGCTCTACGACGTAGGCCATCAAGATGGGACTGACTATCTAGTGATGGAATGTGTCGAAGGCGAGACGCTAGCGAAGCGGCTGGAGAAAGGGCCGCTGCCCTTGGAGCAGGTGCTGAAATACGGTGCGCAAATCGCTGACGCGCTCGATAAGGCGCATCGCAGCGGCGTGGTGCACCGGGACTTAAAGCCGGGAAATATTGTGCTGGCGACAACGGGAGCGAAGCTGCTGGATTTCGGATTGGCGAAACCGGTAAGCCCATTGGCGAGTGGGATGACGCTGACGGCGGTCACGCCGAGAGTAGCGATGACGGAAGAAGGAACGATCGTCGGCACATTTCAATACATGTCGCCGGAGCAAGTGGAGGGAAAAGAGCTCGATGGACGCAGCGATATTTTTTCGTTGGGCGCAGTGCTGTACGAAATGGTGACTGGGCACCGGGCATTTGAGGGCAAGAGTCAGCTCAGTGTGGCTTCGGCGATCTTGGAAAAAGAGCCCTCGCCGATCACCACCATGAAGCCGATGACACCGCTGGCCCTCGATCACGTCATCCGAAAATGTCTCGCAAAATTGCCGGACGACCGGTGGCAGAGCGCGCGTGACTTAGAGAGCGAGCTGAAATGGATTTCCGAATCCGGCTCGCAAGGCGCTTCGCTCGCGCTTTCGAGTGCTGCGGGAAAGGCATGGTCACGCGGCGGCTGGCTGGTTTCTTGCGTTTTGCTGCTACTCCTCGTAGCGGTTGGCGGCGCTTGGTGGGCTCGCGCGCGGGAGAATCAGCCAGCGATGTATTTCAATAGCTCCGTGCGCTTTGCCGCCAATAACGTTGCCCTTTCGCCCGACGGGAAAAAGGTGGCCTTAGTGGCATACGCGCAGCAGGTCAACAAGTACATGATCTGGATCCAAGAGATAGGAGGCCAAAGCGCCGAGGCCGTGCCGGGAACCGAAGATCCCTCGCACCCGTTCTGGTCCCCGGACAGCCGGTCGATTGCCTTTTTCGCTCAGGGCCAGTTGAAGAAAGTCGACATCCTTTCCGGAAGAGCGCCCCAAATTTTGTGCGATGCCCCTCACGGCCGGGGCGGAGCGTGGAACCGCGATGGCGTGATCTTATTCTCCCCCGACGGATCTGGCGGTCTGTTCCGCGTTTCCTCCGCAGGCGGGACGCCGGCCCCGGTAACGACCGTCAACGCCAACGAATACAGCCACCGCTGGCCCGTTTTCCTCCCGGACGGCCAGCACTTCCTTTATCTGACGGCGAACTTTTCCGGCCATCCCGAAAGCAACTGGATCGTTGTAGGTTCGCTGAACTCGGGGGAGCGGCACAACGTCGTCAACGCCAGTTCCAACGCGGCTTACGCCGATCCTGGCTACCTCCTGTACCTCCGCGGCAATGTTCTCGTTGCTCAGCGTTTTGATCCTCACACCTTTCTCTTGAGCGGCGATCCTCACACCATAAATGATGAAGTTCAGTATTCCCAACTGATTGACCTTGCGCTCTTTGACGTCGTTGGTCCCAAAACCTTGGTCGTGCAAACCGGAAAAGGCATCGCCAAGTCCCAATTAACATGGTACGAACGGAGTGGACGTCCGGCGGGCACTGTTGGGGCTCCCGACGCGATTGCCAATCCAAGTCTCTCGCCCGACGGGCGCCGCGTGGTATATGACCAGATCGACCGCGACGGACGGAACATCAACATTTGGATCGACGAACTGGCTGGCGGCGTGCCGGCGCGTTTCACCTTCAGCCCGGCGGCAGATCAACTCCCTGTTTGGACGCCCGACGGCAATCGCATCACTTTCGGCTCCAATCGCAGTTTTCATTTCACTCTGTACCAAAAAAATTCGGACGGATCAGGAACGGAAACGCAAGTAATTGATTTGGGCATTCCACAGGAAGGCCCCTGGGATTGGTCGCGCGATGGCAAATACCTGCTCCTTATGAGCAATCAGGAATTGTGGTACTTGAGCCCTTCAGATTGGCAACCCAAGCCGTTCCTGCAAGGGAAAGGAATCATTCGCAACGCCCAGTTCTCGCCCGATGGAAAATGGGTGGCATATTCCTCCAATGAGACGGGAAGCTGGGAGGTCTACGTCTCAGCTTTTCCGAATCCCCTAAGCAAACGCCAAATCTCAAGCGGTGGGGGACAAGAGCCGCGATGGCGGCGGGACGGCAAGGAACTGTTCTACCTTTCAGCCGATGCCAAGCTCATGGTTGTACCGGTAAAACTTGGCGCCGTTTTCGAGGCCGGGCCAGCCGAAGTTCTATTTCAGACTCACGCGAGGCAGCTTATCGGCGTCATGGATGTGTTTTCTTATGATGTTAGCCGCGATGGCCAGAAGTTTCTAATCAACGTGAAGGTAGACGAACCTGTTCCGTCTCCTGTGTCGATCGTTTTGAACTGGGCCTCCGAAGCAGAGAGGTAGCAAGAGCATGACTTTGGCTCCGTTCACGCGACTCGGCCCGTATGAGATTGTCGCGCCGCTGGGCGCCCGCTTAGGCCCGATGTGACGATAAGGTTCTACCGCAACATCTTTCCTTAGTCCTGAACTGAAAGAGCGCTTCGGCCCGCGCGGTCCACGTCTCTAGTGCCCGGTAAGTTACGTGATCGGAAACTAATCTTCGCCCCCTTCCTCACCCGGTTCGAGGGCGCAGGTGTGCCAGGTCTCATCCTGGGCATGGACGGCGCAGAACCACCGCCCGCAGATACCGCATCTCTAACGACGCCGGCCGTGTCAAGAGTGTTTTTATTTTCCTTATCATGGAATTTGAGCGCACTTCTTCGTCAACGCACGAACTGCGCCTTTTGCTTCCTGTTCTATGCATCTGTGTCACCCTAACCTGCCCAGCCCGTTTACGTTCATCAAGTCAGTGTTGCCCACCAAACATCTCTTCGATCACCATCGACCATGATGAGTTATTCGAACTCCCTCTTGTTCAAGGGAGGCGGGTAGCCTAATCAGCGTGCCGGTGACTTTTCGCACCAGAGCGCTTTTCTGGCATCCCCGCACAAAGATCTTGCGAGATTCCAGCGTTTCATCGGATTCTCCAAATCAGAGACGCAGCAGGGGAGCTACGCCCAAGCGGGCCGGAGCCGGATGTCGCGATATTACAACAGCGCCGCTTTTATTCTCATCATCGAAGTGAACGATCCGGCAGGGCCGCAGGAAGTCTGCGACGTCCGGGTGCAGGTCGCTTTCCTCTCTTTGCAGCATTGGCCTCGACGTTATCGTCTGCATGCGAAATCCCCGACGCGTCGAAGCCTAGAAGTGTGTGATGCAAGACTTCTCGCAGGTATTGTTTGAATCCGACACAACGAAATTGACAGAACTGGTCCGGCCCACAGAGCGGGCGATGGTCGTGAGCGCCCGTCAACTCTCAAATTGCTCGGACCATCATGAAGGTGCAGCGAGATGGCTTTCGCCAAAGCGAGTTTGCTGACGATCAAGGTTCACAAACTCGGCTCGCGCGTGATTCCGACACCAAGCAGTCCGATGACGTGAGTCTACGCAGGGCAAGGAGAACATGCCGGCAGGCGTTTCAGAAATCACTTGTTGAGGCAGATGTGTTTCTAGGATACCTGGGCGGCCCAGGAATTTGTTTGGGCGTCGTTGCGTCGTGCGTTCCGGCGGATTCGATTTCTTCGCGCATCGACTTGACAGCATCGCTTATGCTAGCGCGCGCTGCGCCTCTGTTGGAACCTTTTGTCGCTCTCCTGATCCTGCGGGCCGTGATATTCTAATAGTACCTAGTTTCAGAGTATCGGTGTCTTATGAAGATGCGAGATTTATAAGGCGGTTGGAGCCTCGCAGACGGCACGCACTTACGCATCGGTTGCGTGAGAACGCATACCACCAGCATGAACGGCCCCCTGAGTGAAAGCGAATCCGTGAGTTTACCGCATGGGGGAAGGTGGCTGCAAATCTTAGGCGGCCACGTTAACGGCGTTTTTATGACGGCGGTGTATACTTCCCGCACTGCGAGAGGAAGGAGGCCTTCCCGTGCGAAAATATTTTGCAGAATTCCTTGGAACTTTTGTGCTGGTGTTCGGCGGAGTCGGCAGCGCGGTGCTGGCCGGCGGGCACATCGGATACGTAGGGGTTGCCTTCGCGTTCGGCCTGGCGTTGCTGGCGATGGTGTACACCATCGGGCCGATCTCCGGCTGCCATATAAATCCCGCGGTGACGCTTGGTGTGTTGCTGGCGAAAAGAATCGGCACAAAGGACGCGGTGATGTACGTCGTCGCACAAATTTTCGGAGCAATCGTAGCGTCGGCGTTGATTCTATTCGTCGCGAGCGGCGTCGAGGGCGGTTACAATTTCGCGGCTGCTGGACTGGGCGCGAATGGCTATGGGGCGCACTCTCCGGGGCTATATTCAATGCCCGCCGCGTTCGTTGCGGAAGTGATCCTCACGATGTTTCTGGTCGTCACAGTTCTGGGTGCAACGGATGTCAAGGCGCCAGTGGGATTCGCGGGGCTAGCGATCGGGTTGGTGTTGACGCTGATTCACCTGGTCGGAATTCCCGTTACAAACACCTCGGTGAATCCCGCGCGCAGTATCGGGCCTGCTTTGTTCGTGCAAGGATGGGCGCTGCAACAATTGTGGCTGTTTATAGTGGCGCCGTTGATTGGCGCGGCCTTGGCGGCGTTTGCTTACGCCGCGATTCGCCTGCCCGATACACTCATTACCACGCCTCAAGCCGAACGCGCCCTGGCGAGCGAACAGGCGCAGCGCCGCAGCCCCAAATAGTAGGCACGCCCGTAAGAAGAGCGGCGGCTGAGACATGCGTGCTGCGTTTACGGACTACACTCCGCACCAAAATGCAGGACGTAACCGAGAAGATTGCTGCCCGTCGTGCGCGATTCCGGCTGCGTGAGTGGCGTTTGTCACCTGTACGTGACGCGCCAAAATCTCATCAGTTGGACTGCCTCCCGTGAGCAGCTGAGCTGTTCATGAGCCGTAACTTACCGATTCCAGAAATGCATTTTCAGAATCCGGCTTACAGGCTCACCCGCAATTCTCCTTTTGGGGGGAGTGTGCTGGAGTGATTCCAAAAGAATCCGCCTGCCCCGGAGCCGAAGCAGCAACGAAATTGCGCCTCTTTGGTCCCGGCCTGTTTGCCAAACGGCTACTGGCAGTGGTCATAAAGGCTCTCGGAACCTTCGGACCAGAGCGATGGGGCCAAGGCAGCGGGCGGTCGGATTAGAGCTTCTCCACTCTCTTATTCGACGAACAGCTCCCGCCAGCTGCGGGGTGCGAGCGCGGTATTGTGACGCCATCACATGGGCTGCTACAATTCACACAGAAACCAAGACAGGCAGAGTCGATTTACCTGTCGCACGCGAAATCGCTAGGGCGTAAATTCCAACCTGCCTCTCGTAGTGTTCCAACTCCTTTTCCAGTTCTCGGTCCGTCTTGAAGTCGATCACCGTCCAGGAATCATCCTCAAGGAAAGCAACATCGATAACTCCTTCCACGAGAGTTCCGTTCCCGAGTGTCAATGTGATTGGAGTCTCGCGACGACACTGTCCGCATACCCATGCCCGCTCTGCGCGCCGAAGCAAAGGATGACCAAGGACTGCTTGTACGGCAATGGATGCTGCTTCGACTTCTTCATCAGACGCCCCGAGAATCCGCCCTTGGAGAGTAGCCACTCTTTTCGTCGACTCAGGGGCTGCATCAAGATCAACCGTGGACAAAGTTGCGTGTACAAGTGCTCCGAATCGGACGCCGGCTGGGCGCTCCTTATTTCGTGGAAGCTCAACCAACGTCACAGTTGGAAGCCCATCACCAGAAGCGATACGAGCTTGGTTCGTCGCGGTGCGGACGACTACACTTGGCTTTGCGCCGCAATCGAGAAGATTGAGAACCTTCTTGCGCCATTGCTGGTAAGCCTCGAGGTCGCTCTTAAGCGTTTCTCGATCAGCTCCTGCGAGTAGTTCTTCCTGGCGAATACCGAACGATTGTCGAACGCCCAGCTTTAGCGTCTTCGGGTCCCACCACGTTACGTCGTAGCTCGCGGCATTTGATGTGAAACTGTAGCGCCCAGGGCAGACATTATCGTCGTCCGCAAAGGCATTGTCAGGTCGAGTCAACACACTGTCCATTCCGAACTTAGGGCAAGCACAGGCCTCCTCGGGTTTGCGGTACTGTTCCTTCGGCGGGTAGATCGCTTTGTATAAGGGTCTCAACCACCAATTCTCTATCGAGTCCCAATTGCCGAACGGATGATCTCCAATGGTCGGGACAACCAAGAGGTCACGTGCCCGTGTTGCAGCCACATAGGCCACGCGCACTCCTTCGGAGCGATCGCGTGCCAATTCCAGTGCGGCACTCTCTTGAGCTCCTTGCCCGAATGAGCAAGGGGAATGGCGCACATCTGCCTCGGTGCATCGATATGCCGACTTGGATACGACGACGAAATCTTTGCGTGGCGTCGGCCAGAATGACCACGGAACTCAGACCCTTAGCTTTGTGAACCGACATGATTCGAATGCCTTCACCGCCCTCCTCAAATACGGGCCTCTCCTGCTTCGCTGCATCGCGCCCTCTTGCAAAGCTTCACAATCCTCGAAAAGACAGACCTCCTGAAGCCTCGTACTTGCGAGCGAGCTCGCAGATGTGAAGCACATTAGCGAGTACTTGTTCGCCTGACAGCGTAACGCAAATGCTAAATGCGCGCGTACTTTGTAGTAGCAGTTCATCGTCTCGCCACCGAGCGATAGTTCCGTTGCGTGTAGCTCACGAAGGTGCGTAGAGCTTCTACACGTGAGCAGACCGTCTGAAAGAGACTCGTCGTGTGTGAACGATGAAATCTGCTGTAGCGTATCTGTATTCAAGCAGAACATCGTCTGAATCGAAAAGAGAGAACCCTTAAGAAGCAAAGACAGAGAGTTCATCATCCGCCATTCAACTGCCTCGGTGCTGCCCAACTGTTTGCACCTCCTCACGTGGTGGAAGACCTGCCGCCACGAGAGATGCAAGTCACAAGCCTCGAGAGCTCAGATGTATGGCGCACCATGTCCTCATCGAAGCTGTAAAAGCGCGAAATAATAGACAGACATAACTAGCTGAGATCACGCGTTGTCGAGTTCCCCTTCTGCCGCGTCCAACCACTCTCATAACTAGCCAATCCACAAAGCAGCATCGCATCCGTAACATGATTCCACTGCCTGCATCGAGAACCTTCGCAGTCCATACGCCTAAACAGAAGCACACACCGCAGCTGCTTGTGTAATCATCGAAAAGGAGAAAGGGAACGTATTGAGCCTGAAGTTCTGCGTTCCCATCCATCTCGTAGAAAACACTCGTTCACAACGCATTGATCATAGCAGAGAGCGAAAGCTCGTCGTAAGTTCAAAGAATTTTGCGCCTCATCCAGAAGCAGTTTTTTAACTTCTTCGTAGTGCCGACATCCGCCCAGCGAAGCGATAGATAGTGGTTTGGTCCCCACAATAACAACTTACCCAATCATCTGACTTTTCGCCAATCACAGACATCGTGCTGTCAGCGAAAGCAAGACAAAATTTCAGCCTGCAATGATCGTGTCCTGATCGTCGACGAAAGTATGTGTGTGCCGACACTGAAAGTCCCTGCAGCGTTAGCAGAGCCGATGAGTAAGTCGCGCATCCGAATGAGCAGATCTAAAAAGTCTAGCTGGCCGAACGAAAAAAAAAAAAAAAATGGCGAGGCGTCCTCTAGATGACGGCGCTTCTTAGAATCCCTGAACCGGCCCCGCGCTTTTTCCAACTCTAACCGGAGACGGAGCTTCAATTCTCCAGCGGCCTTCTCTGTGAATGTCACAGCAATGATCTGATCAACAGAAGTTCTGCCCGCAGCCAACACGGCAACGATGCGTTGCACGAGTTCCTGGTCTTTCCGGTGCCGGCCGCAGCTTCGACTACCATGTTGCAATCGAGATCATTCCGGATCTGATCACGTGCATACTGGTCGAGCATGGGCATCAGGCTAGCTCCCTCACGGCCTTAAGTTGAACCAGTGGACCTTGATCTTTTAGAGCAATCCTTATCTCTTCGTATGGTCCGCAGATTTCTAGATAATCGCATCGGAAGCACGCATCTTCACGTGGCGCAGGAACAAGCTACCCACTCCCAATCGCTGTGTGAATCGTCCGAAGCACCTTAGCACCGCCTTCGCGGGCAGTTTTTCCCAAGGAGACGATTCGCTGACTGAATCCCCCAGCGACAGTACAAAAGTAGAGCCGGCTCTCGAGCACTGGTTGCTTTAGAGCTGCTTCAACTGCCAGTCCGTACAGCACCGGTTGCAGGACCTCGCCCTTCCCGACGACGAGGTCGTTGCTCGTATAGTTCTTGCCGGTCTTATGGTCAGTGATTCGCAAGTGCTGGCCGTCATCACTCCGTTCAATGAGATCAACGAATCCATGTAGTCTTTCACCGCTGGAAATTATGACTGCTTCAGACAAGCTCGCGGCGTCTTGCCCCTCACGCGCTTTGAAGCCGAACCCAAACTCAAAGTGGACGGGTATCCAGCCACTGGTTTCGACTACCTTTTCTAGCCAGATGCGAAGGTCCCCGCGCATATTTTCGATCGCATCATGCCAGACTCGGTCAATTGCTGGTGCCAGTTCCTCGTGATACTGCTTCGAGACATCGTAGACTGTTTAGTCGAGCAGTTTTAGAGCTGTCGGCAACTTTTCGCTCGTCAGTGGCAGCCCGCTGCACTTCTGAAGCTCGCTCAGCAGGACTGCCTGGATTCGATGAAACATCTCAACTCGAATCAAAAGGTCCAGCTGCTCGATCGATGCTGGTTCTTCTCTGGGCTCGAGACGGTAAAGTCCAGATCGCAAGAATTGATAGGGGCAAACTGCGAACTTCTGGAGAGCTTAAACTAATACGGTCGGGAAGTGGGTTGATACTCCCGGAGAATCCCTGCGATGGGATCGCTCTTATTACAGAGGCCATCGTATCGAGACCACTTTGTCTTCCATCGCGCCCAACAGCTACACAAGAGCGGGCTAAGTGCTCATTCAACTGCATCACATAGGCTAGACGGCCCTTTCTTTCAACACCAGGCTGGGTCAGAAGAGGCCACAGAACCGCCAGATCATATTCCGAATCGTCAACTGCATTACCTGGATTACGTGGTGCTGGCCAAGCCAGGCGACTGTCACCAATTCGTTCAGCGTCGCGTGCCAGCACTTCATAGTCTGGCACGCGCCCGGTCATTGAACGTATCACGTCAAGCGCATAAAACGACGGAACACGCGGCCGAGCCTCTGCAATCTCTAGTCGCGGATAGGAGAGTAGAGCTTCTTGTGAGCCGCGCCAACGGCAAGTTGTAAGAGCAGCCGTTCTTGCTGGTTTCGGTCTGCCAAGACCCACAGATCGGGCTATATCTTCTTGCGAAGGCTATCCTAGAGGAGTTATCTTCTCGTAGTTTCTCGGGAAAGATGCGCTCCGCCAGGCCCGGCACAAACACAACTTCAAAAGAGCGACCGCGCGCTTGGTCAGGGCTGCCCACGAACACCCGGCCGTAGCGATAGGCCGGCGTTTCCTCCTGCACGTTAGCTAACCAGAAGCGAAGGACTATCTGAACTTCTTCCAGCGACACCGTTTATACTAGCGCCATCGGCTTTAGGTCCGCCAGCACGGCCAAGACGCGCTCGGGCTTTCGAAGAACCAGAGGAATGATGCTTTCTAAACGCGAGGTCCATTCTCCCCAACTTGCTGTGGGCGGCAGCCCAGCCAGCTGTTCGACGATCGGGAGAGCAAAGGCCCGCAAATGTCGAAGGTTTTGGAGGCTATGTTCAAGCCCCTGAAGACGCGGCGAGCCGGGATCATCCTTTGCGCAAGCTTCCCGCTCCAATTTGAACTGCTCCTCCAGGCCATCCAGCCGGCGCAGCCATCCATCCCTGCCACCGATTACCGCTGCTTCGACGATGAGTCTTTCCCATTTCCATGGAGTCCGGAGGCTTCCTTCCAGTTCCGGGCTTCCCGGATGGTTAGTCACGTCCTGTCCCTCAGTCGGCTGCTGGGGAATTTCGAGTTTTGAAGCTGGAGAGGAGAGCGCGCCAAGTGCTTCATCCTCAGAAAATACAAGAATTGGTTCTCTTTGTCTGGGTTCTCCGGACTCGGAAAGTGGCGGTACCTGTGCGAAGGACAAATATTCTTCAAAGCGACGTGCGGAGAGCCCTTCTGAAGCGCAGGCAAGCAAAGCGAGCAGTGCTCGGCCGGATGGGTCCGGACGTCGGCTGCCACGCGCAAAGTATACAGGGATGCCTGCACGCCGCAGGGCCTTCTCCATCAAGCCTGAATAGCTCCCCGGATTGCGCAGCAGAATCGCGATCTGATCGAAACGAACTCCTGCGCGACCTTGTTCTATGATGCACGGGAGATCTCCACACACTCCCTCTCCTCACCGGGAGCCGAGAAAAACACAACTTCATCATCCGCTTTTTTCTTGGGCTGGACGGCCTCGGAAAACACGTAGCGGCCGAGCCGGGCAAGGCTCGAGCTCGTTTTAACGGGCTTCTCCTCCAGTTCTTGAAAACCAGACAGGGATTTCAGAGCGAGCAGGGTCCGCGCATCCCCCACTGGACAGGTAATGATAACCTCGGTCGAAGAATTGGCTAGCGCGGCAAGAAACTCGCGTTCCGCTGCACAGTGAATAGGTACATCCAGGAAGAGCATGGGGCAGCGGACCAAGGGGCTTCCACCTCGAACAGCATCTGCAGCAGTGCGAAGCAATATTGTCCGGTCGGCGATGGAGGCAGCCGCAATTTGCTCCTCGAACTGCTCTAGTAGGACAGCACTATCTTCAGCTGAAGCGTCGAGCAGAGAGAGGTCGTCACCCCTAATGCCGGCTAATCTCAATTCAGCCAAAGTAGCCGCTGTGGCGCGTGCAAAGCCGGGAAACCGAGCCACAGGTCCGAAATAACGCAATTGCCCATTTGAGAGTGCCTCATATACAGCACGGGCAGCTACAGCATCGTTACCAATTGAAGATGCAGGTGCCCGGCCATCCAAGGCTAGTTTCGGTGCAGCAAGTCGGGCCGCGAGTTGGGTCAAACTGAAGCGGTGCAGTCCGAATGTAGCACCGGCCGCAGTCACGATCCCACGCACCAGGTCGTCGATGGCCTCACGAGATGAGCCAACGAGGACCAGCTCATTTGTGGCGTCGAAACCCCGAATGAATTCAGTGGCGCCAGCGATTCGTTCGACTGCCAACGGAGACTGCAGGATTCGAAGCATTTCACCTGGCAACGTAGCGCTATTGAACGCGCTGAGTCAATTCTTCTGGAACTTCCACGTATGCCCGTTGGTCGCTCTGGCCACTCTTCGAATTGTTGACGGGAATTACCGCCGACGCGTATTATGCGATCCAGCCAATCAAGCGGCCCACCAATAGGCGCACACCGTCGTAACACTCAAATGGCCGCGAGCGAAATCCTAAGCGCGGGTGTGCCATGACAACACAAAATCTGGGTTTCGTATAACTGTGGTGAGTCGAAGTGTGCGTACTGCGAGGACTCCGACCTTGAGGAACTCGCGTCGGACACGGTGACCTCGCAGTGCGACAACAAAAAAAGGACCTTGTGGCACTTGGCCCGTGGCGAAAAAAAATGGAGAGGCGAATATGAGCGAACTCGACAAGCTGCAGCATTATTTAGCAGAGATACCGCCCGGCGCAGTCAGCGAAGCAAGTCCAATCGAACAGCTACTGGCGGCGGCTTGGGATAAATTCGAAGGAAGTGACCAGGGCGGTATGGCGGCGTACAAATTGTTGGGTCGCACCGAGAAAACGCAGTGGAATCCACCAGTACTGACCTTTGACGTCGAACGACACGGTGCCGCTGCTCTCGGCTCGACCCTTGCCGAAATTCAGTCATGGACGATCGATACAGCAACCGGTATGGCGTCGGTGGCGACGAAAGGCCACAGACAGGTGCATCGAATGGATCCGAATTGGAAGGCCGAACCAGTTGCACGCGAGCTTGCTCAACTCATAGTTACCGAGCAGAAAGGCGACCCGCGACTGATCTGGAATCAAAACGGGCACGTGCGCCCCGATATCGGAAGCGCTGTTCCTGGTTCAAACAAGCAAACCCGGGAAGGCCGCAGCCGGCGCTTCTGGGCGGCCCTAATTGCGGAATTGCGTCCGCACGGCTGGGTAAAGGTTGGTAGGCATTTTGAGAAAGTAAAATGAGCGGCGCTTGCTGCTAAAGATTCTCCGTCGCGGAACAATCCGCACGGCCTGGTGAACATCGTGAGCACGGGAGCAAGCACCGCACCGGTCCGGAAACAGCAATTCGTACCATTTGGCTGGCCCCGCCTGTTCGCCAGGCGGCTCGCGGCAGTGGTCACAAAGGCTCTTGGCAGCGGGCGGTTGAAATCTGGCGAGATGGGAGCTGCAGGAGAACTTCGCCAAATGCGTACGTGGCGGCGATTCCATAACTGAATCTATAATCCCGATGTGATCACGGATACGATTTTTGCGGCCTTCCTGAATTGCGAGACCAAGTCACGTCTTAAATTGTCAGCAGAGTTGGAGAACTCGAACGAACTCATCGAGTGGCACCGTAAGGCAAGAGCAGACTATCGGCGAAGATTTCAATCTCGCTGCCCCTCTACATTTCCCGAGCGGGCTTGCATTCCGCCAGTTTCATGCCAGGAAGATCTAAAAGATGCTTACCAGCGGCTCGTTCTCAATTGCACGATCGAGACACGGCAGTTTCGTTCGCAGTTAGATGCAGTCGAACGCGTAAGTCGGCGCTCAAATGGAGAGTATAGCGGACATATTCCCGTTCGATTCGTGCCCAACGAGAAGCTCAACAGACATGACAAGCTCCTGCTGGCGTTTGACGCGCTGACTTTGGGTGAGGCGCTGGGGGAAGTACCACCGCTCGGAAAGATCATCCACGGAGATCAACAGCGGATTACGACAGTTAAACTTTCTACGCTTTTCGCTCCAGTTCGGTCCGCCATCGAAAAGATTCGCACACAAATGGAAATGAATCAGCTTCCGCCACCAATCCTGAACAAGCACTGTCCAGAATGTGAGTTCAATTCTCGCTGCCGCCAGATAGCACTGGAAAAGGATGATCTGAGTCTTCTCTCGCGAATGAGTAAGGTCGAAGTAGAACGGTTGAATAAGCGGGGAATCTTCTCGGTTAGGCAATTAAGCTATACATTCACAGCGAGGCGAAGACCCCAACAGTCGGTGTATAGTCCGCACAGCCAGTTTCACGCACTGAAGGCGCTAGCAATCCGAGAGCGGAAAATCCACATACTCGGCCAGCCCCAATTGAATGCTGGTGAAAGCCATATCTTCTTAGATGTGGAGGGCGTCCCAGACCAAGATTTCTACTACCTGATCGGACTGCGAATCAGGAATGGAGAATCGAGCGTTCAATATTCATTTTGGGCCAACGAGACGCATGACGAGAGAGAAATGTGGGCAGCGCTCGTTACACATCTCATTCCTTGGGCCGGCTCACGCCTCATATACTACGGAAGTTACGAAACAACGTTTCTAAATAGGATGATCCACCGATATCCTGAAGTTGCCGAAGGCTTCCCATCCCTTCATCGGCTCGTGTCTGAAGCTATCAACGTATTGCGAGTTGTTTCCACTCACGTCTTTTTCCCCACGTATTCAAACGGCCTCAAGGAAGTAGCCCAATACTTGGGTTTTCGATGGACAGACAGTTTCGCTTCCGGACTTTACTCGCTCATGTGGAGATCCCAATGGAATCGCACCAGGAATCCCTACCTCAAAGAGCGAATAGTCGCTTACAACGCAGAAGACTGTGCCGCTCTGGAGATCGTGTTTGATTCCATTCTTCGACTTTGCCAGCAGCAGAAAGGTGATGTTACAGCGGGCACCGCTGAGAGTGTCATTCGCGCGGAGTCAATTCGACGGTCGGAGTCACAACGATTCGGAAGAATCGAGTTCTCGTTGCCGGAGCTGGATTACATCAATAGGGCCGCCTATTGGGACTATCAGCGAAGCAGAGTTTATATCAGATCTAGCGCGCTTTTGAGGCGCCTCGCCCGACATGATTCCAGAGAATACGAGAGAAAACTCCGCCCGAACAAGATACTCGCATGCGGGCCGCCTCGACCCGCTAACTGTCCAAAATGCCATGCTGCCAAAATCTACAAATACGGAAAACTTAGCAAGACTGTCTACGACCTGAGGTTTGGTTCGGCTGGAATCAAACGATGGATCGTGAAATATTACTTTCCCAGATTCCTTTGCTGGAGCTGTAAGCGCGTTTTCTCTTCCCATGGAGCAGCTTGGTCCAAAGGCAAGTACGGCTCTTCTTTCATCGCCTACGTTCTCTACAATGTTGTTGATTTGCATCTCTCCCAGGCAGCTGTCGCACGGTTAATTACGAGGTTTTTCGGATTCCACTTGGGGCGCGGCGCGATTAACAACCTGAAGGCACGTGCTGCAGTTTTTTATCAGGACACTTACGATCAGATTCTTGCCAGTATCGCGCGCGGGAATCTCGTTCACGCAGACGAGACGAAAATCAGCATCGATGGCAGGGCGGCTTTCGTTTGGGTGTTCACCAACCTTGAAGCAGTCGCCTATGTGTACAGTGACGGGCGCACGAATGCGACACCAAAGAATGTGTTATCAGATTTCGACGGCGTCTTAGTGTCCGATTTCTATGGCGGCTATGATGCCATCGACTGCCGGCAACAGAAATGCTTGATCCACTTGATCAGAGATCTAAACGACGATCTTCACAAGCATCCGTTCAACGAAGAACTGAAGGTACTGGTCAACGATTTTGCGGCGTTGCTCAGACCAATGATTCAGACAGTGGACCGCTTCGGATTGAAAGCCCGCTTTCTGGGAAAGCATCGACGGTCGGTTGAGCGTTTCTACCGTGAACTTGCGAAAAACACGTTTCGATCCGAGGTTGCCCTAAAATCCAAAAAGCGCTTCGAGAGAAACCGTGAAACGCTGTTTACGTTTCTCGAGTTTGATGGCATACCGTGGAACAACAATAATGCGGAACACGCAATCAAAGCCCTCGCCGATCTCCGGAGTGTCATTGGAGGCAAGAGTTCTGCCAAGGGTATCCAAGAATATCTGGTCCTCTTGAGTATTTGCCAGACATGTAAATACAAGGGAGTTGATTTCCTCGAGTTTGTGCGGTCGAGAGCAAGAGACCTCAATTGGCTGGCGAAGGAGTCAAATCATAGGTGACAATCTCACGCTGACGATTTGAACGGCTCACATACGTTCCGAGCGAGCCCGGAGATCGGCGAATAAGTGGTCTAGGCGCAGTTTATGGCTTAGTTCCACTGGATGTTGTCGGCCGGTCCCTGGTTGTCTGCCAGCGGGCAGTAGCGGTGGTCATAAAGGCTCTCGGAGCCTTCGGACCAGAGGGAAAGGGCCGTGGCAGCGGGCGGCCGAATTTGGCGAGATACCGACCTTGCGATTCAGCTCCAGCTCGCAGCTTCATGATGTGTCTTCCGTGCTCCCGGCAGCACCATTCCTTCTCGCGCTTCGGCTCGAATCGCGCGGAGACGAGGACTAAGCAATCGCTTCTGCACGATATGGTAGGGTCAAATTTTGGTGCACAATTTGGTGCACACCTCATTCAATATTGCTCGCAATTGGTAGCAATCAACGAAGGACAGTCAGAACGCAAGGGCCGGGTTAAAGCCCACATAAATGGTAGCTTATCGCGATATATGGCATCACATCGCAATCTCTGAGGCTGCACCTAGCTGACAACTGATAAGGGTGAGGTCGGTAGTTCAAGTCTACCCAGGCCCACCAATTTGCCCGAGACCTGTTTCAGCTACCTGGTAGGAGCGCAACGCAAATGCGTGCGTCTGCATCAATTTCCAGCAGCCGCCTTCTCGCCATTCTTCACTTCCACATATGCGATGCCGTTCACCCCGCTGCACGCCAGCCACAAATTGCCGTCCGGCGTATGCACCATGTTGCGCACGACTCCTCCGCCTGAGGGGATCGCCCACGTTTGGAATTTCTCGGTTGCGGGATCAAACCGCACCACGGTATTCGGCTGCGTGTTTGATTCACTGTACCAAATGATATCTCCCACGGAAGTGATGCCGTAAGGCTGCGACCTCGGCCCACCCGGCGACGGCCACTCCGCTACCTTGCCGGTCTTGGGATCGAGTCGGCCCAGGTAGCCCCGCGCGTAATCCGTGTACCAAATCATGTCGTCCGGGGTGATGGTCACTCGCCGCGGACGCGAATCCACGTGCGGCAATACGTACTCGTGTATTTCCAAAGTGTCCGGATCGATGCTGGCCACCTTGTGGCTCCCAAACTCCACGTAGAAGGGAATTCCCTTCGAATTCACCACCATTCCATAGGGATTCGACTTCGGCGTCGGCGAATTCACCACCTTCACTTCGCCCGTGCTGGGATCGAGCCTTCCCACCATGTTGCCGCCTTGCACCGTAAAATATATTTTTCCATTCGGCGCAAAGAGCAGCGTGTGGGGGTCGTGCGCTTTTGGATCCGGCATCGGATATTCGGTTACGTCGCCCGTCTTCGGATCTAGTTTTCCGATGTATGCCTTAAAATTCGCCGTGAACCAGATGTTGCCGTCCTGGTCCGCCACCAAGCCGTGCGGTCCCGACATCGGCGTCCTTAAGTGATATTCCTTAAACTCTTGCGTTTGGGGATCGAACCGCCCCAGCACGTTGGCCATTTGCCCCGTGTACCAGACGGACCCATCCGGCGCCACTAGCGGATCGTGCGGCCGCGATCCCGGCGTGGGCACTTGCCATTCCTTGATCGCAACCTCCACGTTACCGGGAATCAGCACCGCATCCGGCTGCGCCTTTTCCGGAAAATTCTTCGCCAGATATTCCGTCACCACCGCGAATTGATCGGGAGGCACGTGCGCACCGGCATTGATCATCATGTGCACCACGGTCTGCCACCCCTGCAGGGAATGTCCCGCATTGGTGACGGTGTTCAGGCTGTGGCAGGTGATGCAAGCCGTGCTCACCGTTTTCTTCCCGGCGCCGTCCGGCAGCGCACCCTGGCTCCACGCAGGAACCGCAAAGCAAAACAATGCCGCCGCAGTAGCAATCCTGGCTCGCCGCAGCAAATGCATGGCATCCTTAACCATAAGGCGCTGTAACCCTCCTCGTCCACCAGGCCGGGGAAACTTTGTCTTTCGATGCCGGCACCGATATCGAACGGTTGCTCCTCCGCGTGCGAACCCGGACGTCATATCCGAATCATTACGCATCACGAAATACAATTTTTACTGTATCGCGCTCGGCGGCTTATGTTTGACACCCTACCCAACTCATGAACTCGGAATTTAACATCGACGACCTCTGGGCCGAGGCCATCGCGGCGAAAAGCCCCGAAGAAGTGGATCGCGTTCTCCCGAAGTTGCGCCAGGCTCTCCATGAACATTGCGAAGAAGTGCGTGGAAAACTTAGACAGTATCCGCTGATCGCTCGCAGGCTGGTCCGCCAAATCAATGACCTGCTGCTCGATCAGGAGACCGTGCCTGCAACCGCTCCACCGCCCGATCGTGGCAGCAAAAAGAAGTAGCCGGCCAAGCCTACCAGGGCACCGGTTGCCCCAGGTGAAAAAATCCGCCGGACGGCCCGTCGTCGGGCAACGTCGCCAGTTGCGCGCTGGTCTTCCCGCCCTCCGCCGGTTCCAATGGCGCCTGCGGACCTCCCATCGCCGTTTTCACCCAGCCCGGATGCGCCGAATTCACTTTGATTTTCGTGTCGCGCAGTTCCTGCGCCAGGTGTACCGTAAACGCGTTGATCGCCGTCTTCGAGGCGTCGTACGCAAAAGTCTTCCGGTCGTAGATCCGCGACTTAGCATCGGCGTGCTCCGTCAGCGAGCCGAGCACGCTCGAAAGATTCACGATGCGCCCCGCCGGCGATTTCTTGATCAACGGCAATAAAGTCTGCGTCAGTGCGATGGGCTGAAAGAAATTCGTCTCGAACGTTTGCCGCAGCTTTTCCTGGCTCACCCTCGACGTCGAGTTAAACCCCGCGCCGCCGACCGGGCGGTCGAGGCCTTCGTCCAGTACTCCCGCGTTGTTGATCAAAATGTCCAGCTTGCCGTACGTGCGCTCCAGGTAATTGTAAATTTCCTTGTGGTCGGCGGGCTTGTTCACATCGAACCGCACCGCTTCCACCGCCTTCGCCCCTTCCTTCCGCAATTCTTCCGCCGCCGCTTTACCTTTCTGCAAATCGCGCGAACCCAGCACCACCGTAATCCCTTGCTTCCCCAGAATCCTCGCCGTCTCCAGCCCCAACCCGCGATTCCCGCCAGTAATGAAAGCTACCTTCGTCGCATCAGTCATGGGAGTTCCTCAAATTGTAAGTTTGCCGTTCCTCCAGATTCGATGATTGCAGTCCAGGCGAGGCTTCAACGAACATAGCAACCCCGAAAATCACGCCGTCGTTCGCGGCACAGCCACGGTTCGCCTGTTACGGCGCCGCCACTCCTCGCCTCGAGTCTCGGTTGCTTCAACAGGGTTCGCTGCTTGAGGCGCGAAAGCTGCGGCAATCTTATTTCTTGCCGGCCGCAGCAGATTTCTTACTCTCTCCAGCTTTCCGCATCTTAATTTCCAGCAGTGCTCCGCGTTGCCGAAGTGTCAGGCTCTTTGGGTCGAATTCGTCCTTCAGAGTGCGGAACCTGTAGACGTGGGGATCTTCACCGGAATTGGCGGCCAGCCTCTTCTTGCCCACCAGAAGCAGCCGGTGAGGCTCGACGCACACTACAATTTTTTCCAAATTCAGTGCAGCCAGTGCGCCGAGGTGAACCTCAACTACGGCGCCATCCTCCGATCTTAGAATCCCGCAGGTGAGAGGCACAAGGATTTCACTTTCCGCTTGGTGCCAATTTTCTTGATCGTGACCCGGACGGCTTCCATGCCGCTGGTAAATTTCATATGCGCGCTTTCTTACCTCCGCTGAAATCGCCGGACGATAATCTGCGGAATTGCCGACCTCCACAGCTACGATGTGTCCTTTGCCAAGAATGGCATCTTCCTTTGCGTTATTCATTTTCGCCACTCCTTCGTGCCGCTGTTCACCTCACCGGTTCCTCTCTCTGCTCGCGTAGCAAGGGATGGAGCCTTCGCCATGCGATAACTGTGAGCGGCACAACTTGAGAATATCAAATTGGCGATGCCAGATATGGCTCTAAACGGGCCCTGCCGTTTCGCGCCTTGGTCCTGCCCGGCGCTCGCCCTGATCCGAAAATACCGTCTTTGATGTATTCCGCCCCGCCCCTCGCGGCTCAATAATTTAGGTAGCAGGGAAACCGTCCCTACCCGGCATACCGAGGATGGTCTGTGAACAACAAAGTAATCCTGGTCGCAGATGATGATCCGACCATGCGTGACGCCCTCTGCGAGCTATTCGAACCGGAAGACGGCTTGGAACTCTGCGAGCAAGCCGTGAATGGCCAGGATGCCATCAACAAGGCGAAAGTTTGCCAGCCCGATCTCATCATCTTGGATTTTTCGATGCCGGTTATGAATGGTCTGGAGGCCGCTGGAATTTTAAGAACGATTATGCCCGCCGTCCCGATCATCCTCTTTACCGTCCACTCGTACGATTTGGTTTCGCGGGCTGCCGATCAGGCCGGAGTCGACGCAGTCGTATCCAAATCAGAATTGGCGCATCTGGTTAAGCACACGCGCACCCTCCTGAACGCAGCGGCCTAGAGCCCGCCGTCACCGAGCTCGCAGCACGGTTCGTGCGTCTCCGGTTTCGGGAGTCCGATAAACTCCACCCCGACTCCCGCTGCCTCCAAGTAGAACGCCGCTAGTGTTTCGGTTCCTTGTCTTTTTCCTTTTCCTTCGAAGGTTTGGTCTCCTTCGGTGGCGGGTTAGGCTTTTTTGTCTCTGGCGCCGGTTCACGGGGAGCGGGTTTCGCCGCCGGAGGCGGTGTCTCTCTCGGCGCATTTTCCTGTGGCGGCGGATTCGTTCTGCCGGGTGCTGGCTTTTCCCCGGGCGTTTCATTCGTCCGAGCCGGCGGTTGATTTTCCCGCGGAGGTGCGGGTCTATTTGCTGGAGTCTCGTATTCCCGCGCCGCTGGTTGGTTTTGGCGAACTGGCGGTTCGGCACGGTTTGCGGGAGCAGTCTCAATTGTGCGCGCTGGCGGCTGGTTCTCGCGCACCGTCGGCTCGGTGGCGCGTTCCGCTGGTCGCTCGGCCGGAGTCGGGCGTTCAGCGGGAGTTGGAGCTGCATTCGGCCTGTTCGGCTCAGCCGCTGTTGGCCTTGCCGCTGAGGGCTGCGCTAGCCGATTTGTCGGTGGGGCTGATCGGCCGGCTGGCTGCGTTGTAGCAGGCTTCGCGTTGGCCATGGATCGGTACGCGGCAGGAGCCGCGGGCTTGGTTTGGCCGACCGGAATTGCGCGAGCCGAGGGAGCCATCTTCGTTACGACGGGTCTGCTGGCCAGCGTCGCAGGAGGACGCGCGGACGCCTTCGCCGGAGCGTTCGGTCCCGCGACAGCCCTGGGAGTGGGAGCGATTGCCGTAGTCTCCACGACGCGCGCGTGTTGAATTTCCTGTGCGTTCACTTGAACGGCAGCCTTCCCCACCGGCTCGCCATTCTGGAATGCGGTCTTCGAAACTGCGGTCACCGCGCCCGGCGAATTTTGGTACATGTAAGTCCGATTCACGACCGTAGTTCTGTTGATAATCGTCGTGTTGTAAACGTTCGTAATTTCCGTTCTGTTGATCACGCGCGAATTCGTCACGTTCACATTTGCCATGTAAACAGCGCTCACGTGATAGGAGGGAACCCACACATCGCGCGGGCCCAGAGGAAACCAAGCCACGCCTACTCCGACGGGACCGCCGATGGCGATGCCCGCAGCGAATCCGCCCCCACCGACGAATGCCACCAGCGCCGGAGCATACACGGGCCGCACGTAAACCGCTCCCGCGACCGCGACCGGTCCAGGAACCCAGCCCCAACCGCCTCCCACGTACGCCCAGCGTCCATAATGGAAGGGCGCAAAGCCCCAAGGTTCGTCTTCCACCCACGTCCATCCCCACGGGGCAACGAACGCCCAGTGCCCGTAATGATACGGAGCCCAGCCCACGACAACGCCATTCGGATACCACACAGGGCCATAGCTCGGGTCAGTGCGCCATGTGCCGTTATCGTCGAGATCTTCATAACCTACAACATCCGGCGAGACATATCGTGCTGACGAAAACCTGTTCTCGCGCTGATCGCGCTGCTGGTTCCATTGATCAAAACCATCCGGCTCCGGCACGGGCTCCGCGTCATAACTCACCTGGTCCGTGCCGGAAAAAGTGTATTGTTGCCCCGGCGCCACGTTGTACGCCTGACCGCCCGCTGTTACTTCTCCCGTGCCATTCTCCACGGTAACGATGCTCGACGTTCCATCGGCGCTCACGTCTACCCGATATTCGCCGGGACGCAAAATCGAAAGCGCCAGATTCGGAGTATCGATCTCATAGTTTTCATTGTCTTCCAGGTGCATCACGCGAAGTTCCGCCGAGCCCTGCGCCACCTGAATCTGTACCGCTTGATCGGCAAGGTTCAAAAAAGAAATTCCCGTCTGCGAAGAGATCCGCAGCACGCTGCCGCCTAGATGCAGTTCTCCCAGCGAGTCTTGATCGGCCCAGAGCTGGTCCCCAGTCGTAAGCGGGCGATTCGGATTTGCGGCCACCCAATCGGACGTGCCGGCTGGTTGGAAAGAAATATTACCCTGGATGAAATTCAGCCGCGCGACCCTGCTGGGAGGATCCTGGTCCGCGTCCTGAGCCCGCACCACCGTCGGTAGGGCAAACAACATCGCTAAGGACATGAGCGTGAGCGAAAGTACACAGTTTCTGCTGGAACGGTGCTTGTTCAAGGGGCTCTCCTCCGTGTCTATCTTTACTACTCCACCACTTCCAAACGAACCCGCCCGACGGCCATTAGTTGCGCAGCTGGCAGCCCGAAATAGTCATTTTGTATTCGCGAACCGCCCATTGCAGGGCGGTTTGGTCTGCGGCACCTTGCCGAAATTATCCCTTGCCGTTTCGGATGAACGAAATACAATGAAGCGTGTATTTTCCGCGCTAGGGGCAGCGTGTGATCGCCATTGTAGCAAATTCGGCCAGATAGGCCTTACGTCGGCGTCAGGCAGCACACCACCGGGTTCGAACTTCGCCTTTTAAATCGGGCAGCCAACTGCCCGCGGGAGGATCAACGTGGCAGCTACTTGGAAGGGTTTCCTGACGTTCGGGATGATTTCGATTCCGATTGAACTGTCCCCCGCCGCGCGTTCCGAACGCGTCAGCTTCAATCAGATCCACTCTGTCTGCCACTCGCGCATTAAACAGCCGCTCTACTGCCCAACTTGCGAAAAATTTGTGGACCGCTCCGAAATCGAAAAGGGCTACGAATACGAAAAGGATCAGTACCTCCTCTTCACCAAGGAAGAACTCGACGAAATCGAGCCCGATTCCGCGGAAACCATGGAAATTCTCAGCTTCGTGAAGGCCGAAGAAATTGACCCCGTTTATTTCGACGCATCCTACTACGCCAAACCGGCCGAAGCCGGCGTGCGCGCCTATACCCTGTTGCTCGACGCGATGCGTAAAACGGGCTACGCCGGACTCGCCAAAGTTACCATGCACGGCCGCGAACATATCGTCATCATTCGCGCTCGCGACAACGGCCTCACTCTGCACACCATGTTTTACAACAACGAAATTCGCGCCGCCTCCGAAGCTTCCGCGCCGCCAAAATCGGAAGTGAAGGAAGCCGAATCCAAGCTGGCCATGCAGCTCATCGAAAGCCTCGCGGCTCCCTTCGAACCGGAGCAATACGCCGATTCCTACCAGCAAGCGCTGGAAAAACTGATCGAAGCCAAAGCTCACGGAAAGAAACTCACCATCCTGCCGCGCGCCAAGCAGGCCCCCGTCGTGGATTTGATGACGGCGTTGCAGCAAAGCCTGAATAAGAAACGGGAGACGTCCAAGAAAACGCTGCTCCGCGCCGTCCCCGGAACGGAAAAGGAAAAGAAACCCCGCAAGGTCGGATAACTCTTACAGCCGCTACAGTTCCTGCGTAACAAAATATACAGTGTACCCGGGATGTCGCCAGAGCCGCCGTGTCTCTATATTTAAGCCTCGCAGCTCACCACACACTCGCGCGAGGGAGACATTCTATGAAGCAAGGCAGCAAGGACGAAGCCAAGGGCAAATACCACGAGGTCAAGGGCAAGATTAAGGAAAAGGTCGGACGCGCCACGAAGAATCCCAACCTCGAAGAAGACGGCCAGGACGAACACGTCGCCGGCAAGGTTCAAAAGAAAATCGGCCAAGTAGAAAAAGTGCTCGGCGAATAGCGCAGCGCAGCCGCAGCCTAACCGCATCAGGAAGTCGCAGTCGTCCATTAAACTGCAGTAACCCGCGATACGCTGCCGGCAGGCAGCGCGAACGTTTAGGAGACAGCGTGCAACGCTCGACGGGTGTAACCGTCATCGCCGTGCTGATGTTCGCTGGAGCACTTGTTCTGGCTCTGTGTGCTGTCTCCTTCCTGACCGTTGCCGTGATGATCGCCACGGGGTCCGATGCCGGAGAACCGATCTCCGTGGCCATCACGGGCATGGGCATATCGGGCGCTTTTGTGCTGCTGATTGTGGCTTGCTTCGCCGCCTCCGTCGGAACTGCCATGCCCAATTTGCGTGACTTGCTCACTCGTGACGCGAGGTTGCGTGACCAAAGGTCGCACGACTGGACGTCGGTCGAATGGGAGTTACGTGACTTGAAATTGCCTGACTGGAATTTACGTGATCGCGTGGCAGCGCTATTCGCCTCGGCCCTTGTCGCCGATCTCCGGCGAAGTTTGCGCAACGCGCTCAGTTCGGCCAATCGCTTTTGGGCCGCCGCGTTTCCTTCACGAAACAAGAATCACAAACTCTCGTTCCGTCCTTCAAAGTGAAATCCACTCGGCGCGTGGGATCGATCTCCGCGCCGCATTTTCCGCAGACTTCCTGGCTCGTCTCGTCCATTTCCGTATCTCCCGCCGGCCAACCGCGCCGCTAACCGCCGCCCAACGGCTTCACGTCGGACTTCTCGATATCTTGAATCGCTGCGCGGATGCACTGCTCCGCCAAATCGCAGCCTCGCAGGTAGCGCTCCGGTGCCCCCTGCGGAGGCCCAAACTGAATGATGCTGAATCGGTTGTAGCACGAAGACTCCGGCAAGTATTTTAAGAACAACCCTGCCGTTGTTTCCTTCCACCGGCTGAACTCCGGCGTCACTCCGCGGAAACTCCGGATCGTCGCGATCGCCTCGAGCTGTTCCTTGAACAACTCCACCGCACGCTGCCCCTCCGCGCTCAGCTTCCCAATGTCCGTCATGCCCCCATTCTACTCCGCAATCGCGCCACCCGTCTCCCGCAACTCCCCGCGCGCCCTGACGGCTTTGTTGGCGGAGCCACTCCTGGCTATGCTCCTCGCCTTTTCGCCGTAGCCGCGGCTACGTGGCAAGTTCGTTGATTGATTTTGCATCCTGCATCCCCGCACTTTCGATCAGGCGTCGAGAAACGCGCGGATTTTGCGCGCGAGATCTGTAAAAAAGCGTCGATTAGAACTGGGTGCTGTTTTTGTTTTTTGAGTGAGTTACGGCCTTCCTCGTCGCAGGGTGTGAAGGAGCACAGACCCTGCAAACTTGCCGCTGGCAGGCTTGCAGGGCAGGCAAGAGTGGGTAGGTCACCAAGGCGAAGAGCGGCTGACTACCGCAGAGACGTAGAGAGCGCAGAGGAAACCCGTCGTCGCGTTACACGGGGCGTTTCAGGAGTGTGGCTAGGCGGCGGTGCAGATCGTCCGCAGCGTTGAAAAGTTCGATGATGCCCGGCGTTTCTATCCCTACATCAACGGTTTGCAGGTCGAGCGAAAGGTCGCTGCAGATTTGCGTCGCGCGTCTCACGCGCTCGGCGGACATAATGGGCAGCACGGAGAAAGGATCGCCGCCGGATTCGTTGCTGAGCCCGACCCATTTCTGCACGGCCCAGGTGGTGCTGCGAATGTGGTCCACGGCGTTGCGGAATTCGCTGAGGACGCGCGCGTCCAGGTCTCCGGATTTTACCAGTTCTTCGAGCTGATGCAATTCGGCGGTAGCCGATTCCAAGCGGGCACTGATGGTCGGCGGCGTTGCTTCGTTATCGGATGTGCTCATCCGCAATCCCTCCGGTGGAGGGCTGGGCTATGGCGACGAGAGTAAGCGCGAAGGGCATGAGAAACAAGAGAAAAGCTGCCAAGGCTCGGACGCACGGAGAATGAGTCGCCGAACCGCGGGAGCGAACGGCAAAAGTTAAACTGCGATATCCACATGCCGCTAGATTTCCACAATTTCAGGCGCAAATTAAATTGGATTACAGCTTGACACTTTAAGCACGCTTCGGTACACTCGGGGTTCGTCTGTAGTCCTTCCAGCTGGCCTGGATTGACCTGCTCTTTGACAATCGGATGATACATGCCAGAACCCGTTTGGTTACGGTCTGTGCACCGGGTGTACCGGTGTACGGACCACATTTGAGATAACCGAGCGATTCAAAAAGTTCGTTCCCAATCCGGGCATTCGACGCGAGTCGTGATGCTTGTGGTTGGAAACACCAGATTTCAAACGAGAGTTTGATCCTGGCTCAGAGCGAACGCTGGCGGCGTGCTTAACACATGCAAGTCGAACGCGCAGCAATCTGTAGCAATACAGGTTGTGGGCGCGTGGCGAACGGGTGCGTAACACGTGGATAACCTTCCTTCAGGTGGGGAATAACCCAGTGAAAATTGGGCTAATACCGCATAACAAAACGAGAAGACATCTTTTTGTTTTCAAAGGCGCAAGTCGCCAGAAGAGGGATCCGCGGCCGATTAGCTTGTTGGCGGGGTAACGGCCCACCAAGGCATTGATCGGTAGCCGGACTGAGAGGTTGGCCGGCCACACTGGAACTGAGACACGGTCCAGACTCCTACGGGAGGCAGCAGTGGGGAATCTTGCACAATGGGCGAAAGCCTGATGCAGCAACGCCGCGTGGGGGATGAAGCTTCTCGGAGTGTAAACCCCTTTCGACCCGGAAGAAAGCCCGCAAGGGTTTGACGGTACGGGTATAAGAAGCCCCGGCTAACTACGTGCCAGCAGCCGCGGTAAAACGTAGGGGGCCAGCGTTGCTCGGAATTACTGGGCGTAAAGGGTCCGTAGGCGGTGTGGCAAGTCGGTAGTGAAATCTCTGGGCTTAACCCAGAGGCTGCTGCCGAAACTGCCGTGCTAGAGTGTGAGAGAGGCGAGTGGAATTACGGGTGTAGCGGTGAAATGCGTAGATATCCGTAGGAACATCCGAGGCGAAAGCGGCTCGCTGGATCACAACTGACGCTGAGGGACGAAAGCTAGGGGAGCAAACAGGATTAGATACCCTGGTAGTCCTAGCCCTAAACCATCAGGACTTGGGGTGTGCCCTGTACGGGGCACGTCCCGTAGCTAACGCGTTAAGTCCTGCGCCTGGGGAGTACGGTCGCAAGGCTGAAACTCAAAGGAATTGACGGGGGCCCGCACAAGCGGTGGAACATGTGGTTCAATTCGACGCAACGCGAAGAACCTTACCTGGGCTTGAACCGCACAGGACCATCTTTGGAAACAGAGACTTCCCGCAAGGGACCTGTGTAGAGGTGCTGCATGGCTGTCGTCAGCTCGTGCCGTGAGGTGTTGGGTTAAGTCCCGCAACGAGCGCAACCCTTACTCATAGTTGCTACCCGCAAGGGAGAACTCTATGAGGACTGCTCCGGATAACGGAGAGGAAGGTGGGGATGAGGTCAAGTCAGCATGGCCTTTATGTCCAGGGCTACACACGTGTTACAATGCGCGCCACAAAGCGTCGCGAACCCGCGAGGGGGAGCTAATCGCAAAAAAGCGCGCTCAGTTCGGATTGCAGTCTGCAACTCGACTGCATGAAGCCGGAATCGCTAGTAATGGCGCATCAGAACGACGCCGTGAATACGTTCCCGGGCCTTGTACACACCGCCCGTCACATCACGAAAGTGGGCTGTACTAGAAATCGCCGAGCCAACCGCAAGGAGGCAGGCGCTCAAGGTATGACTCATGATTGGGGTGAAGTCGTAACAAGGTAGCCGTAGGAGAACCTGCGGCTGGATCACCTCCTTTCTAAAAGAAAAGGGAGCACGATTCGTCTTATGGCGAGTACGGCTCTTCACCGGTTCCTCACGGGACCGGGCTTGGCTCTCAAAGCCAGCTTTGGATTCACGCAAGTGAATCCGGGCAAGAACGGGTTCTGGTAAGTCTCATCCGATGCTCGCGCCGCTCAAGCGGCGGAGAGCAAGTCAAAGAGTTTGCTGCAGACAAACGCAAGCCCCGGCACGATGCAAATCGCGCCGGGGCTTTTTGTTTTTATGCGGCAGGGAATCCTCGATTCCCCTCGTGAATACCCGGATGCACCGCACCCCGAGGCTCTCGACGCCCACAGACCAATCGCGCGCTCGCCACCCCGAGAGGTTTTGGTCCTTTCCGAATGAAGGGAGAGCTATAGGGCGGCGCACAGCGAATCGCTATCGTCTTGCACGTCATGGCCTGACCCACAGTACGGAGGTGTCTTCCATCGCCCATCCTTGATATTTCTGCACTATCAGGGCAGAGGAATGTGAACGGAGCCGACTTTGTTGCTGGCGCCGTCGCGCACGATTACCTGCAGTGCTGCTGCATCCGGCAGAATGGGCAATTCTCTGGGTAGGATCATTCCTTGCTTCAGCAATTGATCGTAGGTGTCGGAGTCGAGCGCTAGGGGAAGCCGCATCTGGGAGGTCTGCATGACCTGGTTTTTGCGATTCAATTGAATGAAGGCCGCGCTCACCACATCGTTCCACGCTCCATTTTCCTGTTCAAATTGGAATTGCGCGGCGTCGAGAGAGACCGCCAGGCGCAGCGTTTTTTCGCCCGGCGACTGCGACTGCGACGGCGCGACCTGAACACGAATGCGAAGTCCGGTGGCTTCGACCGGGCTTCTAGCGATTTCGGAATTCATCTCGGCCCAAGTCTGCGACGCTACCTTCGGCTCAGCCAGCGCGAAGTAGCCCTCACGCGCTTGCACATGCACATTCGGACGGTTTACTTTCACGCGGACTGTGTGGAAGCTGCCGTCCCAGTTCACATCATCCGGATAAAATCCGAGTTGGTAAGTCACGCGCGAAGCGTCAATGGTTTGCCGGATCGAACCCTGAATGGCATTCGTGTCGTGGAAGGCGAAGCCGCCTGTTCGCCGCGCGAGAATCTGCATGGTGGCGAAATCAGACATGTCCTGTTCCGCATTCGAGGATGCGCCCGATCCGTCTAGACTGGTAGGCACCAATCCGCGCGCATCCACAGGATAAACCGCGACGTTCGCGTTCGTGAGAGCCCTCAAGGCCAGCTCGACGTCCGTCGCGAAGGGAATTTTCTGGCCGTTCATCGTGCGCTGCAAATTATTGGTCTCGATGCTGAATGGGAAGTTGCCCGAAACCCACACGAGGTTTTTTCTGCCTGGCAGCGAGCCGACATGATCCGCGATGATGCGCAACGCTTCTGCCGTGGCGTGCCAATGGTCTTGAGCGAACGCGTGGTTCTCATCAATTCCCGCGTCCTGTGCCACATCCGCCATCCGCCCGTGCAGGTCCACCGTCGCCTGGGAGGGCGCAATGTCCATGTCCGGCGCACGCTCTGCCGCGTACTTTTTCAGCGTCTCGTTAAGGCTCGCTGCGTCGCTGGTGAATTCGTGCAGCACCCGCAAGCGATTCCCCAGAGTGTAGAGTGCGACGCGATCCTGCGGCTGGATCGTGCTGAGTAGCTTTACGACCTGGCTGCGCGCGTAGGGTTGGTGCAGCGATGCGGTGTTGAACGAATCCAGCAGGATGATCGTGAGGTTGGAAGGCACGCCGTTTGCTTGAATCTCATTCGAGTACGTGCCCGGGGGCAGCGGTTGTTCGGTGCGAGGCAGCAGCTGGTTCGTTTCCACCGAAAAAATTTGAATGGTCCGCTGCGATTTGTTGTCGAGCACGACGAAATCATCCTTGGTCAGCCCCGAGACTGGATTGCCGTGCTTGTCGAGGACGATCACGTCGAGGGAGACAAGCCGAGTGGTCACGCGCAGCGGCTGCTGGGCAGATTTCGTTGCTGGTGCGGAGCGGATCGCGGCGCCAGTTGCCGCACCAATCAGAACAGCGATAATCGTGATCGCGCGAGTGTTCATTGAAGTTAGGCCGTCTGCGGTCCAGATTTCGGATATTTCACTTCACGCAGCCACTTGGCGAACAGCAACCACCAAATCAAGAACAGCGCGACGTTCGGCCAGCCCGCTTCCACGCCGAAGGGCATGCCCGTGAGCCACGCGGGACCGTGAAAGCTTCCCTGCAGCAGATGCCCGTTGCCCATGAGTCCGCTGTCGGGGACGCCGTAGAGGTACGTCTCGCCCCAGTCCCAGGCGAAGTGCAGGCCGAGCGGCATCCAGAGATCGCCGGTCCGCCGCAAGACCAGACATGCAATCAGCCCGAAACCGCCCACGGTGAACAGGCCGAGCACCGTCCAGCCGGGATTCAAGGTGTGCGCCGCCGCCATCAGCGCCGAAGTGATCAGTGCCGCGGGCCAAAACCCGATGCCGCCGGTGAGCGTGAACTGCAAGTAGCCGCGGTAAAAAAATTCCTCCACCGTCACGCCCAGAAACAGCGCCACCGTCCACAGAAGAGCGTTTTTGAGGATGTCCGCGCCGTGGAGCTGCAGAGCTCCGAAGGAGTAAGCGCGCGCGAGCCACAGGATTGCCAAGAGCAGCGTCAACGAAACGAAGCTGATTGCAAATGCTTGCCAGAATTGCGCGCACAACGCGCGCCGCCACGGCAAACCGTAATCGGCAAGGCTGCGGCCTTCGATTTTCGACATGACCCACGCCGCCAGCAAAAGGGCACTGAGGGCCACCGAAAACATGACGATCCCCACGACCGGGCTCGCTTGGTCCGGCTGCCGGCCATGCAACATGGCGTCCGCGGTTTTGTTGGCCACGTAACCGAGCGCGAAGACCAGCGCGGCGTAAATCAGCACGCGCCAACCCGCGCGAAGGCCGTCCGGCCCTCTTAAGATGTTGTATCCCACTACCGGGTTCCTCCGGCGCCGACGGCAACGCGAGATACATGAGTTCCGGCAACGACACCGACCACTTCATGCATGCGGACTAAGCTAGCACGGCCTCCTGGCATGGACTATGATTGATTGCGCCAAATTGTATTGAGCCGATTGGTACCGGAGTGCATCCGAAAAGAACCGCGGGGTGGACCATTTCAAACGCTCCCACAGTTTTTGCTCGTTCCGTGCGCAAGATTGCGCAGGCGGTAGAGCCTTGTGGTAACGCGCGTCATCTGCTCAAGGCCGTGGGCCTTGAGAGGGAAGCACTGCACGATCCGGCCCTCAGAATTCCCTATGCGGACATGATGATGCTTTCCGAGCTCGCTGCCAGGATGACCAAAGATATTGCGTTTGGTCTCCACGTGGGAGAGCGTGTGGAGCAGCGTTCCTATGGGGTCGTCGGATATTCGGTGATGACGAGTTCGACGCTCGGTGACGCGCTCCGTAGCTTAGTACGCTATTTGCCGATCTGGACAAATGTGGGCGCCTTCCAACTGGAGGTCGACGGGTCCGTCGCGCATTTTCGGTGGAAATTTTCGAATGGTTCGCTGCCGGAGCCTCGGCATGACGTCGAGATGACCATGGCGACGGTCGTGCGATTTAACCGTCTTTCGAGCGGCGCTCGGTGGACGCCGCGCGAAGTCTGGTTCGAACACGCCAAGCCCAAGGATGTATCGGAGCACGCCCGGATTTTTCGCGCGCCGGTGCGATTCGGCATGCCGGCCAATGCACTGCTGCTGGATAGCAGCTTATTAGGCGCCTCGCTAAAAAGTGCTGACCCTTTTGCGCATCGGTTGGTCACCGAAGCCGCTGATAAAATGCTAGCGGCAGAGCCGGACAAGACGTCCTTCGCGCAGAACGTACTTAGCTTCATTCGACAGAGGTTGAGCGGCGGGGAATTTGGTCTGGAAGATGCTTCGCGGCACCTAGGATTGAGCCGGCGCACGTTGCAAAGGAAATTACGGCAGGAATCGTCCTCTCATCGAGGCTTGGTTGAGCAGGCCCGCCGGGATCTCTCACGGTATTTGCTTCTGGGAACCGGCGCAACAGCGACGGAAACCGCCTACGCCCTCGGATTTTCCGAACCCAGCGCTTTTCATCACGCGTTTCAAAAGTGGTACGGAACGCCGCCGCGAGGCTATCGCCGCGCGCGGCGCGTACCATATTGAGTACTGGCGTCGAGGACGACGCAAAAGAGGCATTTTGGAGACAGCTCGCAAGATTACTGTGGAAGTGCCGCCCATCAGGCGGTGACGTTAACAGTGCCGGCGCCTGCCCGAGCTGCTGAAACTCGCTTTGAATCTGCTGGAACTTGCCCTGAACGCTCTGTGAAGTTGGCGTCGGGTTCAAGATGGAAGAGAGCGCTGTGCTAGCGATGCCGGCGATGGACATATTTCACCTCTGGCGAAAGGTTTGTGGCGTGAACGACCTGCGCCGTAATGACATACCTGATGCCGCAGTAGGCGAAGAGGTACGTGAACTCCAGCAGTCCGAAGAGATTTGGCAAGTGCATCGCGGTGATAGGTGTCATCGGCTTCACGAGCAGGGACTTGAGTGCGGCCCCGTGTCGTTGGTGCGTTCCTGGCGCGGTGAGTGCGAGGCGGGTGCCATAGAGATGACTGCCGTTGGCTTCCCTCCGCTGCTGACAGAGCGTGTACCATATACGGTAGATTTCCCGGTGATTTTGTGAGGAGCGCGCGTCACTGGTGCGTTGACTTAGCTGTTGGCGCAACCTACAATCGGCGCTCGTGACCGACACCAACCTTCCAGCCGGACAGATCATCACGCATTACCGCATCGTCGAAAGAATTGGCGGCGGCGGCATGGGCGTGGTGTATCGCGCGGAGGACACCAAGCTGCGGCGCCAGGTGGCGCTGAAATTCCTGCCGCGCGAAGTTGTGCAGGACGAAGCCGCGCTGGAACGTTTCCGGCGCGAGGCGCAAGCCGCTTCGGCGCTCAACCATTCCAATATCTGCACGATTTACGACATCGACGAAGACAACGGAACGCCTTTCATCGCCATGGAATTGCTGAAGGGCGCGACGCTGAAGCACCGCATCAACGGCCAGCCCCTGCCGCTCGATAATCTTCTGGAAATCGGCATTGATGTGGCCGATGCGCTGGATGCCGCGCATTCGGAAGGAATCGTTCATCGCGACATCAAGCCCGCCAACATTTTTGTGACTGACCGCGGGCAGGCCAAGGTGCTCGATTTCGGTCTCGCGAAGCAGATGGTGGCGCGCGGCGTGGGCGAGGCAGTGACGGTGGGCGCCGCGACGATGGATAGCGATCCGAACCTGACGAGCCCCGGCATGGCGATCGGCACAGTTGGCTATATGTCTCCTGAGCAGGTGCGCGCGGAAAAACTGGATGGACGCTCGGATTTATTTTCGCTCGGATTGGTGCTGTACGAGATGGCGACTGGCCGGCAGGCTTTTGCGGGAAACACGTCCGGCGTAATCTTTGCGGCGATCCTTGAGCGAGAGCCTCCGCCGCCTTCGCGCCTGAATCCGAATCTGCCGCCGGGGTTCGACAACATCGTCAGCAAAGCCTTGGAGAAAAATCCCAAGCTGCGCTATCAGCATGCGGCGGATCTGGGCGCGGATTTGCAGCGGTTGAAGCGCGACACGGATTCGGGACGTGCGTCGTCGCCGGCGATGGCCAGCGGACAGACGGCAGCGGCGGTTTCGAGGCCCGCGGCGGCTGCTGCGGGAGTTTCCGGTTCGAGCAGTTCGGTGATTGTCGCCGCGGCGCAGCAGCACAAGGTCAAGATGATCGTTGGCGCGCTGATCGCGCTCGTCATTGTGGGTGCTGCGGGATTTGGCGTTTATTCCATGCTGCGAGGCAAAGCGGCGGCGGTGCCATTCCAGAATTTCACGATTACGCAGGTGACGACATCCGGCAAGGTTCGCGACGCGGCGATTTCGCCGGATGGCAAGTACGTCCTCAGCGTGGTCGAAGATAGCGGGCTGCGCAGTTTGTGGCTGCGCAACATTCCCACCGGCAGCAACACGCAGGTTCTGCCGCCTGAATCCGCGCTGTACCAGAACCCGGCGTTTTCACCGGACGGAAATTACGTTTATTACAGCAAGGCCGCCGACGCCGCGGGAAATTCTTTCAATCTCTACCGCATACCGGTTCTGGGCGGCGATTCGGTGCTGCTTGTGCACGACGTGGACGTCGGGCCGGTTTTCTCGCCGGAGGGGCAACGGATGGCGTACCTCCGCGCCAACGATCCGGTGCTGGGAAAATTTTTGATTTTGACCGCGAAGATGGACGGCGGCGACGAGAAAGTCGCGTACACCGGGTTGACGCCGTTTCCTGCATGGCTGGGGTGGTCGCCCGATGGAAAGTTGATCGCCTACATACTCGCGGCCGGGCAAGACGCGCAAGGCGTCGTGCGAACCATTGACCTGGCGACCGGAAAAGACCAGCCGCTCGCGACGCTGACGGACAAATTTGCGACGAGCCTGGCGTGGATGCCGGACGGCCGCGGCCTGATGATTGTGTACACGGATCGCTCCACGGGATTCCGCCGGGCGCAAATCGGGTTCGTATCGTTTCCGGACGGCCAATTCCACGCGCTCACCAACGATACGAACGGCTACCAGACGCTGAGCATTTCGGCCGACGGAAAGTCGATTGCCGCAATGCAGCGGCAGGGCTCGGAGTCGGTGGTCCTGTTGCCGGGCTCCGGTCAGGGGAATCCAACGACGGTCGCGGGAATTCCTACGAGCGAGAATGTCCGGCAAGTTCTGTGGGACAAGGACGGAAACCTTCTGGTGGCGTCCTCGCATGCGATCCTGCGTACTTCGCTGGACGGCAATCATCAGACAACTCTTTTGACGGATCCGAACGCCATGATTATGGGATCGGTGGCCTGCCCCCATGGCGGACCGATCCTTTTGAGTTGGTATGCGCGCGACGGGGGCAGTCACACGAACATCTGGCGCGTGGACGCAGACGGTTCACATCCCAAACAGCTCACCTATGGAAATGACGACGAACTGCCCGGCTGTTCGCCCGATGGGAAATGGGCCTACTACGCGGACAACACCAAGAATTATGAGATTTATCGCGAGCCGATCGAAGGCGGAACTCCGGAACTGATCAAGGCCAGCAGGATGAAGAACGGATTCGTGGGCAGCGCCGGCAATCTTTCGCCGGATGGGAAATTGCTGACCGCGATTGTGACGCAGATCGATCCCGTAACCGAGGCGGACCTGCACGCGCTCGCGCTGATTGACGTGGCCGCCAACACCGATTCTTCCATACGGATTTTTCCCTCGCAGCCAACCATCACGTTTCCGGTGGCATTCACGCCGGACGGGAAAAATGTGGCATATCGCGTGATAGACAAAGGCACAGACAACGTCTGGATGCAACCGGTGGACGGTTCGAAGGGCCATCCGGTAACCGAATTCAGCACTGATCACATCCGGTATTTCTCCTGGTCGCCGGACGGCCAGACGCTGGCCGTCGTGCGCGGCCATCTGATTTCGGATGTGGTGCTGCTGCGCGAGGGCAAGGCTGCACAGTAGCTCTGGATTTCTCGCTTACTCGATCCACACGGAGAATTGGGCGGTTTTTATCGGTGGAGTATTTTTTTCGAAAGGGCGGACGTACTCGAAATTCAATTGCACTGTGCCTGGGATTTGCGCGCTGAAGGTCCAGACTTCCTCCCCTGATGCTCCCACCGTGCCAGATGTGGCTTCGTTGTAGACGTTGCCAACCAGCTTGAGGGTTGCGGGATCGAGTTCGCCGGCGAGACGCCAGCTATAGCCTGTGGTGTGATTCGCTTGCAGGGTAATCGAAAAGTCCTTGCCCGCGACCGCGCGAATTCGTTCGACGCCGGCAGCTGCAAAATAATTCGCACCTGATAGAGCGGCGGTGCTAGCCGAAGACGTCACGGTAGTTACTTTGGCGCCTTGAAACTTGCCATCCGTATCAAACACAAAGTCAACGGCCGCAGTTCCGATCTGTGCGCAGGCGTGGCAGCCGTCGCGGAGAACGTAATTCACGGCAAACGTTTGGGTTCCCCAGCCCGTATCCACTAGCGCGGGAAGTTTCGCGTCAAAGCGATCGCCGGGCCAGACGCTGATGTTCGGATACTGGTCGGCAAGAGCAGCGTAGGATGAGTTTCCGTGCAGCTGTGCTTTCGGAAGCAGGTCTTCATCATCCAGGTCAATCGGCGAAGGATCGCCGTTGACGAGGAAGACGCCGTCGAGTTCATTGGCGCGAAAAACATATTCGATATAGGCGACGTCCACGAGGCCGACCTTGCGGAACGAGCGCATATAGATGACGCCGATGTCCGCAGCGCTCCTGGAAAAGGCAATCGCCTCGGGCGACGCGCCGGCGGATTTCATTTCGCCAAGAAAGCAATTCTCCAAGCGCGAAGGGTCGCCGGCGTCGGCGCATTTTGTACGGATGGCGGCGAGAACGTCTGGCGATGGACTCCACACCGCGGCGGCAGTGATACGGGTGTTTGAAGGTTGAGATGGTTTGGCGGTTTGTTCGGAGCACGCGTTCGGAGAATTCCACAGCAATACGCTCGCGAGCAAGATTGCGCACGCCGCAAATTTGCAGGGGCGTGGCGCACCTTTCGAATTTGCGCAGTTTTCCGGCATTTTACTTTTCTGCTCCGGCTTCGGTTCGCGGCGGAGACCTCATTTCCATGGACCAGATCGAAGCGGGACGCATGTACATGCTCGCACGATAATAGCCGCGACCATCATACGCTTCGGGCGTACGGAACCAATAACCCCGGCCATTTTGCGGATCCCATACTACGTTGTACACGCCTTTTGCGGTGTTGTAACCCTCCGTGGTCAAGCCTTCGGAAATCATTTCGGACGCTACGCTGAAGGTCGCGCCGGTCCAGACTTCCTGCACTTGCTCGTTGTCATGCAGCATTTCGCCGTGTGAGCCGATTCCGTTGATTGCGCCCATCTGTCCACCGTCGAATTTCATCACGTTGTAGTCGTAGACGGTTTGCAGCGCCTTCCGGCGCATGTCTTTCGGAACGAGCGCGCCGAGGCCGGTCAGGTTCGCGTACCACTGCCCGGCGAGTTGTTCCGCCATGATCGAGGATTTGTAAGCGCTGCCGGTGTCGTAGTTGAAGTAAGAGCCGTTCCAAAGCTTCTTGATAAATGCGGCCTGGGCTTTCTTGAACAGGGCATCGTATTGCTGAGCCGCGGAGTCATCGCCGAGGACGCGCGCTATTTCCGTGGTGGCGCGTAGCGCGGCGAGATAGAGGCTGCCGCAGTAAGCGCTTTCGCCGCGCGCCGGCCACACGTCATAGGTTTGATCGGGAAAGCCGCCGTTTTCAATCAAGCCGTCGCCGTCGGTGTCGTATTTTTTCAGGTAATCAAGAGCTTCGCGGACGGTTTTATAGTTGTAGCGCAGAAAGTCGAGGTCCTTGCTGCCGCTGACAACGTAATCGCGCCAGACCATCAGGGCGTACTTGCTATTGAGGTCGCGCCAGTTGGTGACGTCCTGCCAATTGTACTGGTTGATGTTAACGAGCGGATCTTCCTCTGGATTTCCCAGATCGTGGGGAGCGGCGCCCGCCGTCTTGCGCTGGACGACCGCAAATTTGTGCTGGCTTTCCAGCATCCAGCCCCACACCGAACGCTGGTCGTTCACTTCCGGAATGGTATCTGAATATTCGCGCATCTCCTGCTTTTCGATCTCCGGCCAGAACCTAATGAGCGGCCAGGAACCGTAGAAGCGCACATCCAGGGTGCCGTAATACGGATAGTCGAAACATTCCAGGTAGCTGAAGGAATCGGATTTCTCGGATGCGGGATGATGCGGGTTGGCGGGTCCGTTGAGTTCGTGGCCCCACAATGTGGCGCCATCAGCGAGATAGTAGAGTTCGTTGAATAATTCGGCGCGGAACCAGGCGGGCTTGGATTCGTCCGAGAGATAAGGTTTCTGCCAGGCGTCAATCTCGCGGCTCCACCCCTGGCCATTCTCGAGCGCGGTACGCGCGATCGCCCAAGCATTGTTACCGGAAGCGTCGAAAAATTTGGTGTAGTGGCGGACCCACTTACGTCCGCCGCCATATTGCACGATGGGGAGGTCCCACGAGAGAGCCATGGGGATTATTTTCCTTTCGCCCGGAGCGAGAGTAAAACGCACGGCGATAGCTGCAGCCAACTGGTCGCCGCTGCTGGCAATCTTGGGATCGAAATTCGTGAGGCGGCCATCGGCGGAGAACGGCTTCCAGACTTCTTCTCCGGATCCCACGGGACTAAAGGCGGTTGTGTAAGTTACCTCGACGTCGGAACTCGCGAGAGTGGCGATGGCAAATTGACCGTCCCATTCTTCGGAGACCGGACCATTCCGCAGGCGATCGAAGACGATTCCCTGCATGTTGCCGTTGGCAAGTTTCTCGGAGTGGAAACTGTTGGTATCCAGATCATTCAACGCGCCGCTGAAATCGCGAGTCTGATCACGGAACCAGCCGACCATGTTGGTCCAGGAAAACATGATGGAGACAGTGATCGGCCTGTCAGAAGGATTCCGCGCATACCAGTTATAGACCGCGACCGGATAACTCGACTCCTTGTAGTTGTCCGGCAGTACGGGTGAAAACTGTTCGAGAGTGAGAACCACGGGAAGTTGCGGCGTTCTATAGGCGTACCAAGATTTGGGATATAGGGCGGCATAATCTCCTCCGCCCGCGATGTAATTCCAGTTCCACGCGGAGAGCGCATGGTTCTCTGGTTTGCCGGTGGAGAGAACCAATGCCACCGGCTCACCACCTTGCTTTTGGGCATACACGGAAAATTGGTCGGCGGGAACGTCTTGGTACTTGTGAACTCCGCCTTTCAGATGCCAGCGCTCGAAATTCCCACGATAGCTGCGCGAAAAAGTGCCGGCTCCAAAGCCACCGACGGGCGCGCCCTGCCAATAGCCGTCGTCAATATTGTTCAGTTCAGGTTTGTTGCGGCCGGGATTGGCGGGAGGCTGGCCGATGGGGATGCGCCAGGCAACCGGCGGAATTTCGTCTTGCGCTTGCACGGCAGGGAGGGCGAAAAGCAGGGAAACAGACACAAGCAGCAGGACCCTGGGCATCTATCGTTCTCCGTCGAGGCGGGCGATTGGCATTCTGAGAGTGAATTCGGATTGTACACAAAAAAATGGGCGCACCCGGGGAGATTTCGGCGCGCCCGTTCATGCGCACAACAGGCCGCTTCTAAAGCGCTGGACCGCAAGCCGATCCAGCACAACGCCTCAAAGCGGCGGAGGCTCGAGATGAAGACTGGGATCGCGACTGATTAGGGACCGGGAACCCAAACGCTGTCGGCGGCCGAGATTTCAACATTTTTCAGCTCGGTTTTGACTCTGAACTGGCGCAACTGGCCCTTGCCTTTTGCAGGGCGGTTGGTGTTCCAACCGAGCCAATACTGGTTCTTGAGAATCATGTCCAACTGCTGCAGGAACGGGGCGAAGGCGATGGGAGTCTGTAGACCTTGGAAGAAAGATTCGCCGCCGGTCTTGTCAGTGATTTCGGCGAGATTGCTCTGGCCGTAATTCACGCGGAACATGTTGTGAACCAGGCGGCCAATACCGGTGGCGTATAGTGTGTGAATGATGACGCCCGCCTTTTCCGCCGCCTCGTAAGTGCTCTGAATATCGGGGCTGAAGGGATCGCCACGGAAGCGGTCAATACCGTCAGCGATCAAGAGGATCTCGCGGCGACTTCCGGGAGTCGCGGGCCAGCGCTTGATCAGGCTCATGGTCGAAAGGTAGACGCTGGTATAGGCGGCGTAGTTCCCGATGGGCAAACGCAACGCCTTGGCCACAGCCTCGTGATCGGTGCTGAATTGCGAAGCAGGCTGCACATCGCCGTTGCTGGCGTAGAAAAGGCCGACCGCCGTGGTCTTCGGCTGGCCGGTGATGAAACCCTTGATATCGTTGAACTGCAGGCCGATGTTGGAATTGGTGCCGTCGTCAATCACGATCGCCAGTTGCAGAGCGGCCTTATCGCCCTGCGCGGGTTCCCAGCGGTCGACCTCTTTCTTGGTCTTGCCCTCATAAACATTGATGTCATCTTTGCTGATGGCCGGAGGCGGAGTGTAATTCGGTCCCAGGACTGTGATGACCGTGGTGACGGGCGCGTTGGTCTGGGCTTGGGCGCGCGGAGCCAAAACCGTCCCCAAGAAGATAGCGATCGTGATAAGAACTACGAGTGGGTGAAACGACTTGCGCATGTCAACCTCCTCCATAGTGCCTGCTTGTTGACGACTTGGGAGTACGCGGATCCTTGGCAATATCCCAGACGGCGCAACTTTATTGAGTGCGCGGCGGTATGTCAAGGTTTCACGCCAAATGCAGAGGACCGGCGCTATTGGGCGTAACGCTTCGTTACTGAACAGGGCCTCGTGACAGTTCGATAGTCCAATTTTAATAAACGAGGGTGAGGTGTTTGCGGCGCTCGACCCAGGCCTCGGTGGCAAAGATGCGCGGCGTCAGTTCGATTAGGCGCGGCAGCATGTTAAAAACCGCGACCGGGCCCCACTCGGTGCCTTTGCGCGTGCGAAAGCCTTTGCGATTGAGTTCTTCGGCCACTTTGCTGATGGAGATGTCCTGGATGATCAGCTCCATCATCGAGAGCAGGAACTCCATTTCGGCAGGATTTTCCTCGAGGCGTTCGCAATCGCCGGCCACGCGCGTGCCAAAGGGCGCTTCCTCGAAATCGGAGACCGATTGGGGCGGGGTAGCTGCGGCGGATTCGGAATCGCGCTCCCATTCGACTTCCCATTCCACGCCCACCAGACGCCAGCCCTGCTGCTCACGGTTGCGGATGTATTCAGAGTCGAGCGGGCCTCTTACAGCTTCGCGAATGCGTTCCAGTTTTCCCATCGGTAGCTCCTTTCCCCCAAAAGCGTAATTGGTGACTGGTGATTGGTGATCCGTCATTCGTGACTCGTGATTTGGGAGAATCTTTACGATTGCTTCTCCGCGCTGCGCTACGGCCTCTGGCGCAAATCTCATTCGTAGCGCAGCGCGACCATGGGATCCACGCGCATGGCGCGGCGTGCTGGGATGTAGCAAGCAACGAGTGCAACGGCGACGAGCAGGACCGCGACTCCTGCGAAGGTGAGCGGGTCTGTGGCCGTCACTCCATAAAGCATTCGGGCCATCAAGCGCGTAAGACCGAGCGCGGCGGTGATTCCGATCGCGACGCCCAGGAGCGCGGTTTTCGCGCCTCGGCCGAGAATCACGTAAAGAATGTCCTGGCGCTGCGCGCCGAGCGCGATACGAATGCCAATCTCGCGGGTTTGCTGCCCCACCAAGTAGGAAATCACGCCGTAGATGCCGATGCTGGAAAGCAGCAGCGCGACCACGGCGAACGCCCCGAGCAGAATCGCCGAGAAGCGCGACGTCGCAGTGGAGTTGCTGATGATTTCCGGCATGGTCTGCGCGCCATAGACAATTTGTTCGCTGTTCACTTGCTGCACGGAGTGGCGAATCGCATCGAAGATGCCCGGTGCCGGCCCGCGGGTGCGCACGGCGACGCCCATACCGGTCGGCGCGAGGGCCATGGTGGCGTCCGGCAGCTGCATGAACGGGAAGTAGATTTGCGAGCGAAGGCGCTCGGTGTCGTCCGAATCGAGTCCCCACTGCTTCACGTGGCTCGCGACGCCGATGATTTCCGCGTGAATCGTGCCCTGGCCAATTTCGAGGAAAAGACTTTTGCCGATGGGATTTTCGTTCGGGAAATACTGGCGCGCGCAGACCTCGTCCACCACGACGACCGGCGGCGAGTGCTCGTCGTCCTGCGCGGTGAAGAAGCGGCCGCTGCGCAGCGGCGTTCCCATCACTTTGAGATAGTCGGGACCGACGACGTAATCAATAACCCAGTTCATTTCGTTGTGCGTGGTGGGTTTGGGCTGGCCTTCGCGCCAGAACCACCACTCATCATCGCCGCTCATGGGAAACGCTCCCCAGCTCAGCGCAGCGGATTCCACGCCCGGCGTCGCAGCGATCGCGGCGTGGACCTTGCGGAAGTCCTGGCGAATCGCGGCCGGGCTGGTTTGCAGCGCCGCAGGTGAGAGCGAAAGTCCGAACGCCAATACGTTCTGCGGGTTGAAGCCCGGATCCACGCGCCAGAGCTGCACGAGACTGCGCAGCATGAGTCCCGCGCCGATTAGCAGGACCAGGGCGAGGGACATTTCCACGACGACTAACACGCCGTGCACACCCTGGCGGGCGCCGCTTGAGCCGCGGCCGCCTTCTTGAAGATTTTGCTGCAGGTTCGTGCGGGAAACCTTGAGCGCAGGAGCCAAGCCGAAAAGAATTCCGGCAAGCAGGGCGATCGCAGCGGTGAAAAGCAGCACGTGGCCGTCAATCCCGACTTCCGAAGCTCGCGGCAGAGTGCTGGGCAAGGCGCCCAAAGCGGCGCGCGTGCCCCAACTGGCGAGCAGCAGCCCGAGCGCGCCGCCCAGAATTCCGAGTAGGACACTTTCGGTCAAAAGCTGGCGAATCAGTCGGGATTTGCCAGCGCCCAGAGCGGCGCGTACGGCAAATTCACGCGCGCGCCCCGTCGAACGCGCGAGCAGAAGATTGGCAATATTGGCGCAGGCAATCAGCAGCACGAAGCCGACCGCGCCGAAGAGCACCAGCAGAAATGGCGCGACGTTGCCGAGCATGCGTTGTTTGAAAGGAATCAGCGCGGCGCCGATGCCTTTATCGACTTCCGGGTATGCTGCGGCAAGATTGCGCGTCACCGCAGAAAAATCCGCGCGCGCCTGACCGATTGTGGTGCCGGGGTTCAGGCGGCCGATGCCGTGAAAGTCCAGGCCGGCGCCGCGATTGAAGAGCAAATCGTTGTTCCACTGCACCACGGGAGCGTAGATGTCGCTGGTGCTGAAGCTATCGAGCATCAGATCGAAGTTCTGCGGGATGACGCCGACGATGGTGAAACTTTTACCGTCGAGCGTGAGGCTCTTGCCAACGACATCGGGCGCTGCGCCAAGCTTACGCTTCCAGAATCCGGCGCTGATGAGCGTTACCGGCGCCGCGCCGATCTGGTCGTCGGAGCTGAGCAAGCCCCGGCCCATGACTGGACTGACGCCGAGGATTGGAAAAAAATCGGAGGTAACGAACTGTCCATTCAATTGCTCGGCAGGGCCGAGGCCGGTCAAACTGAAAGAATGGCTGCGCGAAACGGCCATGGAGGAGAGCGTGTGGTTTTCCTTCTGCCAATCCAGAAAATTCGGATAGGAGATGGAGCCGGTGTTGAAGTCCGGTTTGCTTTCGTGGATGGTGCAGAGTTCTTCGGGATGGGGATAGGGCAGCGGATTCAGCAGCACGCCATTGACGACGCTGAAGATCGCGGTGTTGGCACCGATGCCGAGCGCGAGGGTGAGTATCGCGATGGCGGTGAACCCGGGATTCTTGCGGAGCATGCGGAGCGCATAGCCGAGATCTTGCCAGAGCGACGTCATCGGACACCCCCGGGAATGGCTACAGGGGTTGGCGGCAATTCTCGGGCCAGTGAATATAGGAATGTAAGCCCATGGGCAGGATGGAGTTAATCCATGCCGGTGAGTCCTTGCAGGCGGCGATTTGCCCGCTAGTGGGATGCCTATGTCGCTCTAGCGGACAGGCGCTGGGCGCCTAACAGCCGCTGGCCACAACTCTTACATGGAGCGGATCTTCATATAGCGGACCAAGTCCGGAAGCATCTTGATCAGCGCTAGAAGAAGCAAAGCGAGCACTACAATTCCGACGATCAGTGGGGCATGCATAGCGTTCACCTCGTCCTACCCAGCATACTCGTCGGGTCCGCGAAGCCTATACCGGGAAACTCCGACTTTTGCAGGATTAAGACAGAAATATGGTTAACGGGAGCGGTAAATGCCGAGGCTTTAGGTCCCGCGCAAGTCCAAGAAGCCTGAACGACGAAGCGAGACGAGAAGCCTTCGTAAATCGCGGAACAATCCTGCATAATGTCGCTCCGCATTAGCAGCACCTCAGGAGGCGAAGCTATGGCTACGATTACAACGAAAGACGGGACACAGATTTTTTACAAGGATTGGGGTACGGGACAACCGATCGTTTTCTCGCACGGCTGGCCGCTCAGCGCCGACGACTGGGACGGGCAGATGCTGCACTTCGGCCAACTTGGATATCGCGTCATTGCGCACGACCGCCGAGGTCATGGCCGATCCGACCAGACTTGGGGCGGTAATGATATGAACACGTATGCCGACGATCTCGCCGAGTTGTTCGAAAAACTCGACCTGAAGGATGCCATCTTGGTGGGGCACTCGACCGGTGGCGGCGAAGTTGCGCGTTACCTGGGACGGCACGGCACCAAGCGCGTCTCGAAGGCGGCACTGATCAGCGCGATCACGCCGCTCATGCTGAAGACCGAAAAGAATCCGACCGGCACGCCCCGGGAAGTTTTTGACGGGCTGCGCGCGCAGCTCGCGGCCAATCGGCCACAGTTCTACATTGACATCACTCTTCCCTTCTACGGCTACAACCGCCCGGGCGCGAAGATTTCCGAAGGCATCCGGGAGCACTGGTGGCTGCAGGGGATGGTGGGAAGCATCAAGGCTCACTACGACTGCATCGGGGTGTTCTCGGAAACGGACACCACCGAAGACCTGAAGAGGATCGATATCCCCGTGTTGGTGTTGCATAGCAAGGATGACCAAATCGTGCCGATCGCTGCGGCGGGCCCGATGGCCGCCAAGCTGCTGAAGAAAGCAACGCTGAAAGTCTACGAAGACTATCCGCACGGCATGCCCACAACCCACCCAGACCAGATCAACGCGGATCTGTTGGCGTTCGTCAAGGGACAAAGCGTCGGCGTCGGCGCGTAAAAAGCGCTGAAAGAAGGCGTTCATCCCTGGGATTGCGAGACTGCGCCATCGCCAGACGGCGACAGTTTCGCATCCTGGCAGCCCTATCGTATGATGTGTCCGCCCAGCTTACCTTGCAGTTTCGTGTGACATCCTGAAATCGCGATCTCGACGGGGGAATCATGAGAGTTACGCATTTAGCCGGAATATTTTTCGTCACCCTGGCGCTGGCATCGGCCGCGACAGCGGACACTGTGCTCCTGAAGAATGGAGACCATCTCACCGGAACGGTTGACGTTTCGGACGGCAAGAACATCACGCTGAAGACCGACTACGCCGGCTCAATTCAGATCAAGTGGCCGTCGGTGGCGCAGGTGACGACGGACAAGCCGCTCTATGTGGTGACGCCAGACAAAAGGACGGTAAGCGGAACAGTGACTACCGAGGGCGCGGACCTGGTGGTACACACGGCGACCGCCGGTACAGTGCAGGTGCCGATGGAGAAGGTGACGGTGGTGCGTTCGTCGGACGCTGAGACGGCCTACGAAAAGACCCTGCACCCGAACTTGATTGAAGGATGGAAGGGCGGTCTGAACCTGGGATTCGCGCTGGCGCGCGGCAACAGCGCGACGACGAACCTCACTACTGGATTCACCGCGGACCGCAAAACGTTGAACGATGAAATTACGATGTATGAGACATCGCTGTACACCAGCAACGATCAGCCGGGCGGCGGAACCACCGCGAACTCGATCGTGGGCGGCATAAAATACGACCGGAATTTCACGAAACTGGTTTTCGGTTTCGTCAGCGCGGATTATACGCATGACGAACTGCAGGATTTGAACGTGCGACAGATTTACAGCGGCGGCCTGGGCCTGCACTTGATCAACACTCCGATGACGACCCTCGATGTGCTGGCCGGCGGGAACTACACGCGAGAAACTTACAGCAGCCACGGCCACGTCGGTCGACCGCAACCTGGCCGGCGTGACGCTGGGAGAAGATTTCATGCACAAATTCGGGAAGTCCACCACGGTCACCGAAGTGTTTTATTTTTATCCGGACTTGAGCGATACGGGCCAATATAGATTTTCTCTCGACGCGGCTTCGGTGACGAAGATCAACTCGTGGCTGGGATGGCAGATGGCCGTGAGCGATCGCTACGTCACCAATCCGCCGATCGTGGGGACGAAATCGAACGACGTGATCTTCTCGACGGGATTGAACGTGAGCTTCGCGCACTAGCGCGGATTGTCGTCGACGTCATTTCGCCCCAGGAATTACGAACGCGCCACGGATTTTTCTATCGAGCGTAGCGAGGACGGCGCCATTGGCTCTGGCAAGCTGGAGAAGGTGGCCGTCCGTGGTCTGCTTTGCTGTTTTCACCCATACCGGAAGTTGCGCGACGCCGTGATTATCGGCGATCAGCGTGAAGTTTAGGACGTTTCCAGTCTTCATGCGCAGCAACAAAGTGCGCGCCTGGGAAATGTTGAATCCGTACTGCGGTGCTTGGATTAAGACGCGAACAAACCCGAGTTCTGTGATCGAGCACGTGGCTAGCTCCGGAACGCCTCCGGAGATAAGAGACCTGACCCACCTGGCGACTTGCTGATGAAATTCGTGGTGGAGCAAGCCCAGCGCAACGAGTGCGTTGACGTCCAGGAGATACCTCATGGGAAGCTGGCGAGTATCTCTTCCACCTGCCTGGAACTCAAGGGCGCTGCGTCGGGACCACCTGTAAGCACCGGCAATCCGGTAAGCGAGTCAACGACGATTCTGGCCTTGCGAGCGCGAGAGCGGCGCGGAGTGAGCACGATGCTTCCTCTCTGAATTTCGGCATCGAGCGGATCGCCGGGGCGCAGGCCGAGTTTACGGCGAAGAGGATGGGGAAGAACTACCTGTCCTTTTGTGGAAACTCGCGTTTGCATGGTAAGACAATCTTACCATATTTCCGGATCGATTGCACGGACAGCGAATCTGGGGAACGTTTGAAAAAATCACGGGCTCACGAGCACAGAAGCTTAGGCCTACGCCAAATTGGCAGATTCGCCGCGATTTTACGCGCGAAAATCGGATGGCGTCGCTGACGGGCGCGGCGGTAAAGTTTCATCATGCACGCGCATCTGCTCGATAATCCCGTCTGGACCGCGCTGACGACGACTCAGGCGCACTGGGCCGAGGCGTCCGCACTCGCGCGAAGATTTCCTGCCGCAATCGGTCCTATCGCCGCATTCGAATCGCCCACGCGCGAAGCGTACGAATCATTGGCCGAACTTTATCCCGCGGGTGGAATCGCGGCAATCTGTCTGGACGAGCCGCCCGAGCTGCCTGCGACATGGGTTCTTCACGAGATCGCGCCCATGCTGCAGATGATTTATACGGACTGCAAGCTGCCGCCTCCTGCCTCGGATTTCGTCGAACTCACCGCTGCGGACGCGCCAGAGATGCTGGCGCTAGCCACGCTGACCAAGCCCGGCCCATTTGCCATCAGGACTCACGAACTCGGCGAGTTTATCGGCGTAAAGCGAGATGGCAAGCTGGCGGCCATGGCGGGCGAACGCTTGCGCGCTCCCGGGTTCACGGAAGTCAGCGCGGTGTGCACACATCCGGATTTCGTCGGCCACGGCTACGCTACCGGGCTCATGGTCGAAATCATGCGGCGAATTCTGGTGCGCGGCGAAACTCCCTTCTTGCACGTGCGCTCGCAGAACCAGCGGGCGATCGAGATTTATCGCCGTCTGGGCTACGTTGACCGTCACCTTTTTCAACTCACCATCCTGCGCAAGAACGGCGAGTAGCGCCCGCAACCTCCAAGCCAAAAAACTACTGGCCGAGGAATCTTTTCAGTTTGGCTAGTTCGGCGTTGGCCAGGTCCATGTATTTCTGCGCGTTTTGCACGTCGGCTTTACGCAGGGCGGAATCAGCGAGCGCGATGTCGTGCTGCATGCGCTGTTGCGACGCGGCGATGTCATGGGGGGGCTGCTGGCCTTGGGCTTCCTGGAGTTTTTCCAGCGCGGCGACGCGCGCGCTTACGTCGCTGGCGTTGCTGGAAAGCTCGTCCAGTTCTTCGTGTTCCACCGCCGCGAGTTGCGCGACCTGATCTTCCGTGGCGCGCGCGGCTTGCTCGGCGGCCCGTGGATCAGCCTGCGCGGGTTGTTGCGGCGCCGGGTGCTGTGGTGCGAGTTGTTGAGGCACTTCTTGCGGCGGTGGTGAACCTTGGGGTGGGGACGGCGAGGCCGCGTGAGGTTTTAGGGCGGCAAGCGTCGACGATTTCCCGGGAGTTCCGTCCGGCAATTTGCTCCAGCAGCGGGAATCACTCGGCTGGCAAGGCAGAGCCTGCAGCGCAGCGGCGCCGGGATCCGCAGCCGGCGCAGCGGGCGCAGGCTCGGACGAAACGGGAACGGAGGTAGATTGGTCCGCGGGCCGAATCAAGCGCCACACCGCGACGCCAGTGGCTATGAGCGCGACCAACACAACCAGCGCGCTCAGTGTGATGTACAAGCCGCGACGATTTGCGGCTTGAACTGGAGCGGGCGCGGCGGCTCCCGATTGCATGGGGGCTTGCGCATTTGGCTGCGACGCGGGCGGCGGGAAAATTCCACGGCCTGCCGAGGCGAGCGGTAAATCCACAGCACGATCCGCTGGTGGCGCGACGGGCTGCGCCGTGATTGGCCGAGCCGTAACCGGCCGCGCGGTGACGGAGCGCGCAGCAGCCGGTGCTACGGGGCGAGGCGTCGGCGGAGCGGTCACATCGAGCGTGGATTCGCGCAATGTGGGCGGGATTTCGGAGGGCGCTCCCAAGCTCGGGGCAACGCTTGAGAGAGCGGCGCGCAAGGCGTCGGCGGTCTGAAATCTTTGCGCCGCATCCTTAGCCATAGCCATCAGGATGAGCTCGCTGAGCGCGAGCGGAATGTCCGACTTGAGGTCGATGGGCGGCGTGGGAGGAATCTGCAGGTGTGCCTGCATGATTTCGAAATTGTTATCGCTGACGTAGGGGCGCTGCCCGGTAATCGTTTCGTAAAGCGAGACGCCGACGGAATAAAGATCGGAGCGACCATCGATGGGTTCGCAGCGAACTTGCTCGGGCGACATATAGGCAACAGAGCCGAGCGTTGTGCCGGTCATTGTGAGACCGAGATCGTTGCCGGAGCGCGCGATGCCGAAGTCCATCAGCTTCACGAGCCCTCGCGGGGTGAGCATGATGTTCGCGGGTTTGATATCGCGATGGACAATTTTCAGGGCGTGCGCGCAAGAGAGCGCAGCGAGCACTTGATCGAAGTAAGCGAGCGCGTCGGCGTAGCGGACCGGTCCTTGCAGCAAACGCGATGCGAGCGTGGAACCTTCGACGTACTCCATGATCATCACCAGCTGATTGTCGATGGTGAGTGCGGTACGCAGCTCCGCGATATTGGGATGATGCAGGCTGGCGAGAACTTTTATTTCGCGCAGGAAACGATCGGCGAGATCTTTTTGGTCGGAAAGATCGGGCAGTAAAACTTTCATGGCTTCGATGCGGTCCGAGAGCGTGTTGCGAACTTTATAGACTTTGCCCATGCCGCCGGCACCGAGAGTGCCGAGGATGAGGTAGTCGCCTTTACGTGCGCCAGTGACGTCTTCGGTCATTTGGTCTCAGAAAATCCGCGAATGATGGGTCCCGAAACCTTACAAGCTGCCGCCATTCTACGACATTTGCGGCAGGGCGAAACAGACTGCTGAGAAGGATTCTCGCCCTAGCGAATCAGCTTGAGGTCCATGATTGCAACAAGCGACACGGCGATTTTCCGCGCTTGACAGAAGGAAGGCGCCGGGCCTATGTTCTTCCACAACGTACTGGCGCCCCGGAGGGAAGTCCACCGTTGCGGGCGTCATAGCTCTTGCGCACTTGGTTGCAGGCGGTTTTCACGCGGCGAGCCGGGGATTTTTCCAGCTCTCTTGGCGGGGCGTTGGCTTGCGGCCGAAAGGTCAACGAATTTCGGTGCATCCGCTCGTTCGGTGCGCGTGTTTTATGGAACTGGCCGATTACCCACGATTGATCACCCAGGCGCCGAAGGGCGAGGTGCGTTTCCGATTCAAAGGGATTCCTTGCCTCCATGACGGTTTTTCGTGCGATTTTGCGCATTGCGAAGTGGAGACCCACACCTCTGGAAAGTTTCAGAATTTTTCAGGATTGCAAGTTTCGGATCGCGGGATTCTAGAAGAAGTTTCGCACCAGGAGGAAGCGAGATGAAATCGATTCGGCCCAGCGCGAGTGCCGTAGCAAAGTGGCTTTTGCTTTTGAGTTTGGTAGTAGTTTTAGTACCCAGCGTGGCCTGGGGCCAGAAGAATAAGAGCAGTGGTGGTGGGAGTTCGGCGCCGAAGGCGGCACCGGCCGCGCACCCTTCGTCTTCGCCGGGGGGAGGCGCCCATCCAAGTGGAGCGACAACTACGAATCACGGCAGTAGTACGACGACCGCCAACCATACCAGCGGCGTGACGACAGCCAATCACGGCAGCAGCACAACGACCGCCAGCAAGGGTAGCGGGGCAACCACCGCCAATCACGGAACTACTACGACCACTGCCAATAAGGGCACTGGCGTCACGACTGCGAATAAGACCGCGACGACTACTACCGCCAATAAGGGTGCTACGACCACCACTGCAAGTAAGGGCGCCACAACGACTGCCAACAAAGGCACTACGACCACCACCGCCAATAAGGGTACAACGACGGCCAACAAGGGCGCGACGACGACTTCTGCGAAAGGCGCGAGCACGACCACTGCGGGCAAGGGCGGGGCGACGAACGCTAAGGCTGGCGGTGCGGGAGCGAGTAAGGCTGCTCCGACTAAAACCGTGACAACGAAGAGCGGCAACACCGCACGCGTTAACTCGAGTGGCAAGGTTACTTCCATCAAGACGTCCAAGGGTGCGACGATCACTCGCGGTCCGCACGGAGCCACCCGGGTGGTATCTACTCGTCCCGGGGGCGGCCATCTGGTAAGTTACGGACACCGCGGCGGATATGGCGAGCGCGGTTACCGGGGACGTGACGGGCGCCGTTACATGGGGCGCACCTACTACAGGGGCGGCCGCTACTACGCCTACGGATATCGCGGCTACTACTACCATGGCGGCTACTATTACGGCTATGTGCCGCCTTACTACTATGGCCCCGCGTTTTACGGCTGGGCCTACAATCCCTGGGCGGCGCCGGTGGTTTATTCATGGGGCTGGGGTGGAGCGCCGTGGTACGGATACTACGGTTACTACTTCAATCCATATCCGGCATACGCGACCGCAGCACTGTGGATGACGGACTACGTGATCAGCCAGAACTTGCAGGCCTCGTACGCAGCGCAAGCGGAAGCAAACGCGAACGCTGCGGCAGGGCAACAAGCTGATGCCGGTACACAAGATGCGAGTCAAGACTCCGGCCAAGGTTCGGGCGGGGGTCAAGTCGTGCTGACGCCCGAAGTGAAGCAGGCAATTGCGGATGAGGTGAAGGCTCAGTTGGCCGCGGAACAAGCGGCGGCGCAGGCGCCGCAACCTGCGGCAGCCGCAGCTCCCGCAGCACAGGACAACTCCAGTGCTTCCGACGCAACGCCTCCTCCCGAGGAAACGCCGGCAGCGCTTGATCCCGCGCACCGTACGTTCATCGTGAGCGATGTTCTGAACGAGACGGGTCCGGACGGGCAAGACTGTTCGTTGTCTTCCGGAGACGTAGTCACGCGCATTGAGGACACGCCGGACTCGAACAATAGCGTCAAGGTGCTGGTCAGCGCCAGCCAGAAGTCAGACTGCGCTTCCGGGTCGCAGGTTGCCGTGAAGGTTGACGACCTGCAGGAAATGCACAACCACTTCCGCGAGCAATTGGATTCCGGACTCAAGACGCTGGCGGACAATCAAGGGAAGAATGGGTTGCCGAAAGCTCCGGACACCAAGACCGTCGCCAATCCGGACGGCCAGGTGAAGCCGGATACTTCCGTGAAAGATGAATTGGCGGCTCAGCAGGCGGATGCTGATAAAGCTGAAGCCGACGTCCAGCAGCAGACTTCGTCGTCAGGCAGCAGCGACTAGGTTGAATCTTAGCTGTGCGGGAGCGAAAAACCGAGTGGAAGCGTCTGGGGCGAACGCCTTGGACGCTTCCAGCACAGCGGCGTTAGAAGTAAAAGCGCAGAACACCGAACACATCCTAATTCCCGACGAAAACCACAGGGCCTGCCCCGGGTACAAGGAGGACTTCTCAATGAGGATGAAATTCCAGACTTGGCTGCAAATCGGCGCGCTGGTAATCGGCGCAATTCTTCCTTGTTTTGCCGCGAAGGCGCAAGATGGTGCCTCCGGTTCGCTGCAGAGCCAGTTGGAAGCGAAGTACGCTCTCACCAAGCCCACTGACGACAAGACCGACATCGTCACGGCGGGTGCGGTGCTGATTTTGCAGAAGGACAAGCTGATTATGTACCCCACCACGACGGCCGTACCGCCGCAAAACACTTATAAAGATGGGAAGCTCTCCGAGGGCGCCTTTGGAGTGCATCAGAAGATGCAGAGTTTCGGCAGCTTCATCGGTCATCCTCCTCCGCAGACCGCTCAAGTTCAATCCCGGCAATTTGTGACGGGAGAGAAGTTCTGGGTGACGAGGATTGATGTGCAGCCCGATGGCGTTCTTTTTACGCTGTTCAGCGATCCGTACCAAGACGTTCGGTATTATTCCACCCTCAAATTCATTTACCCCCATGGCGCGACGCCCACGACTGAACAGGCCCTGACTATGGTCGCGGAAGTTTTGAAAGTTGACTCAGACGATTCCACGAAGTCGGACAGCGGGAACCAACAACAGGCAGCCGGTGGCGGCGATGCGAATCAACAACAGGCCGCGGCAGGAGGCGATGCGAATCAGCAACAGGCAGCAGCGGCACCGGCAGCGCCGCCCGCGCCGCCCGCCACGGTTGAGATAGGCCAAACGCCGGATCAAGTCACCGCAATCCTCGGCCAGCCGGACAAGATCATCAACCTTGGCCCCAAGCAGATTTATGTCTACAAGGATCTGAAGGTCACGTTTGTGAAGGGCAAGGTTACGGACGCGCAG
>CAWCGE010000012.1:0-206957 GCA_963795005.1 uncultured Acidobacteriota bacterium | reverse complement strand
ACAAAATAGTAGGGGCGGGTCTAAAGACCCGCCCCTACCAACGTCGAACTAGAGTCAAGTCAACGACTACAACGCCGCACAGACCGACTTAACCTCAGTGTAGTGCTCAAGCACTTCGTGCCCCATCTCGCGGCCCCATCCCGACTGCTTATAGCCGCCAAATGGCAACGCCGCATCGAACACGTTATAGCAATTGATCCACACGGTGCCGGCACGAAGCTTGGCCGCGAGAGCGTGCGCCTTCTTCACATCGCGCGTCCAGATACCCGCCGCAAGGCCGTAGATCGTATCATTGGCCGTCTTGGCGATTTCGTCCAGACTCGTGAACGGAGTTGCCGTAACCACCGGCCCGAAGATTTCTTCCCGCACCACTTTCATGTTTTCGTTGGTATTGACCAGCACCGTGGGCTTCACAAAGTAGCCTTTGTTGCCCTCGCGGGAGCCGCCGGTCACCGCCGTCGCGCCCTCTTTCTTGCCTGACTCCATATATCCGACCACGCGATTGAGCTGTTCTTCGGAAACCAGAGGCCCCATGTCGCAATCCGGATCGAAGCCCGGACGTACGCGGATCTTCTCCGCACTTGCCGCGACTCCTTCGACGACCTTGTCGAAGATTTTTTTATCCACGTAAAGCCGCGAACCCGCGCAGCAGCACTGGCCGTGATTGAAGAATATCGCGCTGGAAGCGCCTGGAATCGTGGAATCGAGGTCGGCATCATCGAGAACGATGTTGGGAGACTTTCCTCCCAATTCGAGCGAGACCTTCTTCAGGTTGCCCGCAGCGGCCTGAATGATCAGTTTCCCGACTTCCGTGGAGCCGGTGAACGCGACCTTATCCACGTCGTCGTGCGCCGCGAGCGCGGCTCCGGCCGTTTCGCCATAGCCAGGAACAATATTCACCACCCCATCGGGGAAACCTGCTTCCTGGATCAATTCACCTAGCCGCAGCGCGGTGAGCGGAGTCTGTTCGGCCGGCTTCAATACAATCGTGCAACCCGTGGCCAAGGCTGGACCCAGTTTCCACGCGGCCATAAGCAACGGAAAGTTCCAAGGAATAATCTGGCCCACCACCCCCACCGGCTCGCGCACGGTGTAAGCAAAGAATGAGCCCTGTTGGGCGCGAGTCAGAGGAATCGTGTTGCCCTCGATCTTGGTGGCCCAGCCAGCATAATAGCGGAAATGCTCGGCGGAGAGTGGTACGTCAGCCACACGCGCGATCTTGAGCGGCTTGCCGTTGTCCAGCGATTCCAGCTGGGCAAATTCCTCGCGATGTTGGTCAATCAGGTCCGCGAGCTTCCACATCATTTTGGCGCGCTCCGCAGTCGAAATCTTCGACCACGGCCCGGATTCGAAGGCAGCACGAGCTGCCTTCACCGCGCGGTTAATGTCTTGCTTGTCGCCTTCGGCGATGTTTGCGAGCACTTCGCCTGTCGCGGGATTGTAAGTGGGAAAAGTCTTGCCCGAAGCGGCGTCCACCCATTTGCCGTTGATGAGCATCTTGCGAGTCTTGGTCACAAACCCAGTTACGCTTTCATTCGGCTGTACAGCTGCAGTCGCAGTTGCCATATCACACTCCTCCTTCGCCTAGTTCCTTGGAAATTTAAATTCTCTCCGCGCAATGCCCGAATCAGGCATCTTCTCTCGATAAAGTCTGGGTGCTTGTAGCCCGCGCGCCTGAATCGGGGCCGGCCGTATGGGACGGATGGGTCGAGCGAATCGTGAAGGAACGCCAATCATTGGGAGCCGGCCGGGCACCGCACTACTCGGGCGGACAGCGATATCATAGTCGCCCGAGGTGTCCGGTTGCAATAGCTCGCGCAAATGCCCTGGATTATATTTTTCTATGCAGGAAGATTGCGGACCCAGACCCGTTGGGTGGCCGGTTTGCCCAGATGTATGCGTGATGAAGCGTGGCCTGCTACGGTAAGAGCCATGGTTTCATCGTATTCGCGCTGATGCACGCGCACGCGCGCGCCGGGACGCAGATTCAACCCGGAGACGAAGTCCAGAAACTTGGGATCTTTTTCATAGACGCGCAGCACCTCGTAGCTTCGCCCGACCTCCGCATCCGACAAGCGCACCGCGCCAAATTTACGTCTCAGCTTGGCCATGCCACCGAGAAGCGGCACTCCGTGCGGGCAACGGCTGTCGCGGCCAAAGCGCTTCAGCAGCAGCTCGGCAACTTCAGCCGAAATGCCGTGCTCCAGACGCTCTGCTTCTTCATGCGCACGCGCCCATTCCAGGCCGATCACGTCGGTGAGAAGCTTTTCCGCCAGGCGATGACGCAACACCAAGTGCCGTGCGATGGATTCACCCTTCGAGGTTAGCTCGATCCGTCCATCGCGGCGAACGTGCAGATAGCCTCCGCGCGTCATGCGCTTAAGCGCGGCGGTGACGGCGGGGGGCGTGACGCTCAGGTCTTCCGCAAGACGCGCGCTAATGGGCTCCTGTTCTTCCTGAACAAGCTCCCAGATCGCCTTCAGATAATCTTCTTGTGAGACGCTGGTTTTCTCACGGCGCATAGTTCAATGACCTGGGCGATTCGCGAAATGCCCTTCCTCAAAGTTCCGAGTGATCGCTGGAGTTCATTTCTAGGCCGAGTCCTCGGCTTCGGTACGCAAGCGCGCGGCCAATAACGTTACGCGTGCTTCGATATCATCGCAGACAGCGCGATGGGCTTCTATATTCTCGCCGAACGGATCGCGCACTTTCCAGACTTCCACATGGCGTTCGGGAAAGAGAGACTTGCTGTCAATGCCGGACATATTGACCACCAAATCCGGTTGTTTCAGCGAGTGGCTGTGCAACCCCTTGGAAAATTGCCCGTCAACGGAGATGCCGCGCTCGCGCAGCACGGCCTGCGCCGTCTTATCAATAAAGCCCAGCGGCGAAACCCCCGCGCTTTCCGCATCAATAATATCCGCGCAACTATGCCGCGCAATCGCTTCCGCCATCTGGCTGCGCACGCAATTGCCCACGCACACAAACAAGACTTTTACGGGATCAGCCATGCAAGGGACAGAATCTCACAAAAACTCAGCAGATTGAAACGCGGACTCTCGTATGTGAAATCAGGCGCCGCTTCGGTTCCCGATGTTGCCGCAACCTTTCGCTGCCAAGGCTCGAACGAAATCACCATCCAGCAAACGGCTATCGCCGCGCGAGGCGCGTTAATCGGCCAGGGCTGCCGCCGAACTCGCGCCGTAGAAGCTGTACCAAGGTTTCGCCGCGGACAATTTCGAGTTCACGTTGTTGATATTCTTCACACCCTGGTCGTTCAGCCAGTCTTCGAGCGCTTTGGCGCCCTGCTTGGCATAAACGGGGATGCCGTCTTTCCACGTAGCGCGGCCGCACAAGACGCCGGAGAACTCGACGCCCGATTCGGCGGCAAGTTCCAGAGTTTCCGCAAACACATCGTTATTCACGCCAGCCGAAAGGTAGATGAACGGCTTTTTCGCCGACGCGGCAGCGCGCCGAAAATGCTCCTTGGCCTGGTCGCGGGTATAGGCTGCCGATGCGGTTTCGCCCTTGTTCGCTTTCGATCCGGCCACGAACGCCATGTTCACCGGAACTTCCACCTTCAACACATCCACGCCATATTGCGGCTTGGAAAATTCTTCCATGCTCTTGCTGACGATCTCCGGTTTCTTCTTGGCGTATTCGATGCCCTTCTCATCGCCGTTTTCGACGTAGCCCACAAACTCCAGGAAGAACGGGACGTCGCTTGCCGTACATTCGCCGCCAATGCGTTCCACCCAGGCGTGCTTGATGTCATTCACCTCCGGCGGATCGAGTGGTGTGTAATAAAGCAGAATCTTGATGGCGTCAGCCCCCGCCGCCACCAGGCGGCGCACAGACCAGATGTCCAGAAGATCGGGCAGGCGGCCGGGCCGAGTATTGTCGTAGCCGCTATTCTCGTATGCGAGTAACAAGCCGGCGTTCGAAGCGCGCGCTTTCGCGGCGGGCAGGCCATATTCGGGGTCAAGCAGGATCGCGCTGGCATGCGGCGTCAGGACGCGCGTAACAATGGTTTTGAATTCTTCCAGCATCTTCGCGGGGACGTCCTTCTTGTCAATGCCCTTCTCTTTGGCAATGGCGCTTTTCAGCGAGCCGCGCTGATCCATAGCAGCCGCAGCGATCACGCCGCGCGAATCGGAGACTGCCTTCAGGCCTTTCTGTTTGCCTGGTGTGATTTTCATGTGAGCCCTCCGCAAAATCCTGGATGAATAAGTCCGCTGCATTTTAGCATGGGACTCGGCGCGCAAGCGAAGGCCTCCCGCGCACCAATGACCTCTGATGAATCAGAGGCCTAGGTGTTGGTCTATTCCCCTGCGCGCCAAATTGAAACAGGGAGGGCAGCCCGGTCATCCTTCCATTCGAATAATCCCTTGCTTTGTGCCGGAATCGGCATATAGTCTCGCCTCATATCACACATTCCTTAGCAGCCAGTTTGCGCCGGACCGCCGGCCAGCATACTGCGCTGTCCCCTTGGTTTGTGATAGGGCCGGGTAGTTTTCACCAAATCTAAAATTCGATGAACTCGAGGAGAGAGAGACTAGATGATTGCGAAAAAGTTTTTGTGCGCGGTCGGAGTCGTGCTCGTTGCCGCGGTTTCAGGTTTCGCCCAGGAAAAGCCTAACACCATCGCTGCCATTGAATTCCAGACGCCGAAGAACGGCATGGTGAAGCAGTATGAAGACGGCCGCAAACAAAAGGCCGAATGGCACAAGCAGCAGAAAGATACCCAGGGGCTCTACGTATTTGAAGTACTTACCGGCGAAAACACCGGAAGTTACGTCGTCGGCCGCTTCGGACAACACTGGACGGATTTCGATAAGCCGTCGGTGCCGGATGCTGCCGATCTCGAGCAATACCAAAAGCTGGTCGGGAGTTCGGTCGAGAAGCTCGTCACCGCCTATTACGAGGACCTGCCGAAATGGAGCAACCCGTCCACGGACATGAACGCCAAGTACACGGAGGTCATCACCTTCCATATTCGCTATGGCAAAGGCGACGATTTCCGCAGCGCCGTCATGCGCGTGCATGAAGCCCACGAAAAGATGAAGTCCCCGTTGCGCTATTCCTGGCATCGCCTCGCGGACGGCGGACCCGGCGGCACCTATGTTCTCACGGTTGACCATGCCAACTGGGCTTCCTTCGAGGATGATCCGGCGGTCAAGCCGTTGCGCGATGACTTGCGGGCAGCGTTCGGCGAACAGGAAGCGATGTCCGTGATCGAGAGACTCAACGGCTCGATCGAGAGCACCTACAGCGAGATCATCGAGTTTCGCCCAGACCTGAGCTATATTCCGGGTAAATAGCGGCGCAACAGACCTCAATCACAACTAACTGACGCGAACCGCGGGCCGTCGCATCCATTCCTGTTGCGGCGGCCCGTTCTACGTGAATAGCACGTGATGCTGGTGAGCGCAGGGAGTCGCGTTCGCAGATCGCTTATCCGCGGGCCCGGCACCGCCAGCGCCGATTGCGGAGAGCTCTGCCAGGTCGTCCAGAAATTCCGGGCCATACGCTGCCAGCCAAGGCAGCGCCGATAGCGTTCGTTCCTGCAAACCTCGATGCGGATAGAGCGCATCAACCAGCATGCGCTCGTGGCGGTCCAGCACACCCGTCCGGAAGTTTTCAGCGCGGCCTGCCTTGGATTTAAGCTTCAGGAACTGGTGCAGAATCTTGCGTTCGGCGAGGCCGAGCGCTTCGGTAAGCGTGCCGTCGAGCCGCTCGAATGGCTTGCGATACGCCACCAGCAGCTTCTGCAATGATTTTTCATCCTTCGCGAAACGTCCCGCGAGTGCGCGAGGCAGCGATTTCACTTCCATCCGCGCTCGCAAGTGCTGCCGCCCGCGCAGCACGTCGCGAAAATCCAGCTCGTATTTTTTCAGCAGCCGCTCCATGGGCGGCTCGATGATCGTGAAACTTGCGCGCGGCAAAATCGCCGGCATGCGCCCCAGTAAACGCCGATACACAATCTGGGCCTGGGCCATGTAAGCGATCTCGGCAGGTCCGCCGATGTAAGCAGCTGTGGGAAGCAATGTGTCTTGCACCACGGGGCGCAGCAAGACATTAGGCGTGAACGCTTCGGGCGTATTTTCGATTGCGGAATGCAATTCTTCCCGAGTGAAAGTCGCGTCGCCGGCAAAGAATTTCCCGTTGCGCTGGCGCACAGGCTGCCGCAGGCCGTTCACGTTGTAAAAAAGAAGCGTGGATTCGCGCGCCACCTTCACCTGCGCATGAAAGCCGCCGCGTTCGAGCTCCTTCGAGCGCGCCAGCAGCGCATCGCGCAGCGAATCTGTTTCGTCCAGCGCGCGACGATACACGCCCGCTGCAAAATGGTGCAGCCGCGAATCCAGCGGGTCGAGAAAAATGATTCCACGCCCTGCGAGCAGCCGCGCGATCAACTTCCCATACGCCGAGCCATAGGTCTCATCCGGCGCATAAGACTCGCGTAACGCGCGCGCCACGTCGCCCGCATGCGGGCCTTCCAGTGTGTCGACCGCAGTAATCACGGGAGCCGCAATCGCTTCCCCAAGCTTAATTTCTCCCACGCGCCGGCCTTCTTCTCCTGCACCTACCGGCAAAGCGAATTCCGCCAGCCCCGTACGAATGGTCCAAGCAGCATGGTTGATTTCCGCGAGGTCGTGATCCTCAGTCGCCAACCAGAAAACCGGAACTGCCTCGATTCCCTGGTTCGTGAGTTCCTCGGCGTACCGCGCGGCGGTGACCGCTTTGTAAAAGCTGTATGCGGGCCCCGTGAACAATCCCACCTGCTGGCCGGTGACAATTGCCACGGCGCCATCCGCCAGTCGGTCAAGACTGCGCGCGATTTCCGGGTCCAGCGTAGCCGTACCCGCGAATCGCTGATTCTGCTCGCGCAAAGCCTCCACAACGCCCTGGCGCACCACGGGATCCAGCCGCACTTCACTGGCTGCAGCAGCTCCTCCCGCACTGGAAGGCACATGGCCGTAATATCGCGCTACACGATTGAAATCTTCCAGGAACGTTGCGAACAGCTTAGTGGTCTGAGGAATCTCGCGGAAGGAGATACAGTGCGTCTCCATGGAGGCAGTCATGATACACGCGGGCCTAGTAAGCAGCAATGAACGTGGGACGCGCCCCGCATGCGAACGTTAGCAGCTGAAAGGTGGCCGCTACAACAGACGCCGTATGACGCCGGACGCCTGCCCGCATACGCGAACTCGAAGGGGAAGCGTGAGTCTTGGGAACTAAGTCGAATGACGTCCTCCCAGCGCACACGAAACTGCGGAAATACCTGCTACAAAAGATGCGCCGGCTGGGACATAAGATTCGCCAACATGGCGTCAATCTCCAGGCGGGCTTCATCGCTGACCGGAAGGAGCGGAAGGCGCGGAGGGCCACCGTAATAACCCAGTCGGTCGAGAGCGTATTTCAGTCCGGCGATCCCGTATTGCGTGCCAAGTATCTTCGAGGGAACCAGGAGCCTTTGCGCCAGCGATTGCGCTTTGGCTTGGTCACCGGCGCGCGAGGATTCGTAAATCTCCGAACACAACTCCGGAAAAGCATCCGCCAGCGCCAGAATTGCGCCTACCGCGCCAATTTCCAGGGATTCGTAGAGCGTTGAAGCGGAGCCGACCAAGGTCTGAAAGTGCTTGGGCGCCGCGGCGATGATCGCAGCCGCCCCTTCCAGGTTCCCGGAGCTGTGCTTTATACCGATGATATTGGGATGATGCGCCACGCGGGCGATTAGCGGACCTTCCACCGTGATGTGCGTGAAAATCGGCACCGAGTAGACCATCACCGGAATGGCTGAGGCATCCGCGATGCGTAAGTAATGCTCGGCCAGCGTATGCTCGTTCATCGCGGGCTTGTAGAAACTCGGCGTACGAACCAAAGCGGCGGCGTAGCCGATTTTCGCGGCACGATGCGTGTGCTCGATCGTTTCTGCCGTGGATTCAGCGCCCGTCCCGGCGATCAGAGTTTTTTCCGGCGCCGCCGCGTCTTTCACAGTCTCCCAAACGCGGTACACCTCTTCCCACTTCAGCAGTACGGATTCGCTGGTTGATCCATTCGAGACATAGCCCGCAAGCCCGGTCTGGTTGTAACGCGCCACATTTTCGCGCAGGCGCGTCAACGCCAGGCCGCCATTCCCTTCGAATGGCGTCGTCAATGGTGCGAAAATGCCGTGGAGTTTCATCGCGATATTTTATATCACACTGGTGCGGAACGATAGATAAACGCACTACTCAAGGCGATTGGGCCTGCGTATTTTTCTCTGCGTCTTTGCGGTGATCCTTTGCAGCGTAGAGACCGCCGCACCTGACAAAGCGACGAGGCGCTACTTCTCCGCCGGCGCGGCAGGAGCTGAAGCGGCTGATTTGCGTTGATGCAGATCCTGAAGCGCTGCGACGTCCACCGCGTGCCCCGCCATCGCGCGCATCCCGCGCGCCGCCGCGCTCGCAGCCGAAAGCGTCGTGATGCAAGGAATGTTGTAACGCACCGCCGCCCGGCGGATGGATTTTTCGTCGTAGAAGGATTCGCGGCCGAGCGGTGTATTGATAACCAGGTTTACCTTGGCGGTCTTGATCAGGTCCACGATGTTGGGCCGACCCTCATTCACCTTATAAACGGTCTCCACTTCAATCCCCGCGCTCGCCAGTGCCGCTGCTGTGCCACGCGTCGCCACGACTTTCAATCCCGCCGCCAGCAAATCCTGCACCACAAAGGCGACGTGCCGCTTATCGTGGTCGTTCACGCTAAGGAATACTGTCCCACTCTGCGGCAAGCGCTGCCCCGCGGCAAGCTGTGCCTTCGCGAACGCCAATCCGAAAGTGGAAGAAATCCCCATGACTTCGCCGGTCGAACGCATCTCCGGACCGAGAATCGTGTCGACGCCCCGAAACTTGTTGAACGGAAACACCGGCGACTTCACCGCGTAGAAATTGCGCACAGTGAGTTCCTTGATCCCGTTCGTTTCCGTATACGGCAGATGCAAGTCTCGCAGTTTGCGGCCGGTCATCAGGCGGGCGCCAACCTTCGCCAGCGGCACACCGGTGGCTTTGCTGACGTACGGAATCGTGCGTGACGCCCGCGGATTCACTTCGAGGACGTACACCGTGTCGCGCTGAATCGCGTACTGCACGTTCATCAACCCGACGACTTTCAGGGCGCGCGCCAGGCGCGTGGTGTAGTCGCGTATGCGTTCCAGCACCGAAGGCTTCAGGGTTACCGACGGCAGCACGCACGAAGAATCGCCGGAATGGATACCGGCCTCTTCGATGTGCTCCATGATCCCGGCGATCAAAACGTCTTCACCATCGGCGAGCGCGTCTACGTCCACTTCCGTCGCGTCTTCGAGGAATTGGTCAATCAGAATCGGACGTTTGGGATCGCTGCCAGAACCGATTAACGCGGCCTGCGTCACATATTCTTCCACCGTCTTCAAATCGTAAGCGATCACCATCGCGCGCCCGCCCAGCACGTAGCTGGGACGCACCAGGACCGGCAAGCCGATTTCCGTCGCGAGCTGTACTGCTTCCTGAGGCGCGAAAGCACTGCCGTTGCGCGGCTGCGGAATCTTCAATTCATTGAGTAGCGCACCGAACCGGCGGCGGTCTTCGGCAAGATCAATGGATTCCGGCGCGGTGCCGATAATCTTCGCGCCGTTCTGTTTCAATTCCAGCGCCAGGTTCAACGGCGTCTGCCCGCCGAACTGCACGATCACGCCTTGCGGCTTTTCGCGGTCCAGAATCGCCAGAACGTCTTCCAAAGTGAGTGGCTCGAAATACAAACGGTCCGAAGTGTCATAATCCGTCGAGACTGTTTCCGGATTGCAATTCACCATCACCGTCTCGTAGCCGTCTTCTTTTAGCGCGAACGCGGCATGGCAGCAGCAATAATCGAATTCGATTCCCTGACCGATGCGGTTCGGGCCGCTGCCGAGAATTACGACCTTGGGGTGATCCGCCGCCTCAGATTCGTCTTCTTCCTCGTACGTAGAATAAAGATACGGAGTGAACGATTCGAATTCCGCTGCGCAAGTATCAACGCGCTTGAAGACAGGCTGGATGCCCAATTCCTTGCGGCGCGTGCGCACGCTCGAAGCCTTTACATTCCACAGCTTCGCGATTTCCTCGTCGCTCGCCCCCGAGCGCTTCGATTCCAGGAACAATTCTGGCGGACATTTTCCTAATGCCGTCGCCGCGACGCGCTTATCTACCGCCAGCATTTCCTGAAGCTGGCGAATAAACCAGGGATCAATCTTGGTGAGATCACACACCTCTTCGGCGGACATGCCGCGCTCAAGAGCTTCAAAGAGCCAGTGCAGCCGGTCTGGGCCCGGCACGTGCAGTTTTTCCCGCAGGAGCACGGTGGTGACCTCCGTGGGCGGACGCCATGCCGTACTTGGCTCAAGCGAACGAATCGCCTTGCAGATAGCTTCCTGGAACGTGCGTCCGATGGCCATCACTTCCCCAACCGATTTCATCTGCGTGGTCAGCGTGCTGTCGCTACCGGGGAATTTCTCGAATTGCCACTTAGGAATTTTTGCCACCACATAATCAATCGTCGGCTCGAAGGAACATGGCGTCTTCTTAGTGATGTCGTTGGGAATTTCGTCCAGCGTCATTCCCACCGCAAGCTTCGCAGCGATTTTGGCGATGGGAAACCCGGTAGCCTTGCTTGCGAGCGCCGAGCTGCGCGAAACACGCGGATTCATTTCGATCACGGTCATGCGCCCGGATTCGGGATTAATTGCAAACTGAATATTAGAGCCTCCGGTTTCGACGCCGACTTCGCGGATAATCGCGGCAGCCGCGTCGCGCATCCGTTGGTATTCCTTGTCGGTCAGCGTTTGCGCGGGTGCGACGGTTATGGAATCACCGGTATGAACGCCCATCGGGTCGAAATTCTCGATCGAGCAAATCACCACGAAATTGTCACGGTGGTCGCGCATCACTTCCAATTCGAATTCCTTCCACCCCAGCACCGATTCTTCGATCAATGCTTGATGCACCGGGCTGGCATCCAATGCGCGCGCAATCAAGTCGGCGAATTCTTCGTGGTTGTAAGCAATCGAGCCTCCCGTGCCGCCTAAAGTAAACGACGGCCGAATCACCACAGGATAGCCAAGCTGATCGGCAAGCCGCACGGCGTCGGGCACGGTGGTGACAACTTCGGAGGCTGGAACTTCCAGCCCAATCTTGCGGCAGACGTCCTTAAAGAGCAGCCGGTCTTCGGCAATTTTGATAGCGCTAAGCGACGCGCCGATCAGTTTTATTTTGTACTTGTCGAGAATTCCCGCTTCGGCGAGTTCAACAGCCAGATTCAACCCCGTTTGTCCGCCGACGGTAGGCAGCAGCGCATCGGGCCGCTCCGCGGCGATGATCGCTTCCAGATATTCCTTCGAGAGCGGTTCAATGTAAGTGCGGTCCGCGATTTCCGGGTCGGTCATGATCGTTGCGGGGTTGGAATTGACCAGAACGACCTCGTAACCCTCCGACCGCAGCGCCTTGCAAGCCTGCGTTCCGGAATAATCAAACTCGCAAGCCTGCCCGATTACGATCGGCCCAGAGCCGATGATCATGATCTTCTTGATGTCAGTCCGTTTGGGCATCGTCTCTCAGGTGTTACGGCCGCGTCTTCGCTCTACCGGCGTCAGTGCGTTTTGTCGTGGGAGGCGGAAGGGCGGGTGAAGCCCCGCCCTTGCGCCTCCCAACGTGCCTTGCATTCCGTCAGCGGCTAAAGCTACCCACCACGCACTCGCTCCGGGACGGCCCCAAATCCGTACCCTGATAAATCGTCCGGCGCCCTTATAAGAGCCGGCCGGCTTCCTACGCCACGGATGTCAAACCGATGCGCAAGTTCCGCAGCGAGCAACCTCACTCGTCACACTGCACTTGCAGCGGCAGCCACTTGCGTGCTCGGCGTTCCGATCTTGCATGTACCCGGTTGCAGAACGCCAAAATCTCACTTTCCCTCGATATCGGTACGAAGTTGAACCGTTGTCCCGCCGCATCTTAGTACCAGCTTCAGATTCGTCACTGCTGCACCCTGAGGATCGAGAAGTTGACCGGAAAGCTTCGCGGGATGATCCACCGTGAATCCAGAAAATTGCTTGGGACCGCATTCGAACAGAACAGTGGTGGCGAGAATCATGATGGCCGCGATTTTCATGGTTTCGCGCCGTCCTTCATCAGCCTGATGAAATCATCGAACAGATACCGCGCATCATGCGGGCCCGGCGACGCTTCCGGATGATATTGCACGCTGAAAAGCGGCAAGGAGCGATGGCGCATGCCCTCGTTGGTGTGATCGTTCAAATTCACGTGCGTAATTTCCACGTCGCTCGATCGCAGGGACTCCGGGTCCACGCAAAAACCGTGATTCTGTGCCGTAATTTCCACTTTCTCGGTCAGCAAATTCTTCACCGGATGATTCGAGCCGTGGTGCCCAAACTTCAATTTAAAAGTCCGGCCGCCCAGCGCCAGACCACAAAGCTGATGACCAAGGCAAATCCCGAAGATCGGCACGCGTCCCAAAAGCTGGCGAATGTTTTCCACCGCATACCCAATGGGTTCCGGGTCGCCAGGGCCATTCGAGAGGAACACTCCATTCGGCTTCAGGGCCAGAACGTCTGCGGCGGAAGTTTGAGCGGGGACGACGGTAACTTCGCAATTGTGATCCACCAACAGCCGCAAAATATTCTGCTTGATGCCAAAATCGTAGGCGACGACTTTATGCCGCGGTCGTTCTTCAGCGGTTGAAGCCCCTTTCGCTTGCGGCGCGCGCCCGTCGGAGCTTAAGCCCCGCCCCCCGAATCCTCCCGCCGCCGTTGCGGCCAGAGAAATCGGCGCCGCCAGGTCAATCGAGCCTTTGGTCCAGGCATACTGCTTCGCCGTGGTCACGCGCCCCGCCAGTTCCTGACCAGACATGGTAGGCAGCGCGCGCGCTTCAGCGATCAGTTGCTTCGCTGTAGTGCCATCGGTCGCGACCACTCCACGCAGCGCGCCGACTTCGCGCAAATGCCGCACCAGCGCGCGCGTGTCCAAGTCCCAGATGACCGGCACGCCATGCCGTTCCAGATATTGCTGCGCCGATTCACGGGAGCGCCAGTTCGAGGCCAGCGGCGAAAATTCGCGCACCACCAGCGCTTCGATATACGGCTTCGCAGACTCCTCGTCATCCAGATTTGCGCCAACGTTGCCGATGTGCGGATAAGTGAGGCAGACGATCTGGCCGGAATAGCTGGGATCGGTGAAAACTTCCTGATAACCCGTGAGGCTGGTGTTGAAAACAACTTCTCCGCCGCGGCGCGTGTGAGCGCCGGCCGCGCGGCCGTTAAATACTCTTCCGTCTTCCAGCGCGAGCGTCGCGCGACCTGCGGCCTGCTGCGTCAGTGTGTCCTCCAGAAGAGTTCATCGCGATGCCGCATTTACCGTGGACGAATCGGTCAGCGAACCGAAATGATCCACCGGCCAATAAGCGAAGACCGCTTTGCCATAAATGAAGGGACGGCTCACCGGCCCGAAAACCCGCGAATCGTTCGAGCTGTCCCGATGATCGCCCATCACAAAATAATTTCCCGCGGGAATTTTCAACGGCCCGTAGCTCGAGCCGTCGAGATAGCTCGGCGGGACGTACGGCTCGGCCAGTTCCTTGCCATCCACATACACATGCCCGGCGCGCAGTTCGAGGGTCTCTCCCGGCAAGCCGATCACGCGCTTGATGAACGATTTCGAATGGTCGAGAGGATACCAAAAAACCACCACGTCTCCCCGCTCGATCGGTTCGAAGCGATACTCGAATTTATTAATGAAGATGCGCTCCTGATCGCTCAAGAGCGGCGCCATACTCGTGCCTTCGACTTTCACGGGCTGGTAAAGAAAGATGATGATCACGAGCGCAAGGCCGAGCGCCACGGCAAGATCGCGCGTCCAACTGCGCAGCTCGCGCCGCAATTGAGGCAAAGAAGCAGTGCTATTCGGATTCTGCGGATTAGACTGGGAGATATCCAACATTCGTCGCTCAAATATTTATAACACGGCAAGACAGCCATCGCCAAGTGCTCGGGCCTCTGTGTTAAATCTTGCCTTCGGTCCGACTTATTCATCCAGCGCGAAATGCAAAATCGCGAGTGACGCCAGCACCGCGGTCTCGGTACGCAAAACAAGCCGCCCCAACGAGGCTTCGGCAAATCTCGCCTGGCGTGCCAATTCAAGCTCGCCGTCGGTCCATCCGCCCTCCGGACCGATCGAGACAGCCGCGGAATGCGCGTTCACCTTGACCAACACGTCGTGGATCGGCGGCGCATCGCTGCGCTCGGAAAGCAAAAGCTTGCACTCCGCACCGCAATCCGCATACGCCTTCGCCGGCGTGGCCGCTCCCGCCAATTTCGGAGGCCGGAGCCGTCGCGACTGCTGCGCCGATTCGAGCAATATCTTTTCCCAACGCGCGTGGCGCTTGGCCGACGCGCCGACCAGCGCCTTATCGGTACGCTCGGCGATTAGCGGAGTAATCTCGCTCACGCCGAGTTCGCAGGCTTTTTCCAGGCACCACTCGAAGCGGTCGAACTTCACCAGCGCGATGAGCAATTGCACATGCAAGGCCGCTTCAGGCACCGCGATCGGTTCGACCAGAGAGAACTCGACGCGATGGTCACCGCGTTTCAGCAAACCCACGCGCTCGACGCGCCCGAGCCACACGCGCTCACCGTCGCTAAGTTCATAGAGCTGTCCGGGCTCCGCACGCAACACGCGGCCAAGATGCTCGGCAGTATGGCCACGCACTGTAGCGGTTCCATCATCAAAATGGTCAACGAAGAAGCGCCGCCGCATGACCCTGATTGTACCTTGCGATGTGAAAACCTACGAGCAAGGCGTACCCGGAGGAGCGCGAGACCATGACTTGACGGAAGTCTTTCGCGCTCGCATAATTCCTGCATCGAGGCGTCCATGCGCCGCGCCTACGGCTCTCGAAGGGCAATCCCAGCATCCCCGGCAGTCCTTTGCGCAATACTGTTTCCGTCGCTAGTCCTGATCGGCTGCAACAATACGTGTTTTGTATTTATCTCCAACCCAGGCGGAACGATATCCGGCAACACGCCCACATGCTCGCTCAATGAGGCAAAAGGCAACGTTGGCGTGCGAATAACTTCGCTTCTCGCGCTACCTGCAAACGGTGAGTCAGCGCGAATTCAGCACATCTACGTGACCTTGCGAGGCGTTGAGGCAAATCCAAACGCAATCGCCAACGACGATTCGCCCGACTGGCAGGAGTTGGCTCCCAAGCTGGCGACGCAGCCGGCACAACTGGACTTGCTCGCGCGGAGCGGAGATACACGCGAACTAGATCCTTCGGACTATGTTGCTGTCCCTGCGAATGCGTACCGCCAGGTCCGCCTGCGCCTGTCGCCAAATCAATCAGACGCGAGCGACCCTGTCCCTGAAGAAAACCTTTGCGGAAGTCTTGGCCTCAACTGCATCGTGACGTCGGACGGCAGCGTCCGGCCGCTTGTCCTCGATCCCGGTCCGCCGCAGATCCAGATTTCTTCAGACCACATCGCAGGGGGATTCTTTCGTGTATTTCCCGACACAACCGCAAATCTGGAGATCGAATTCAACCCTCAGTCGTCGCGATTCATTCCGGCGGACGAAGCTGTGCGGCTCGTCCCCGTTTTCACGGTTGAATCGCAGACTCCCGATGAATCCATCGCCGCCGCGCCTCGCTAGCAGTTCCAGATTCCTATCCGAAGATGTCTTTTACCTTGTCGAAGAAAGTGGAATTGCGTTCGGCAGGTCTGTTTTCGACTTTCAATGATTGTCCGAGCTGCTCCAGCATCCGCCGCTGCTCGCGCGAGACCTTCGCCGGCACCACCACCCGAATGCTGATGTAGAGGTCGCCGCGGCCCCCGTGGGGATTGGGCAAGCCCTTACCCTTCTTGCGGAAAATCTGTCCCGACTGTGTGCCTTCGGGAATCTCCAGCTCTTCGTCGCCTTTCAGTGTGGGCACCTTGATTCTCTCGCCCAGCGCGGCTTGCGAAAAACTGATTGGAATTTCGCAGATCAGATCCGAACCGCGGCGCTCGAAAAACGCATGCTCTTTCACTTCCAGGAAAATGTATAAGTCGCCCGCAGGCCCGCCATTCGTTCCCGGTTCCCCTTGTCCCGCCATGCGCAAACGCGTGCCTGAATCAACTCCGGCGGGAACGCCCACCTCTAGCGTGCGCTCGCGCTCGACGCGCCCCTGGCCTCGGCAAATGACGCAGGCGTCCTTGATCGTTTGGCCCGCGCCCTGGCACGCCGGGCACGTCCGCGTGATCGAGAAAAATCCTTGCGAGTAGGACATCTGGCCGCGTCCGCCGCAAGTGCGGCACGTAGACAAGCCCGTTCCAGGCTTCGCGCCGGTTCCCTTGCATGTCTCGCACAATTCGTGACGCGACAATTTAATCTTGGTGGTAACGCCCGCCGCTGCCTCTTCGAAACTGAGAGACATGTCGTAACGAAGATCGGCCCCGCGCTGGCCGCGCGCGCCGCTGCGGCCGGTGCGCCGTCGCCCGCTGCCCACAACTTCGTCGAAGCCGAAGAGGTCGCCGAGAATGTCCTGAAATTCCTCGAAAATCGTGGAATTAAAGCCGGTATCGAAACCGCGATTGCCCAACCCCGCCGCACCAAAGCGGTCGTAGATCGAGCGCTTCTGCGGGTCGGAAAGAACCGCATAGGCTTCCGATGCCGCACGAAAATTATGCTCGGCCTCTTCCTTGTTCCCGGGGTTGCGGTCGGGATGCCATTGCATCGCCGCTTTGCGGTACGCGGACTTGATCTGGTCGGGTGAAGCGTCGCGCGCGACGCCCAACACTTCATAGAAATCAGTTGAATTACTCCCTGCCATATTTCTTCGTTCTCCCTATGCCCGGGGTTCTAGTTCGACGGCGGTGATGACACACGCACCATTGCGGGACGCAGCACACGGCCGTGAAACAGATAGCCCGGCTGCATTTCACCCACCACCTTGCCTTCTGGGTGCTCCGCCGTCTCGACGTTCTCGATCGCGTGATGCAGATGAGGATCGAATTCCGTGCCCACCGATGGGATGCGCTCCAAACCTTGCTTCGCCAGTGCGCTCCACAGCTGCCCGCGAATCATCTCGAATCCCTTGCGATATTCTGCATGGGTAGGATCGTTGTGGCCTACCAGGGCGCGGTCAAATGCGTCCAGCACCGGCAGAAGCTGCTCGATGAGCCCTTCGACTCCGCGGTGACGATCCTGATGCCGTTCCTTCTCCACGCGCTTGCGGTAATTCTCAAAATCCGCCTGGCGACGCACCAACGTGTTCATCAATTCCTGCTTCTCGGCGAGAAGCTTCTGCAACTGTTCGGTAGCGGATCCGTCGGCCGCTGAAGCGGATTCACCAGAGGAAGCGGCGCTCGGCGCGGCCTGATTCCCAGTGGAATCTTCGGCGCGGCCCGCAGCCGCCGCAAAACCGGACTTGGGATCTTCGTTGTCTTTATGATTCTTATGCGAAGCCAAGGAAATTAACTCCCCTCTTGTCCCTCTGAAAAAAATTGCGCCATAAAAGCCACAGCCGTGATCACCCGCTCGTAATGCATGCGCATCGGAGCAAGGATGCCGAGAGTCCCCTGCACCTGATCCTTAGATGAATATGAGGCCGAAACGATGGCAAGATGTTTTCCGGCATTTGAGATCTTGTCCAGGCCCAGCTCCACATGCACGGGTTCCGGCGATTCGATACAGCCGCTCAAAAGCGCAATCAAGCGGTCCTTTTCCTCGATGGCTTCCAGCAACTCACGCAATTGTTCCGGGTTCGTGAAATCCGGTGACGAAGCGATCTGGGCGGCACCGTCCACGTATATCTTGCGCTCACCCACATCGCCCAGGATGCTGGGATCGCACAAAAGCAGCGCGTCACCAGCCAAGCGGCCATACCGCTCTCGGTCTTGCTCCACCTGCTTGCGCAGGTCGCCCCGCATGGCCTCCAGCGTCCATCCAATGTAATGGCGATTCAAATGCTCCGCCGTGCGATCGAGGTCTTCCTGTTTGAAAGGGCGCTCGGGCCGGATCAGTTTGTCGCGCGTGATGCCGCCGCCCGAAATTAAGATCACCAAAACACGCCCATCGGGCAGCAGCAAAAAACGCAGGTGCTCCACAACGCTGCGCGCGAGCGGTGGCGCGATAAAAATTCCCAGTCCGCGTGAAACGGCGGCCAACACGTGGCTGGCGCGCTCCATAACCGCTTCCGGAGTCTGCGCCGCCGCCAACTCGCGGCGAATCCACTGTCGATCTTCGGGACTTGCCGTGGCCTGCGCGGCCACTTGCTCCACAAAAAAACGATATGCCGCGGCGGTCGGAACGCGTCCTGCGGATGTGTGCGGCTGGTACAGCAGACCGGCATCCTCCAGATCGGCCATCACGTTCCGCACAGTGGCTGAGCTAAGCGGCTCGACGTGGCGATTCGCAATACTGCGCGACGAGACGGGCTCCCCCGTCTCGATGTACTCGCGCACCAAATCCGTCAGAATCTGCTGGTGGCGTTTCTGTTGTAGGACCGTTGAAGTCACCGAAATCCGTACACCCTGAACTCGGGCCCGTGTGCGGCGCCAGTTAAGTCACTGCGATAACTCAAGTTTAGACGGTGTAACGCGCAGCGTCAACTTGGGGCCCGCGCCGCAGTCACCGACTCAGCAACCGCGACGAGCCCGCCTGGGTGAAACCTCCACGTCCGCAACTGCTACACAACACAGCGCAGCTTCGGCCGCGATAATTCTCCACACGAAACTTGCGCGTCGCGGCAACGTGTCATATTGTGTACGCGTTTTTGAGCCCCGCGGATATTCCCTGGAATATGCAGTGCGGCATGGAGGTAGGATGCGACTGGTGCGAGTGTTGGTGATTTCCACCGCTGCGTTGCTTTTCGGCACCCCCGGTTTTTCGCAAACGACCGCAAAGAAAGCAGAATCGAAGCCGCCGTCTGAATCGAGCGATGCCACCAAGAAGCCGCTTTCGACGCGCGTCGTGGCCTATGAAATTGACGCCAAGCTCGACCCGGCGAAACACGCCATCGCCGCCACCGAGACCCTGACCTACCACAACCTCACCGGCCAGCCGCAGCAGACTTTCCCCTTCCACCTCTACCTCAACGCCTTCCAGCCGCAATCCACTTTCATGACCGAAGTTCGTCTCGCCGGCACACGCGGCAATGGGCCTGACTCCGAGTGGGATCCAAAACATTACGGCTCAATAATTGTGGATAAATTCGCAGTTGAAGGCATGGGCGATCTCACCGCCAAAATGCAGTTCGTCCAGCCGGACGACCACAACACCAACGATCACACCGTCTTTCAGGTCACCTTGCCGCAACCGATTGCGCCCGGTGCTTCCGTCCAATTCCGCATCGCGTTTCACGACCAGCTGCCCAAAGTTGTCGAGCGCACCGGCTACTCCCACGATTTTGATATGGTCGGACAGTGGTTCCCGAAAGTCGGCGTGTGGTGGAAAAGCGCCTGGAACTGCCACCAGTTTCACGCCACCACCGAATTTTTCGCCGACTTCGGTATCTTCGACGTGAAAATCACGCTGCCTCAGAATGAAATCGTCGGCGCGGGCGGCGACTTGGTTTCCAGTGTCAACAACGCGGACGGCACCAAGACCGTGACGTATCACTCCGAGGACGTTCACGATTTCTCCTGGACCGCGAGCCCCAGCTTTACCGTCGTGGAAGATTCCTGGACTGGCAGCGCCGGTACCGTAAAGATTTACGTCTTGATGTCGCCCGGGCATATGCCCTCGGCGCCGCGCTACATCCAGGTATTGAAAGGAACTCTGGGGCTCTTCGATCAGTGGTATGGACCATATCCTTACGACCGGATCACAGTCGTGGACCCGCCGCACGGCGGAGGCGACGCCGGCGGAATGGAATATCCCACCTTGGTCACCGCAGGCACCGCCTGGTGGATGCCCCAAGGGCTTCTCGCGCCGGAAGTCGTCACCGAACACGAATTCGGCCACCAGTATTGGTACGGCATGGTGGCAACCAATGAATTCGAGGAAGCCTGGCTCGATGAAGGAATCAACAGCTACACGGAAGCGAAAATCATGGACGCGCTGTACGGCAAGGAAACTTCGGTCATCAATTTTCCATTCGCGCATGTGGGCGAGACGCAGTTCCAACGAATCTCCTACCTTGGCGCGCCGGACATGGACCCCATCTCGCGCTTCGCCTGGCAATTCATCAACAGCAATTCCTACGGTTCCGTCACCTATGGCAAGACGGCCACCGTGCTCATCACCCTGGAAAAAATCATTGGCGAAGACACGCTGCGCAAGGCCCTGCACACCTACTTCATGCGCTACCGCTTCACGCATCCCACCGGCGAGGATTTCCTGAAGACCGTTGAGGAAGTTTCCGGCAAGGACCTGCGCTGGTATTTCAATCAGGCCGTCTACGGCACCAACATTCTCGACTATGAAGTCGGCGACGCGCACTCCGATCCCTTGAACTGGTGGTTGCCGCACTCCCCATTTAGCAGAGATAAAGATAAGGACCAGGTCTACCGCACCTACGTCACCGTCCAGCGCAAGGGCGAGTTCATCTTCCCCGTGGATCTGCAAGTGAAATTCGATGACGGCTACACCGCCACCGAACACTGGGACGGCCAAGACCGCTGGGTGCGCTACCAGTACGATCGTAAGGCCAAGATCGAGTCCGCACAAATTGATCCGCAAAATCAGATCACCCTGGACCGCGATTTTTTCAACAACAGCTACGTAAAAAAGTCTGACGCGCGCGCCCTCTACAAGCTCCGTGACATATGGCTCTTCGCCAGTGAATGGCTGTCGCAATTGCTCGCCTGGCTGACGTAACGAAATCGAAGGAGCGAGAGGAATGTCTGGAACGAGACCGAAAACATTTCTAGCGGGTGCGGCGCTGGTTTGGAAGTGGCAGCGGCTGGTATGGTGGATCTTCGCCGTTACCTTGATTTTTGGTTTTCTTTCCACTCAGGGAATGGTGGATCGCGCTGCGGGCAAGCTGAACCACAGCATGGCCTCGCGACGCCTCGTGGACGGCTGGGATATATCGGCCTTCGGGGAGCTCGCCCAACTGCCGAATTCACCGATCGAGTTTCAAGGCCCGGCGGTGATCCATTTCTCGATCGTCTTTGCGATCTTCATGCTATTTGTGACGGGCGGCATCCTGGCCACATATTTGCGTGACGAAAAGCCACGCGCCGCCCCGTTCTTTGAAGCTTGCGGGCAATATTTCTGGCGCTTTGTGCGTCTGCTGATCTACTTCGCGATTGTATTGATTCCCATTGGAGGCATCAGCGCGGGCGTCGGCGCGCTTTACGACCACATTGACGAGGTTTCCATCTCGCCCTTCCCTGCCGTCTATTTCTTCGTGGCGGGCAGCCTCGTTATTCTCCTGCTCCTCTCAATTGTGCGCTTGTGGTTCGACATGGCGGAGATCATCGCCGTCGCCGACGACGAACGGAGAATGCACAAAGCCCTGCGCCGCGCCGCTCCTTTGTTGTGGCACAATTTCTTTTCGCTGCTGTGGCTCTATCTTCGAATCGCCATCATCGGGCTGCTGCTGTTCTTCATCGGCCTGCGCCTCTGGATGACGTTCCTAAGCCCGCAATCGAATATCCTCGCCTTCCTCTTGAGTCAGCTGATGATCCTAGTGTGGATTGGAACGCGCCTGTGGCAACGAGCGAGCGAGGCGCTCTGGTATCGCGAATATGCGCAAACGAGCGTACAAGAACCGGTCTGGACTCCCACGCCATCGCTGGTCACTGCCTCAGCCCTGGCCAATCCAGAGTCCGTGCGATGAGCGGAAGCGTGAATCTGATTTTGGGCGCCGGATACATCGTCATCGGAATGGCTCTAATTCTTTGCGCCAGACCCTTGTCCATCCGCTACAACGCATGGACCACTGGTTTGCGGGAACGCCACCCCAATTGCAACCCTCCTCCGACCCCCGAATGGCGCGCGCGGAATACCAGGATCATGACAGTCATATCTCGGGTTTTTGGCGCGTGCTTGGTTCTGCTTTCGATTGCGTATTTCTTGCCGTTGCTCGCCACTAACCGACCCTGAATTGCGAGCCGAGCGACTATAGGAGGTCGGCTCGATTTGAAATTCCACCGACGGCAGCGGCGCCGCCCGTCGGCGGCACCTACCAAATCCTGCAGCGCAGCGTTTCCGCACGAACCATCGGCGAATTCGCGCTGCATCCCCACGCCTTGGCGAACGCCGGCATATTCGACAGCGGAGCATTCGAGCGGAACCTGCCCAACGGGTGAGGATTCGTAGCAACAATCATCCGCGCATATTCGGGACGCTCACTCCCGGCCCATATCTGCGCAAACGCTAAGAAAAACCGCTGCTCCGGAGTGAATCCGTCAATCTCGGGCGGTGCCGGCTTCCCTTCCATGGACTTCTCTAGCGCAGCATCAGCGATCGTCAAGCCACCCAAGTCTGCGATGCTTTCTCCTTCCACCAGCTTGCCGTTTTCGTGCAGGCCCGGCTCGACCTCGAAACTGTCAAATTGCCTCTGAATGCAGTCACCGCGTTGTTTGAAATTCGCCAGATCTTCGGGCGTCCACCAGTTCTTCAGATTGCCCTGCGCGTCGAATTTGGCTCCCTGGTCGTCGAAACCATGCGTCATTTCGTGTCCGATCACCGCGCCAATGCCGCCGTAGTTCATCGCGTCGTCGCGATTGGCGTCGTAAAACGGCGGTTGCAAGATTCCCGCCGGGAAAACGATTTCGTTCATCGAGGGATTGTAATAGGCGTTCACCGTCGGCGGCGTCATACCCCACTCGGTGCGGTCCACCGGCTTGCCGATTTCAGACATATCGTGCGCCACCGCGAAAGCGCCGCCTCGCCGCACATTTTCAATGTATGGTCCACGGTCCACGCGATAAGCGGAGTAATCCCGCCATTTGTCCGGGTAGCCGATTTTGATCATGATGGCGTCGAGCTTCGCGGTCGCCTGCTTCCGCGTCTCCGGGCTCATCCAATCCAGGGTTGCAAGATCATCGCGCAGCGCCGTCATCAGGTTTTTGACCATTGCCACGGCCTTGGCCTTGGCCTCCGGCGGAAACGCGCGCTGCACGTAGAACTGCCCGAGCGCTTCGCCGAGTAGTTGGTCGGTGGATTGCACGCACCGGCGCCAGCGGGGAAGAATCTCTTGTGTGCCTTGCAGCGTGCGCCCGTAAAAATTAAAATTCTCATCCACGAATTTTGATGAAAGCGCCGGAGCCGCGCTATGGATCACCTGCCAGCGCACATAGATTTTCCAATCGTCCAGTGGAACCGAAACCAGTTCCGCGTCCATTCCCTTGAAAAAATCAGGCTGCGCGATATTCAACTCCGAAACGCGTGGAGAACCCACGCCATCCAGGAACGACGCCCAGGTGAAATGGGGTGTAATCTGCGCAAGCTCGGCGACTGGCATCTTGTGGTAGGTCTTATTGGGATCGCGCGTGTCCACGCGTGTCATCGAGGATTTGGCCAGCGACGTTTCGATATCCATCACCGTTTTCGCCTCGGCCGCCGCCGTGGTATCGCTGTCACCCACAAGCTTGAACATATTGGTCACATGCTGCAAATAGTCGGCGCGCAGTTTTTGGGATTTATCGTCGTCCTTCGTGTAGTAATCGCGGTCCGGCAACCCCAAGCCACCTTGGCGCGCCACCGCGATTACCTCTGTGCTGTCCCTGTAATCTTGTGCGGAATCAAACCGGAAAAGAGCCCGCACGCCGATCCGTTGCAGGCGCGCTACCTCGGCCTGCAAATCCTCGGTGTTCTTCAAACCCGCGATGCGCTGAAATTCCGCATCCAGCGGCTTCGCTCCAGCAGCTTCAATCCCGGTTTCGTCCATGCAGCTCGCGTAGAAATCGCCGACCTTCTGCAGATTCGAACCCGGTGCGGCAGTCTTGTCCTTTGCTGCTTCCTCCAGTATCTGATGCAGGGTCTCTTCGTTGTTGTCACGGAGTTGATCGAAGGTCCCCCAACGGGGATACGCCGGCGGGATGGGATGCGTTTTGATCCATCCGCCATCGGCAAACTTGAAAAAGTCGTCGCAGGGCGCCACCGAACGGTCGAGGCTCGCGAGATCAAACCCGTGGCCGGCCTGGTCGTCAGCGTACGCATCGGCGGCACAGGCACCGATTGAATCCACAGCGACGGCGGCATGGCTTGCTTCCTCGGTTTGCGACGCCATGCGCGACGGGAAAAATAGCAAAACACACGAAAGTAAGAACAACGAAACGCGTCGGATCATCAAGGTAACCTCGGTAGTCTGAAGGTGCGGGTTCGCCTGCAAGTTCTAAGCCTAAATTCGCACCGCCCGCAGCTCTCGGCCGGTCCCCACGGTGCGCCGCTATTCTGATAACCTGCGTCACCGCTGTCAATGTCGCTGAGAGGAATTTCCGCTTCGGCGTATATTGGGCCGCACAACGGCTCAGAGGTGAGCCTCATGCAGCACTCACGGAAGCTGTTGGCAATTGCTTGCCGAGCGATTGGGGTTCTGGCGCTGGCTTCTCCGCAACCGGCTGCCCAAGCGCGACCGCGGGCTTCTGCTCCAACAGCTCCCAGCAAGTTTCTGGACGTCGAAGGCTCCAAAATATATTACGAAGAATGTGGGGCCGGACCCGCAGCCGTCGTGCTGATTCATGACGGAATCGCGCATTCCGTGGTCTGGGACGCTGTGTGGCCGGCGTTCTGCAAGCAATTCCACACAATTCGCTACGACCGGCGAGGCTACGGGCGCTCGCCAGCGACCACGCAGCCCTATTTCGAAACCGACGACCTGCAAGCGCTGCTAAAGCACTTGCAGATCAAACGCGCGATGCTCGTTGGGAGCTCGCACGGAGGCGCGCTCGCAATCAACTTCACGCTTGAGCATCCGGATTTAGTCGAACAATTGGTGCTGGTCGGCGCCGTCGTGGACGGGTATGGCTTTTCAGACCACTTTCTCACGCGCACAATGAAGAATGAAGCGCCCCTGCAGAAGAACGATGTCGCCGGGCTCGTCGCCAATTGGGCCAACGACCCGTACGTTCTCGCCGCCAATCACGCCGAAGCAAAGAAAAAATTGAACGATCTCTTGACTGCCAGTCCGCAGGATCTCACTCACGACGACATGGCCAGGCCCACGCGCCGGGCCGTGACGCGCCTTGGCGAAATACGCATCGCCACTCTGATACTTGTCGGCGACCAGGACATCCCCGATGTACACGCGCATGCAGGCGTCATCGAGAATGGCATCCCCCACTCGCGCCGCTTCGTCGTCGAAGACGCCGGGCACCTGATGTACATGGAAAAGCCGGATGAGTTCAGCCGTCTGGTCATTACATTTCTGCAGGCAAACCGTAATTGAAGCGTTTCCCGTCGGCAGTTTTCGCTGGCGGATCACTCAAACCGTGCGGACTCCACCTATTTTGGCGCACGAGGATAGTAGACTAAGCGCCGTTACGCCGGAGGTTCGTTTGTCGCAGCCACGCGCCGAGTACGCCAGCCGCCTAGAGGCACGCCGTGAAATTGTCCGCGCCAAGGACGTCCTGCACGCGCGAATCGGAAATGCCAAGCTTGCGACGGTTGTGGCCGGAATCGTGCTCGCCTGGCTTGCGCTGAAAGATCACCTGTTCCCGCCGTATTGGCTGGCGTTTGCGATCGTGGCTTATGCGGGCCTGGCGCTGGCCCACGAATTTGTGCTCCGCGCTCGGGCGCGTGCCTCCGGCGCCGCCAACTTTTATGACCGCGGCATCGCGCGCATCGAGGACCGTTGGCAAGGGGCCGGAGGGACAGGCGAGCGGTTTCGCGACGCCAAACATGTGTACGCTGACGACCTCGATCTTTTCGGCAAGGGCTGTCTGTTCGAGTTGCTCTCCACAGCCCGGTTACCGATGGGCGAGCAGTGTCTCGCCCAATGGCTCACCGCCGCCCCGCCTGTGCCCGTCATCCACGAACGCCACGGCGTAATCGCGGACCTACGCGCGAAATTGGATCTGCGCGAAGAGTTGGCCTTGATCGGCGAAGAGCTGCGCGCGCGATTGGATCCCCGGTCTCTGATCGCGTGGGCGGAAAGCCCTGCCCTGCTTCCTGGTGGAACGTCGGCAGCGTTGCTACGTCTGTTCGCGGCATTGCTGTCGCTATGCGCGGCTGGCGCGATTGGATATTTTTTCTTCACTGCAAAACTCTTACCGCTCCTGGCCGTTCTGGTCATCGCAGGCGCGGTCCTTGGCTGGCTACGTAAGAGCGCTGTGCGCGTGGTTTCCGGCCTGACAGCCAACGCCGAAGGTCTCGAGCTTTTTTCCAAAATCCTCGAGCGCCTCGAACGGGAGCCATTCACTTCGCCGCGATTGCAAGCGTTCGCGACGGAACTGAAGAGCGGCAGCCAAACCGCGTCGCGGGCGATCCGCCGCCTGGCGCGCATCGTCTACTGGATTGACGCGCGCAATGGATTGCTTGCGAAATCAATGGAGTTGCCATTCCTCTACACCGTGCAGACCGCGATGGCTGCCGACGCCTGGCGCAGGCTATACGGCGGCAAGCTGCGCGCCTGGGCGGAGATTACCGGGGAACTCGAGGCCTTGCTGTCTCTCGCCGGCTACTCCTATGAGCATCCGGACGATCCGTTTCCCGAATTTGTCGAGCACCCGACAAATGAGCCAGCGGTCTTCGAGGGCGAAGAGTTGGGCCATCCCCTAATTCCATCCGCCGCGTGCGTGCGCAATGACGTGCGGCTCGACGCGGCCACCCGGGTGCTCCTGGTCAGCGGGTCGAACATGTCCGGAAAAAGCACCTGCCTGCGCACGGCTGGAGTCAATGCCGTGCTGGCGATGGCGGGCGCGCCGATCCGCGGCAAGTCGCTCCGCCTCACTCCCCTTTCGCTCGGCACCAGCATCCGGCGGGTCGATTCGCTGCAGGAAAATCGCTCCAGCTTCTACACCGAGATCTTGCGAATCAAGGATGTGTTCGAACTGACGAAAGGCCCGGCGCCGGTTCTGTTTCTCTTTGACGAATTGCTCGAAGGCACGAACTCGAACGACAGGAGAATCGGCTCCGACGGATTGCTGCGCGCGTTGCTCGCTTGCGGCGCCATGGGAATTGTGACCACACACGATCTGGCGCTTACTGAGATTGCCGCTGCGCTGCCCGGCGCAGTGCGCAACGTGCATTTTCAGGATTACGTCGAAGGCGGAAAGATGCGCTTCGATTACAAATTGCGCGAGGGCGTCGTAGCAAAAAGCAACGCGCTCGAATTGATGCGCCTAATCGGATTGAAAGTGTAGCGGCGAACTTTAATGCGCCATCGGTGCTGCGGCGCGGACCGGTGGCGCTCCCGCAACTTCATCCGAAACGCAAACAGCGCGTCCCAAAACCGTCAATACAAATTCAATTCGACGACGAACCGGCAAGACTTCGCCGCTGTAACGCGTTACTCAGCGTTATCAATCTGGGCCCGCTGCAGGCGGTCGGAGTAATCAATGTAAATCGTCTTCCACTCGGAGTAAAAATCGAGCGCGGCCTCGCCGGATTCGCGGTGGCCGTTGCCGGTATTCTTGATGCCGCCGAAGGGCAAATGCGTTTCGGCGCCGATGGTAGGAGCATTGACGTAGACGATTCCGGTTTGCAGATCGCGTTGCGCGCGGAAAGCATTGTTCACGTTGTGCGTGTAGATGGAAGCGGACAGTCCGTACTGCACGCCATTGGCGATTTCCAACGCTTCGTCGAAGTCCTCGAACGGAATCACAGCTACAACCGGGCCGAAAATTTCTTCCTGCGCGATGCGCATCGTCGGATCGCAATCGGTGAAAACGGTCGGCTCGTGGAACCAGCCTCGCCCCCACGCGCCACTTTCCAGACGATGGCCGCCGGTCGCCAGCTTCGCGGTTTCATCCTTGCCGATCTGCACGTATTTCATCACCGTGTTCAATTGCTGTTCGTTGATGACCGGGCCCATATCCGTCGCGGGATCCAGGCCGTCACCGACTTTCAGCGCTTTCACACGCGCGACAAATTTCTCGACGAACTCGCCATACACTTTCCTATGCACCGCGACGCGGCTGGCTGCGGTGCAACGCTGCCCGCTGGTGCCGAAGCCGCCCCACACCGCGCCGTCCACGGCGAGGTCGAGATTGGCGTCGTCCATCACGATGATGATGTTCTTCCCGCCCATTTCCAGATGGCATTTCTTGAATGTGGGCGCGCAGGCCTGGCTGACGATGCGTCCGACTTCCGTGGAACCAGTGAAGCTCACCAGATTGACCTCTTCGCTGCTCAGAATCGGCGCGCCGGCGCTCGGCCCATCGCCGAAGACAACGTTCATCACACCGCGCGGGAGGCCGGCTTCGGTGAGCACCTGCATCAGGTTGTACGTGGATAGGGGGGTGTCTTCGGCGGGCTTGATGACGACCGTGTTGCCGGTTACCAGCGCGGGCATGGCTTTCCACGAGGGGATCGCCATTGGGAAGTTCCACGGCGTGATCAGTCCGGCGACGCCGACCGGGGTGCGCACAGACATCGCGAATTTATTGGGCAGCTCGGAGGGAGTCGTCTGGCCAAACTGGCGGCGGCCTTCGCCAGCCATCAGGTAGGTCATGTCTATTGCCTCTTGCACGTCGCCGCGGGTTTCGGCGAGGACTTTGCCCATCTCGCGGGTCATGTCGCGCGCGTAGTCTTCCTTACGCTCGATCAGTATTTCGGCGGCGCGAAAGAGAATTTCGGCACGCTTGGGCGCCGGCGTGAGGCGCCATTTATCGTAGGCGCTCTTGGCGGCGTCAATGGCGAGGCTGACGTCCTCGTCGTTGGAGGCGGGAAACATGCCGACCAGCTCGCTGGTGTTCGCGGGATTGCGGTTTTCGATCGCTTTGCCGCTGCGCGATTCGACCCATTCGCCGTTGATATAGTTCTTGAAGACTTTCAGAGTTGCCGGGCTGGCCATGCGTATTCCTCCATAAGAATTGCCGCCTGTTGCAATGATTTCGGTAAGTAGATTGGATGCCGGCGTAATTTCCGGCGATTCAGAGTAACAAGCGCGTGCCAGCGGCGTCAACGCGGCGAGGCCGGAAGCTGCTAGAACTTGAAAACAATTCCCGCCTGGGCCCGGAGATTGTTCTGGATGTTGGCGTGACCATCGTTCGGCTTGAGGCTGTTGCCGAAGCGGGTGGGTTCGTAGTCAACCTGCACCAGCCGCAGGGAGATATGTTCCTTGAACGGAAGGTCAACGCCTCCGCCAATGAGAAAATCAAACGCGTTGTTGTTCGGCATCTTGCTGAGGTTGACGCAGCCTCCCTGGTTGAAGCAGGCCTTGTAGATGCCGGCGTAAATATTGTCGTGGGCGCCCCCGAACATTACCTCGACAAACGGATCGACGCGTTTCACGCGGAATCTTACGATCGGTCCTGCCAGGTAGGTGAACGCGGTACCTTTCACTGAAAGCGGGCAATCGGACACGCCACTGCACCCTGTGGTACGGGCAGGCACGGCAAAGTTGAGCGAGTGAGTGCCGTAGTCTTGAAAATCCACTTGGAGGCCGACGTGTTTGTTGAAGAAATAAGCGACGGAGGCGCCGGCGCCATTCAAATTGAAGCCCGGGACGAAGCTGTTTTGTGGGAAGCGCAAGAAAGAATAATCCACCGCGATCTCCACGGCCGGCCAAGCTTCAACCGGCGGTGCGGGCTGTGCCGCCGGTGCAGCCTTCGCGGGCGGCGCGGCTTGTGCGGACGGCTGTGTATCCTGCGCAAAGACCACGGGGCCGAAAACGAGAATCAGCGCAAGCAAAACCACTTTCATTCGAACGCTCCGAAATTCCAGTCAAGGGACGGCTGCGTGTCCGCAAAGGTTACACGGAGTATCGCAACAAACTTTGACTTCCGGCGCAAGGTCAAAGTGCGCGCTGTGCTGTTTCGTTTGCGCTAATGTGTTTGAAAGTTGGCGATTGAGGCGGGTTGCCGGCGTTTGTTTTCAAGGAGTTGAACCATGTTCTAATCGCATGGGTTGGCGGTTGAAATTTGGTCTTGCTACTATTTGTTACGTCACGCCTTTTAGGCTGTGACTGGGATTTTGCGGACTTCGAGGCGGTCTTTGCAGCCGATTTCGTCACGGATTCCGGAAGCGGATTGCCATCCTCGTCAACGCGCGTGACGATGGAGCGCTTCGGAGGATCTATCCCCCGGCCTTAGTCGTTGAGGCGGGAGCGGGAGGCACAGGGTTGGTGTTCATTGCGGCGCTTGTCCTGCTTTCCGGTTCCTGGCGCTGTGTCCCATGTCGCGTCTTTAGGAGGGCTCAATTCTGCCTCGACCAACGTTAAGATATTGCGGAACTATTACCAAGTAGTAAAATAGAGAATGGCGTCGCGTCGACGCGTTTAGTCAATTCCGAGCGACAATATGTGGCGTACTTTGAGGGCCGCCGATGGGACTGAGCTAACCGAGGGTGCGGGTTTCCCACTATCGCTGCTTGCATCATGATGATTCCAGGCGCTATAGCGAGATGTCTTGGGAGAGTCATAACGGCGTTCTGTCATGGTACGCCACGTGCACCATACCAGGCCGAACCTCGCCGGGAAAGCACTTAAGGAGAGTAAATGAATCAGAAACAGAAGGGTTTCTCGTTAATTGAGTTGTTGATCGTCGTGGCGATTATTTTGATCATCGCAGCGATTGCAATTCCGAACCTGCTTCGCGCCAAGATTGCGGCCAACCAGTCTGCCGCAGTCGGTACGCTCCGCACGATTTCTTCGGCCGAGGAAACCTTCTCGTCCACGTACAGCGACGGCTTCACGCTCACGCAAACGCAGCTTGGCGGCGCGGCAGGTGCGGCAGGTACTTGCGCTGCTGCTCACTTGATCGACGAAGTGCTGGGTAACGATCCCGCGACCAAGAGCGGTTACGTCTTCACGTATTTGAACAACGGAGTGCCAGCCCTGACGGCGGGTATTCCGGCGGCTTGCGGCGGCTCCGGTGATACGGGGTTTTCGGTCACTGCGGCTCCGGTTTCGTTGTCCACCGGCACGGCAGCGTATTGCATCGATGAGACGGGCGTGATTCGCGTTGACTCAGCTGGTACAGTCGGCGAGAACATGAATCCTTGCTCGGCTTCGGGCAAGCCCCCACTACAGTAAAGTCTTTGAGCGCTGGAAAGGGAGGAAGCCATCGGCTTCCTCCCTTTTTCATTTCCAGAACCTGGAATTTAAAGTCCTCACTTTTACAAGCCAGACAATACGGCACCCGGCTTGTTCCAGCGGTTCAGATGCCAAGATGGCGCGTGCCCCTCGGCCCGACGCCCAGTTGTTGGTTCTTTGAGTTAAAACTTCACCGGGTGGTACGCTCCAGCTCGCAAATCCCGCAGCTGGAGAGTCAGCCGATGTCCACAACGATCTTGGAGCCGACGCGCTTTGCGCCGGGGCGCTGTCAGGGTTGCGGAGCCGTGCGCGAGACCAGGAGCGCGACTTTCATACCGGTGGGCGGCCTGTGTCGCGCCTATGGCGCTTAATCATTATTCGAACGAGGGTTACTGGACTCCGGCTCGTAGAGTGAAACTTGACGGGCTCTCATGGAGGCTAGGTCAATGCGAAGGATTTGCTCGAAAACGCCTTCCACTTGTTTTCTGGTCAGCGGCGCTCGGATACTCCTTTGCAGGATCATGAGAAATCTTCCGTTCACTTTTGCGGATATGCCAGCGACGCCATCCGTTAGTTCTTTGTACGCATACTTCACGGTACTTCCGTCGGCGGAGATCGCTTTCCAGGAGTCTTCTTTCATGTTTGGCCTTCCCTTTTAAAGGCTTCAAGGGGCAAACGGAAGGCCGTCGGATTATGCCGGCCTCCCGTCTGTGTTGCGGTTGAAGGTTTGTTGCGGTTTCATCAACTCAGTTCGAGTCAAAAAGCCATAGACTCTGCGCACTTGGGATCCTCACGGCGTGACGGTCAGCGGCACAGAAACCACCGCCAGTTCATTTTCCGCTGCGGCATGCGATAGTTCTTTTTCGCGACGCGACTCGACGAGTTTCAATCCCTGACCGTTTCCGACCCAAATCTCGGACAGGAAACACTCGTCCTCATTGTTGTAGCAGTGAAAGATCAGCCGGGGATTGGTTTTCTTGTCGCTGGAATCTATCGCGTTCGTCATGACGAACGTCGAAACAGACGAATCGGTGCGCCGAATCAACTGCGTGGTAGTGGCTTCCATAAACGCGCGCTGGACCTGATATTCGCCGGCCGGCATTATGGTGTTCCCCGCCTGGAACGCGAACGGAACTTTGGCCTTCGTGAGTTGTTGAGCGTGGCTCTGCACGGGCGCAAGAGCCGTAAAAAACAACGCGGCGGCAACTGCGAGAATTTGCTTTGTCATGGACTTTCTCCTTTTTTCTCTCATTCGCTTGCCAGCAACCCTGATTGAATCGCTCGCAAGTTGTGCTCACTTTCGCGCCGCGCCTAAAAAACTGCAATGCACTGCGAGTCATTTGGCGGTGAACTACTGATGAGCGGCTAAGATGCACTTACAAAATGACTTCTCGCGAACCCGGGGCGTATAATCCTGCCACCTACGATAGGAGGTGCGGGTATGGCCAAGACGAAGCAGTTCACAATCACGGTTGAGAATCGCCCTGGGGCAGTGGCAGCGATTGCCAGGACGCTGGGGAATGCAAAGGTGAACATTCTTGCCTTGTTGGGAACGGCGCAAGGGACGAGCGGCGCGGTTGAACTGGTGGTCGAGGATCCGAGGCGAGCAAAGAAGGCGCTCGACGAAGCGGGGCTGACGTACCGGGAAACCACCGCGGAAGAATATGAACTGCAGAACAAGCCCGGCGCTCTGGCGCAGTGCCTGGATAAGCTCGCCGCGAAGGGTGTGAATCTGAATTCGATCTGTGCGACGACCGCGAAAGGCGGGAAAAAAGCGGTGCTGGTCTACACCGTAGAGACTGCGGCAAAAGCGAAAGTTGCAACGGCGTAGGAACAGCAGGGACCGCGCTTCTCCGAGCTATCCCGCGCGGACGCGGTCGGCGGGGACTTCCACTTCGTTGATCCCGCGGAACGAAAAGAGCAGCCGAACCAGGTACTTCGGCGGGTCCTGCGACGTCTGCTTGATAATATTGCCAACCGCGTCGGTGACGGCGGCGTGAAAGGTTACTTTCTCGACTTGCATGCCCGCGAGATTGACGCGGACGAGTTGTCCTGACTTGAATTGAGCTTCCATCGCAAATTCTTCGCCCTTGTGAAAAACGAAGGGTGAAGCATCCCTCCATGTTATCCCAGGGCCTCTGAACTCGTTGAAAAAGTCTTTGACACGGGCAATACCGAGGCCTATAGGGCGCGTATAAGTCACGCATCCGCGTTGGGGATGCTCCCAGGAGGAACCTTACATACGCGAACATTTCTTGTATACGTCGCGTTATTGATTTTCGCCATCGTTGCCGCGGGACCAATCGTCGGGCTAACGGCCGCGGCCGGCCCACCGAACTTCGGCCCTAACGTTTACGTCTTTAATCCCAGCATGCCGTTGAGCGCGATTCAGGCAACGGTTGACGCGGTGGCAACCGAACAGGTCTCTAACCAGTTTGGGACTCAGCGCTATGCGTTGTTGTTCGAGCCGGGTACATACGGATCGAGCGCCGCGCCTCTCATCTTTCAGGTGGGCTACTACACCACCGTGGCAGGCCTGGGCGCTTCGCCGAGCGATGTGACGATCAACGGCGCGATCAATGTATCGAACCAATGCTTCGGGCCGGGCAACTGCATCGCGCTCGACAACTTCTGGCGCTCGCTCGCGAATCTGACTATCAACGTGACCACGACGTCAGCTTGCACTTCGAGCGCCGAGTTCTGGGCGGTGTCGCAGGCCGCGCCGATCCGGCGGGTGCACATCAATGGCAACCTCTTCCTTTTTGACTATTGCAGCGGGCCGGGGTTCGGGAGTGGCGGGTTCATCGCGGATTCAGCGTTCACCGGTGGCGCCATTATCAACGCGACGCAGCAACAGTGGATCACCCGGAACAGCCATATTGACAGCTGGAGCAACGGCGTGTGGAACCAGGTATTCTCCGGCGTCGTGGGCGCGCCTGCGCAGTGCTTCCCTGAGGTGTCGCCATGCAGCGGGCCTTACACTACGCTGGCAACCAGCCCGGTGACGCGCGAGGAACCGTATTTGTATATTGACTCCGATGGGAACTACAACGTGTTCGTGCCGGCGGTGCAGCGGAATTCTTCGGGGACGTCATGGGCTAGCGGGCCGACGCCGGGGTCGTCCATTCCCATCGAGAAGTTTTTCATTGCGCAGCCCGGGGACAGTGTGGAGGAGATCAATGCAGCGCTACTTTTCGGCAAAAATCTTATCCTGACGCCGGGTATTTATAATTTGGACCGTAGCATTGTGGTTCCCTATCCCGATACCGTCGTGCTTGGTATTGGCTTCCTGACGCTGATCCCGCAAATGGGAAATCCGTCCATGATTGTGCTCAGTTCGAAGGGCGATTTGCTGTCTGGGATGATTTTCGACGCGGGGCCGACGAATTCTCCGGTGTTGCTCGAGGTCGGCATTCCATTCTCATTTTTTTTGACGATCACGCGGCGTCCGACCCGTCGGCAGTTCAGGATGTGTTCTTCCGCATCGGAGGGGCAGAGGCTGGCAAGGCGGCGGTGAGTCTGGTGGTCAACAGCAACGACACCATCCTCGATGACATATGGGCGTGGCGCGTCGATCACGGCACTGGCGTCGGCTGGGTCGACAACACCGGCGACACGGGACTCGTCGTCAATGGTGACAACGTGACTGCGTACGGGCTTTTCGTCGAGCATTATCAGAAATACGAGGTGATCTGGAACTGGAACGGCGGCACGGACATTTTCTTGCGGAACGAGATGCCGTACGACCCGCCAAGCCAGGCAGCCTCGATGGAGGCTCCCGGCGTGGATGGCTGGGCGGCTTTCAAGGTGGCTGATAATGTGAGCAGCTTCCACGGATATGGAATGGGGAGCTACAGCTTCTTCAACCAGGGCGTGACCATCTTTGCCGCAAACGCGTTTGAGGTTCCTGCGACGCTGCCGGCGGGCAGCATGCAAGATCTGTTGACGATATTCCTCTCGACGGCTGGGTCGGGCAGCATTCGGAACGTGATCAACAATACAGGCGGGTCGTCAACGATCGCGAACCCGGATACGCCGGTGGCCGTGGTGAGCTACCCGTAAAGGAAACTGCGAGTGATCGCTAGCGGTTCGGCTTGACGCATCTTAGAGGCTGGTGGTACGAGTACCGATAGGAGTACTGCGCGGCTTCTAAAGAGGGTGCGTTGTGATCGAACTACATCTATCCGGAATGAAGGCCAGAAATGGAACGCTGGTATTCGTGTGCTCGACGTGCAAGGTGCCGCCGAATTTTGGTTTCGGAGCGCAAGCTCAGGGCGAATTGGTGTACCTGATGCTTTGCCCCAAGTGCGGCTGCGTCCTCGGGGAGTGGGACTCGCTGGAGGCGCGAGGCAAAGAACTGCGCGAGTTCGCAAAGAGACTGAAATTGCCCCACGCCCAGGCCATTTGATAAAAAAGCAGCGCAGGCGCGTGCCTTAACGCTGGCCTCCAAAATCGGCAGCGGCGATAAAAGGACGCTCCTTCAGCAGCGCCTCGGCCAGGACTTCCCATTCCGCGTCGAACGCGGGTCGTTCAAACTTGCGGCCGGCGCGGGCGTACCAGTAATCGGCGTTCTCGATCTGGCCTCCCTTGCGATGCAGGTAGGCGTGGACGGCCATGCCGTCATTGGTTTCGAGCTCGTCAACGAGATCATGGGCGCGGGTCCAATCCCCTTTTGCATCCCACCAGAGAGCGGCGAGCGGGACGGATAGTGCGGCCGGCGGCTGTTTTTCTGCTAGCGACGTTCGGAATTCAGCGAGATTCATTTTTCGTCCTCCCCTCTTTTTGCTGCGCGGAGCGTGCCGCGCGGGTTCATGGTTTGGCCGGGGTTGGAAAGCGTACGTCAATCCTGCGCATGAGTTCGACGGCGATGTCTATCGAGTCGCGGTAAGCGGCCTCGCGAGCAGGCGATGGACGCCCTTCGAGTGACGCCAGCCGGCGGCAGAGGAACATCGCGGCGGTCAGGTAGATGATGCGCTTGCGCGGCTCGTCCATCGAGGACAAGATACCATTTTCGCTTTAGTTTCGCCTAGAGATTTTCGCGCGAACCGCGCGCCGCAGCGATTTCAGGAATGTACGTGCGGCCACCACCGTTTGACGCGGTCGCAGTAGGCCTCGTAATCTGGGCCAAAGGTTCGCCGGAGCGTGGGTTCCTCGTAGGCGAGCACGAAGAGATGGCAGGCGAGAAGGAAAACGGCGCCGTAGCAGAGCAAGGGCAGCGATTCGTAGAATAGCGCGGCTCCGGCGAGGGCCAGGCTCGCGCCGAGGTACATGGGATTGCGAACGAAGCGATACGGCCCGCGAATCACCAAGCGGCGCGGCGGATCGAACGGGGCTGGAGTGCCCCTGCCGATGGTCGCGAAAAAGAAGATGCACCACAGCGCGACCAGGACGCCGGTGCTGCCGATGATTATCCCTATGATTTGCGGCGCGGCAATCGTCTGCGGGCGCACGATACCCGACCATGATAGGACTCGCGCGGGAAGATCGAGCAGCAAAAACCCGATAAACAAAGTGGAGTAGGTGATCGCGCGGAAGACGACAAACATGGTTGCTCGCTGATTGCCGCGGAGTTTAGCCGTACGTGTGGCGTAGGTCAAATAGGCGCATCGTCTCCGGGTTGCGCGACCCGGCCTGCGGTACAGGTTACCGCGACGATATATGAGTTCGGTATGTCGTTGACCGCTTGCAGGGGCGGGCCTACCTTGGAAATGAAGATCCTGCCGAGTGGAGGCAAGCCATGAGCGAGCGTCGCCACGACCATGTGTCAGCCGAATTCGCGTCGGCCAAGTGGGTGGCCGGCGAGGGGCGTTGCGTTCTTCGCGCCTTGACTATTCCCGGCGCGGCTTCTGCCCTGCTGCTGGCAGCGCTGTGCATCGCGCCTGTCGCGATTGCGCAAGGACAATCGGGCGCAGCTGCGCCAGGGCCCACTCAAACATCTCCCGCGGCGAAATCCCAGGCGAACAATTCAACGCAATCTAAGCCGGCAACGCAGGCTTCAGCGACGCCACAGAACGCTGCGACATCGCAGACAGAGCCGCAGATGGTGGACCAGTCGGCGCCGGCGGCGGACTCGCTGGGAGAAATTGCGCGCCGAGCGCGTGCGCAGAAAACGAAACCGGCGTCGGGCGCGCCTAAGGTGTATACCGACGACAAGCTGTCGCAATTGTCCGGGCACGGAGTTTCGGTGGTGGGCGATGGAAGCGCGGCTGGAACGGGTTCCTCGAGCGAGGAGAATTCCTTCACCAGTTCGGGCGAGAATTCCGGCGGCAATTCCGCGAACGGCGCGGGGGCGAGCGGCAAAAACGACGAGCAGTATTGGCGCGGCCGAGCGCGCGCGATCCGCGATCAAATGGCGCAGTGCGACCAGGAAATCAGCAAGCTGCAGGATGAGATTGCGAAGCTGGGCGCCGTGAGCGTGGATCCGCAGAGCGGAGCGATGCAGGGTATTATTTACGTGAACGACCGGAACGCGAAGATCAAGCAGATCGAAGACCGCAAGGCGGAACTGCAGGCCCAGATGGAGTCGCTCGAAGACGAAGGGCGCAAGGCTGGCGCGGATTCGGGGTGGTTCCGCTAGAGCGGTAGCTCGGTCGATCGTTGTGCTCTTAACGAGGCGCGGCTCGTGTAGTCGTTTGTCGGTTGCGCATTACTCCTCAAAGGCGGCGGCTCGCCGCCGCACTCCACATAAATCGTGGTTCGCTGGACTGCGTGCCGGATTGCGCGATTTTTCTTGCGGGATAATCCCTGGCGGCGCCTGTGGCTGTATAGCTGTGTGCTTGCGCGACGCAAGCTTCAGCTGTCGCCGAGCCGGCGCCAGACCTAACGTACCCGCTGCGTCCCGCAAAGGACCCAGGGGATACAGCGGCCGCTACAAATTCAACTGCAGAAGAGCCGGCGAGACGTCGCCGCTAGGCTTGGTTGCGCGCTTCCCTGCACCGCGCGTGTGATTCAGGAGCCGTTGCGGGCGAGCTTGGCGAAATATTCGTGGACGGTGGTGTCGTCGGTTAGTTCGGGATGGAACGTAGAGGCTAGGATTCGGCCCTGGCGAACAAGCACCGGGCGGCCGGCGTCTTCGGCTAACACTTCTACGTCTGCGCCGATTTTTTCGATTATCGGGGCGCGGATGAAAACCATTTCGAGCGGCTCGGGATGGAGTTTGGTTTGACCCATGTGGACGTCGCTGGCTAGTTGGCGGCCATAGCCGTTACGGAGGACCGTCGCGTCGAGGAGCGCGAGCGAGGCTTGCGCAGGGCCGTGAACTTCTTTCGCGAGCAGGATCGTTCCGGCGCAGGTGCCGAAAAACGCGCCGTGGTTTGCGGCAAATTGTTTCAGAGCGTCGAAGAGACCCTCTTCGGTCATCACTTTCAGGTGCGTGGTGCTCTCACCGCCGGGGAGAATGATGCCGTCGAGGCCGGCGAGATCGGCGGGAGTGCGGACGAAGGTGTAGTCGACGCCGATGCTTTGGAGCATTTTGGAGTGGGCTTCGTAATCGCCTTGGATGGCTAGGATGCCGATTTTCATTTTTGTTTGCGATGGGTGCGACAAGTCAAAGGCACCGCTGATGAACACTGATTAACACAGATAAAAGCGTTTATGGCCAAGGCGCAACTCCGTAACTGGAGGCGCCCTGCGCGAAGCGGCAATTCATTCCCTCAGCGGCTAAAGCCGTTCTGACTTCGTGCCTCTTATGGCACGGCTAAGCCATACCCTGACGAAAGGCACATTCGCCGCGCCGCACATTTGCTATTTGCTACTGGTTGTTTGTTGCATGTCACTCGTCACTTGGCACTTGCCACTGCCGTCTACCATCCGCGGGTTTGCAGCAGATCTTTTTCGTCCATCTGGCGGATGTCCAGACCCTTCATCGCGTCGCCTAGTTCTTCGGAGGCTTCGAGGACGGCTTTCGGATCTTTGTAATGGGTGGTGGCTTTTACGATGGCGCGAGCGCGGACCGATGGGTCGCTGGATTTGAAGATGCCGGAGCCCACGAAGACGGCTTCGGCGCCTAACTGCATTACTAGCGCGGCGTCGGCGGGAGTTGCTATGCCGCCTGCTGAGAAATTCGGAACCGGGAGCTTGCCGTGTTTTGCTACCCAGGCGACCAGCTCGAAGGGCGAGCCGAGTTCTTTCGATTCGTGGACCAGTTCTTCTTCACCTAGCGTGGTTAGGCGCCTCATCTGGCTGACGATGGTGCGCATGTGGCGTACCGCTTCGACGATATTGCCGGAGCCGGCTTCGCCTTTCGTGCGGACCATGGCGGCGCCTTCGGCGATGCGGCGGAGGGCTTCGCCGAGATTGCGCGCGCCGCAGACGAACGGAACTTTGTAACCGTGCTTCCAGACGTGATGCTCTTCGTCGGCGGGAGTGAGGACCTCGCTTTCGTCAATGTAATCCACTTCCAGGGCTTCGAGAACCTGCGCTTCGGCGAAATGGCCGATGCGGACTTTGGCCATCACTGGGATCGAAACGGTGTCCATGATTTCGCGAATGATGCGCGGAGCGGCCATGCGGGCGACGCCGCCTTCCTTGCGAATGTCCGAGGGGACGCGTTCGAGCGCCATGACGGCGCAGGCACCGGCATCCTCGGCGATTTTGGCCTGTTCGGCGTTGGTGACGTCCATGATCACCCCGCCTTTCAACATTTCGGCGAGGCCGACTTTGACACGCCACAAATTATTGTTCATCAAATCCATGTGCATTCTCCGTGACTGCTTAATAGGATTCTACTGCGCTTTCGTGATTTCGCTGGCACCGTTCCCCTGCTGCTTCTGGCCGATGATGACGAAACGTCCGCGGCCGCGGGCTAGCAATTGGCCCGCTTGGTCGCGAATTTCTCCGGCGATGTGAATGTTGCGACCGTTCATTTCGATTTCGTAGCCTTCGACCAGCAAGTCTGCGTCCACCGGAACTGGCTTCAAGTATTCAATCCCAAGTTCGGCGGTGACGGCGCGCACGCCGCGGAAGCGGCAGACTTTGCCCATCACTTCATCGAGCACCGTGGCGAGGATACCGCCGTGAATGAAGCCGGCGCCGCCTTGGTATTCCGGGCCGAGGCGGAAGGCCCCGCGGATGCGGTTGGCAGTGTCGTCCTGCTCGAATGTTAGTTGCATGCCGCGGGCATTCGCGCCGCCGCAGCCGAAGCAACTGTTTTCCGGATTTGGTTTGAGCAACATCGTCAACATTGCCGACACATCGATGGCGGACTGGAGTCCGCCGCTACAAAGTCCAAACCGAAACCAAGGCTGCCCGCTGCGTCCCGAAATGCGCGGGACCCAGCGGCCGCTACAAATGCAACTGTTAAACCAGCGCGACGCGGGATTGTGATTCGCTGCGCGCACCGCGCTGGCGTTTGCGAAATTCGCTTTTCAGCAGGCCGCCGAGCTTTTCGATGCCGCGCGCAATCTGTTTTTCATCAACGCCAGGAAACCCCAGGCGCAACGTATTCGGCTGCGGATTCTGGAAATAGAAATGGCGGCCCGGGATATAGATGACGCCGCGCTCGCGGACGTGAATGAGCAGTTCCCCGGCATCGAAACCGGCCGGCAGTGTGACCCACACCGACATGCCGCCTTCCGGGCGCGTCCACACCACTTCATCGGGCATGAATTTTTCTAACGCGGCTTCCATCGCTTCCAGACGGCTGCGATAGATTTTTTTCATCTTCGCGAGGTACCGCGCGAGATAACCGCGGCGGACGAATTCCGCGAGCGTGGCTTGCGCGAGTTGATCGGTGTGCAGGTCGGTGGATTGTTTCACCAAACGCAGGCGTTCGATGACGCTTTCCGGGCCCATGCACCAGCCGACGCGCAAACCGGGAAAAGCTACTTTCGAAAAACTGTCAATTTGAATGACGTTGCCGGAACGGTCGAGCGATTTCAGCGACGGCAGCGCGGCACCACGCAGACGGATGCGGGCGTAAATGTGGTCTTCGACGACCGGAACCTGATAGCGCGCGGCCACTTCGAGAAGACGGCGGCGTTCGGCGACCGGAAGAACCGTGCCAGTGGGATTGTGAAAATCCGGAGTGACCAGGAGGAATTTCACGCGGTTCTGCATCAGCACGGATTCGAGCGCGTCAATATCGAGGCCGACGTGCCCGGTGCGGCGCGCGTCAGTTTCCACGCCCACGGCCAGCATGCGTATGCGGGCGGCGCCGAAAATCGCGAGAGCGCCGGGATAGGCCGGATTTTCCAGCGCGACTGCGTCGCCGGGACGCAGCAGAGCTTTCCACAAGAGCTCGATCGCTTGCTGGCAGCCGCCGGTGATCAACAACTGTTCGCTCGAGACGTTGAGGCCGTCTTCGCGCAGGAATTCGATCAAGACGCGCTTCAGCGGTTCGTAGCCATCGGAGGAGCCGAGTTGCAAAACTTTGCGGCCGGATTCGCGGAGGACCGCGTTGCAGCAGCTACGAAATTCCTCGACCGGAAAGAATTCCTCTGGCGGGCGCGCGGTGACGAAACCAATGGCGTTGCCGGGAACCTCAGGCATCATGCGGCTGAGGGCATCCTCGCCGCGCTCGTCGGCAAAAAGCGATTCCCAGCGCAGGCCGCCGCCATTGCCATTCGTGCGCGGCGGCGGAGTAAACTGGCGCGCGGGCGAGCCGCAGATATAGGTGCCGCGGCCGACGTGGCCTTGGATCAAGCCTTCGGATTCGAGCTCGGCGTAGGCGTTAGCGACGGTGGTGCGATGCACGCCGAGTTGCGAGGCCAGTTCGCGGCTGGCGGGAATGCGGTCGCCGGCGCGCAGGTCGCCGGAATGGACCAGGGCGCGAAGCTGGTCGCGCAACTGCACGTAGAGGGGAATGTGGCTTTCGGATTGAAGATGCAGCGGAAGCATTGGCTCGCTCCTGCAGGCCAATATACAGGTGACATTCTATCAGTAAAGAGCCAATTTGTCTTTGCCGGACTGAAGGGCGCGAGAAAGGCTGCCCGCTGCGTCCCGAAAAGCGCGAGACACAGCGGCCGCTACGAATTCAACGGCGAAGAGCCGGCGTGACGCCGGCGCTACGAAGAGCGGAGGAGGTAGCGCTGAATCTTGCCTGTAGCTGTCTTGGGGAGTTCGGGGACGAAGCGGAATTCGTGAGGGCATTTGAAGCCGGCGAGGCGGGTGCGGACCCAGCCGTTGATTTCGCTATCGAGGCCGCCTGCGGAATTAACCACACCCGGACGGAGCACGATGTAAGCCACCGGGCGGATTAGCCCGACCGCGTCGGCGTGACCGACGACCGCACATTCCGCCACCGCCGAATGCGCCAGCAGCGCATTCTCGATCTCGCTGGGCGAGACCCACATGCCGGAGACTTTCATCATGTCGTCGGTACGGCCGCAGTAGTGATAGTAGCCGTCAGCGTCGCGCGTGAACTTGTCTCCGGTGTTGACCCAGCCGTCGCGTTTGGTGCGCGCCGTCAGCTCGGGTATCCGCCAGTATTCGGCGAAGGCGCTATCGCCTTTCGCCCAGAGGCTCCCTGCTTCCCCGTCGGTCACGGACTCGCCTGAATCATTGAGGATGCGCGCTTGATAGCCCGGCACTTCGCGGCCGCAGGTGCCGGGACGCGCTTCGCCGGGCCGCGAAGAAAGAAAAATGTGCAGCATTTCCGTAGAACCGATACCGTCAAGGATTTCGATGCCGAATCGGCGGCGAAATTTATCGAAGATCTCGGCGGGTAGGGATTCGCCCGCCGACACAGCCATGCGAACCGACGAAAAATCCAGGGCTAGGCCGCGCTCCGATTCCTGCAGCAGCGCGGCATAAAAAGTAGGAACCGAGAAAAATATGGTGGGCCGGTGCTGCATGACCACGGCAGCGATCTCGACGGGACGTGGGCGGTCCGGATGCAGGATTGTGGTCGCGCCGAAATGGAGCGGAAAATACATACCGTTGCCCAGGCCGTAGGCGAAATAGAGCTTCGAAACCGAGAAGAGGCGGTCGTCGGGACGAATGCCCAGCACGCCTTGCGCGAAATTGCGCGTGGCGACGAGCATGTCCTGATGACGATGGACGGCCGCTTTCGGAGTGCCGCCGCTGCCGGAGGTATAAAGAAAAAATGCGGGATCGGTGGCCGAGGAAGGATGCGTCTGCGGGGCTACGGCGCCGGCGTGCCCGGGCAACCAGTCCTCCCAGGTGAGGATGCGGCGCGAGATGCGGTCTGGCTTTTCGGTCCCCCCCGTTTGATCGCAGACCACGAGGAGATCGAGCGTGTTCGCTGTCGCGCCAGCGGCAAATTCGCTCAGGATCGGCGCGTCCACAATTGCAAATCGCGCGCCGGAATTTTCGAGGTAGTGGCGGTAATCCGTCGCGCGCGCCATGGGATTCACCGGCACGGCGATCGCGCCAATCTTCGTTGCGCCGAAAAACGCCGCGACGAATTCGAGCGAATCCGGGAGGACGATCAGGACGCGGTCGTCGGGTTCGCAACCCGAATCGCGCAAGGCTTGGGCGACGCGGTTCACTTCGGATTCCAGGGCTGCGTAGGTTACGGCGGCGGCGGGACAGAGGATGGCGGTTTTCTGTGGATGTTCGCGCGCGGGGCGGGAGATAAATTCGTCCGCGATGTTGAACCCGATGGAAGCCGGAGGAGGTGGATCCGCCATGCGGGCATTCTACTCCACAAAGATTGGGGACATGCAGCGGGGTGGTTGCGGAGAACAACTGCACAGAATGTCCAAGGTTTCAGAGTTTGTAGGAGGACGCAGCATAAGGTGGGAACTTCAGCGGCGAAAGCCGCAGTTCTTCCGTGTCGCTGATGTCGTGGCTAAGCCACGACCCACAAAGATTCTTGGGAACGACAATTGTGCGATGTTGACGCAGCGAAGCGAAGAGCACAGCCGAGAGTGGCTGTGCCGGCTACTGCGTGGCGGATTTTTCGCCTAAGCGGCGCATGCGTTCTTGGAGCTTTTTGCGCAGGCCGGAAGGAGCGTTGGGGTTGAAGGCCACCAGGTACCACAGCGGCTGCGTGCGGTCTTTGCTCAGACGCGAAAGCGTGGCGGCGTCGCTATTGGGGTGACGCGCGATATTTTCGCGGATGGCCGAATAGGGATGATGCGAGAGACGGCCGAGCGTCTTGGCGGAAACTTTGGGGTGCTCGCTGATCAGGCGCAGCAGGTAAAAATCTTCCTTGGGCGCCTGCCGGGAAAGATTCTCGAGAGTTTCCGGCTTCACTTCAGCGCTGAGCACTACGCCAACTTTTTCGTCCCAGCCCTGATTGATGCGATTCAATTCCTGGGTGCGCGCGTGAATCAATTGTTCGATCACGCGGCGTTCTTGTTCCAGGCGCGCGGCCGGAAGCGCACTACGTTCGACGGAATCCAGAACGCGCAAAAGATGCTGCCGCTCGCCAAAAACAATTTGGGAAGTCCGTACGGTCTTGCCCTTCCCCGCGTTGCGTACCAAGTCTGACCGTCTCATCGTTTGCTCACCCCGCGAGTTTCAGAAGCCACATTCATCCCAGGCAGCGGCTTCGAAGAAGATTGCTACTTGTTGTTGCGACGCCCCGGGCCCCAAGCGCAATCGGAGATATTCGCTCGGCTCACGAGCACGCACTTCTGTTGTATCTAGTATAGCGGTGACACACGAAGCCGATTAAGCGCTGCCCCGCTTTGAAACAATACCCAGGCCTACTCTAGGGCAACGAGCCAGATTATCCGGCCTGAAGGTCACGGAGTAAAGCAAACTGGGGACTTGTGTTCCGTAGAGCGCAATAGAAGGTCCTAGGACCATCCAATTTGACCAATTTCTGGTTAGGAATCGGTCAGGCCGACCGGCCTTACGCATAGGCCCACGGGCTGCTATGGCCCGGGTCTCGAGCCGAGTGAGAACCGCAAATTCGCTACTTCAGCGGCCAAAGCCGCAGCGGATTTCCGGGCCTAATGTCGTAGCTAAAGCTACGGCCTGCAAAGATTCTTGGTCCACCTATAGACTCGGCGGCCTGCGGAAGGTGGCCAAGTGCGCCAATGGTGTTAAGTTATGAAGCGAGGAGCATATGCATGCCGGCATTTGATGAGCACAAAGACGAGCTGGAGCACTACGAAACGATGATGGGCCCGCAACGCGGTCGTCTGGCGGTGACGCTGGATCTGCTGACGAACGCGCTGGTGCTGGTGGGCCAGCACGGCGTTTATTGTCATACCAATCGCGACCCGGATGTGCCGGTGATGGATATACGCATCATTCAGTCCGAGATCAGCAAGGCGAAAGAATTGATACAGAGCGTGATGGAAGCGATGCGGATTGAGCGCGAGAATCGAGCGTGAGTCACGCGCGCCGAGGCCTGAGCGTTTCTGACGCGCGCGGTATCACAACTTCAAATCCCAAGTTTCCGCTACCAGATCGTGGCCAAAACTGTGATGCCGTCTTTTTGCACCGCGGCGAAACCCCTGAGATTTGTAAATGCGGCGCGCCGCCTGGAGATTGCTTTGCGTCCACAGAGTGAGCTTTTTGTAGTCCGCCTGACGCGCGAAGCGGACACATTCTGCTACCAGGCGCTGGCCGATCCCCAAGGCGCGGGCTGAGGGTTCGACGTACAGCAAACGCACCTTCGCGATCGTGGGTGAATGTTTGACCAGGAATACCGAGCCGACAATCTCGCCGTTGCGTTCGGCAATCCAGCAGCGTTCGCGTCGCGGATCGAAATGTTCGATGAATTTAGCGACGATCTTTGCCGCAAGCGCTTCGTAGCGCTGGTTCCACCCATATTCCTGCGCGTACAGCAACCCTTGGCGATGCACCACCCAGCCCATGTCCCCCACCTGATGAGGCCGCAGGAGGTAAGGCTCCTTCTGGGCGGCGCTCGACGGTTCCAGCAAGTCCTCGATCGTGTGCATGGCGGCGACCAGGCGTTTCTGGTCGGGTTCGGGAATGCTGCGCAATTTTGCGGCGACTTCTTGGTTCGAGCGCGCATGGAGCAGAGCGATTGCTTGGCGCCCGCGCCGTGTTAGAGACAGCAGGGTCGCGCGGCCGTCTGACGTTGAACGCTCCGTGCGGATGAGTCGCGCCTTCGCGAATGCGCGCAAGATACGGCTCAAATATCCAGGATCCAAATCCAAGGCGGCACAGACGGCTGTTGCGGTCGGTTTCTTATGGTGCGCGAGCTCGTAGAGCACGCGGCCCTCCGTCAGAGAATACGGACTGCCGAGGTAGCCTTCGTTCAGGACACCAATCTGGCGAGTGTAGAAGCGGTTGAAGCGGCGGATGGCTGCCACCACGCGGGCGTCAGCGTTCCGTTTTGGTTTCACGACGCTTCTTTCCTCCTTGCGGCAATTGTTGCCATCGTCACATATTTATTTGATCTGGTCAATTATATTTCCAAGAAAAACCTAGCGACACAATGGCGGTCTAAAGACCGCCGCTACAACGGCAACTTCGCGGCGAGGCCATCCTCGCCGACGAGATAGCGGCGGCATGCCGCCGCACTCCAAAATGTTGCTTGCCAGACTGGCATCGGCGCCACGGTCGGGTCAGCGATGGCAGTCCCCCAGCTTATACGGTCAATAAGTGACCTGGAATCAGGGCGTCCGGCCCGTCGGATAGAGGACTTGCAGCCGTAACCTTTTCCCCTCCCGGCAGTTTTATACTGTGGCAGGCACGGGTTCGGAGAGTTCTTTGAGTTTTGTCCAGGAAGCCGGCGAGCGACAGCTGGTAGAAGCGGCGCAGCAGGATCCCCGCCGGTTCGGCGAGCTGTACGAGATTCATTTCGAGCGCGTGTACGCGTACGTCTCGCGGCGTGTGGGCGACCGGGACGTGGCCGAGGACCTGACCTCCGAGGTGTTTCATCACGCCCTGGCAAATCTGAAAAAATTCGAATGGCGCGGCGCACCTTTCGGAGCGTGGCTGATGAGGATTGCGTCGAATGCCATCGCGGACCGCTGGCGGCGCCACGCTCGCGAGAACGCTACAGCGCTGGCGGATGATCCCGCGAGCGGTGAACCAAGCCCCGAAGAAGTCGAGATGCGCGCGCAGCTTTTCCGGCTTGTGCGCTCGCTCCCTGCCGAGCAGCGCCGCGTGATCGAGATGCGTTTCGCCGAACAGAAAAGCATCCGCGAGATTGCCGTGGCGCTAGGCCGCACCGAAGGCGCGGTGAAGCAGTTGCAGTTCCGCGGAATGCAGACGTTGCGGACCGAAGCGGCGGCGAGAGTGACGGGGAAAAAGTTGGATGGAGCACATGCCTAAGCTGAGCTTGAGCGAACAACTCGATCGCGCGGTGCAGGCGATTCTGGCGCCTGGAGACGCGGCGCGTCGCCGCGACGGCGATGGCCTCGATCCCAAGATTGCGCCGCTCGCGCGCATCGCCGAACAATTTCGCGGATTGCCTCGCGAAGATTTCAGAGCACGATTGAAAGCTGAATTCGAAGGGAGCACACCGATGGCCAGCAAACCAGCAGTAGCATCCGAGCAAAGCACCGCCCCCGCGACGCTGCAGGAGAGAAAGTCAGGGTCGCCGGAGAGCTATATTCCCCAGGGATTCAAGACCATCACGCCTTACCTGACGGTGCCGAATGCGCCGCAACTGATTGACTTCATCAAGCAAACGTTGGATGCCGAAGAGGTGTTCCGCACGACGGGAGCTGCGGGGGGAGTGCATTGCGAGCTGCGCATCGGGAATTCCATGGTCATGGTCGGTGGCGGCGTGCCCGGCAAATCCTTCAGTGGCACCGCGAGCCCGACGACTTTGCATGTGTACACCCAGGATTGCGATGCGACTTACGCGCGCGCGCTGGAGGCGGGAGCTACTTCAATCAGCGAGCCGAGCGATCAGCCTTACGGCGAGCGTCTCGCGACCGTTAAGGATGCGTCTGGGAATATTTGGCGCATTTCTTTCCCGACGTATTTGGGAGAAAAGCCGTTTAAGCCTGAAAGCGTTCAGAGCGTGCAAGTCTATCTGCATGTTAATGGTGCCGCTTCGTTAATTGAATTCTTGCAGCGCGCATTCGGCGCCGAAGATCTTGGTAGGGCCACCTCGCCGGAAGGGCTTATTTGGCACACGACAATCAAGATAGGAGACGCGCAGCTGGAAATGAGTGACGCGATGGGACCGTATCGGTTCATGCCCAGCACATTCTATTTGTACGTGGATGATGCGGATGCCTGGTACCGGCGCGCGATGGATGCGGGGGCCAGCTCGGTGAAGCCGCCTGTGGACCAGCCTTATGGGGATCGCGTGGGCAGCGTAAAGGATCCTGCCGGCAATTTGTGGTATCTCTCGATGCACTCGGGCGTCTCGCAAGCGAAGGCTCCCGAAGCTCCGGCGGAAAAGCCCGCGGCGACCGTGAAATACATTCGCGAAGGGTTCCACACCGTCACGCCGTATCTGCTGGCTACGAATGCAGGACGTTTGATTGATTTTTTCAAGGAAGGCCTGGGGGCAAAAGAACGCTTCCGCGTTCCTGCCGGCGAGAAAATCATGCATGCTGAATTGCGCATCGGCGATTCAATACTGGAGCTGAGTGACGGCAGCGCGGAATTTCCGGCGCGCGCGGCCATGCATATTTTGTTCGTGGAGGATGTGGACGCAAGCTACCGGCGCGCACTGGATGCCGGCGGAACATCGCTTTACGAGCCCGTCGAGCAAGTGTATGGCGACCGCGAGGCGGGAGTGGCGGACCCCTCCGGCAATCATTGGTACCTCACTGCGCGGCGGATTTCCGCGCACGTTATGCCGGACACTCCGGACATTGTGCCGGGCTTCAGCACGCGCGGCGCGGCGCAATTCATCGAATTCATGAAGCAGGCGGTGGGGGCGGAGGAAGCGTTCATGCACAAGGCTCCCTCCGGCGCGGTGATTCATTCGCGAATACGCATCGGGGATTCGATTCTGGCGGTAGGCGAATTGCGTGGCGAGAGTGCACCGATGCCCTTCCACTTGCACCTGTACGTGCCGGACACCGATGCGGTGTACGAGCGCGCGTTGAGCGCCGGAGCGAAATCGTTGCGCGCACCCAAGGATGAGCCGTATGGCGACCGCGCGGCGACTGTCGAGGATGCGTTTGGGAATTACTGGTCGTTTGCGACGCACATCAAGGACGTGAAGTTTTAGGCGCGATCGCCAAGGCCACGAAAGAGCGAACCCCGAGGACACCGAGAACGGCTAAGAGGGGGCGCGGAGAGGCGTCGGCATGGCGGAGTTCGCTCCGTGATGCCTCCTATCGCAAGTAAGGGTTTGCGGCGCGCTCGGCGCCGATGGTGGTGGATTCGCCGTGGCCGGGGATGACCAGCGTTTCGTCCGGTAGCGCGAGCAGCTTATCGCGGATGGAATTCAGAATGTCTTTGAGCGAGCCGCCCCACAGGTCCGTGCGGCCGATGCTGCCTTGAAATAGAGTGTCGCCGGCGAGGAGCCGCGCGGCGTCTTGTGCCTGCGCGTGCCCCTGGCCGTGCGAAGGGCTTTGCAGAGCGGCGCTCAGATGCGCCTGCGCAGAGGTCTTGGCGGGCTCGGGCCGCGCGGCGTCCAGGTAAGATTGACCTGTTGCGCCGCTTTTTTCAACGTAGAGGCTGATGCTGCCCGGCGTGTGTCCAGGTGTGTGGAGGACGCGTGCGGCGTAATCGCCCCAGCGCACCGTGTCGCCTTCCTTCACAAAATCCTCGATGCGCGTGCTTTCCGGCGTGCGCACCCCCAGAAATTGCGCCTGCATATCGAGATGGCGGTAGAGCTCGAGGTCGGCTTCATGAATCAGCACGGGAGCTTCGGTGGCTTTGTGCAGTCCTGCGAGGCCGCCGACGTGATCAATATGCGTGTGGGTGCTGATGATGGCGCGGACATTCAATTTGTGCGCGCGCAGAATTTCCAGGATGCGCTCGGTTTCGTCGCCGGGGTCAACTACGATGGCTTCGCGCGTTGCGGGATCGCCGAGGATCGAACAATTGCACTGCAGCATCCCTACCGAAATGATTTCGTGGATGAGCTTTTGCGCCATGCTGGAAGTATAACAAGCCACGGAACCGCGTTACGCTTCGGTCGCAAGCTGCGGATTGGGTCCGAGGATGAGCAAGATTCGCAGATCCATCAAAGCGTGGAGAACCATCGGAATCAGCAGAGTGCCGGTCATGAGAAAAATCGCACTGAAGACGAATCCCAGGATCGCAGCGGAAATAACTCCGGCAACGCCCTGGTAAAGATGGGGCGCGCCAAAAATGACGCTGGAGACGATGACGGCCACGGCAAGTTCGATGTGAAAAGGCGCGGCGAAGAAATAATGGATTAGGAATCCGCGATAAAGGATCTCCTCGGTGATTCCCGCCGTCAGGCTGACGAAAATCCACCAGGTGCGCTCTGTGCCGGTCAGCGGCAGGATGAAGCTCAGGCGAAGGAAGGCCTTTTCCATTTTTTTCTGGATGGCTGCGCTGCGCCGCGCCTGCAGCGCTGAGAGAGCAACAACCAAGAGCAATCCAATCAAGACTCCCGCCACGAACGTGCGAGCGGCGGCGCGCTGCGGCAACCACGACGGACTCGCGGCACCCAGGTTGAACGTAAGAATTGCGCGCCAGCCAACGGCCACGAGTGCAATCACCGACGTCAGCCAGCTAACGATGACCATCGTGCGGTAGTACGCGATCTTTACGCGGGATTCTTTGGAAGCTTTCAGGCGCTCGGTCGCGAAATGATCCCAGATCGGCGCGACCACAATCAGAAATAGTGCGAGCAGATGCTGGATGACGATCACGGCCTTGGCTACCTTTCGAGGATGAAGACGCCGGACGCTCCGGCTATCGGGCGCGCATCGACGACGAAATTGCGGTGCCGATGTTACCGCAAAATCGGCGCAGCGTGGTTTGATAAGATGAAATCTGAGGATTGCGCAAGGACGTCGCCGACAAAAGGAGCATCGCGGGACCAATGGAAACGCCACTGATTCACGAAGAAGAGCACGCTGGAGCGCGGCTCGCTGAGTTTAACGGCTGCCGGCTGCCGGAATTATTTTCGAGTTTCGATGCGGAGTACCGCGCGGCGCGGGAACACGTCGCGCTATTCGATACGAATTGGCACGCTATCGTCGAATTGACCGGCCCGGACCGCGCGCGCTACTTGAACGCGATCGTTTCAAACGATATCAAGACGCTCGGCGAAGGCATGGGGACGCTGGCGCTGCTTTTGAACCCGCAAGGCCACATCCTGGCGGAGCTGGAGATTTACGCACTGCAAGACAAGCTGCTGGTTCTCTCGCATGCGTCGGTGCGCGAGCGGACGGTCGCGACGCTGGATAAATTCATCATCATGGACGACGTCACGCTCAGCGACGTGACCGAGCAATTCGGCACGATTGCAGTGGAAGGGCCGCGCGCCGGAACCGTGGTTTCCGAAGCTTGCGGTCTTGCGCTTGAGGGATTTTCCGAGCACGCAATGGCGGAAGTGAAAATGGATGGCGTCGCCTGCCATTTGATCCGGCATTCGCATTTTGGCGCGCCGGGGGCGGAGATTATCGCGCCGCGCGAGAGCCTGTCGCGGCTGTGGACATTTCTACATGGCAGCATTCATGCCATGCGCGGGGCTCCCATCGGGATGCGGGCGCTGAATACGTTGCGGCTGGAGGCGGGCGTACCGTGCTTTCCTGACGATTTCAACGACACGGTGATTCCCCACGAGGCGGCGCTGGAGACTTCGCACATCAGTTTCAGCAAGGGTTGCTACACGGGACAGGAAATTGTGGAGCGTGTGAGGTCGCGTGGGCAGGTGAACCGACGGCGCGTGCGATTGAAATTTTCTTCGAGCGAGCCGCCGGTGCCGCTGACGCGCTTGCGTACGAGGGACGCCGAAGCGAAAGAAGTCGGCATCATCACCAGCTCGGCATTTTCACCCGCGACAGGCACGGCCATCGGCATGGCTTACGTTCGTCGCGAACACAATACCCCAGGCAGTATCCTCGATTGCGACGGCGGCACCGCCGAAGTTTTCTAGCAAATACACGCGTATGCGGGAAATTCCCTCGGCATGTCTGCCGTGAATTTTGCTCTTCCGCACACCCGCAGATGTCAGTTTAAGAGCCAACTGGCATTCGGAGGTACTGGCCGAAGGAACAGTTAACATCTGGAACTGCGCGCCCGGCTCGCGTTGCCGCGGGGTTGCGGGCTTGCAAGAATTGGATCAATGGCCGCGCTCATTCAGGTTACGGCTTGGGAACGAGCCTCCCTCGGAAGACGAGTTCTGTGTGCGTTCTTGCGCGTGGGCGTACTGATTTTCGCAGTGAGCGTCCTCATTGCCGTACTCGGGCCGCCGCTCGCACTTTTCTTTACAGCAAGATGGGAAGCCAAGAAGATCCCCGCTGTATTGGTGACTCAGCAGCCGCTTACGGACTATGCGGTGTCTGAGGCCGCGGGTACTACGCTATCTTACTTTGGATACGCATTCGAGGTGCCTTGGACGGGCGGTTTGACAGAAAAGGGAGGACAACACGGACTCGTGCTGCTGAAGTTCGCGTCCGGTCAGAGCGTTATCTTTATAGCCCCCACGAATCACGCCGGCTTGTTGACCGAAATTGTCGAGGACCAATCTCTGCAGATGAACGGTCTGCAGCCTGTCCTAGGCGAGTTGACGAAGCTGCCGGCGTACGATCAGTACGCGGCATTGCTGAAAACCACGCCATCGAGCGTTCGCTTGTTTGGACCGAGAGCCGAAGCAGTTCGCGCTGAGACTCTGCTGACGATCAAGGCGATTGCATTCCCAGCGAGCCTCAGCACGGGCGTTTTCTCATTCGATTTGCCCGACAAGCGCGGATTCCAAATCGGTGACCCACAGAAGGCGCCGAGCACGCAACTTGAGGTGTTCGACAGAAGCGGGAGTTACTACGCCGAGATTATCTGTGGGACCGCGAATGATCGCGCCAAGTTGACGCAGCCGGAGATCAATCGCATCCTGAGAAGCCTTCGTACGGAGTCGAAGAGGTCTGCGACTTCCGAGCCGCTCGGTCAAACACAGCACCGTTGACTTCTTGATTTAGGATTGCTGAAGGAGAGCTACGAGCTGCGCACCGGCGCTCGACCTTGCATACCAACCTAACTCTTGCTGAAATTCATCGAGCGCATGAAGCTGCCGCGGTCGGCGTCAATTTTCTTTTGCAGCTGGAAGATGGCGTAGAGTAACGCTTCGGGGCGTGGGGGACAGCCTGGGACGTAGACGTCAATCGGGATTACCTGGTTTACGCCCTGCACTACCGCGTAGTTATTGAACACTCCGCCGGAGGTGGCGCATGCGCCCATCGAGATCGCCCACTTCGGCTCGGGCATTTGTTCGTAGAGCTGCTTGATCACCGGCGCCATTTTTACCGAGACGCGCCCGGCGATAATCATCAAGTCCGATTGGCGCGGCGAGCCGCGAAACACTTCCGCGCCGAACCGGGCGATGTCGTAGCGCGAAGACGCCATGGACATCATTTCAATCGCGCAGCAGGCCAGCCCAAACGACATCGGCCAGATCGAACTGCGCCGCGCCCAGTTAACCACCTTATCGAGCGACGCGAAGAGGATTCCCTCATCCTTCAGGAAATTCGCGTCCTGCCCGGGCGGTTCCAGCGTCACGCCTTTGCCAAGTTCGACGGCCATCGTCTGCGCAACTCCGTAGCGGCTCTAGATTCACCCGCTGTAGTCATTTTGCCCGTTTGCGGCGCGCTTTGCAACGCAGCTGCGGACTCGGCACGCATCGCGCGAGGTTTCAGAAGCGAACGAGATGCCGCGTCTGGGGTCTACGTGGTCCTGCGCGACCCTGCGTTCCAGCCAAGGAAATTAACGCTTAGATGCATCTGCCCCTTCGGCCAGTTCACAATGTTGGGCCGGCAATTCTACAGTCAGGTCGGGGGTGTCTCATTATGATACCCGACGGCCGGAATCTCCCGAGTGTGCGCACTCTCGTGGCGGTGTGTGTCACGACGCGCGGCGGCATCATTTTATTCGACAACTTCATCTGCTCGTTAGACGAGTACCGCGCCTTCGAGTTTTTTGTGAAGGCTTCCGGGCGAACTACGAAGTTCTCGGCGCTGTGGGCGAGTGCAGCCGGGTTTGCGTCAGGCTTCTCTAGCAATACGCCCCGTGCGATCAGCTCCTACCCCGCAGGCGTTGCGGTCCGTCTTGATTGACTCGCCTCGTGGCTCGACCTAAGATCTGGTCGCAGAGTCTTCTCAGCAGTTTCCTATACCTGGAGGAATTATCCATGGCGGGCTATCGCGAAAAAGGACACCGATTCACGCGGAATTTATTTCATGCTGGGATCGCTGTGGCTGGTCTTGCGCTGGTGTTACTTGCAGCGGGCTGCGGACAGCAGGAGCCGAAGGACACGCGGGCGGCGGATGGGGCCGCCATTCAAAATACGGACGCGCAATGGGCCAAGGCGGCTGCGTCGGGAGACGTGGATGCCACAGTTTCCTATTACAGTGATGATGCTTCCCTGCTGGCACCCAACGCTCCGATCGCGAGCGACAAGCAGTCGATTCGCGCGGCGTGGGCTTCGCTGCTTACTCCCGGCACGTCCTTAAGCTGGCAAACCACGAAAGTAGAGGTCGCGCGCTCCGGCGATTTGGGCTACGTGATCGGCGTGTATCAGATGACGACCAAAGATGCGCAAGGCAAGCCGATGAGCGATCGCGGCAAGTTTGTGGAGGTTTGGAAAAAACAGGCGGACGGCAATTGGAAGGCGGTCACCGACATTTTTAATTCGGATCTGCCGGCACAGGCGCCAGCGCCGGCACCGGTTGCCAAGAAAAAAGCCGACGGGCATCGTCACACGAAGAAGAGGCACCGCGCGAACTCGCAATCCAGCGGAATGTAGCGGGTTCGGCTCGTCTCGCAATCGCCTAACACAGGAATGATGGCCGCGGAGTGCTGCGAAGGCCGAGCTGAAATTTTGAACCTACTCGCTTCTCTGATTATCCGCGGTGGTTCCTTCCTGATCTTCCGCCTTCTGCCAGCTGGAGTCGGGGTTGTAGGCCTTCATGCTTTTGGCGAGTTCGTTGGTCTGCTTGCCCAAGTCCTTTTCGTATACGACGCCATCCTGGCCGACGATGAAGGTCATGACGCCGGAGTCACGATACACGGCCGGGTAAGCCACAAACGCGAAGCCTTTGGTCATCTTACCGTCAACAACGTAATCCATGGCGCCGCCGGGAGCGCTTTTCCCTTGGCTTTCGAGGATGCGGAAATAGTAGCCGCGGAACGGAACGGGCCCGGAGTCCAAGTTTTTCGCCAGTCCGCCCGAGCTGCCGGCGTTGGCGACCAACGGGCCGATGGGACTTTCAAACTGATTATTGGTATCGAGCCAATACAACCCGTTGTGCTGGCCTTCGTCACTGACAAACCTCGTGGCATACTCGTTGTTCTGCTTCGAATAATAATCTTTCTGCGCCGCTGCCAATTCCTGGCAAACACGAATCGCCGACAGTTCGTTCTTGCCAATGCGCCGGAAGAGGATTTCGTGCTCGCCTTCCACAGTGTCGAAATACCACAGGTCTCCCTTATTCATCAGGGGTATCGGAGACGGCCAATTCTCCGCGCCAATGTAGAGCGTGGTGGTTCCGTCGGGTTCCTTCACCAGGCGGTGCATGACCTGATATTTCTCGACAAAATTGCTGCGGGCGGCTTCATCCTCGACGAGGTCTCCGGAGGAGATAATTTTCTGGCCATGAGGCCCGAGCACCGCGAGCAGCGCCTTTTCGTCATTCTGCTGCGCGGCGTCGAACAAGGCCTTACTGGCCTGCTCGGCGGAAGAGTAGGTTTTCTGTCCCTGCTCTTGCGCGAGTGCTGCCGCGGGCCCGAATGCGATCAGGATCGCCGCGAACATCGTTAGTTTAAGAAACATGGCTTGACTGCCGGTTCCCGCCTTCAGATTGCTTCCGCCCATGGATGATCTCTCCACTTTTAGTCTATGCAGTACGATCGGTGCTGAAATTCAAGGTTATCGGTGGCCGCCGCCATGCCCACCGCCGCCGTGGAATCCGCCGCCGCCCCGGGATCCGCCGAAGCTGCTGCTTCCGCGCGCTGAAAAACTTCGCGATTGCCCACCGTGGTTGTATCCGCTGAAAGCTCCCGAATGGAGACCGCTCTGGCCGCGAGATTCGCCGAACCCGCGGGCCGCGCGGTTGTCGCCACTGAACGGGTGCGCCGTCGCACCACCGCGGTTGTAAACACCGCCGTGACCGTATGCGCCGCCTGGCGCGCCGCGTCGAACATTGTTGGCCACGCCGCGATACCCGCCGCTGCGGTAGTAGTTATTGCGGTTGTAGAACGTCGCGCTGTGGGAGTAGTAAGGATGACCGCCCCAATATACGCCGTGCCCATGCCAGTCAGCCCCCCAGTGGCCCCAGCCCCAGCCAAAACCGCCGAAGAAACCGACGCCGAAACCAATTCCGAACGATAGGTACGGCCCGCCAAACCAGATGCCTGGGTACGGATACCAATACGGCCACGGCGCGACGGGATATCCGTACACGGCCCAAGGGTCGTAAGCCGGAACATAAACGACCTGGGGATTTGCGGGCTGAATGACGACATCGGATCCCTGCTGCGCCACGGTTTGTTGCGGAGTTGACTTGAGATTGCCCGCCTGCTCCGCTTTGTGGCGCATCACCTGAATCGCGTCCATCACGGCCTGCTGCTGGTTGTAGTAGGCGTCGCCCAAGGACGAAGTCCAGGAAAGATTCTTATCCATGTTGCCCAGCACAGTTGGAAACGCGGTAAGCGCTTTCACGCTGGGATCCCAGGGCTGCTGGTCAACCGCTTGCGCCAACGCATCACCTTTTAGGTCCTGATGCTGCTGCACCCAGCGGTCGGCCTCGACAATCTGGTCCGGAAAAGTGGACGCTGCCAGAATCTGCGCCACAAGAGAATCGGGATATAACGCGATCGGCGCAACCAACCGCTGTAATTGCTCGGGAGTTTGAGGCGCATACTGCGGGGCGGGCGGCGAGGCTTGCGTGTTTTGCGCATCTTGATAAGCCGCCGCGTTCTGCGGCCAAGTAGCGAACAACAGTCCCAAAGCAAGGGCGGAAGCTAGAATTTTTCTAACCCAGCGGTATTCTCGAATGGGAGCGCTCATCAATTTGTAAGGGTCCGTCATTTGGACTCCTCCTACCTACAAGTTTGGACGACGCAGCTAAATGTGAAGTTGCAAGAAAAAACCAGACTGCGGACAAAAGAACCAGTTTCAAGAACTTACGGCACCCGGACAATACAGTGATTACCCCATGCGCTCGGCAAGGACGGCCGGATCGGCGCGGCAAAGCCGCGGTCGATCATTGACCTACGCCTACTCGGTCTTCTGATTACTATCCGCGGATTGTTCCGGCTCCTCGGACTTCGTCCAGGTGGAATCTGGGTCGTAGGCTTTTAAGTTCTTGGCCAGAGAAACGGTGGCCTTGCCCAGATCCTTTTCGTAGACGACGCCGTCTTGCGCCACGATGAAGGTCATCACGCCGGAATCGCGATACACGGCCGGGTAGGCGACGAACGCGAAACCCTTGGTCATTTTGCCGTCGGCTACATAATCCATCGCGCCGCCGGAGGCATCCCTGCCCTGCGCGACGAGAATCCGGAAGTAATAGCCGCGGAACGGCTCATGACTCCCACCGTTCGCTGCGACGATGCCGTCGCCACCCGCGTTTGCGACGAGCGGGCCGACTGGGCTTTCGGATAGTTTGTCGGTAGCAGCCCAGTAGAGACCGTTCTGTTTGCCTTCGTCGCTGACAAATTTCTGGGCATATTCATTTCCGTACTTTGCAAAATATTCTTTCTCGGCCGCGACCAGCTCGCCGCAAACGCGAATAGCCGACAACTCATTCTTGCCAATGCGCCGGAACAGAATCTCCTGCTTGCCTGCGTCGGTATCGAAGTACCACTGACTCGCTTTCTTAACGATGGGAATGGGCGTGGGCCAGTTTTCCGCGCCGATATACAGAGTGGTTGTGCCATCGGGTTCGGTGACCAGCCGGTGCATCGCCTGATATTTCTGACAGAAGTTCGCGCGATTTTGCTGGTCCTCGGCGGGATCACCTGACGAAACGATTTGTTTTCCGTCCCGCCCCAAAACTTCGAGCATGGCTTTTTCGTCGTTTTTCTCTATTGCAGCGACGAGTGCCTTGGTCGCCTCCTCCGCCGTGGAATACGTTTTCTGACCCTGCTGCTGCGCAGGGCAAATCGCTGGAAAACTCGCCGCCAGAAGCGTAGCCGCAAGGGCGAACTTCGTGGTCTTGCCGCTCCTAGAGTCACTGGGATTTTGCTTGGTCCGACGCATGACTTTCTTCTCCCTTTCCACATCGCTGGCGCGATGCTGATGCCAATGGTCTTCTCTAGACTTAATGGTGGTGTCCGCCGCCGCCACCGCCGCCGCGCGAGCCACCGCCGCCTCCGAAACTCTCAGCTCCCCGCGAGGAATAACTTCGCGATTCGCCGCCGTGGTCGTAACCGCTTAACGCGCCAGAGCTCATTCCATTCTCCGTGCGGGAATCGTTTTGCTGACCCTGGGGCTGCGAATAGCCGAATCCGCGGGCCGCGCGACTGTCACCATTGAATGGCTTGGGAGCCGCCCCAGCACCGTTGTAAACTCCTGCTCCCCCGCGACCATAGGCACCTCCGCCGCCGGGCGCCGCGGCGTGAACGTTGTTGGCCACGCCATGCTCGCCCCCGGCGCGGTAATAATTGTTGCGGTTGTAGAACGTGGTGCTGCGCGAGTAGTAGCGGTTGTTGTTATAGATCACGCCGCGACCGCGCCAATCCGCTCCCCAGTTGTTCCAGCCCCATCCGTACCCGCCGTAATATCCAACTCCGAAGCCGACGCCGAAGGAAAGATACGGCCCGCCAAACCAGATGCCGGGAGTCGGATACCAGTACGGCCACGGCGTTATGGGATAGCCGTAAACAAGCCATGGATCATAGGCCGGAACGTAAACGACTTGAGGATCTGCGGGCTGGATAACGATCGAGGAGTCCTGCTGCTCGACTGTCTGTTGTGGCGTGGATTTTAGGTTTCCGGAATCTTGCGCTTTCTGACGCATCACTTGTATGGCGTTCATTACATCCTGTTGCTGGTTGTAATAGGCGTCGCCGAGCGACGACGTCCAGGAGAGATTCTTGTCCATATTCGCGAGCACGGATGGAAAGGCCGTCAGCGCTTTGACGCTGGGATCCCACGGTTGCTGATCAACCGCTTGCGCGAGCGCGTCGCCCTTCAAATCCGAGTGATCTTGCACCCAGCGATCGGCTTCCACGATTTGCGCGGGAAACGTCGACGCCGCGAGAATCTGCGCCACCAGCGAATCAGGATACAGCGCGACCGGCGCGACCAGTTGCTGCAACTGATCGGCAGACTGCGGCGTATAGGCCGGCGCTTGCGGCGCCTGTGCGGTCTGCGCCGGCTGCTGGGATTCCTGGTCGTCTTGAAACGCGGACAGATTTTGTGGGAAAGCCGCGCAGGAAAGCGCGAGAGCCAATGCAGACATTCGGAGCTTCTTGGCCCATCTGGATGTTGCGAGTGCCGAGGCACGTGTGAGCGGGGACGTATTCATGGATTTCTCAAGGATGTCCATTCTTGGAGGCCTGCCAATCGAGCGAGGCCCCGATGATGCCGGTTCGGTCGCAAATTAACGCCGGCTTGCTGGGCCGAGTGCATCATAGAATAATTCGCCGAATTGTTCGACAGGTAAGAATTGAAGGCGCCAGAAGCAAAAGCTGAAAAATTTACCACGGAGGACACGGAGAACGGCCAGAGAGGCACGGAGAGGGATGGGCGGCGAGAACTAATGGAGTAACGAGCCGACGGTCTGGCCATTGAGCTTTCCCATTTTGCGCGGTTGCGAATGCAGCGCCGGCAGAACCAGGCTTACGGTGGCGATGCGATCCTCGGAAACCGTCAGGCGCAGGCTTGCGTCGCCGGAATACAAATATTTCAGACGGGCCTCGGTATTCCTGAGCCCGACGCCCGTTCCACTGCAGGTCTTGCTGGCCACACTATTACGCACCTGGATCTCGAGGATGCCGTCTTTCTCGGTGGCCGCGACCGCGACCCATCCGCCCTCGCGTGCGGCGGAAGCGCCGTAGCGAATCGCATTCTCGACGAGTGGCTGAAGTATCATCTGCGGCACTAAAAGCCCTTCGGTGGCTGGAGAGATCCACCATTCGACCTTCAGGCGGCTGCCAAAGCGCATCTTTTCCAGATCGAGATATTCCTTCACAAACCGGAGTTCGTCCTCGAGGGAAACCAGGTCCACGTTGTCGCGGTCGAGCGCGGTGCGCAGCAGATCCGAAAGCTTGATGATCATAGCCCTGGCGCTCTTCGAGTCTGCATCAACCACGGTGGCAATTCCGTGTAGAGTATTGAAAAGAAAGTGGGGATGAAGCTGCGTCTTGAGCGCCTGCAGTTCGCTGGCAACCAATGCCTGCTGGTACTCATATTTCTCGCGCTCCTCGGTGCGCAAACGTTTCAAGTAATCGTACGCGTGCGCGGCTACAACGATGGCGAGGTAGATGAAGGTCTGGTCGGCAAATCCCGTGCGAATGTCATCGAACCATAAATGAAAGGAACGCGCGACGTAGGTATGCGTCGCTTCATCGAACTGCGGAATCAGCAGCGTTTGCAGAGCTGAGTGCAACAGCACGAACGGCACTGCTCCCAGAACGCAAACAATCACATAGATTGCGCGATTTCCCGCAAGCTTGAGGTATTTTCCAACCAGATAGAAAATCGGCGGCGTCCATAGAGCCAGCGTAAATCCGCGGACTGCGGCCATCTCCAAAAGCTGGACAAACGACCGCCAAAGATGTTGGCGGTCGAGAGCTCCGTACTGCCAGCCCATCAAGAACGCAATCCCGAACCAGAACGCCATCGCCATCAGGTAGGACTTGGCGATCACACGGAGATAGCGCAAGTTCATTGTGCCTTCCACCTATTTAGCAGGGACCCGGCTTCGAAATCCGGACCATTATAGACCCATCTGGGGCGCTTGCGGTCCTGTTGGTGCGTTTTCGTCCCAGCTGTTCCTGCAGATTAGCGGTTGCCTGCGAGTTACGTTTGCAAATTTGCGGTGGGCAAGAATTTCGGCGCCTTGCGGACCTTTGTCGCTTGCTCGAACGCGTATGCGAGCTTGATCAACACCGGCTCGCTCCACGCGCGTCCGAAGAACGAAATGCCCACCGGCAAACCGAATACGAACCCTGCCGGAACGCTGACGCTCGGATAGCACGCGACCGCGGCGGCTGTCGAGCTCTGCCCAGCGCCGTTATCGCCGTCAACGAGATCGGTGATCCAGGCGGGTCCGCCGGTGGGAGCGACCAGCGCGTCGAGTTTGTATTTGTCCATCGTCGCGTCAATTCCTTCCTGGCGCGCGAGGCGCAAATTTTCGTTGAGGGCGTCTACATATTCCTTGGTGGTAAGCGGTCCCTTGGCTTCGGCCTTCAGGAACATGTCCTGCCCGAAGTAAGGCATCTCCTTTTCGCGATTTTTCTCGTTGAACTCGATCACTTCTTTCAACGTGTGTACGGGCGCGTTTGGTCCCAGGCGCGTGAGATAGGCATTCAGATCGGCTTTCAGTTCGTAGAGCAGCACGATGTCTTCGTTTTTGCCGGTCTTGCCGATGGTCTCGATGTCCGCCGGATCCACGATCTCCGCGCCACTTTTGCGCATCACATCGAGCGCCTGCCCCATCAACGCGTCCACCTCATCGTTAAAGGCGAAATATTTGCGGACCACGCCAAGGCGCGCGCCATGCAATCCGTGCGCATCGAGAAAGCGCGTGTAATCGTTGAACGATTTGCCGCTGCTGGCGGCGGTGGCGTTGTCGTCGGGGTCAACGCCCGTGAGAGCGCCCAGCAGAATCGCCGCATCGCGCACGGTGCGGCACATCGGTCCGGCGCCGTCCTGTGTATGCGAAATCGGAATGATGCCGCTGCGGCTGACGAGCCCCACAGTAGGCTTGATGCCGACGGTGCCATTCGCCGACGAGGGACACACAATCGAACCGTCGGTTTCGGTGCCGATGGCGAGGGCGCCTAAATTCGCGGAGACGCCCGCGCCCGAGCCGGAGCTCGATCCGCAAGGATTGCGGTCGAGCGCGTAGGGATTTTTCGTCAGGCCGCCGCGCCCGCTCCATCCGCTGGTGGAATGGCTCGAACGGATATTGGCCCATTCGCTGGGGTTGGACTTGGCGAGAATCAGCGCGCCTGCTTCGCGCAGCTTTTGCGCGACGAAAGAATCTTTCGGCGGCCGCGCTCCCACCAGCGCGAGCGAACCTGCAGTCGTCATCATGCGATCGGAGGTGTCAATATTGTCTTTCAGCAGCACGGGGATGCCGTGCAGCGGGCCGCGCGGGCCTTTTTCCTTGCGCTCCTTGTCGAGGGCGTCGGCAATGGCGAGCGCGTCGGGGTTCGTTTCGATTACGCTGTTGACAGCCGGACCGTTTTTGTCAATTGCGTCGATGCGCGAGAGGTACAGCTCGGCGATCGAGCGCGCAGTGTAGTTCCCGGACTTCATGCCGTCTTGCAGTTCCGCGATGGTGATCTCGTCGAGTTCGAATGGTTTTACATCGTCGGCCTTGTACGGGTGTTCGGCGCGCGCAGGCGCCGCCGCGGCGTTGTCACGAACCTCGACACGCGACGAACACAATACCGGCGCAAACGCCGCGGCCATGCCGGTCATTGCGCCGGCTTGCAGAAATTTCCGCCGTGCTTGCCGGCGTCCAGCGCTTTTCACTTCTTCGGGCTTGTTCAAGGCTGGGACCTTTCGTCAAAGGGATTCGCGCGCCCACATGGTACGCCAATTCCCGAGAATTCCGCGACAAGGACTGCGCAGGCGACAAAGCAAGGCAGCACGCGGCCTGGTTCGATACTGCCGAACCGGTCCCTACAAATTCAAATACAACGGCGGTCCGGCGCGGCGGTCAATTGTAGTCGCGGGCCATTAGCCGGCGGGACGCAGGCAGACGCGAATTGCTTGCGCACAAATCATTTCACTTCAATGGTGAGCGTGGCGGTCTTGGTGTTGCCCTTGCCGTCGTCGGCGGTGAAGGTGTAGGTCGTGGTTTTCTTTGGCGAGATTTGCATGCAGCGGTCGTTCGACGGCCACACGTTGGCTTCGGGAGGATCGAGCTTCACGGATTTTGCGTTCGAAACGCCGTAACACATGTCCACGGTGTCGCCGCGATGAATCACGCCCGGGGAGGCGTAAAAGCTGATGATCTTGAATTCGCTGCCGCCGAGCGTGTCGTAAGTCTTTTCGGCCTCATCGCGTTGCTCGGTCGCCTGCGCCGCCTTCTGCTTCGCGGCGAGATCCTGATTTTCCTGCCAGCGCGACCAGAAGGTGTATGCCATGTAAAGCACGACGATTGCGACAAGCGCGCCAAATACCTTCCACATGGTGCGCACCGTGCGCGGCGTTTTCTGTTCAGGGTCTTCCATCATGATTCTGTGTCTCCCGATAACTTTCACGGTTGAATTTCAACTGTTCTTCCTACTGCCACCAGAGGATCAATCTCCTGGATCTCGGCGTCGGTGACTGCAACGCAGCCGTCGGTCCAATCCATCTGCCGATGCGTGCGCGCAGACTTCTCGATCAGGATGAGATCTACTTTTTCGTGTGGCGCGACATTCGCCGCCGGTGCGGTCGTTTGCAGGACCCAGGTAAGGAGCAGAATCGCTGAAGCGGCGCTCGTCATCGTCATGCCACCTGCAGCACGATTTTCCCGAATTGCTCGCGATCTTCCAGCCGCCGATGCGCTTCCGCGCATTTCTCGAGCGGCATCACGACGTCAATCACGGGCTTCAACAATCCGCGCCGCAACAGTTCCAGCGCCGAAAACAATTCGGCCTTGCTGCCCATGAACGAGCCGAGGATCGAGATGTGGCGGACGAAGAGAAGGTTGATATCAATTTTACCTTCGGGCCCGGTGGTTGCACCGCAAGTGACCAGGCGTCCATTCGCGGCGAGGCTGCGGATGCTTTCGTTCCAGGTGGCCTGGCCCACGTGCTCGAAGACGACTTCGACGCCGCGGCGATTGGTAAGACGCTTTATTTCGTCGCTGATTTTTTGCGTCGAATGATTGATCACGTCGTCTGCGCCAAGTTCCCGCGCCTTTGCGAGTTTTGCGTCCGACCCGGCGGTGGCGATTACGCGCGCGCCAGACGCTTTCGCGATTTGAATGGCCGCGCTGCCCACACCGCTGCCCGCGGCGAGTACGAGGACGGTCTCCGCCGGCTTCAGTTGCGCGCGCGTGATGAGCATGTGCCAGGCAGTGAGCGAAACCAGCGGAAACGCGGCGGCTTCTTCAAAACCGAGATTTTCGGGGATGGGGACGCAGTTGACAGCGGGAGATTTCACGAATTCGGCGCAGCCGCCGTCCACACCCCGGCCGAAGAGCGTGTAGGAGCGGCACAGATTATCTTCGCCCGCGAGGCACCACTCGCACTGCCCGCAGGAAATTCCCGGCTGCAGCAGGACGCGGTCGCCTGGTTTTAGGTTCGTCACTTTGTCGCCGACGCGGGCCACTTCTCCGGCGATGTCGCTGCCCGGAATGTGCGGCAGCGGAATATTGATGCCGGGAATGCCGCGGCGCAGCCAAAGATCCAAATGATTCAGCGCACAAGCCCGCACTCGGACGAGAACCTCGTAAGGCGAAATTTGCGGCTCGGGAACCTCGATGTATTTCAGGACTTCCGGGCCGCCATGCTCGGTGTAAACGATCGCCTTCATCCCCGCTCCCTAATGCTGGAGTCCAGTATCAGTCCCATGCGGGCGGGTCAGGGGTTTACGATGGCTCTCGACCGCTGCTTCTACATCCTTGGCGAAGTCCGGATCGATGGTGGCCGTCGAGTCTTCAGGGAGCAGGGCGCTGCATTCTGAGATGGTGCAGTGCTCAGGAGCGGCGGGACCTACAATGGCTAGAGGACGTGCATTGCTTTCGATGATTAGTTCCTCGCCGGCGCGCACGTGGGACGTCAGCGAGGCAAAGTCGCTGGCCGCTTCTTCTTCGGAGACGTGGATCACCCGCTTGGCCATGCTTTAATTATACATCGCTATTGCCCGGCGTCGGACGCCGGAGTAACTCCCAGAGCCACCGTAAATCAGTCCTCGCGACCGAGCGCATCGTCGGCACTCATGGCGGAAAAACGGCTGGCCGCACCGAAAGCTTCATATCCGATCGCAACTATCAAAAGCAAAAAAGTCCAGAGCACGCCGCCTCCTTGCTCACGTTATTTGTTAGTAGTGACGAAGGCGGTGAAAGCGTTACAAGATCGCTGATATTTTCAGCGCACAGATCAACTGCTCGGCGCGCCGCGACCTTATTCTCAGCACGACGCCCGGTTGGACGCACACCGGCGCATGAAATTATCGTGACGTTGTGCTACGGTAATTGCATGGGGCCCGAGCACAAACTCGGAGCGCGGCAAGCGGCGCATGGCAGTTGCACTTCTTCCGTCTGGCGCGTACCCAACCGCCAACGATTACAAGTTCTCTGTTGCTCTCTTGCTGCTGCCCCAGCCAGAGATAGCGCGACCGAGTCGAAACACGAAAATGGACATTTTTGAAGAAGTGGTGAGGATGCGGGGGGCGGGCGAGCGGGGAGCGCTCGCGACCATCGTGCACACTAACGGTTCGATCCCCAGCTATGAAAGCTCGCGGATGCTGGTGCGGGATGACGGTTCGATCCTGGGGACGGTGGGCGGCGGCTGCGTGGAAGCGGAAGTCTGGGCGGCGGCGAAAGAAGTGATCATCAGCGAGCAGCCGCGCAAATTAACGTTCAATCTCAATCACGATGCCGAGTACGACGCCGGCCTGATTTGTGGCGGCACGCTGGAGATTTTCGTCGAGCCCGTCCTGCCGCGGCCTCTGCTTTACATTTTCGGAGGAGGCCACGTTTCCACCGCCGTTGCGCCCATCGCGCACCAGGCCGGATTCAAAATCGGGATTGTGGACGACCGCGAAGCGTTCGCGAACGCGGAACGTTTTCCGATGGCCACGGAGATTTACACTTCGTACGCGGATGCCTTCGAAAAAATCCAGCCCAATTCGTCTTCCTACCTGCTGATCGTCACGCGCGGGCACAGCGGGGACATGCGTGTGCTGGCCTGGGCCCTCGGAACCGAGGCGCGCGGTTTCGTGCCGCGTTACATCGGCATGATGGGCAGCAAGCGCAAGGTGATTGCCGTTTACAAAGCGCTCGAAAAGGAAGGATTCACTGCCGCGCAGTTCGATCGCGTGCACGCGCCGGTGGGTTTGGAAATCGGCGCGCTTACTCCCGAGGAGATCGCCATCAGCGTCACGGCAGAATTGATCGCCGTCCGCCGCAACGCACAGAATCTTCCCAATAAATCCGTGAAAATTTCAGAAATCGCCCAGCTATTGCAGGAGTGACGCAATGCTCGCCGCCGCGATCCTGGCCGCCGGAGAATCTCAGCGGATGGGCCAGCCGAAAGCGCTAGTTCCCTTCCAAGGACTGAGCTTCCTCGAACATCTCATTTCCGCGACGCGTCATGCGCGGATTGGCCTGACGCGAATCGTGCTGGGCGCCGGGGCCAATGATATCCGCGCGAAACTCCCGGTTGATTCCGCCTCCGTCGTCATCAATCCCGATTGGCCCAAGGGGCAACTTTCCTCGATTCATGCGGCAATTCGCAGTTTGCCGACCGGCGCGACCGAAGGACTGATGATTTGTCCCGTAGACCATCCGCTGATCTCGAAGCATCTGGTGGCACAGCTGATTCGCTCGTTCGATTCGACTGACAAGGTGGTCGTTCTTCCCCAGCATCAGGGACGCCGCGGACATCCGGTGATTTTCCGTGCGGTGCTTTACGAAGAGTTGCTGGCGGCTCCGCATGCAGTGGGCGCGCGCCAAGTCGTGTGGGATCACGCGACGGAAGTTGCCGAAGTCGAGACGGACGAAGAAGGCGTCATCCTGAATCTGAACGATCCCGAGACTTTAAGGAAGGCGATGGGGCATATCAAACCTACGGCGAGGGAATCTTCTTGAGCAGCGCCGCGACTGCGTCGCCGCAAAGCTGGGCGGCGTGGAAGGTCGCCGGCGGCAAGCCGCCGAGAGCTGTCGATATTTGCTGCGGAACAATGGCACGAAGTTCCCCCGGAGACTTGCCGAGAATAAGATCGGTGAGAACCGAACCGGAAGCGATGACGGCCACACATCCCTGGGTCTTGCAGCGAGCGGCGACGATGTTCTGGCCCTCTATGCGTACCGACAGCCGCAAGATGTCACCGCAAACCGGATTGGTGACCTCAACCATGGCACTGGCGTTGGGCAAGTCGCCGGCATTATGCGGATTGCTAAAGTGTTCGAGAATGGCGTCGTTGAACAAGAAAACCTCGGACAAAACAAAATGAGCCACAGCGGCCATCACCGCGGTAGAAGGCACGATCAGTATAATGCTGCGAGGTATGGCTGAATAGTTGATAAGGGTTCTGTCAGAGGCTTCCCAAATTGTTCGCTTGATGGTTCAATCTTATTGACAGAAGTCGGGTTAGGCATATAACTTAGCAGACCCAGCCAGCGCTTTCCCGAACAGGGCGCGGAAAAGCGGCCATTTAATTCGCCTACAGGAAGGTTTAGGAGATAGAGAGATGCGACGAATTGGATACCTCTTCGCGCTTGCACTGGTGATGGCACTGTGCGCAACGGCCAGCTTTGCGCAAGATGGGAAGCTGAAGATCAAGGTAACGCCTCCTCAGGCGTACGTTTTCGTAGATGGCAATGCTATTCGGGAAGGAAGCCAGTCAATCAAGCTGGCCGCTGGCAAACACACCGTAGTGGTCGTGAACTACGGCTACAAGATTTCGACACAGGACGTCAACATCGAAGCCGGCAAGACAACCGACCTGAATGTGGCGCTCGAAGCGTATGGTGACAAGGTCGCTGGCCCCTGGGGCCGTGTCTACATTTCGGGGACAGATACCAAGGCGGCGGTTCTTTCCGAGGGAAAGACGCCGGGCTATTTCGTGGGCCATGTGGACGAATTTGACAACGATTTCTGGCTTTGGAAGCAAGAGCTGTTGCTGCCTCCCGGCACGCATCATTTGACGATCACGCGCGGAGGCAAGGAACTGTGGTCAGGCGACGTTAATGTCGAGGCCGGCAAGAAGGTTTCGATCAACGTTGGCAAGAACACGCAGAAGAGCACGGACTGGTCCAAGCGACAGGCTGATTTGCAGAAGAAAGCACCGCTGCCCCGCTTCCACGCAGGCATCGCCAGCGCAACCGTGGTGATCGCGCCGGTGAAAGCCTCTATGACGAACAGCAGCGCAAACATCAATTGCGGCCAAAGCACGAACCTGGAGTGGCAAACTACCGATGCGGTGGACGTGAGTGTTGACAACGGCGTAGGTAACGTGGCCAGCAGCGGATCGCAGGCTGTTTCGCCGCACGCGACGACCACTTACACGCTGACTGCGACGGGACCCGGCGGCAAAGTGACGGGAACTGAGGCAGTGAATGTAAACACGACGGTAGTGGCAAGCCTCACGACGAACCCGGGCGAGTTGCACTATCGCAAGATCGGCGACAAAGTCATCACGGATGATTCTGGAACGCTGACCTGGACGACTTCCAATGCGGATTCGGCGAATATTGATCCCATCGGCAAAGTGGACCTGAATGGCAGCCAGGAAGTGAAGGCGGACCCGACCAAGCAGGACATCGGTCCAGTGGATGAAAGCAAGAACTACACCTTGACCGCCACGAACGTTTGCGGCGGATCGTCCACGCAGACTGCATCCTTCCACGTGACCGGTTCGGTCGAGCCGATCCCTGAAGTCGTGCTGCAGAGCGTCTTCTATCCCACGGACTATCCGGACAAGAAGAATCCGCAAGTGGGCTTGGTGAAGAGCCAGCAGCTGGATCTCGCCACGCTTGCCGCCGGATTCAAGAAGTATCTTGAATACGATCCGGATGCGAAGCTTTCGATCGAGGCCCACGCGGATACGCGCGGCTCAAAGCCTCACAACCAGGATTTGAGCGAACGGCGCGTGGAGCGCATCAAGCAGTATCTCGTTGACCAGGGAATTGGAGCGGACAAGATCCAGACGGCGGCCTACGGCAAGGATCGACCGATGGATAAGGCTGAAGTGAAAACCCTGGAATCGACCAACTCGAACACCCCGCCCAAGGCCCGCTTGCGCAATGTCACCGGCGATTGGTACGCCTACAACCGCCGCGCGGACATCGTGCTGCTGCCTACCAACAAGATGTCGGCGCAATTCTATCCGCACAACGCCGACGACTCCGGAATCCTGTGGCAGATTCCCAAGCCGAGCCTGAAGAAGGTGGAGGCTGCGCAGTAGTTCCACATCAACACAAGCAATTCCTATTTTGTGGAGTTGCGAAACGAATTGGACGCGCCGGGGGAGTGCACCTCTCCGGCGCGTTTTCTATTTTGAGGGATGTTTCAATGCCCCAGGGCTGCTTGAAGTTTTCAGCCAGACGGACGCGTTTTGCTCTCGCTCAAATCGCACAGAGGTCCCTGCCTGCGGCAGGCAGGCCTCACTGCGGTTCGCCATGACCGTATGAGTGACTTGCAAAGCTGGAATCGATCAGGCCATTTCAGATCTTGTCCAGGCCGTACTCGGCATGTTTCGTAATTCGTCGTGCGCAGACGTAGAATTGCTTTCGTGATGGCGCGCAAAACTTCATCTGGCGTGAGACTTGTTTCACTGGCTCCTAACGTGACTTCCATTCTGCTGGAGTTGGGAGCGGGGCGCGAGCTTGTGGGCGTGAGCCGCTGGTGCAAGGAGGTGGTCGATGCGGGATCACGCCCGACTGTCGGCGATTGCTGGAAGTTGGATGTTCGCGAAGTGATGAAATTGCGGCCGACGTTATTGATCGGGTCGGTTCCGTTCGCGGCGGAAACTGTCGCGACGATCCTCGAACAGCCTGTCGCGTTTCTGGCAATCAATCCGCGGTCGCTCGCGGACATCGCGAACGATGTGCGAACGCTTGGGCGGCTCCTGAATCGCGCACGAGCTGCGGAACGGCTGATTCGAAAGATGCGCGGCGCGTTGGATAGCGTCGCGCGGCTCGCGCGTGATGCCAGGGCGCGATCGCGACCTCGGGTTTATTGCGAGGCTTGGCCGAAACCGCGGATCAGTTCCCCGCCGTGGGTGGCGGAGCTGGTGGAAATTGCGGGCGGCCGAATGGTGGTCAAGGCTGGCGCGCGAGTGAGCGACGAGGAGGTGGCGCGGGCGAAGCCGGACATTATTATCTTGGCGTGGACCGCTGCTGGGGATCGCACGACGACGGATGCGACTTTGCGGAATCCGGCTTGGCGGGATGTGCCGGCGGTGAGGAAGCGGCGTGTGGTGGTGATCCCAGACGAGTTGCTGAATACGCCTGGGCCGCCGTTGATGCGCGGGGCGGTTGAGTTGGCGCGCGTGATTCAGGAGTGGCGCGCGAATCTTTAGCTGTGCTCGCCGAGAAAAGCTAGAGAGCACGGAGAAGCAGAAAACCTGGAAAACGCGGAGACATCATGATGGTGGTGGCTGGGGTGATTCAGTGGGAGGGGAAACTCCTGGTGTGCCAGCGGCGGCGCGGGGACACGTTTGGATTGATGTGGGAGTTTCCTGGCGGGAAACTGCAGGCCGGAGAGACGCCGGCGCAGGGGTTAGCGCGAGAATTGCGCGAGGAGCTTGGAGTGGATGCGGAAGTGGGCGCGGAAATGTTTCGCACGCAGCATCGCTATGCGGAGATGAGCGAGCCGATTGAATTGATTTTCCTGACAGCCAAAGTAGATGCCGGCAAGATTCGCAAGGGCATGTTCGAGAAGATGGAGTGGCGGGAGGCGTCGACGCTTGGCGAGTTGAATTTCTTGCCGGCAGATCGCGAGTTCATCGCGCGTTTGGCGCCGAAGAGTGTTGCTCGGCGTGGCGATTAAAGATCTAACACACAGTGCACCGAGAAAGGCAGAGAGCACCGAGACACGGAAGGCATTCTCCGAGGTGACGCGTGAGTGAGCATGAGGGAAAGCGAGTTGCGGAGAGGATGTGCGCAAGCCGCCGTTGAGGTGTATTCTAGAGCAGGAAAACCGTAGAGCGCGCACCGGTGGAGGTGACGGGCTTTCGCATCTGAGTGAGAAGAGGGCCGAGCGAAGACATGGACAACGAAACAATCGTACCACTGCAAGGGTTAGACCCCTCGGAAATCCAAGAGTGGCTGGAATCGCTAGATTCGGTTCTGCAATCGAGCGGTCCTGAGGTCGCATCCTACATTCTGGAGCGCCTGCGCGCGCATGCCAAAGTAGTTGGCATCGAGATTCCCTTTACTGCGAAGACTCCGTACGTCAATACCATTCCCCATAGTTTGCAGCCCGCTTTCCCCGGAGACCAGCAACTGGAGCGGCGCATCAAGAGTTTGGTGCGATGGAACGCGATCGCCATGGTGGTGCGCGCGAATCGCGAAGAACACAACATTGGCGGCCACATTTCGACTTATGCGTCGGCCGCGACGCTCTATGAAGTTGGCTTCAATCACTTCTTCCGGGCGCGCACTCCCGAATTCGAGGGCGATACGATTTATTTCCAGGGCCACGCCGCACCGGGAATTTATGCGCGCGCCTTTCTGGAAGGACGTCTCTCCGCGGAGAAGCTCGAGAATTTCCGGCGGGAATTGAAACCCGGCGGCGGGCTTTCTTCCTATCCTCACCCCTGGCTGATGCCCGACTTCTGGGAATTCCCCACCGTTTCGATGGGACTCAGCCCGCTGATGGCCATTTATCAAGCGCGCTACAACCGTTATCTGGAGGATCGCGGAATCAAGCCGGTGACCGATGCGAAAGTGTGGGCGTTTTTGGGCGACGGCGAAACGGACGAGCCGGAGTCGCTGGGCGCAATCACGCTGGCGGCACGCGAAAAGCTCGACAATCTGATCTTCGTCATTAATTGCAATTTGCAGCGCCTGGATGGGCCGGTGCGCGGCAACGGGCAAATTATTCAAGAACTGGAGTCGGCCTTCCGCGGCGCGGGCTGGAACGTGATCAAGGTTCTGTGGGGTACGGAGTGGGATTCGATCCTCGATCGCGACACGGAAGGCTTGTTGGTGAAGCGCATGGGCGAACTAGTGGACGGCGAATACCAGAAGCTCGTGGTATCGTCTGGCGCCTACGTGCGCGAGCATTTCTTCGGCTCCGATCCGCGGCTGCTAAATCTGGTCGAGCCGCTTTCGGATGAGGAGTTGCGCCGGTTGCGGCTGGGCGGACACGATCCCCGGAAGGTGTACGCCGCTTACAAGTCGGCGGTGGAGCACAAGGGCGCGCCAACGGTAATCCTGGCGCGGACGATTAAGGGCTATGGGCTGGGAGAAGCGGGCGAGGGGAAAAATGTCACTCACCAGCAGAAGAAGTTGAATGAAGAAGAGCTGCGCGAATTCCGCAGCAGGTTTGACATTCCACTAACCGACGAACAGTGCGCCGAGGTTCCTTTCTATCGTCCCGCGGAAAATAGCGAAGAGATCCAATATTTACGCGCACGGCGCGAAGAACTGGGGGGCTACACCCCGCAGCGCCAGGTGCGGGCCAAGCCACTGGTGGCGGAGCACGACGAATTGTTCAAGGAATTTCTTGCCGGCAGCGAAGGGCGCGAAGTTTCAACGACGATGGCGTTCGTGGGTATTTTGCGCAAGATGCTGCGCGACCCGGAAATGGGGAAATTGATTGTGCCCATCGTGCCGGACGAAGCGCGGACTTTCGGCATGGAGTCGCTATTCCGCACTGTGGGAATTTATTCGAGCGTGGGACAGCGTTACGAGCCGGTGGACGTGAACACGCTGCTTTATTACAAGGAAGCCAAGGACGGACAGATTCTGGAGGAAGGAATCACCGAAGCGGGCTCGATGGCGTCATTCATCGCGGCCGGGACAGCTTATGCGACGCATGGCATCAACACGATTCCGTTTTTTATTTACTACTCGATGTTCGGATTCCAGCGAATCGCCGATTTTATCTGGGCGGCGGCGGACATGCGCGTTCGCGGCTTCTTGCTGGGGGGAACATCCGGCCGGACGACGCTTGCCGGCGAAGGTTTGCAGCACCAGGACGGCAACAGCCATGCGCTGGCGTTGCCGGTGCCGAATCTGCGGGCGTACGATCCAGCGTTCGCATACGAACTGGCAGTGATCATCCAGGACGGCATTCGCCGCATGTACAAGGAAGGCGAAAGCATCTTCTATTACATCACGGTGATGAACGAGCCTTACGCGATGCCGGAAATGCCCGGAGACGTGCGTGAGGGAATACTGAAAGGGATGTATCGCTTTCGCACCGCTGCGAATCCTGAATCGAAATTGCGGGCGCAGTTATTTGGCAGCGGGGCGATATTGAACGAAGCGCTCCGCGCGCAGGAAATGTTGGAGCGCTATGGTGTCGCCGCCGACGTGTGGAGCGTTACCAGTTACAAGGCGCTCTATAGCGACGGAATTGAGACGGATCGCTGGAATCGTTTGCACCCCAGCGAAAAACCGCGCGTGCCTTACCTGACCGAAATCCTGGCCGACGCGCCGGGCGTGCTGGTGGCCGCGACGGATTACTTGAAGACGTTGCCCAGCATGATCAGCCAGTGGATTCCGCGGCGAATGGCGACGCTCGGTACCGACGGATTCGGGCGCAGCGAAGGTCGCGCGTCTCTGCGCGATTTCTTCGAGGTGGACTCGCGGTTTATCGCGCTGGCTGCTTTGAATGAACTTTTCCTGGACGGGAAGATCGAAGGCTGCCTGGTCAAAAAGGCGATCGCGGATTTGGGGATCAACACCGAGAAGCCTAACCCCGTGACTTCTTAAAGTTGCCTCACTTAATATTGATTGGGGGCGCAGCAAGCGGCGCCCCTACCCTGGTTCATTATTTTTGTGCGGAATGGTTGTGTCTGGGTTTTCGCGACGCAACGCTGTGCGGCATCGTCGCATTACTTTTTGCGGCTGGCGCGTTGCTTGAGTTTGTCGAAGTCGGGCACATGCACGCACAGGCCGCCTTCGGGTGTCATCTTTGAGTAGCCCGCCGCGAGTTGTTCCGGGTAGTGGTGAATCGAGAAATCGAATGGGTCGGCTGGCTGCATGTCCAGCAGCACTAAATCGGAGTCGGCCATGGTGAGCTTGCCGAAACGCACCGTGCCGCCTTTGAATTGCAGGTAATTGACCGCACCGCAACTGTTCTTCAGGGCCGCCTGGCTTCCCTTCTCTCCTGCGGGGGTAAACGTCAGAGCGATCTCGCCATTTTCAATCTTGATGCTAGTCAGGCGGCCGTGCAATTGCGGCGGAGGCAGAATTACTCGGGGGTCGAGGATCAAGTCGTCCTTGTCCACCGACAGGCCTTCCACCTTACGGGTGTTCACTAGCTTGGCGGTATCCAGACCGAGCATGTCCATCAGGCCCTTCACCGGCAAGTGAAGAGCCTCGACCTTGGTCGTGTGGACACGAATCATGCCTTCGGGGGTGACGGCCAGCGTGCCCGTGGATGAGAACGGAATGCCGCCTTTGCTGACCAGCAATCCCTTCACTGTGAGTTGATCTCCTTCGGTAGTTGCCGACAATTTCTTGAGCGGAGCGTCTGATTTCGCAAATACGAAGTCGTTGAGGTCGTTGGTCAGAGAAGCGGTGCTCAGCCTGACGTTTGCGGAGTCAACGAGAATTTCAAAGGAACCCCGGTCGTCGAAGACGACGCTTTGATCGGGCTTGGGCGTCAATTTGCCGTTGAGCGAGATGATGTGAACGATGATTCGGTCGGTGAGATGGTAGTTCACATTGGTCATCGCGGTGTTGACGTCGCCGCCGCCGGAGTTGTTGGCCGTTGGGGCGCTGGTCTGCGCGGGGGGCTTTGTCTGAACTTGCTGGGCGCGACAAGCAACTGCGCTGCAAAAGAAAATGAAAACAGCGGGAATCGCGGCACGTTTCACGAATGTCTCCAGTGATTCAGTACTACGGCGGCTTTGACGCGCTTACCACCAGCGCGGATATGGTACGTGGGGAGCGGTGGATTTCTTGTCAGGCGAACGCTGTATAAGCGGAGAGGAAATGCTGGCCCATTAGGCGTAGGAGAACCTGCATTGCTAGACGAGGGAGCGGCCGCCGTCCACGACGAGGATTTGGCCGGTGACGAAGGCGGCGCTGGCGAAGTAAAGGACGGCTTGAGCGATGTCGTCACCGGTGCCGGTGCGATGCAGGGGGACGCGACGGATGTACTCTTCGTCGGGCGGCTCGCCCGGAAACTGGATTGTTCCGGGCGCGACGCTATTCACCAAAATCTCGGGGCCCAGCGCGCGGGCGAGGCAGCGCGTCAGCATGATCGAGCCGGCTTTCGAGACGCAGTAATGCGTGTAGGCGGGCCAAGGCAGCAGGCCGCCGAGCGATGAGAGATTGATGATGCGGCCGCGCCCTTGGCGTTTCATAATCGGCGCCGCGGACTGGGCGCAAAGGAACTGCGATTTGAGGTTGACGTTGAGGATGTGGTCCCACTGCTCTTCGGTTAGCTCCTCGAATTTTGCTGGGAAAAAAGTGCCAGCGTTATTGACCAATATATCGAGGCGGCCGAATTCGTTTTCGGTGGCGGAGAACAATTTTTGCACCTCCGAGCGCTGGGAAACGTCAGCTTGCAGGGGAATGGCGCGGCGCCCGGCGGATTTGATTTCGCCTACGAGCGAGTCAGCTTCGGGTTTCGAGCTGGCGTAATTTACGACAATGTCCGCGCCTTCGGCCGCTAGGCGCAGAGCTATGCTGCGGCCGATGCGTTTTGCGGCGCCGGTGATGAGGACGACTTGGCCTTCGAGCGGTTTCCCCGGCATGGGGAGTTCCCTCCTGACCTGAAGAGTCTCACCTTAACATTTTGCAACTTGGGACGAAATGAGGTTGAGGCGGTGATGGAAGTGGAGGAGTGTAAAGAGCTAAAGGAGGTCCGTGTCAGAACCACAAGTCCGTACTGCAGCGGCTAAAGCCGCTCCGAATTTGCGACGTTGCTGTCGTGGCTAAACAGCCACGACCTACAAAGATTCTCTAATTGTCACGACAATCATTCTGGAGCGCGACGAGGCTGCTAGAATTGGGACGCAATTGATTGGGAGGCGGCATGAAGGTTGATTTGCTGACTATTGCGGCGCATCCGGATGATGCGGAGCTTACCAGCGGAGGGACTTTGCTGGCGATGGCGGAAGCAGGGCACCGCACCGGGATCGTGGATTTGACACGCGGAGAGACGGGCTCGCGCGGGACTCCGGAAACTCGGCTGCGCGAGGCGGCTCTCGCTGGAAAGATTTTGCGAGCGTCGGTGCGGCGAAACCTGGGCTTGCCGGACGCGCGTCTGGAGATGCGCGAGGAATACAAAATGGCGATTGCGGAGGTGATCCGCGAATTGCAGCCGCACACGGTGATACTTCCCTACTGGGAAGGACGGCACCCGGACCATTACACGGCGGCGAAACTCGGTTACGAGGCCTGCTTTGTGGCGGGGCTGAAGAATTATCCCCTGGGCGGCGAGGCGTTCCGTCCATTCAAGATTTTGTACGCGGCGGCGTACGATTACGTGCGGCCGACATTTTGCGTGGACATCACGCGATATTTCGAGCGAAGGAAGCGGGCGATCCTGGCGTATGCTTCGCAATTCAACCCGCCGAAGAAGGACCGGCGGTCAAAGGTGGTTTTGCCGCTGGATGAGTTGGAGGGGCGGATGAATTCGATCGCGCATTATTACGGAAGGCTCATTGGGGTGAAATATGCGGAAGGGTTTGTGGTGAAGGAAGTGATGCAGGTGCAGGATGTGGTCAAGATGCCGGTGAGATCCATCTAGGCGGATGGGAAGCAGGCCGACGGCGCGCGGAACAATTTACCGCAACGCGCTGCACCTGAACCGGCGAGTCAAAATCTTTGCCTCGGGGGCTAAAACCCCTTGATGGTCGCGCAGAATTTATGAATTTATGTCGGAGATAAACCTCCGCCCGCTGAAGACCAGCGGGCCTAAGCAAGCTGCTAGAAATCGTCGGATTCCTGGGTGTAGGTGAAGCCTGGGAGGGCGTTGGTGGGACCTTTGCGGTCAACCTTGACCTTCTCGGCACGCTCGTTTTCGGCGCCGGCTTTGCGCAGGATGGCGTAAGTGGCCAAGGCTTCGTTGTAAATCTTAGTAACCAAATAGGATTCGCCGGTGTCGTCTTTCTTCCACACCTGGCCGACTTGTATCTTACGGGCGGGCACAGTACGAATGTAGACAGAATCGGGAGGGGCGTCAATACGGGAGCGCGGGGGTGATGCCAGAGGGCAACCCTGGCGGGCGGCGCGGGCAGGAATTACCACAGAGGCGCTGAGAGCGCAGGGGAAAGCGGCCGCCGCGATTCGACGCCAGGGGCATAGTCGATCATGAGGCCCGGGCAACCGAAGAGCCGGCGGGACGCTTGCGCTACTGGCCTGGTCGACTGCTCGCTGCCGGTGCGCTGGTGGACCTTATCTATGGGGGTGGGGCCAACTATTCCCCTCCCTCCGCCATCCAAAGAAATCAGCAAGGGTGCTGCCGGTGGGGGTGTATAATCCGGGCAGAATCCGCCGGAGGTAGCCATGAAGATGAACTTGGCGGCGCAGTTCGGGGCCATGATTGTCGCGGCATCGCTGATTACGTCCACCAGCGGCGCGGTGGTCCCGCAACAAGGCCAGACCCAACAGCAATCCACTCCGCAGTCGTCCTCGTCGTCGACACCGTCACAGCAGACGACCCAACAAGGAACGACGCAACCTAGTCAGCAACCGGCCGACGCGGCGCAGCAAGGCAGCGTGCAGCAGGCGGATCAGCAAGCTCAAGGCCCGGCGCCCATCGAACAACCCACCGATCCGAAGGTAAAAGCGGGCAGCGAAGCGGACGTCAACGCCATTGGCAACCGCGGCGTGGGCCACGGATTGAATTTCTATTCGCTCGAGCACGAGATTGCGCTGGGCAAACAGCTATCGGCGGAAGTGGAGCGGCAAGCGAAATTCATCACCGATCCGGTGGTCACCGAGTATGTGAACCGGGTGGGTCAAAACCTGGTGCGACACTCCGACGCACAGGTGCCGTTTACGATCAAGGTGATTGATTCGGACGTGGTGAACGCGTTTGCTCTGCCGGGCGGATTTTTCTACGTCAACAGCGGATTGATCCTGCACGCGGATGAAGAGTCGGAGCTCGCCGGTGTGATGGCCCACGAGATCGCGCACGTTTGTGCGCGGCATGGCACGAAGCAAGCCACCAAGGGCGAAATCACGCAGTTAGCCATGATTCCGGCGATGATTTTTATTCCTTACACTTGGGCGGGTTACGCGATCTACCAGGGCATGCAGTTCGCGATTCCGATGGCGTTCCTGCAATTCACGCGCACTGACGAACGCGAAGCGGATTATCTCGGTTTGCAGTACATGTACGAGGCGGGGTACGACCCGAATGCGTTCGTATCATTCTTTGAGAAGGTAGCGGCGGACGAAAAGAAGCAGCCTGGCACAGTCCCGAAGATTTTTTCGACGCATCCACCGACACCGGACCGGATCGAAGCCTCGCAGAAGGAAATCGCGACGATTTTGCCGCAGCGCGATGAGTATATCGTGACGACTTCCGAGTTTGACCAGGTGAAGCGACGGCTGCAATTGATCGAAGCAAACGTGAAGGTGAACGACAAGAACCCGAACAAGCCCACGCTGCGCAAGAAGACCGCGCAGAACAAGCCGGGTGATTCGACGACTACTACTTCGGGAGGATCGTCTACGGATCCCGACAGCGATCCCGACCGGCCGACATTGCAGCGGAGGCCTGACCCTAACCAGCAGCCTTAGAAACTGGAAAATAGAAATTAGAAAACAAAACTAGCTTAACCGCGAGAGCGCCCAAGTCGGATTTGGGCGCTTTTTGTTTTGTCCGGAGTGATCATGGCGGACGCGCCATGCGAAAATTGCAAAATTGAAATTGGAAAATAGAAAATCTTCGCGGGGTTAGTTAGCGGGTCTGGACTTCGGCTACGCCCATGCGCTTCAGGCCTTCGGCGTAATACTTGCGATAGAGGATGTCCCATTCCTCGCTGCCTTCCAGGATTTCCTTCTTCTGCGAGGCGATCTTGGCGCGCACTTCGCTGTCCACTTGCTCTTCGAGCTTGAGCAAAGAGGTGATGATGGTGACAATCTCCTGGCGGATGGTGTCACGATCTTCGATGAAATCCACGTCGGGGCTGGATACCAGAAAATCAATGATGCGGTGGGAGAGGCGTACCGTTTTTTCGCGGCTCAGGCGCATATCAGCGGAGAATTAGTTTCCTTTCGCGAGCTAGCTGGCCCTTCACCTTCTTGTACATTTCCTGGTAGGAAACTCCGGTCGTGCGCATTTCCTCGGAGTATTTGGCCAGGATTTCGCGGACCTCTTCGTTGAGGCGGTCTTCGATGGTCACTTCCTCGGCCATCACCTGGCGGACTTGCTGCGTGGTGTTTTCCGCGCTCTTTACTTCGATCATCTTGCTGGTTAGCAGGCGCTTGACGATTTCCTTGGCCATGTAGCCGACGTAATCCCGGGAGAGCAACATTCAGTGTGACTCCGCACGTCAGAGAGAGCATTTCAGTCTACTGGCAGGCTGCGCGAAGTGTCAAGGCGAGGAGAAGGATTGAATTAAACTGGTCCCGACGAAAGATGCCCGCTGCGTGCCGCAAGGCGCGGAACGCACCGGCCGCTACATAACCGCGGCGACGCAACGGTGGCCAATTTGGGCGGGCGAACGCTGAGCGCAGGCAGTTTCTTCGATTCGCGGTTGTCGCGGCCTCTGTTATTCTACGTTTCTGCAAATTATTCGTGATATGTGATTCGGGAGAGGAACTCAAACGTGACATCGTCCACTTTGCCTGCAGCTGACACAAAACGCGCGGCTAATTTTAATGCGGGTCCTGGTGCTTTGCCTTCGGCCGTGCTGCAGCGCATTCGCGAGGAATTGCTGGATTACCGCGGTACGGGGATGTCGGTGATGGAAATGAGCCACCGGTCAGCGGAATTCGAGGAGATTATCGGCCGCGCGGAGCGGAATCTGCGGAAGCTCATGCATATTCCCGAGGAGTACGGAGTGATTTTCGTGCAGGGCGGCGGGAGCGCGCAGTTCACGATGGCACCGATGAATTTATGCCTGCCGGGGAAACCGGTGGACGTGTTGCATACCGGGATGTGGACGGCGAAGGCGATCACGGAGTTGAAGAAAAGCACGCCGTACCGGCTGGCCGCTTCGACGGAAGAGGCCAAGTTCACGCGACTCCCGCGGCGCGAGGAGATTCAGCTTTCGCCGAACGCGTCCTACGTTTACATGTGCACCAACAATACGATTGAGGGGTCGCAATGGGCGGCTCTCCCGGAGACGGGCGAGGTGCCCCTGGTTGCGGATATGTCGTCGGACATCATGTCGCGGCCCGTGGACGTGCGCCGATTCGGACTAATTTTCGCGGGCGCACAGAAGAACCTGGGGCCTTCCGGCGCAACGGTGGTAATCGTGCGGCGGGACTTGGCGGAACGCGCGGACAAGAATCTGCCCACGGTGCTGCAGTACCGCACGCATATCAAAGAACATTCGCTGTATCACACGCCGCCCACTTTTGCGGTGTACATCGTGGCACTGGTGTTGGAGTGGATTGAGGCCGAAGGTGGCGTCGCGGCGATCGAAAGGCGCAACGAAGCCAAGGCCAAGCTGCTTTACGACGCTATCGACGGCAGCGGTGGGTATTATTCGGGGCCGATCGAGAAGGAATCACGGTCGAAGATGAACGTGACCTTTCGTGTGGCCCGGGGCAATGACCAGTTGGAGAACCAGTTCGCCCAGCAAGCAACCGCCGCGAGACTGGTGGGACTGACCGGGCACCGGTCAATCGGCGGGATGCGGGCCTCCATCTACAACGCCGTGCCGGTTGCGGCCGTAAACGAGTTGGTAAGCTTCATGCGCGATTTTCAGAAGCGGAATGGATAGCGCGCAACGCCCTGGTTTGATTGGCATCACGGAATTGAGCGGCTTGCAGGTTCGTCGAACTCCCCTGTCTGGCTTGGCCTCACGTGGGGCCATGACTGAACAGCCACAGTAGTGTGGCAACCACGCAACACTTGCCTTGACATGCTTAAGTAGGGTCGGTATCGTGAGCTTTCCATGCCAAAATCGACCGAAAAGGCCCGTTTTGCGGTGCAACGAGTTCCCCTTACGACCGAGAAGATGGATTCCCCGGCCCGGCTTGTCAGTATTCGCGGCGCTGGACGCACCCAGCCAGAGTCGCAACCTCCCCTAGACGAATACTTCAACTCCCTGTTTACGGCGCTGGGACCGCAGCACTGGTGGCCGGGCGACACACCGCTCGAAGTCATCGTGGGAACGATGCTCACGCAAAACACATCCTGGCGGAACGTCGAGCAGGCTCTGGCCAATCTGCGGGTCGCGGGCCTGCTGACGATTGCGGGGATGGAGCGTGTAAACCGGCGGCATTTGGCGAAGTTGCTGCGTCCGGCGGGCTATTTTCGGCAGAAGGCGCGGAAGCTGAAAGCATTCGTAAAGTTTCTGCGAGCGGAATATGCCGGGTCGCTTCGCCGAATGTTTGCTACACCGACGCTAGCCTTGCGCGAGAAACTGCTGGGTGTGTGGGGAATCGGGCCGGAGACGGCGGATTCGATTTTGCTGTATGCCGGGCAGCATCCGGTGTTCGTAGTGGACGCCTATACGAAACGGATTTTCGAGCGGCACGGCTGGATCGGCGAAAAAGCGAAATACGAGGACATGCGCTGGATGGTGGAGCGCCAGTTCCCCGGTGATGTGAAACGATTCAACGAGTTGCATGCCTTGATCGTACACACGGGAAAGAATTGGTGCCGGCCGAACGAACTGCGGTGCGGCGAATGTCCGCTGGGACGCTATCTGGAGGAGGGACGTTGAAGGGTGAGCAATCCAAATGGAGGCGGCAGCTGTGGCTGATCGTCGGCGGCATTGTTGTGGTGATGCTGATGGCGGCCGTGTTCACGCTGGGCTCGCTGGATATTCCGCTGCGTCCGGAGCAAGGCAACGCGTTCGTCGTCTTGTTCGCGCTTTCGACCCTGCTGGCGGCGGCGCTGCTCGTGTTCACCCTGATTTTGACGCGCAGCTTGCTGCGACTGTGGGCCGAACGTCGCAGCGGGCAGATGGGCTCACGTTTCAAAGTGAAGATGGTGCTGGGCGCGATGGGCGTCTCCCTGCTGCCGATCGTGTTCCTGTTTTTCTTCAGCTACGCGCTGGTGAATCGCACGTTGAACTCTTGGTTTCCGCGGCCGCTAGAAATTGCGAACGAACAGAGCCAGAAGCTCCTGGCCGACATGGGCCGGGCGAATATGGATCACTTGAACGCGATTGCCGCAAAGGCTGCGGCGAGCAGCAAGGAAGACCAGTCGTTGCTGGGTCTAGCTTGGTCGGTGGATGCTTCGTGGATCGCACATTCGAGCGGCGTGGCCGATGACGGCGTGGCATACGTAAAACCGGCTAAGGAAGGCGACACGTCGATAATCCCGGAGATGGAAACGATCACTCCGGAGTTGGTGCGTACGCTTCCGAGCGGCGCCGAGATCTGGCAAACGAGCGATCATCTCTACATCGCAGGAAGCGCTCCGCTCGGCGATGGGCGGCTGTATGTGGCGCGGATTCTGCCGAAGGATTTCCTGTCGCGCTATTCGGAGATTCAGACCCAGACCGAGACCTACGCCCAGCAGAAGCAGCATCTGCGCGCATATAAGCGGGAAATCCTGCTAGCGCTGCTGCTGATGACGTTGCTGCTGGTTTTCACGACTACTTGGGTGGCCTTGTTTCTTTCCAAACAAGTGACTGTGCCGATTCAAGCGCTGGCGGAAGCGACCAGAGAAATATCACGCGGAAATTTCGATCATCAAATTGACGTGCGGGCGCAGGACGAACTGGGGATGCTGGTGCGCTCGTTCAATCGCATGACCGAACAGCTGGGCGAGGGACGCCGGCAGATTAATGAATTCACGCAGAGTCTGGAACAGGCGATCGAAGAGCGCGAGCGGCGTCGGAAATTGATGGAGGCGATTCTCGAGAACATTCCGACGGGCGTCGTTTCGCTGAATTCCTCCGGAGAAGTGGCGCGGCTGAATTCGGCGGTTCCGGCAATCCTGGGCGATTCCGCGCGCGATGCGCGGACTCTGCAGGAACTGCTGGGGGACGAGGCCGCCCGTGCGGTGTTGCACCTGATGCGGCAATCGCTGCGAATGGGCGCGGCTTCGCGCGAGATCGAGGTCGCGACGGCGGGGCGCCTGGTGCGCGCGGCCGTGACGGTAAGTTCTCTGGGACCGCGGCGGTCTAACCCTGGATTCGTGATCGTAATTGACGATTTGACGGACCTGCTGCGCGCGCAGAAGGCAGCGGCGTGGCAAGAAGTGGCGCAGCGCATTGCGCACGAGATCAAGAATCCGCTGACGCCGATTCAGCTGTCGGCGCAGAGGCTGCTGCGGCACCTGGATCGGATGCGCGCGCAAAAGCCGGACGGGACGCGCTCGGAATTCGAGAAGCTCGCCGCTGAATGCGCCGGGTTAATCGAGCGCGAGGTGCAGACGCTCGGGTCGCTGGTGGACGCTTTCTCGCAATTTGCGCGCTTCCCTTCGGCGCGGCTTGCGCCGGAGGACTTGAATACGATTGTCTCCAGCGCGCTGGATTTGTTTCAAGGACGCTTGGAGGGCGTGACGCTACGCACGGAGCTGGCGGCGACATTGCCCCCGGTGAAAGCCGATCGTGAATTACTGCGGCGCGTGCTGGCGAACCTGATCGATAACGCGGCGGAGTCCATGGAAGGTTCCGCGATCCGCCGGCTGCGGGTGGCCACGCGCGTGGAGGGCGACGGCGACGCCGTGGAGATCGAGATTTCGGATAGCGGGCATGGAATTTCACCGGAGGATAAGCAGCGATTGTTCTTGCCGCATTTTTCGACGAAGGAGCGCGGGACGGGGCTGGGACTGGCGATCGCTAGCCGGATTATCGCGGAACATAACGGGACGATTCGAGTGGAAGACAATTTGCCGACGGGTACGCGGTTTGTGATTCGCTTTCCGGCGGCGGAAATTTCGGTTACGCCGGCTTAGGGGCGAGGAAAGGGAAGAGCGGAAGATTTAACACAGAGTGCACAGAGTTTGAAAAGGACAGAGTGCCCAGAGAAAACGCGATGGCGACGCCAACTCGCGAAGAATCCGAAGGACAAAAAATTAACGCAGAATTCGTCACGGGAGAGTTCGCAGAGAAAACCTGGAGAAACGGCGCGCAGTTAGAGGTGGCCGCCACAACGCCAGGGCGCACCGGTTATATGCCAGCATCCATATTAATTGTTGATGATGAAAGCGGGATTCGCGAGTCCTTGGCGGGACTTTTGCGCGATGAGGGGTACAAGGTGGAAACCTTGGAGTCGGGCGAGGAGTGCCTCGAGCAGCTCGAACGGCGGAGCGTTGACCTTGTTTTGCTCGATGTCTGGCTCAAGAAAATGGACGGCCTGGAAATCTTAGAGCGTATTCAGGGGCAAGACGGCGCCCCGATGGTGGTGATGATCTCCGGACACGGAAACATCGAAACGGCGGTGCGCGCCACGAAACTTGGCGCGTTCGATTTTATCGAGAAGCCGCTGTCGCTCGAGAAGGTTGTGCTGGTGGTACGCAACGCGCTGGAATATTTGCGGCTGGAGGCCGAGAACCGGCGGCTGCGCGCGGAGCTCGAAGAGAAACACCAGATATTGGGCAGCAGCGTGCCGATGAAAGCATTGCGGCAGCAGATTGCGTTGACGGCGCCAACGAACGGGCGCGTCCTGATTTACGGCGAGAGCGGAACGGGAAAGGAACTGGTGGCGCGGGCGCTGCATGACAGCAGTTTGCGTAGCTCGATGCCGTTTGTGGAAGTGAATTGCGCCGCGATTCCCGAGGAATTGATCGAATCTGAGATGTTCGGGCATCGCAAGGGCAGCTTCACGGGAGCAAGCGAAGACAAAGTGGGCAAGTTCCAGAAGGCCGACGGAGGGACTTTATTTCTGGATGAAGTTGGCGACATGAGCTTAAAGACGCAATCGAAAGTATTGCGCGTGCTCGAGGAACGGCGCGTCGAGCCTCTGGGTTCGAATCAGCCCGCGATGGTAGACGTGCGCGTCATTGCGGCGACCAACAAGAAGCTCGAAGAAGAAATCGCGCGGAACGCTTTCCGCGAGGACCTTTTTTACCGACTCAATGTGATCCCCTTCTACGTTCCGGCGTTGCGCGAGCGCGTCGAAGACATACCAATTCTCGCCGCGCATTTTCTGGCGGCATTTTGTCAGGAATACGGACGGAAGCCGAAGGAATTCAGCGCGGCCGCGGTGGACGTGCTATTGAATTACCCCTGGCCGGGAAACGTGCGTGAACTGAAAAATCTGGTGGAGCGGCTGGTGATCATTTGCCCGTCGCCGCGGATCGAGCCGCATCATTTGCCGCCGGAAATTTTTCGCGGGGCGACCAAGAGCCCGCAAAAGCCTTACGAGAGCTTGCAAGAGGCCCGTTCGGCATATGAACGCGAGTTCGTGCTAAGGAAATTGGAAGAGAACCGCTGGAACATGACCAAGGCGGCGCAGGCGCTGGGGCTCGAGCGCAGCCATTTGTATCGCAAGATGCGGTCGTTGGGGATTGCTGCTACGCGGACGGAGTGAGTGGCGGTGATTTTGTGCGCCTGGGCAAGCTGGGGCGCAGCAAAGCGACGTGCCTTTTACGTCCGGGCAAGTTGTGGCAGAGCGAGCAGCGCCCCTGCGGCGCTCTCGGGACGATGGTTGCACATTCCTTAGACTTCTTCGGCTTCTTGAATTGCAGCGAGTTGTTCTAGTTGGCGATGCCAATCGAGCTGGCGGACGAGGGTGGAATTCTGGCGCCAGTTGTTTTGCACCTTGACGAAAAGTTCGAGGAAGATTTTCGCGCCGAGAATTGATTCGAGTTCCTTGCGCGCCGCTGTGCCGATCTTCTTGATGGCTTCCCCGCCCTTCCCAATCAGGATTCCCTTTTGCCCGTCGCGTTCGACGTACATCGTGGCGCGGATGCGCAGGAGCTTGGGAGTTTCCTCGAAATTATCGACGAGCACGGCGATGGCGTGAGGGACCTCGTCGCGTGTCGCGAGGATTGCTTTTTCGCGCACAATTTCAGCGGCGAGGAAACGCTCAGGCTGGTCGGTGAATTGGTCGGGGGGAAAATGAGGCGGGGCTTCCGGCAGGCGCGTGAGCCAGGAACTGACCAAGTCGAAGCAGCCGGCGCCGGTGAGGGCGGAGATGGGAAATACTTCGGCGAATTCGAATTCCTTGCTGTAACGCTCGATCATCGGAAGCAGCAGCGGCTTGGCGATGCGGTCCACTTTATTGAGCAGCAGATAGACCGGCCCGTGAAAGCGCTTGATCCACTCGATCGAGAATTTATCGCCAGGCCCGAAATCGGCCGAGGCGTCGGCGATGAGGCAGAGGATGTCAATTCCTTCGAGGGCGTGTTGCAGTTCGTCCATCATCATGCGGCTGAGGACGTTTTCCGGTTTGTGAATCCCCGGCGTATCCACCAGGACGATCTGTGCATCATCGCGATTCAGGATGCCTTGAATGCGGTTGCGCGTGGTCTGGGGCTTGGAAGAGACGATGGCGACTTTCTGGCCGACCAGAGTATTGACCAGCGTGGATTTGCCCGCGTTGGGGCGGCCGATGATCGCCACGAATCCGGATTTGAAGGGCATGGATATTGGAATTGTACGCCTTTGAGAGGCGGCGAGGAAGGAAGGCGGAAGCAGGAGGCAGGGAGGCAAGGAGGCAAGGAACAGGAAGCAAAGACTCGTGGCGCTGATGGCATGGACGGAAAAGGCAAAAGATTAAACACGGAGGACACTGCGATAGACAGAGAGAACATGGAGGCGCCGCGGCCAAACGTCGCGGCCATAGCTACGTCGCGGCGATTCCGCGGTAATCGAGCTAGGGCGCGCGTTTCGCGCGCAGAGCGCCGGCCAGGTTACAGAGTCATAAACGTGGGAAGAAAAGATCGCAAGAACGGCGACCGGACATGAATTCTTGACATCGCTGCGCATCGTTGTAGACTCGAATCGCTCGCAGCGAGCCAGAGCTATCTGGCTGCGGACGGCGGGGCAATCCGCGCTTCACGCTGCATAGCCACAATTTAGACCTTAAGAGGAGGCCTTCATGGCACACCACGTAAAAGCAATCCCCGAGGGATATCATTCGATCAGCCCTGCGTTGACGTGCAAAGACGCAGCGCGCGCGATTGATTTTTACAAGAAAGCCTTCAACGCCCAGGAAGTCATGCGGATGCCGGCACCGGACGGCAAAATTTCCCATGCCGAACTAAAGATCGGCGATTCCATCATATTTCTGAACGACGAGATGGGACCGATGACCGGCACCACAACGGGAACACCGCGACTCAGTTTGTTCCTGTACGTGGAGGACGCCGACACAACCTTCAACAATGCAGTGAAGGCCGGCGCGAAAGTGGACATGCCACTGGAAAACCAATTCTGGGGCGACCGCTATGGCAAGCTAACCGACCCGTTCGGGCACCAGTGGGGCGTGGCAACTCACGTGGAAGATGTAGCGCCGGAAGAAATCAACAAGCGCGCGGCTGCATTTTTCGCGAAGATGGCGGCGCACGGCTAGGTCCGGGCCGCGTTGACAATTTGGAAATGCAGGGTCGGGCTCGCCGGCGGTGGCGGGCCCGAGGTGTTTTAGGCGATCGGAATGACACCACGGAGGCGCAGAGGGCGCAGCGAAAGGCGGAAGCATCGCGTTCCCCAAGATTCCGCGAAAAGCAGATCCCCCGCCGCGCTCGGGATGACGAGCCGTTTAGTCTTTGGGACAAGGTGTTAGGGCGGCAGCCCATGCGTCAGACCGTGCCGGCCGAGGATGCTGCCGCGGAGGGCGCGAGCCTGGCGCGGACACGCAGGACTTTGCGCTGGTTGGCTTCGAGAACTTCGAAGCGGAGGCCGTCGGCGTCAACGACTTCGCCGGTTCGGGGAACGTGGCCGGCAACGCTATTGAGCAAGCCGGCGATGGTGGTGGCGGCGGAATGCTGCATGCCAGCATCGAGCTGGACGCCGAAAAGCTCATTCACCTTGTCGAGTTGGACGCTGCCACGCATCACCAGAGCGCCGCTGGCCTCGCGGACCACGTCGGGCGCGGGCGTGCGATCTTCTTCGCCGATGTCCCCGATGATTTCTTCGACCAGATCCTCCACGGTCACGACGCCCGCCATCAGTCCATATTCATCAATCACGATGGCCATCTGCTGATTTTTCCGCTGCATTTCCTTCAATAATTCGGACCCGAATTTTGTCTCGGGCACGAATAGCGCGGGTCGCATCAATTCGCGCACGGTGCGGTGCGCGGCGTCGCGGTCGGGGACCTCGAGCATGTCACGCGCCATGACGATGCCGACGATATCGTCGAGCGATCTTTCGTAGACGGGCAGCCGCGAGAATTTCGTGTCCACTACCAATTCACCCAGCTCTTCCAATGATGCGGAGGCGCGGATGGCGATCACGTCAGGGCGCGGAGTCATCACGTCGCGCACGCGCTTATCGCCAAATTCGACGACGGATTCGATCAGGCGCGCCTCGTCCTGTTCGATGATTCCCTCTTCCGTGGCGGCATCCACGAGCGCTTCGATGGCTTGCTGCTGCTCGTCAGCGGGAGTTTGCACCCCGGCCTCTTCCGACAAGTGCAGGACCGAGATGAGCAGTTCGAGAACGGCTTGCACGGGCCAAATGATGAAAAGGAGCAGACGCACGAGCGGGACGAACGGCAATACCCAGTTTCCGGGAGCGCGGGCGAGCAGAAGCGCTGGGAGGAACTGCATGGCAACGACAACTTCGGCGCCGAGAAAGAAAATCATCTCGACCGCCGCTTCCCAGGTTCCGGGAACGAAGAACAGCACACCGCGAGCGGTGATGGCCGCTACGAGAACGAGCCAGAAGCGCGCGAGCAGGCTGAAGGCCAGCGCGGCGCGGCGACGGTCCATGTGAAAGCGCGGCTCGATGTCGGATTCGAAAGTCTCGAGGTGATCGTGAATTCGCCCGCTGTGTACGCGGCCGAGTTCGCGAAAGGCACGGTCCAGGTAGGAAAATACGACGAGCCCGATGGTGAGTGCCAACACGCCGACGGTGTACAAAAAGATGGGCATGGCTAGGCCAATCCTAGTTCGCGGCGCAGAAGGTTTTCGCGCCTGGTCATTTGGCCTTGGTCGGTTTCGTGATCGTAGCCCATCAAGTGCAGCACACCGTGAAGGATGAGGATGCGCATTTCCTGGTCGAGGGTGCGGCCGAAACGAAGCGCGTTGCGGCGGGCGACGGCGGGGGCGATGGCGATGTCGCCGAGGTAAGGCGAAGAAGTAGAGGATGGAGAGGAGGTAAAGGACGTGGAGGAGGAAGAACCCCGATGCTTACTCTTTGCCGCGCGCCTGCGTGTTTCGGTGCGTGACACTGGACGCGGATTGCTGCCACGCATGCGTTGAACGGCGCTCTGGGAAGGGGGTCCATCGGCTGGGAAGGACAATACATCGGTCGGACGATTTTTGCCACGGTACGCGCCGTTCCAGTGAGTCATCTGCGCGTCGGTGACCAAAGCGACCGTAAGCGAATCGGGCGCGAGCCGCAAACGGTTCTGGGCTGCCAAAAGGAACTTATTCAGGGCTGGAATGGAAACACGAACCCGCCGCTGTTGATTGAAAATCATGCTGCGTGTTAATCCCGGGGATTGCGCAGCGCAGAGTGTCCGGCGGCGCCTGCGCGGCCATTCTGGCTGGGATGCGCGGCAGCATGTTCGTCATACGCTTTGATAATGCGCTGGACGAGGTTGTGGCGCACCACGTCGCGCTCGTCGAAGTAGACCAGCGAAATGCCTTCGATTTTGCCGACGATTTCGATAGCTTCGATCAGGCCGGAGCGGCGCGATTCGGGCAAGTCAATTTGCGTGACGTCGCCGGTGATCACGGCTTTGGAATTGAAGCCCAGCCGCGTGAGGAACATTTTCATTTGCTCGCTGGTGGTGTTCTGAGCTTCGTCCAGAATGACGAAGGAATCGTTGAGCGTGCGGCCACGCATGAAGGCGAGCGGCGCGACCTCGATGATACCTTTCTCGAGGAAGTTTTCGAGCTTGTCGGCCTCCAGAAGATCGTGCAGCGCGTCATACAACGGACGCATGTAGGGATCCACTTTTTCCTGCAGCGTGCCAGGCAGGAACCCCAGGCGCTCGCCCGCTTCGACGGCGGGACGCGCGAGAATGATGCGATTCACTTGCTTCGAAAGCAGCGCGGTGACGGCCATGGCCACGGCGAGGTAGGTCTTGCCAGTGCCGCCGGGACCGATGGCAAATACCATGTCGTATGCTTCCAAGGCTTCGATGTAGCGTTTCTGGTTCGCGCTTTTGGGGACGACAGTCTTCTTTCCTAAGGAACGCGTATGAGCGGGAGAGAAGGCGCCGCGATGGGCGGGCGCAGGCTCGCCAGTGGCAATGCGCAGCAGAGATTTCACTTCCAGACTGTCCGGAACGCGGCCATCGCGAATGCGTTGGTTGTACTCGCCCAGGATTTGGGCTGCGCGCTCGACCTGGGGCGCCGAGCCTTCGATTTCAAGGTCGTGGTCACGCAGATGCGTGGTGACGCGAAGAGCGGACTCAAAGAGCTTAAGGTTTTCGTCGAGGGTGCCAAAAAGTTCGTTAATGCCACCAGCCAGCCGGACGGTTTGTTTCATTCAGTCTCGCGGAAGCGATATCTCCAGGACAAGAATTCAACCCTGCTACAATTAGCCTAGCGCGGGATGAGAAGAGGGTCAAGGCAGGCGCGGAAGGATTCATCGTACTGTAATATGGGCTTGAGAGTAAGGCGGGTTAACCAAGACGTAACCAACAGAGCGAGGCGGCTTTAAAGGCTTCGCTTTTGAAGGCCGATTGTTTCAATATGGCGAATTGCGATTGAAGCATTTCCCACGGGGCGAGGAGTCTGCGCTGCGATGAAGCGGAGATACGCATGACGAACGGGAGAGAATCAACGCCCGGCCCGACAGGCCCGGGCTATGGCAAGTTGCGCCGCACACAGCGCGTGCACATTCTGATGGCGGTGCTAGTGCGCGGGACCAGTGGGGGGAAGCCGTTCCAGGAGGAGACGAAAACGACGACGGTGAATGCGCACGGCTGCCTGCTCTCGCTGGCGACGCCGGTCACGCGCGGCCAGCAAGTCTCGATCGTCAATCCAAAGACCGCCGAAGAAGTGGCTTGCAACGTGGCTTACATTAGCGAAAACAAAGGCCAGAAGACGGAAATAGGCTTGGAATTCACCGAAGCATCGCCGCTCTTCTGGCGGATTGGGTTTCCTCCCGACGATTGGGTGGATTCGGCGGAACGCAAGCGGCCCGGCACCTCGCGCTCTCCCGAGCGGCAAACGGCGGCGGGTTCTCCGCGGAACAAGAACGAATAGTTAGGCTGTACCGAAGGGTTTTGATCTGCTTAAAGAGCTTTCGTTCCGACGTCCATTTCCCTAACGCAGTTCCATCGAACAGCATGCCTTCAGTGGCTGGAGTCCCGCCCTTCCGCCGCGAGGAATACTCACTGCTTAGCGGCTGGAAATTCGACTTTAGGAACCTCGCGCGAAGCTTCGGAGGCCTGGAAGTAGGCGTTATTCGGCTGGAAGCCCGCCCAACTCGCGAAGATGTTGTTCGGGAACTGCCGGATGTAGGTGTTGTACGCCTGGATGGAGTCGTTGTAGCGCTTGCGTTCGACGGCGATGCGATTTTCGGTGCCGGCAAGTTCGTCCTGGAGGCGCAGGAAGTTTTCGTTTGACTTAAGTTGCGGATAGTTTTCGCTGATTGCCAGCAAACGCCCTATAGCGCCGTCCAACTGGCCGTTGGCAGCGATTTTATCAGTGGGGGTTTTGGCGCTCAGCAGCGCGGCGCGGGCGTTTGCTATGTCGGCATAGACAGTTTCTTCGTGCGCGGCGAAGCCTTTTACGGTGTTGACCAAGTTGGGAATCAGGTCGGAGCGGCGCTGAAGTACAACGTCTACTTGCGCCCAGTTGGATTTCACCTGTTCATCAAGCTGCACTATTTGGTTGCGGCTGCTGACGTACGCGCCCCCAACGACGGCCGCGATGAGTACGATGATTGCGATTATGGCGAGCACTGCTTTCATGAAAAACCTCCGATTCAGATCGTTGGTGGCGCCATCATACTGCAAAACCGTTTTTGCCGCAGACGCCGAGTTGAGAAAAAGCAAGATGCCCGCTGCAAATGCAAGGCCAATTCAAACGCAGATCCGTGGGCGCGGCTCACAGCGCGTCCAGGCGGCGATCCACTTCGTTGGTTACTACCTCGACGAATTCCAGGTAGGCGTGCAGCGAGGCTTCGACGTCTACGCTGCCCGCTTTACGCTTCCCTTCTCTCAGGTCGAGCATGGCGTGAAAGGCAGAGGGATCGGCGCCGGTTAGCGAAGCCATAGCGGCGACGGCTTCACGCTTGGTTGTGGATGCGGGTTGACCCAGCGCGATCAGCGCGTGGCGGAATAGAGCGCAAAACGCCGAGAGCGATTGCGACATGATGCCCAGGTGCGCTTTGTAGCTTAATGGCGCGCCAAGGACCACTTGGCGCAAGCGCAGCCAATTGGTACGCAGTTCGCGCTCGACCTGCAAGCGATGCAAGCGCAAAGGTACGTCAAAATTCGTGAGGAAGTCTTCGCCCAAGAGCACGCGGTGATGGTGCTTGATATCCAAGAGTTCGATGGCAAACACGTCGGCAGAGCGATGGAGTTCATCGAGCGTGAAAATCAGCGGCGGGTGATTGCCCTGGCGCACCCACCAGTCGGCGGGAGCGTGCAGATGTTCGAGATCGGCAGAGCTGGCGTGCTCGACGATGCAGAGAACGTTCAGGTCCGAATGCCCCGCGCGAAATTCGCCGGTCACCGCCGAGCCGTAGAGCACTGCGGCCTTGAGATTTTCTTTCGCGGCGGTCTTCAGCCGGGTTACCAACTCTGTTAGTTTCGCTTCCATTGCACGACCTTTACGACACCCATTTACGGGAGTCGGCGAGTGTTCGACCCGCCCTACAAATCTGCGTCGCAACTGCAAGCGGGTACTTTAGGGGCTGAAGCCGCACTGAGTTTGCGGGATTTAGGTCGTCGCTAAAGCGACGACCTAAAAAAAACTCGGGCTGTGACAGAACCTCCTACGCGCTGAAACTACTACCAACTACCGCTGGCGCCGCCGCCGCCGAACGATCCTCCTCCGCCGCCTCCAAAACCGCCGCCGCCACCACCAAAGCCGCCGCCGCCGAATCCCCCGCCACCCCAGCCGCCACGGCCCATTCCGCTGCCGATCATCGGACCAATCCACCAACCGCTGCCGCCACCACGCCCTGGTCCGCCGCGGCCCTTCATCATGGCATAGAGGAAAAAAAGGAATACGCCGAGGAGCAACAACGTCAGGAGCCCACTCGATTCCTGGCCGCGGTCTGATTGATTGCTTCGGGCCGGAGGCAATGGCCCAGCGGTGAGAGTGATGCCGCGGTCCTGGGCGATGACGTCGGCGACTCTGCGGGTCATGAGCATGACCGCCGCATCGTAATTTCCGGCGCGCAGATAGGGAACCGCTTCCCGGCCGAAACCGCCGACTTTTCCGTCGGGAAGAATCGGTTCAAGCCCATACCCGACTTCGAAACGGTACTGGTGATCTTGCACGGCGAGCAATACGAGCACGCCGCTGGAAGTTTGTTTTGGGCCGACTCCCCATTTGGTCGCTAAGTTCAGGGAATAGTCCTCGATCGGCTGGCCGTTCAGCGACGCCACGGTGACTACGAAAATCTGGGCTTTGGCCTTCTGATCAATTTCCGTGCAAAGCGCGGTGAGCTGGTCGCGAGTGCTCTGGCTGAGAACATTCGCAAAATCGTTGACGTAGCCGGTGGGCTTGGCGGGAATCGAAGTCTGGGCGAGTGCGGGCAGCGCGACGACGCAAACAAGCAGCAAAACCGCGAGCAAGCTCGCCACGAAACGATTCGTCGCAGCCGCCTGAGCGGAGGACGCATGGAGGGCGCGGGTCATTGTGTGCCGCGGGCATGTTAGTTCGTTGCCGCAGCGAGTGTCAACGCGAGCGGTAACAAAGAGCCCACAGAGAACGGCAAGAGAGTCCACGGAGAATGCCGCTCTACTCAAGAGCGGGCGTATCGAACAGGGCTCCAGTATTAGGGTCTGCGATTGTCAGCGGTAGGTCGCGATGCTACACTTCGCGGCGGGCATGTCCGAGTACGCACGGTACTGTCCGAAAATGAACGCCCTGCGCTAACATTTTCCCGTTTAATCGTCTAATTTCAAGCGGATAGGCGTGGCCGCTGCGTTGCACCCGGATACATAAATTGAAACAAACAGGCTCGTTCGTGCGTTTGAGTAAGTTACAGGTCTGCGGAACTTGATGAAGAGTGACTTTTCGCGAGAGGAAAAAACACGATGATTGGAAGGCTACAGGTAGCGGTGGTGCTGCTGACAGCTGCTTCGCTGGTGGTTTCTCCGGCATATGCTGCCGCGCAACAGGGACAGGAGCAAAGCCAGTCCCAAGAGCAAGGGCAAGCGTCCAGAACGCAGCCCCCCAGCCAGCCCCAAGCACAAACCGGAGCGCCCGCGACAGAACCGGCTCGTGATTTGCGCGCCACTGAGGGACCCAACTATGCGAGACCCAAGTCCTCTTTCCCGCTTCTCTGGAATCCATACCTCCCGCAGGACATCCCCGAGCCGATGCTGACCAACTCGCCGCGAATTGACCAGCTGATTCAGGATGGCAAGTTGATGCTGAGCCTGGACGATGCGATATCGCTGGCGCTCGAAAACAACCTGAATATAAGCGTGACGCGCTTTGTCCCCTGGATATTCGAAACGCAATTGCTGAAAGCCAAAGCAGGCGGAATTCCGCAGGCCAGCAGCTCACAGCAAGTGGTGCTGGGCACTTCGCCGTCGGTGTCGTTCGATCCCATTGCTACCGCGGACTTCGGTTGGTCGCATGCCAACATCCCCGTCAACAATCCGTTTACCTCCGGCGCGGGCACGACTGCAATTCCCCTCATCACGCAGAACACCGCGTTCGTGAATCTTGGCTATACGCAAGGTTTCCACACCGGCACTGACCTTTCTGTAACGTTCGATACCACGCGTTCATCCACGAACCTAACCGACGTCGTTTTCAATCCCGCGCTCACCCCGGTGATGACGGCGACGCTATCCCAGCCGCTTCTGAATGGCTTCGGGCTGCTGCCCAACACGCGCTACATCATCGAAGCGAAAAATTCGATCAAGGTGGCCAATTCACAATTCGCGCAACAGGTGATTGCGACGGTCACGCAGACTTCCAATGATTATTGGGAGCTGGTTTACGATCGCGAGAACGTCAAAGTGCAGGAAGCCGCTGTAGGGGTTTCGCAGAAGCTTTACGAGGACAATAAAAAGCAGCTAGAAATCGGCACCATGGCGCCGCTCGACGTGTTGACTGCGGAATCGCAGCTGGCCACCGATCAGCAGAACTTGATCGTCGCCCAGACGACGAGGCTGCAACAAGAAACGGTGCTGCTCAACGATATCACCAAAAATTTGCTGGCAAAGGATGTGGCCGGAATCGAGATCATTCCGACGACTCCCATCTCAACTCCCGATCTGGTCGAGAATATTCCCCTGCAAGACGCCGTCCAGGAAGCATGGAAGAAGCGTCCCGAGCTTTATCAGGCGGATCTGAACCTGAAGAATGCGGGCATCGAGGTGAAGGCGACTGCGAACAGCTTGCTGCCTTCACTCAATGCTTATCTGCAATACACGTCGCAGGGCCTGAACGGGAACAGGATCAACACGACAAACGTAGCCAACGAATTTGTGCCCGACACAGCGTCGCCGCTGGTAGATAGCGCCGGGAATGTGATTCTCGTCAATGGAACCACGCCAGCTTTCGCGGGTTTCCCGGCCACCACGACGACGATCACTCCGGGCGGACTCGGTGGCTCGCTCGCCAATGTCTTTCACAACGATTTCCCGACCTACGCGCTGGGTGTGAACTTGACTTTGCCCCTCCGCAACCGATCGGCGCAGGCAGATAGCGCGCGGGCGCAACTCGACGAGCGCCAGCAACGTGTGCAATACCGGCAGACCGAGAACACCATCGTGCTGAACGTCCGCAATGCGCTGATCGCATTGCAGCAGGATCGCGCGCAGGTGGCGGCGGCCGATAAGGCGCGGACGCTCGCGCAACAAACGCTCGATGCCGAGCAGAAGAAATATCAGCTTGGATCATCTACGAGCTACAACGTCGTTTTGCGGTCGCGCGATTTGACGGCGGCACAAGGCACGGCCTTACGCGCGCAAGCGAACCTGGCCGAAGCCCTGGTTAATTTCAATCAAGCGATGGGGCGCACGCTGGAAGTGAATCACATCACGGTGGCAGATGCGCTGAAAGGCAAGCTGGCTCGTGATCCCTTGATACCTGGAACTCCGGACGCAGATACGGCTGTCGGCGCGAAGTAGGGCTTCGGTTTTCGTGGACGCGAGGTTCCCTTCGGTATCCGTATGCGCTTACGTCGCAGCATCTGGGCGATAGGTTTGAAACCGTAAGGCGGCGGCGCGCGCCGCACTCCATAATATGCTTGCCTGAATTTTGTGTTTGCCGAGTTCGGCGTTGGAGCTGGGCGCGACTTTCTGCTTCTTGCTGCTGCCATTTCATTGCCCTAGAATGAATCATTGGCGCTGACGCTATCCGTTTACTGCGCCGCAGCCGTGTCTGCAAGGAGCCCTGCCCATGGCCGACAAGATCAGCGACAAAACCAGCAAGCTAAACAGGTCGCAAGGCGCTGCGACTCTGGATGCAGAACGCCACGCTTCGCCGGGCGAGCGTGCGTGGGAAGAGAAAACGCTGCGGCCGACCTTGCAGAAATCGCCGGAGCGGGCTTCTGAATTCACTACAACTTCCGGCTACCCGATCCGCCGCCTTTACACTCCCGCCGATTTGCCGGATTGGAATCCGGAAACGGATTTGGGCTATCCGGGAACGCCTCCTTACACGCGCGGCATTCATTCCACGATGTACCGCGGAAAGCTCTGGACGATGCGGCAGTTTGCGGGGTTCGGGACCGCGGAGGATACCAACGCGCGTTTTCGTTATCTGCTTTCGCAGGGGCAGACGGGCCTTTCGGTGGCGTTCGACCTGCCGACGTTGATGGGCTACGACGCGGACCACGCATTGTCAGAGGGCGAGGTTGGGAAGTGTGGAGTGGCGATCAGTTCGCTGGCGGATATGGAAGTGCTGTTTGACAAAATTCCGCTGGCGGACGTGACGACCTCGATGACCATCAATTCGCCGGCCGCGGTGATTTGGGCGATGTACCTGGCGGTGGCGGAAAAGCAGGGAGCGGACTGGAAGAAAATATCGGGCACGTTGCAAAACGACATCCTGAAGGAGTACATCGCGCAGAAGGAATACATCTACCCGCCGGAGCCTTCTATGCGGCTGGTGGTGGACACGCTCGAATTCGGCGCGAAGAATACTCCAAAGTTCAATCCCATTTCGATCAGCGGTTACCACATTCGCGAAGCGGGCTCGACGGCGATTCAGGAACTCGCGTTCACCTTGCGCGATGGAATTGAGTACGTCGAGTGGGGTGTGCGGCGCGGGATGGAGGTGGATGATTTTGCGCCGCGGCTGTCGTTTTTCTTTAACGCCCACAGTGATTTCTTCGAGGAAATCGCGAAATATCGGGCGGCGCGGCGCATCTGGCACAAGACGATGACGGAGCGGTTCGGCGCGAAGAATCCGCGGTCTTGGGCTTTACGTTTCCACACGCAGACGGCGGGGTGTTCGTTGACCGCGCAGCAGCCCTACAACAACGTGGTGCGCACGGCTTTGCAGGCGCTCGCGGCGGTGATGGGCGGGACGCAGTCGTTGCACACCAATTCTTTGGATGAGGCTTGGGCGCTGCCTACGGAATTCGCGGCCACCCTCGCGCTGCGCACGCAGCAAATCATCGCGCACGAAAGCGGCGTGACCAATACGGCGGACCCGCTGGGCGGGTCGTATTTCGTTGAGGCGTTAACGAATGAGGTGGAGCGCGGGGCAGCGGATTACATCGAGAAAATTGATGCGCTCGGCGGTATGGTCGCGGCGATCGAACGCGCTTACCCGCAACGCGAGATTGCGGAGGCTGCTTACAAGTATCAGATGGCCGTGGACCGCAAGGAAAAGATCATTGTCGGCGTGAATGACTATGTGGCTGAGGAAAAAGGCATCGACATCCTGCAGATTGATGAGACCGTGGCGGAACGGCAGGCGGTCCGTCTGCGGAAGTTGCGCGAGGAACGCTCTGGTGCGGAAGTCGAGCGGCGGCTGGGCGCGCTGCGCAAAGCGGCAGCGGGCACGGCGAACTTGATGCCGCATATCTACGATGCCGTGAAGGCCTACGCAACGCTGAGCGAAATCTGCGACGCCCTGCGCGAAGTTTTCGGCATCTACGAAGAAGTCGCGATTACGTAAGGAAGGTGTCTGAACGCAGCGTCGCGATATTGACACTCTTCGGGGTCTCTCCGCGCCCTCTGCACTTGCTCTGTGTCCTCTATGATAAAGTTGTGGCCCCCGCCCCGCTGTGGACAACGAACGCGTCGTTGTCGTACTGAAAGCTGTCGAAAGTTTGGGGCCCATTGACGAGGCCATCGTGCTTGCATATCTGCGGCTTTCCCGATGCAGGACCGAGTTGTTGCTTAACTTCAATGTGGTGGCGCTGAAGGATGGTATTCGTCGTTTCGTGGTGTGAATACCTTAGTTTCGAAGCTTTAACACAGAGAACACACAGAAAATCTGGAGTGCACGGAGATATGAAGCGCAGGACTGACGAGACTTCTCGATTGGTCGCCATCTTGACTCTCGTGTGCCTTTTCGCGATTGGCGCCAGCGCAGTGTACGCAAAGGATAAAAAGCCGGCTGTTAAGAGCGGGTTCGTCACTACTTCGGATGGCGTGAAGATTCATTACATCGAGTCCGGGCGATTGGCTACTACGCCGAGCGCGCAGGTCGGTAACCCGATGCCGGCGGGCGCGGTGATTGAGAAAGGCGAGATTGGGGTTTCGCTGGCGCACAAGTTCCCTTCCATTCTGTTTGTGCCCGGTTGGACCATGCCGGCATGGATCTGGCAGAAGCAAATCGATTATTTTTCGCGCGATTATCGCGTGGTCGCGATGGACCCGCGGTCGCAGGGCGACTCGTCGCAAACCAACGATGGGTTATATCCAGCGGTTCGCGCGCGGGACATCAAGGCCGTGGTGGATCAGCTTCATCTCGCGCCAGTGGTGATTGTGTCGTGGTCCATGGCCGTGGTGGAAACGATGGCGTACGTGGACCAGTTCGGAACGGGAGATTTCGCGGGTCTGGTGCTCGTGGATAATGACGCCGGCGGCCGCGCTCCTGGCGACGCCGATGAGGATTTCGGACTGCTGAAAGGCGTTCTGGAAGACAGGCAGAACGCGGCGGATGGATTTGTTCGCAAAATCAATTTCCATAAGCCGCAGCCGGAGGATTACATCCAGAAAGTAGTTCAGGCATCGCTACGCGTTCCCACGAATACAGCGGTGGCGCTTTTGGTGGGCTATTTTGTGTCGGATTACCGTCCGGTCTTGCCGAAGATTGATAAGCCCACAGTGGTCTGCGTGGCGAAGAGCCCTTACATGAGCACCATCGTAGACATGCAAGGGAAAATCAAGGGCGCGAAACTGGAAGTATTCGAGGGCGACGGGCACGCTCTGTTTGTGGACGATGCCGACAAGTTCAATGCTTTGCTGGAGGATTTCCTGGTGGGTATGAAGTAGCTTTTCAGCGCAGCGAAAATGGCTGTCCCTATCGTTTTGCGGGCGATTTGAGTATTCTTGCGAGCATATGGCCGAAAATAAAATAAGAGTGTTGATTGCCAAGCCAGGACTAGACGGGCACGATCGCGGCGCAAAAATAATCGCTCGGGCTCTGCGCGATGCTGGCATGGAAGTGATTTATACCGGGTTGCGGCAGACGCCCGAGATGATTGCTTCAGCGGCGGCGCAAGAGGACGTGGACGTCATCGGGCTTTCGATTCTCTCCGGTGCGCACAATACTCTTTGCCCCCGCTTGATGGAACTGCTGCGCGAAAAAGGCATGAACGACGTCACCGTGCTGATTGGCGGCATCATTCCGGAAGCCGATATTCCCACGCTGAAGAAAGGTGGGGTCGCCGAGGTTTTCCTCCCTGGCACCACCACGCAATCCATCGTTGATTTCATCCGCCGACGCGTTTCGACTGCTACACACGGGGCCTAGCGTCGCGGTGGGCACTCGCCTGGTTTCAACCACACGCGAAGATGTACTTCTTCTTACACTCGAAAGCGATGACGGATATTCACGCCTCGAAGGCGCAGTAATGAACGCGCTGGGTCGCGAGATACGCCGATTGGCAGAAGCACCCGAGCTTGCTGGCGCCGTTATCACCGGCAGCGAACGAGCGTTTGCGGTCGGAGCGGACATCGCGGAATTAGCTCAGTTGGCGGCGATCGCGGCGTTCGAGTATTCGCGGCGTGGCCAGGGAGTAATGTCGACAATTGCGTGCAGCGGAAAACCAGTGGTCGCAGCCATTCGCGGATTTTGCCTGGGAGGCGGCTTGGATTTGGCGCTCGCCTGCCACGCGCGAATTGCCACGAATGATGCAGTGTTCGCCCATCCCGGCGGTGCGCTGGGAATCATTACGGGCTGGAGTGGAACGCAGCGATTGCCGCGGCTTATCGGGCGCGGCCGGGCGATGGAAATGTTCATCACGGGCGCCAAGATGAGTGCTGAGCAAGCGTTCGCCTGCGGACTCATTTCGTGCGTCGCGCCGAGTGGAGAATTGCTGGGCGAGGCTTTGCGGCGGGTCCGTAAGACGTGACTCCTCGGTCGGATTGAGACGCGTTGCTACGGCCGCTACGCCTGAGCCTGAATCTGCAACTTAAGCCAGAGGACGGACCAGCTTCGTTCGTGTGTAGGCGACGCGGAAGCCGAAGCGCTCGATATTGCGATGTGACGTGCTTCCCGGCCGCGCGATGCTGACGGCCAAATCGCAACCGTGATCGCGCGCCCACGCGAGCCGCGCATTTAGCAAGGCAACTTGTACGCCGCGACGGCGCAACGCCGGAAGCGTGCTCGCGCCAAAAAGCCCGCCCACACCTTGGTACGTAGAAACCACTGCGCCACCCGCCGGTTCGCCATCCACGAAAGCCAAAAAGAAACAGCACGGGCCGCTGCGATGACAAAAGCCTTCCATCACGTCGAGAATCGCCTGCGTCACCGGGAAATGCTCGGCGAAACCCTGGGCGACGGTCTGCGTCCAGAGCTTCGATTCTTCGCGAGTCGCAGCACGAATTGTGACGCCAGGTGAAGTTGTAGCGGATATAGGCGCCCGTGCGAGATCCAGGATCAAAACGTCCGAGACCTCGACGAGCTTGTAGCCGCGCGTGGCAAATTTCTCATAGAGGCTCATTTCTACGAGCGGGCAAAGCTCGACTGCGGCGGGCGCGTTGCGCACCTTGAAGAATTCACCCAGCGCGTCCAGTTCGTCGTCGCTCACTGGGCCGTTCAGGCCCACGCCGGTTGCCTGGGTAATAGGAGAATCAGGGCCCGCAAAAACGGCAATGCCTCCGGCCATTTCTTTCACGGCGACCGGCAATTCCGGATGAAGGCCATGAAACGCGTCGGCACATTCTCGGCCCGCGTTCGCTTCGGCCATTTCGACGCGGCGCGCCAAATCCATGTCAATGAATTGCATTGTGGAATCTCCTGTGCGTGCAGGGGCACGCGGCTCGACGGGCGTCAAATCCGGTAAAATCGGCCCGAATCAATTATTTCGAATGGCTTGGGAACGGCCCGAACCGCCTGGTTTATCGCAGCGAGCCGGAGGCAAACCTATCCTTCGCGTGGGCACGGCTGCGCATAGGCGCCTCCAGAGGAGAATTTGGCCGGCGGCAACGACGTGATACCGTGGCCGGCGCTGATTTTAACGCACCTCGCGGGTAAGTCAAAACAAAGCGCGAGTGATAGAATCTTCGGTCACAGACCTACGAAGCCTTCGAAGCAGACCGTCGGGCAAATGAATTTATTATGCGAGGAGATGCTGGGTGAGTGGAATTACTGCCAACGGCTGGATAGTGAAGAATCAGCGGTTTACGGTTGCGATTAGCGGCAATGATCGGCCAGGATTGGCAGGGTCGGACGGGTTTTGTGCAACGGTTGTGCAACGACCCTTCCCGGAGATTTGAAGTAGCGCTTCACTATCGGAGACTGCACAAAAGAAACTTCAGGCCACGCATGAATCGGTGTTGGTGATTGCCTATTTCGATGGAGATTTTTTTGACCCGGAAAAGGAAAATACAACGCACCCATGAGGGGCGTTGTCCTAGGAAATGACGAGAAACTCGTGGACACCAACAACGTTGCGACCTTTTCCGATACGAAGATTTCGCAAAGCAACTGGAATGATCTCTCGGATAAAGACTTCTACGTGACTATTAACGTTGTTTCGGCAAAAAAGTCATCGAAAGACAATTTACTCGACTGCGCTGACCCCATCGACCGCCGACGAATGATCGGCGAGTACGAGGGGCTGTCGCAGTGATGTTGGCTGCTTCGCCGACTCGAAAGCTTCCATGCGGGTACGATGAGCCACTTTACCGGTAACTGCGTTAGCGTTTATCAGGTTTATGCGTTGATCAGGCATCAATTCCGAGTACGCCTTCAGTAGGAACAACCGTCTCTAGTGGAACGGATCCGTTGACTAGCGTCTTGGGTACTCCTAAGATTGCAACCCAACGGATTCGCTCCATGATCGGCGAGACAATCTCGCATTATCGAGTGTTCGAGAAGCTGGGCGGAGGCGGGATGGGTGTGGTTTACCGCGCCGAAGACACCAAACTGCACCGCCTCGTGGCCCTGAAATTTTTGCCGGACGATACTGCGGATGATCCCCATGCGCTCGATCGCTTTCGCCGCGAAGCACGCGCAGCTTCCGCGCTCAACCATCCGAATATCTGCATCATTCACGACATCAATGAGGTGCAGGGGCACCACTTCCTGGTAATGGAATTTCTCGATGGCCAAACTCTGAAGCACCGCATCGCGCAAGGCCCGCTTCCGCTCGACGAGCTGCTCGAAATCGGCATTCAGGTATCTACGGCGCTCGACGCCGCTCACGCCAAGGGAATCATTCATCGCGATATCAAGCCAGCGAATATCTTTCTGGTGCGCGATGGACAAGCCAAAGTCCTCGATTTCGGCCTCGCCAAAGTCGTCGCACCGCAGCGCGTGGTACCCGGCATCACTGTCTCGACGCTTCCCACTGCTTCCGAGCAGGAGCTGCTGAGCAGCCCCGGCTCGACGATGGGTACGGTGGCGTATATGTCACCCGAGCAAGCGCTTGGCGAAGATCTTGACGCGCGCTCGGATCTTTTCTCCTTCGGTGTGGTTCTCTACGAAATGGCTACGGGTGCGATGGCCTTTTACGGCGCAACCTCCGGCGCAATGTTCGACGCGATTCTGCACAAAGACCCTGTGCCGGCCGGCCGGTTGAACCCGCAGCTTCCGGCGGAACTCGATCGCATTATTCACAAGGCTCTTGAAAAAGACCGCGCTCTTCGCTATCAGCACGCTTCCGAGCTGCGCGCCGATTTGCAGCGCCTCAAGCGCGATAGCACTTCCGGACGCGTGCCGGCTACCAGCGGCGTGATGCAAACGCCCATAATTCAGTCGGGAGCGGCTTCGACGTCTTCGAATTCAACGTCGCAGATGTCGGGCGAACAGCTCTCGAACAGTTCCGTTGTCGTGGCAGTCGCAAAGCAACACAAGCTCGGCCTCGCCAGCGGTGCATTGATCGCGATCGTGGTCCTGGCTACGGCGGCATACGGTTTATATGCCCTGCTTCGCCGTGCCGGACCCGCGCCATTCGCGGACTTCACAATGACGCAAGTCACCAACAATGGAAAATCCGTCGAGGCCGCCATTTCTCCCGACGGCAAATATCTTCTCAGCGTCCTACAGGACAAAGGCAGACAAAGTCTCTGGCTCCGCCACGTGCTGACCAACAGCGACACCCAAGTGATTCCGCCCGCCGAGGCTTTTTACCAGAGCCTGACATTTTCGCCGGATGGCAATTACATTTATTTCCGTAAAGCCATAGACAACACGCATACGTCGTACAACGCTTTCCGCGCGCCGGTGCTCGGTGGCACACCGCAGCTCGTTGTGCGAGACATCGACAGTGCGGTTAGCTTCTCTCCCGACGGAAGAATAGCGTACGTGCGCGGAAATAATCCGGAGGTTGGAAAGTTTCAAGTGCTCATCGCGAACGCGGACGGCACGAGCGAAAAGATGTTTTATGGCGGGTCCGCCACCTTTACTCCACAACCCGTACCTTGGTCACCTGACGGCAAACAGATCGCTGCACTTGTGCCCGGCCCCGGCGAGCCGATGAGTAACATTGAGTTCCGCGACGTAGTGTCCGCTAAAGTGCAGGCGCTTGTCCCGTTCAACAAAGTGCAGCTCAACGACTTGGCGTGGCTGCCCGATGGCCGCGGCCTGGTGGTGACCTATCAGAGCAATGGGACACCTCTTGCGCGCGCGCAGATCGGTCTGCTCTCCGCAACAGCGACCCAACTTCGTGCGATCACCAAGGACACAAATAGCTATCGGACACTGACACTCTCGGCCGACGGAAAGGCGATCGCTACCGTCCAACAAAAAGACACAAGAACTCTGTATGTGCTGCCGGCCAGCGGATTCGCCGGTAGTCCTCCGGCTCCTGCGTTGGCACAGCTCAAAGACTCTTTTGTCTTTAACTGGGCATCAAACGGAGACCTTTACTTTGCCGATGGCGGCACTTTGCTGCGAATCTCACCGGACGGCGCCAACAAGACGACCGTACTTAGTGACCCCGGCGCCGTAATAGCGGCGGCGATTACATGTCCCAATGGGTCCGACGTGATACTTCAATGGGACGGCCACTCCGCTACCAAGATTAACGTTTGGCGCATGTCTGCCGACGGCTCGAACCTAAAGCAACTCACTTATGGCAGCTCGGACATCTCCGCGAAGTGCACGCCGGACGGAAAGTGGGTGTACTACGAAGATTGGCTCGTGCCTCGCATTATGCGCGTGCCTATAAACGGGGGGACGCCTGCGATTGTGCCGGGAACGATCGTTCCGCACACGATTTTCTCATCGCCGGGCTTCGCCATTTCAGGGGATGGCAAGTGGCTTGCCATCCTTCTCAACCAGATTGAGTCGAACGGCCCCGCCAACAAAATTGCGCTGGTTCCGCTCGATGCCGGACCGAATCCACCCGTGCGGCTGCTCGACCCCGATCCGAGGGTTGCCCTAAATCCACAATTCACGCCGGATGGAAGCGCCCTTGTGTATCCGATTCGCGAAAACGGTGTGGACAATCTGTGGCTCCAACCGCTCGACGGCTCCCGCGGCCGCCAAATCACTGCCTTCGAAACGGATCTGGTCCAGGCCTTTCATTTCTCGCCCGACGGAAAGAAGCTCGGCGTTTTCCGTGAGCACGACGAATCTGATGTGGTGCTTCTGCACGATACGGGCGATTCGCCGCGGTAACGCACTCTTACGCCTGCGGTAAATGGCAAAATATTGCTTGCTCGAGCTCCGATCCAACCCAGCCGATCATATAGCCAGTCGCTACTCCACCTCTGCCAGCCAAAACCTCGGCGTCCCCGGGCACGCATCAGATGTTGCCTGACCTTCCTCTCTACCCACTGCTTGACCATTGAAAAACAGGAACTCGAATGACCGACCCGAAAGTAGTTCACCCAACCACGCAGAATCGGATTGATTTTCGCAATCACATTCTCCACGGGCCAGCTGACCTGCTGTCGGAAGATCTCCCTGAGCTTTTCAAACAGCGCGGTTCGCTTCTTCAGCGTTGGCGCATAATGTGGCCGCCACTTCCGCCGAAGGCTGAGGATGCGCCGATATTGAAAACCCAGGAAAGTAAAGCTCTCTTCCTTTCTCAGATCCACCATCCGACTCTTGTCTTCGTTGATCGCAACGCGTAGTTTCGCGAACTCCTCACGCAGCCGCCTGTCTACCGCCTTCACCAGCCAGTCGCTCCGCCGTTCCGCATCGATCAAGATCACCATATCGTCCGCAAAGCGTGCATATTGGACGTTGGTTGACTTGCCCCTTCGCGTGGTGTGTACCACCTTTTCCAGCATCCGGTCTACCTCATTCAGATAGAGGTTACTGAGCAGCGGTGAAATCACCCCGCCTTGAGGAACGCCTTTCTTCCCAGTCGCTTTCAGAATCATCTTGAGCAAATGCATGACTGCATCATCTCGGACCCGCCGAGCCACTTTCTCTAACAGCAGCGAATGCTGCACGTTATCGAAATAGGCAGTTAGATCCAAATCGATGATGCGCGTCTTCTCTTCGACGATCGCTTGGGCTACTCGGGCTACGGCTTCGTGCGCCGTCCGCTTCGGTCGATAGCCATACGACCCTGCTTGGAAATCAGCTTCGAAGATCGGCTCCAGGATGAGCTTCAACGCCCCCTGGACCACTCGATCACGGATTGCGGGAATCGAAAGGACGCGGACTTTCTTGCCCCCATCCTTTGGAATCTCCTTCTTCCGTGCCCTCATGGGCCGATACGTGTTGGTGACTAGTTCCTCCCGAATCTGTCCGAGAAAACTTTCCGCTCCGCTTTCCTCGATGGTTTCGAACGTGACCCCGTCAATCCCTGGTGCCCCGCCGTTACTTCTCGCCATCTGGTAGGCTTCCCGCAAAGTCTCCCTCTTGCAGACGTGGACGTATAGTCCCCAGAAACGCCAAAGCGGTTCTGCCTTCGCCTTGACATATAGACTCCTTCTCAGGTCCTGCAAACTGATGGGCGCTTTTGTCATCTCACCCTTGCCTCCCGTTTTGTTAGAGTCCTTACAAACAGCAGGGCCTCTTCGCTCCGCGGACGTTACTCCGTTTCCTCGCTACTACAGACCCAGCCGAACCCCTCTCGCCATCTACCGATTTCCCGGTGTTGCCGGTTATACGGCTTCCCTGCTCCGCCGATTTCTCGACGGGACGAGGAGGGTTTCTCCAGTTGCTAGGCATGACCTTGTCACCGTGCTGTCCCTACCAACCCCGCCGAAGTGTTTCGCCGCATCAGCTCGTGCGACGCTCCATGCTGCCTTCGCCCGAGAAGTGAGGGCTCGGCCTTCGGGTTTCAGTACTTTCGAGGCCCTATGGGTTTACTTGCGTCACGGCCCGGTGACTCGCTCGCCATCCTTATTGGATGGCTTCGTCAATAGGCTTCAGGATTCTCAGTTTCCTTCCTGCTATTCAAGCTACGGGGCTTGAACTCTTACCCCGATGGGACTTTCACCCACTGTTCATGCCAGCCTTCGCTGGACGCACACTTCCCATTCCTAATCCGCGGATCCCGATTTGATTACCTCCGTGGAGCGACAAACCGTGAATTGAATGGTAGGTGCGGCCAACGCTAAGCAAAAACAGAAAGCGATTGCGGAACTCCGTGGCGCTCTCTCCAGCGGTGAGTACCCCCCTTCCGTCAGACGGGTCTATCAACGGCTTAGGGCACGCGGCAAAATTCTTTGTAAGGTTTTCTGCCTACCCGAGACTACCTGAATAGGGACGGGTGAGAACACGAAGCGCAAAACCCGCCGTCGGATTTCAGATCGGGAGCCATCGATCTCATAGATGCCCGGTCCCATTCTGATCGAGGAGAGAAAAATGACGCTCGCAAATCCAGTGAAGGCCGCTGAAAACTTGCCTGTTTTATCGACTGAATCTTTCCAGCCAATTCCCCAGCCCACGTTCGGGTTGAAGCAAATTTTTGTCGCACCGAACGGTCTGCGGTCGGGTTGGCGGGTATTCATGTTCATTACTCTGCTTGCCGTTCTATTTGGAGGCTTCGTTCTCATACGAGCAGGCGGACCTGCAGCCTTTCGGGAGCACTACAGGAACCAGAATCAGAGTCAGATTACGATCACGCCGCTTTTGATGGGCGGATCGGAAGCAATCACCTTGCTGTTTCTTTGCATCGCTGCGCTGGCGATGGGCAAAATTGAGCATCGCAAATTCGGCGAGTATGGTCTGCCCCTGCGACTGGCGCTGAGAAAGGAATTCTGGTTCGGGTCTCTAACTGGCTTTTCGGCCATCAGCGGGACGCTGCTGACGATGTTTCTACTGCACGGGTTCCGCGTAACCGGCCTGGCGCTTCACGGGACGGCAATTTTGTCCTCGCTTTTCGGGTGGGCCATGGCATTTCTGCTGGTCGGACTTGCTGAAGAATTCTTGTTTCGCGGATACATCCAGTACACACTCACTTCCGGAATCGGCTTCTGGCCAGCGGCGTTCGTGATGTCAGCCTTGTTCGGCTTGGGCCACTTCTTCAATTCCCACGAGAATGCGAGAGGCTCCGAGACGGTGCTGCTGTTTGGACTCCTTCTGTGCCTGTTTTTGCGACGGACCGGAAATCTCTGGTGTGCGGTCGGCTTTCATCTAGGCTACGACTGGGGACAAATGCTCTACGGAGTTCCTGACAGCGGCATCGTGCCCTACCACAATCTGCTCAATTCCACCTTAAGCGGGCCGCAGTGGCTCACCGGTGGGATGGTTGGTCCGGAGGCCAGTTTCTTGACACCGCTGGCGTTGCTAGTTGTAGCTCTAATTTTCAGCCGCTACTATCCCGAGACTCGGTATCAGTTTCAGAAACAGCAGTCGATGCCAGTAACAGTCTCGTGATGTTTTGGCCACCTTGGAAACCTTTGTGAGTTTGCTTTTACGTTTTTTGTCCGAATGAGCGATGCGTATTCAGCCCAAGATCGATTTGCTGCCAAGGTCGCAATCGTGAGCGAACGCCGCCACGATTTGGAAGCACAGTTCGATCGCATTCTCAGTGAGCACGGTGCGGCCATCTCGCGGCTGGCGTTCGGCTATGAGACGGTGGCGAGCGTGAGAGAAGAGTTGGTGCAAGACATCGCGTTGGCTATCTGGCAAGCGCTGGCGCATTTTCGGGGCGAGTGCTCGGAGAGAACATTCGTGTACCGCATTGCTCACAATCGCGGGCTTAGCCATGTATGGAAGCGACGGCCGCCGCATCAGCCGCTGGACGAGATTGAAGAGTCCGACCAGCCGATCGATCCGCGTCCGCATCCGGAAGAGCAGGCGGCGCGAACTGACCAGCGCGTGCGGCTTATGTCGGCAATCCAATCGCTGCCTTTGGCTCACAGGCAAATGATCGTCCTCATGCTCGAAGGCTTGTCGCACGCACAAATGGCTGAAGTTCTGGGCATTACAGAAAACAGTGTGGCGGTACGTCTGAACCGTGCAAGGAACATGCTGAAGGATGCGTTGGGAGAGAAACCATGATCGAAGACCACGAACTTGATGCGTGGCGAGAACAATGGAGCAGCGTCGCGGAGCCGTCAGCCGACTTCCAGCGCGATTTCCAGCGCAAGGTGCAGCAGAGGATCAAGCGCGAGGACCGGCGCTTCGTGCTTGGAAATCTCCTAGCAGTAATCGCGTTCCTCGGTATTTTGATTTTTGCTGTGTACATGCGGCATCAAGCGAGCTGGATGGGAACAGGCTGGTCGACGAGTGTATGCGTCTTAGTATTCGTATCCGCCGGAGTTCGGATATGGGTTTTGCGGCGAACATGGCGTCCTGAGACACAGTCAACGCGTGCGTTCGTCGAACTTTGGTACAAAAGAGTGGCGGCTCGAATTCGGTTGCTTCGGATCTCTGCCTATTTGTCTATCGGCTGGCTTATTTTTTGTGCGGCACTTATGGCTGTTAATTGGTCAATCATTGGGCAGGACGTAGGGGCTCATCCTAAGGAGTGGGTTGCGTTGCTGGTTGTCTGCGTGCTGATGCAGGCGGTGCTGCTGTGGTATGGGGCGGCTTGGTTCCGGCGCCGCAAACTCGCCGAACTGAACGAAGTAAAACAAATTCTGGATGAAATGGATGGAAAAAGCGTGCAATGAAGTTGGCTCGCTTGAACCTGTCGGGTAACGGGCAATCCGAATGTTGTCGGTTCGTCCCTCGGAATAGTACCGAGAAAACGCCTTCGTGTTTACCGAGTCGATTCCACTTGATGTACGGTTTCGGCGTTAACCAGGCACTGGCGAACTTTCGAAAGTAGTTAGAGACGACCAAACACTGGCTTTACGACATTGGTTCGTTACGCTTATGCAACGCCTGTGAGAGTCTGTGACTCCGGCGCTCTGTAAAGCCAAAAAAGGGCTCAATGGAATCGAGCGACGATAACTCTAGCCTGAGTGTTTGGCGCGAGGCAGCGAAGGTCTATGGCGTTACCGGTGGGATGTTTGCACTGGCAATCATCCCGGTCCTGAACTTCACTTACTCTGGGCACGGCGGGATCAGTTGGTTTTCGTGCCTTTGTGCTTTCCGTACGTGGTGTTTAGAGCGGCTTTCGACATTGCAAGGTCTTCCGGCACCTCGCGCCGCTGGTAAATACGGTTCTTCGCGATAACCATTCCGGTTTATATCTTCCTCGCGATTCCGCTTTCCTGGGCTGCCGCGACATCTATCCGAAACACTTTCGGGTTACAAATATCCACCTGGAGTTTCTTTGCGACAATGGTCTGTCCGGTCCCTTGGTGGTATTTGCAAGGGGTTTGGACTTGGTTGGCCCATCGCGGATGATCTATCAGGGTGCGAACGCAGCCAACAATTCCCCTTAGGTTCGATTGAAAAATGGGACTAACCAAGACCGTAGTCACAATCGTCGAAGCTGCTCTAGTATTCCGCGCGGTCAGTTGGGTTGTGAAGTCTCAGCACCCTCTAGATCGAACGCAGCAGTGGTGAGGCGGGCGTGCGTTATTGTCTCTGGACTCTTGATTCTATTGATTGGATTTACGCGCTGGAATGATTCCACGTTCGGCCTCTTCGTTCTGATTGGTTCTTTGTTTCTCTTCCTCCTGTTCCGAATGCTTCCGGATTGTGCTTACTACGTTGTTAACGCGGTCCGCCGATTTCCTGAAAATGAGTAGACATGTCTTCGTACCTCTTTACATTCATTACGCTACGGCGATAACCTCTCTGCAATTGACGACGACATGGACGATACGACCGCACTCCACACTGCAGCTCGGAGATTCTGCCAGCAGCGATTCTCCGACGGGTTTCAAACCTACCAGGAGCTACAAGCTAGAGCTACGCGCTCGCCTCAGTCGCGCTTGTGACGTTGCAGAAATTCGCCTACACGAGGAGCTGACAAACTTCGTTGCGCGAGAAGCTCTTAGTCAGGAGGCCGATGACTTTAAGGCCTACATCTCGGTCTTGGATGCGAGTAGTTTACGAGACATCGAGCCGCTACCTTGCAGACGCGTCACAGACGAGGTAGAAAGTAGGCGGCTCTGGAATCAATTGGAGCGAGTGTGGGGAATTGGGGGTGGCTGCTGGTCTCCGCTCAAAGAAGGCCCGACTCCTCCAAATGTGATTGCGTTCCATGATGACTACTTTCAAAAAATCGACGGCGTCGCGTTGCTGCAGAACGCCCCATGCTGGCCGATATCCTTGCCGAGTTGCGCCAACTAGACGGCAACCCGGCAGACGGCCCGATCTTGCGGGGATTGGCCGGAAGGCCGCTGGTGCTCGATAACGCCTCGCAGCGAATTCTAAGTGCCCGCCTTACGTCGCTGCGCCGTCTGTGACGAACAGGAATACAAACACAAAGCCGCGCACCCGTTCAAGCTGAATGAATCGCTCCCGACTTGGCACGGCTGGTATTCGCTGCGCCGCGGAGTCGCTACCACGCTCGCCAGCCTCACCAAAGACCGCATGGCCAGCAAGGGGCATTTGCGTCACGCGAACCTTGCGACCACCATGCGGTACTATGTGAAAGACGTTCCCGAGAACACGCAGGCGGGAATGAACCTGCTCGAAAATTTGTGTAACCAGAATGCAACCGACTCCAATGCAAGACCTAACTAACCCTACGACACTGAGTAGCTTACTTGTTACTGGAAAGATGGTGATTGCTGCATGAGTGGAACGAAGATTGAAACGCGTGTGGATGCGAAGTCGGCGGACTTTGCAAAGAATGCCCGACAGATGGTGGATCGTCTGACGGAGATCAAGAACGAAGAAGAGCGCATCAGCCAGGGCGGCGGCGCGAAAGCCATCGAGTCGCAGCACAAGAAAGGACGGCTGACCGCGCGCGAACGCATCGCCAAACTGGTCGATGCGAAGACCGAGTTCTTCGAACTGGGACTTTACGCGGCGTACGAAATGTACGAGGAATGGGGCGGCGCGCCGGCTGCCGGAACGATCACCGGACTTGCGCGCGTTTCCGGGCGCCAGGTGATGATTATTGCGAATGACGCCACGGTGAAGGCGGGCGCCTTCTTCCCGATGACCGCTAAAAAAGTGATTCGCGCGCAGAATATCGCGATCGAGAATCATATTCCCACGATTTATCTGGTGGACTCCGCCGGGGTATTTTTGCCGCTGCAGGAGGATGTGTTCCCGGACACCGATGATTTTGGGCGCGTCTTTCGCAACAATGCGGTGATGAGCGCGATGGGAATTCCGCAGATCACCGCGATCATGGGGATGTGCGTCGCGGGCGGCGCGTACTTGCCGGTGATGTGCGACAAGATTCTGATGACCGAGGGCAGCGGGCTTTTTCTCGCCGGGCCCGCTTTGGTGCAGGCCGCCATCGGACAGAAAACCTCGGCCGAGGAGTTGGGCGGCGCGCAGATGCATGCGCAGATCAGCGGCACGATTGATTTTCGCGAAGCAGACGACGTCGCATGCATCAAGCGTTTGCGCGCGCTGGTGGACAAGATGGGTCACGGGCCGGCCGCGCCGTTCGATCATAAGGCTCCGGCACCCCCTGCATATCCGGCGGAGGATGCCTACGGGATTTTTTCCGCGAATCCTGGGAAGCAGTACGATATGCGCGAGATCATTGCGCGGATTGTGGACGGCAGTCAGTTCGAGGAATACCGCGCGGAATATGGCCAGACGCTTTTGTGCGGCTACGCGCGCATCGGCGGCTGGGCTGTGGGAATCGTCGCAAATCAAAAGAAAAATGTAAGCACGCTCGCGCCTGGCACAGGCGAGAAGCGCATCGAGTTTGGTGGCGTGATTTATACCGAGTCCGCGGACAAGGCGGCGCGGTTCATTCTGGACTGCAACCAGAATTTGGTCCCCTTGATTTTTCTGCACGATGTGAACGGATTCATGGTCGGCAAGGAAGCGGAATGGAGCGGCATCATACGTGCGGGCGCGAAGATGGTGAATGCGGTGGCGAATAGCGTCGTGCCCAAAATTGCGGTGATCTGCGGCGGAAGTTTTGGCGCGGGCCACTACGCCATGTGCGGCAAGGCCTATGATCCGCGGTTTGTCTTCGCGTGGCCAACGGCGCGCTATGCAGTGATGAGTGGCGACTCGGCGGCGGGAACGCTGGTGGAAATCAAGATCAAGCAGCTCGAGCGCGAAGGCAAGAAACTGAGCGACGCGGAGAAAAAAGAGCTGCACGAATCCATTCGCAAGACGTATGAGCATCAAACCGATCCGCGCTATGCGGCAGCGCGACTTTGGGTGGATGCGATTATTGACCCGGCGCACACACGGGAAGCGTTGATTGTGGCGCTGGACGCAGCTGCGTTAAATCCGAAAGTCGCGGAGTTCAAGACGGGGGTGTTGCAAACGTGACGGAGTGAAGGAGTTAAGAGTTAACAGTTGAAAGTTGAAAGTTAAAACCAAAACGACGTGCAACGATTCACTTGAGCTTGCGGTCTGGCAGCGGAGCCATGCCCTGGTTTTGGCGATCTGTGAGCTTACCCGGGGCTTTCCGGCTGACGAGCGTTTCAACTTGGTTTCTCAGATCCGTAGGTGGTGCTTTCCGTACCGACCAATATTGCCGAAATTTCCAAGCGCACAGGGTGACAAGATTATGCGCGCTTTCCTAAATATCGCCGAAGGATCGCTTGCAGAGACAGAGTATCTTTTGATGGTTAGCCGAGACCTGAGCTATGTTGATAGCAGCTCGTTCGCGATACCTCAGCAGGAAATCATGGAGACGGGCTGCGGACAAGCGTGGAGGGAAAAAGCTGAAGCGGTAGCGGCGGTTAGGCCTTTACTTTTAACTTTTACCTGTGAACTGTGAGCTCTTGACAAACATGGCGACTAGTCCAAGGAAGGACGGCTTTGGATTGCTTGGCGCGACGATGCTGTTATGCTTGCCGTCGCTATTCGCGGTGTTCAGTTCTTCGGCAATCGCGCAGAGCGGAGGGACGGGTAGCTCGGGGCTGTGGTTCATGTTTCAGGTTTCGCAGTACGTGGGAGCCATCGGAATTGTGGTCGCCGCGGCGCTAGTCGTTCTGAAAGTGAGCGAAGGACAGATTTCGCGCGTCGCAATCGCTCTGATGACGATTTTCGTATTTGCCGCAATCTTTTTGCAGTGGTATGCCATCCATATATATCGGAGCCCATGGTTTTAAGACCTTATGAGCGCTGAAGTGACCATAGTGGAATGTCCGCGTGACGCCTGGCAGGGATTGCGCCAGGTAATTCCCACGGAAGAAAAAGTGCAGTACCTGAGCCGGCTGATCTCGCTGGGATTCCGTCACATTGACGCGGTGAGCTTCGTTTCACCGAAGCACGTGCCGCAAATGGCGGATAGCGAAGCGGTGATGGAGCGCCTCAGCCAGTTGAAAACGCCCGCAGGCGACGCGCCGGAAATCATCGGGATTGTCGTGAACGCGCAGGGCCTCGAGCGCGCAGTCGCCACCCCCGGAGTGACTACCGTCGGCTACCCCTATTCGATTTCGGCATATTTTCGGCGCGCGAACGCGAATATGTCTCGTGCGGAATCGCGTGAGCTAGTGGAAAAGCTGCAGCGCGACATCAAGGCCGCGGGCAAGAAGCTCGTGGTATATGTCTCAATGGCGTTCGGAAACCCTTATGACGAACCTTGGGGCCCGGAGCTTGTAGAAGAAACACTCGTGTGGCTGAAGGATTTAGGTGTGCGGACCGTTTCGCTCGCGGATACGGTCGGCACGGCATCGCCCGAGGAAGTCGCGCGTTTGTACCAGGCAGTGAAAGGTTGCGTGGCGGGAGTTGAAGTGGGCGTGCACCTGCACAGCCGCCCTGAACGCGCGGCTGAAAAAATCCTGGCGGCTTATGAGGCGGGCTGCCGGCGTTTTGACGGCGCGCTAACGGGAATGGGCGGGTGCCCCTTCGCGGGAGATGAGTTGGTCGGAAACATTCCGACCGAAGCGGTGCTCACAACGCTGGCCGCGCGCGGAGTCGCAACGGGAATCGATACCAAATCGCTCGCCGTGGCTTGCGCCATGACGGAAGAACTGCGCGAAAAATACACGCACATCGCGGAGGCGGCCAAGCCCCATTAGGGTGTTGGGGAGAATGTGCCTTAGCGGCGCGGCCAGGGGCGTTTGAGCTGCAGAGGTAATTGCCATGACGAATAAAGTACAAAAATTGCAGCAAAGGAGTTACACGACGCTGCTGTACACGGCGACCGGCCCGACCGCTACCATTACACTGAATCGACCCGAGAAACGCAATGCCATTTCGAGTGAGATGGTCAAGGAGCTGCTTGCGGCGTTGAGTGAAGCAGAATCGGACCCGGCGATCCGCATTCTAATTGTGACCGGCGCGGGAAAAGCCTTCTCGTCCGGTATGGACCTCGAGATGTTGCAGACTATTTCTTCACAGACCGCCGCCGAGAATCTGGGAGATTCTCGCGAGATGGCTCGCCTGTTTCACCGGATTTATTGTTTCTCCAAGCCGGTAATCACGGCAGTGAATGGCGCGGCGATCGCGGGCGGCTGCGGCATTGCGACTTTTTCGGATATTACGTTGGCGGTGCCGGAAGCGAAGTTCGGTTACACGGAAGTTCGCATCGGATTCATTCCTGCGCTCGTTTCCGTGCTGCTGCGCCGGCAGATCGGCGAGAAGCACGCGCGCGAGATTCTGCTCACCGGCCGCATTTTTGATACTGCGGAAGCTTACCGACTGGGACTCGTGACGGAAATTGTGGCCTGCGCCGACTTAATGAAGCGCGCGCACGAATTTGTGGACGTGCTGCTGGCCGCCAGTCCCACGAGCCTGCGGAGAACCAAACGCCTGCTGCTGCGCTATGACGAGGACGATATTGCCCAGGAAATCGAGTGGGCTACGCAGGAAAATGCGGCGATACGCGACACGGAGGACTTTCGCGAGGGCCTCGCTTCCTTCCTGGAAAAACGGACCCCCAAGTGGACAGGAAGCTGAAACCGCCGGCTTTTCCGCGCCTCAATTCGTGTTCTTGGTTCATGCATCTCCCCAACGCACTTTCGGTTCTTTGATACACTTCCGAACGGCCATGGACTACGCAGAGACCACAATTCGTGTGCGTTACGCGGAGACGGACCAGATGGGGGTGGTTTACCACGGGAATTACTTCACCTGGTTTGAAGTTGGGCGCGTGGAGTTGTGCCGCCAGCTCGGATTTGAATACAAGCAGATGGAAATCGAGGACGACAGCTACATTGTGGTGGCCGACGCGCACTGCCGTTACAAACGCCCGGCACGATTCGACGATTTGCTCGTGATCCGGACCCGGGTGCTTGCTTCGCAGCGGCGCACGGTGAAATTCGGCTACGAAATCGTGCATCAGGCCTCAGGTGAACTGTTGGCGACGGGCGACACGCTGCACGTGATTTGCGATCACCTGGGCCGGCCGAAATCGTTGCCCGAAAAATATCGTAAGTACTTCCCTTCCGCAAAGAGTGCTGTCCACGCCCAGACACACGCCCACGAGCCTCAAAATTCATGAGCGCGATTCAAATAGACGGGGATCATCTCAGTTTCGAATTCTTGTACCGCATTGTTTTTGATGGCGCAAAGGCGGAAATCGCTTCGGCGGCGCGACAACGCATGCTGGCGTCACGCGCGATCATCGAGCGGCTGATCGAATCAGACCAGGCCGTGTACGGGGTCAATACCGGCTTCGGGAAGCTGGCTTCTGTGCGCATTTCCCGCGAGCAAATCGGCGAACTGCAAGTGAATCTGGTGCGCAGCCATGCGTGCGGGATAGGCGCGCCGCTGAGCGAGCAGGAAACGCGGGCCATGTTGGCGTTGCGCGCAAACGCCATCGCCAAGGGGTTTTCGGGAGTGCGACCTGTGGTGGCGGAGACTCTGTGCGCGATGCTGAATGCCGGCGTGCATCCGGTGATTCCTTCGCAAGGCTCGGTGGGCGCCTCGGGCGATCTCGCGCCGCTCGCACATTTGGCACACGTAGCGATCGGCGAAGGCGAAGCAATTTTTCAGGGACGCGCGGTTGCCGGTGGCGAGGCGATGCGCGCCGCCGGAATTGCGCCGCTAGCTCTGGAAGCCAAGGAAGGCCTCGCGCTGCTGAATGGCACGCAGGCGATGTTGGCGTTGCTGGCGTTGGGCCTGCGTGAAGCGGAGATCGCGGTGAACACGGCCGACGTGGCCGCAGCGCTTTCGCTGGACGCTTTGCGCGGGAGCCCTGCGGCTTTCGACGAAAAAATCGCGGCGGTGCGTCCGTACATAGGCCACGCCACCACAGCGCGCAACCTGAGGCGACTGAATCAGGGCAGCGCGATCCGCGAATCGCACCGGTCGGCCGAGAAAGATAAGCGCGTGCAGGACGCCTACAGCCTGCGCTGCACGCCTCAGGTGCACGGAGCCGTGCGCGACGCGCTGGATCAAGTGCGCGCGACGTTGTCAGTGGAACTCAACAGCGCGACCGACAATCCCCTGGTATTTGCTGATTCCGGCGAAGTGATCAGCGGGGGAAATTTTCACGGGCAGCCTTTGGCGATTGCGGCGGATCAGTTAGCGGTGGCTCTGGCAACGCTTGCGGGAATTTCCGAACGCCGCATCGAGCAGATGACCAATCCGCAGACTAGCTTGCTGCCGGCGTTTTTGATCCGCGAGGCGGGGCTCAATTCGGGGTTCATGATTTTGCAGGTCGCCGCAGCGGCGCTGGCTAGCGAAATGAAGACGCAAGCAACGCCACATTCCGTGGATTCGATTCCGACGTCGGCAAATCAGGAAGATTACGTCTCGATGGGGATGGGCGGGGCGCGAAGAATTCAACCGATGCTGACCAACCTGCGCAACGTTCTGGCAATCGAGCTCCTGTCCGCCTGCCAGGGGCTGGATTTGCTTGCGCCCCTCCGCACTGGTACCGACGCGCAGAGGGCCTACGCAATCGTGCGCGCGCAATCGAAGATGGTGGATGCGGACCGGTCGCTTGCACCGGATATTCGTGTGATGGAGCGCAAGATCGCCGAAGGGGCTTTCAGCGAAATCCTACGCTGAATGACAATGCAATTCTCTCTTGGTCACTCGAATCGCGACCGGAGCACGGGCGATGCGGTGTTGCTGATGGCCGGAACTCCGATTTACGACTCAGCGTATATCGCGAAGTCGTCAGGGGCTACTTGCGGTCGCGCTAACGGCAAATCTTGCCTCTTGCATTCGCGAAGAGAAACCGTAAACCGGTACTTCAGCGGCTGAAGGCGCACTGATTTTGCAACGTTTTCGGCGCAGCTAAAGCTGCGGCCTGCTCTTGAGGAACTTAGGCCAAAGCCTGGAAAAGGAATGTGCCGAAGCGGTACCCGGCTGCGTAGCTGAAAGGCGCGACGCCGAGCGAATAGTGTCCACAGGGCAGCGAAAGATTTTCGAATGCGACGCCGTCCGAGCGAATCGCGCTGAGAAATTCATTCGTAAGTTCGTGAGGAAACGTCGGGTCGTAGCGGCCGCTGATGGCCAGGATTTTCTTGCGCGTGCCGTGCAGGCGACGGATGTAGGGATACGGGCTGATCGGCGAAAAGTAGCGGCGCACTTCATCGACTGAGAGTTCTTCGCGCAGCGTGTGCCAGACGTTCGAGGTGGTGAGGCCGGCAGCCAGGACGTCACCGAAGTACGTGGAAACGTGAAGAAATGCTCCAGCCCGCAAGCCCGGTTCGTGAGTGATCGCAAGAAACGCGAGGCACGAGCCGACGCTGGTGCCGAGAATGCCCAGTCGATCGTAACCCTGTAGCTCGAGCCAGCGCAACGTGCGCTTGACGTCCAGCACTGCCTGGCGATTCGCTTGCAGCGTGAGGCCAATATTCGGGCCGACCAGGTGATCGGCGCGCGGATGCCCGGGAATGGCACGCCGATCGTGATACGGCAGGCTCAACTTGACCGCGGTGATGCCCAGGCAATTCAGCCAGCGGCAGACGTTCTGCTGCTCTTCCCAACGCGAGTTCCATTGCGCGAGGACCACCACGGCCGGACCACTGCGGCGCCCCAGGAAAAATTGCGCGTGTACGCGATTATTTTCGGGCCAGGGTGATTCGACGGCGCTGGTGAAGGTGAGAACGTTGCCCTCGAGGGAGTAATCGTCGGCAGGCGCGGCGGCGAACCAAGAATCGCTATTTGCCAGGGCGTCCGTAACGAAGTGGTCCAACCAGCCGCGCGGATCGGGTTCCTGCGCGCTGCCGCCGATGTGTTCGAGGCCCCACGCAAACGGCAGAATCCGGCGATTCTGTTCCTGCGCAAAGCGCATCTCTTCGTAAGCGCGCACCTTCTGTTCGAGCCAGGACATGGCGTGTAAACCATCGAATATAGCGTACGCGCATGGATGGATTCAAACAGCGACTGAGAAACATCGCCGACGGATAGACGCGGATTAATTCTCGCTCCTGAGTCACGCGTTAGAAGTCGGGCACGACGGTGCAGGGCCGACTTGAGGGCCGCTTGCCGTTCGTGCAGAATCGAGATGTGGCTCCTCCGGCGCTTATCGGGATCTTTGCGTTCGTCTTCGGACTGATCATTGGCAGTTTTCTGAATGTCTGCATCCTGCGAATCCCGAGCGGCAAGTCCATCGTGCTGCCGGCGTCGGCTTGCCCGAAATGCGGCGAGGAAATCCGTGCTTACGACAACATTCCGGTGATCAGTTACGTGCTGCTGGGCGGGAAATGCCGCGGGTGCAAAACCAGGATTTCGCCGATGTATCCGCTGGTGGAGCTGTTGACGGGCTTGCTGTTCCTCGCGTGCTACTTGGTTTTTGGACTGACGGTCGAGGCGGCAAAATGGGCGGCGTTTTCGGCAATCATGATCGTGCTGGTGTTCACCGATTTGCGCGAACGGATTCTACCGGATGTGGTGAACTACACAGGACTCGGCTTGGGTCTCGCTTTCAGCTTTTTTACCCAACCGACTGACGGCACGGCTCTGTGGATTGCGAATCACGTATTCGATTTCCCCCCTCCTGATCCGGTGCTTTCGTTCGTGGACGCTATTTTGGGTGCGCTGGTCGGCGGTGGATTGCTTTGGCTGGTGTCGGAAGCCTATTTCCGGCTGCGCGGGCGCGAAGGAATGGGCCTGGGCGACGTGAAGATGATGCTGATGGCCGGAGCGTTCTTAGGCGGCAAGCGGACGCTGCTCACAATTCTGGCAGGCTCGGTGTTGGGCAGCGTGCTCGGTGTGGCTGTAATCCTGGCGCGGCGCAAGAACGCGGATTACGAACTGCCGTTCGGAACATTCCTCGGGGCCGGCGCGCTACTGGTAGTGTTTTTTGGAACGCCGGTCGTGAATTGGTATGCGTCGCTGCTGCTGACGCGCTGATGACGGAAGAACTCATTTTATGACGGGCATGATCGCCATGATGGCTCCGGCCACACATCATTCGATACCCGTAGTGCCAGTCAACTTCGGCTTTGCGGCTATGCTGATCGCGTGCTTATTTGCGGGCGCTTTCGTGATGATTGTACTGTTGCGCAAGTTCCTGCGGGAAGAAACACGCGCCGGCAACGAAGACTGGGCTAACCCGAAGGCGGACATGGAGAATCCATCGGCATTCATGGCTGCTTCGATGCAGGGCGTGATCGAAAAACTGCGTGCACAAGAAAAGGAGCTGGCGCGGCTGCATTTGCTGGCGCAGGAGCGCGCGCAAGAATCCGAGCGGCTGACGGAAGAAGTCACGCGCAACATGCCCACCGGCCTGCTGCTCGTCAATGCGATGGGCGCGATCAGTTCGACGAATCCCGCGGCCGAAGACGCGCTGGGGATCAGACCGCTGCGCTACCGTTCGTACAAGGAAATTCTCGGCGCCGACTCCGATCTCACGAAAATGTTGACGGCGTGCATACGCGACGGCAAAACGTTTCAACGCGGCGAAATCGAGCATTCGACCTCGGAGGGCATGGTACGGAATCTGGGCGTGACGATTTCTCCCATCTACCGCACGCTGCGTGCTTCCACCAAGGCATCCGCCGATGACGCGCCACAATCGCAGGAATTGAAGGTCAGCGGCGCGCTGTGCCTGATGAGCGACCTTACCGAATTGACTGCGCTGCAAAAGCAAATGCGCTGGAAGGAAAACCTCGCGGCGCTGGGCGAGATGTCCGCGGGCATCGCGCACGAATTCAAGAACTCGCTGGCGACCATTTCCGGATATGCGCAGATGATCCGCAGCGAAGCTACAACCGGAGATGTACGTGAGTCTTCCGAACGAATCCTGGATCAAACGCGCGCGCTGACGCACGTGGTGACCGAATTCCTGCGCTTCGCCAAGCCGCTGGAGATTTGCTACGAAACCGTGCCGATGCAATCCGTGGTGGAAAAGGTAGCCGAAGAGCTGCGCGAAACGATTCCGGGGTGCACCGTCGAGGCCAGCGGCACGTTTCAGGAATTGCCGGGCGATGAGGCACTTTTGCGCCAGGCGTTATTGAATTTGGCGCGCAACGGCGCGGAAGCGGCAAAAACCGCCAGCGCCAATCCGCGCGTGACCTTGTCCGGTACCATCGAGGAACTCGGCGGGCGAAAGTGGCAGCGCATTTGCGTCGCCGACGACGGGCCCGGAATTCCCGAAGCGGACCTGCCCAAAATCTTTCTGCCGTTCTACACCACTAAGTCAGAAGGCACCGGATTGGGCCTCGCGGTGGTCCAGAAGGTGGCGTTGCAGCATGGCGGGAGCATCGAGGCTCGCAACTGCCCGGGCGGCGGCGCCGAGTTTCTGCTGTGGTTACCTTTGCGGCAGGACCCCCTACCATCCTCGATTGCCACTCAGGCAGCACGCATCTAAACTGGTAGTAGGCCTGTCCAGAGCTTCAAGGAGGCGTTAGCCATGCGTAGAGACCTATTGTGCGCCACCGTGGCGGCATTTCTATTGATCCCTGCAAGCGCCCTGGCTCACCAGCAAGGCCAAAATCAGAACCAGTCCCAGCAGGGGCAAACGCCGGCACCAGCACCGGCGCAGACGGCTTCATCGTCCTCTTCCCAGTCCACCGGGGTGGCGCCGGCTGCGCCGGTTGATCCCCTGGTAGCTGCGGCCCGCAAGGCGCGCGAACAGAAGAAAGATCAGCCTAAGCCCGCCCGAGTTTTTGACAATGACAATATTCCCACCCAGGGCGGCGTTTCGGCGGTTGGCAGCGCGCCCGAAGCCGAATCCACCGAGGGCGGCGCTACGGCGGAAGCCGGCGGTGCACCGGCGAAAGCGGCTGCGCCCTCCGGGACGGACGAAACGGCCTGGCGCGAGAAGTTCGCCAAGCTGCGGAAAAAATTGGAACAAGATCAGGCAGACTTGGAGATCATGCAGCGAGAACTCGGCGTGCTCGACGTCCAGTATTATAACGACCCTATGAAGGGCATGCAGCAGGGATACACGCGCAGCGACATCAACGACAAGACCACCAAGATCGATGACAAGAAGAAACAGATCGAAGCGGACCAACAAGCCATTTCGGATGCGGAAGACGAACTGCACAAGAGCGGCGGCGACCCGGGTTGGGCCCGCTAGAATCTTCTCTTCATGGAACCTGTCTTACTTGTCGAAGATAAAGCCGAACTGCGGGCGATGCTCCGCAAGGCCCTGGAACGCGCCGGTTACCTTGTGGAAGAGGCCGCGGACGCAAACTCCGCGATCGAGAAAGTGCGCGGGCGTCGCTATCTTTTGGTTCTCTCCGATTTAAAACTTCCCGGCGGTTCCGGTCTGGATGTGCTGCGGGAATCGCGTCGCGTCGAGGCCACTTTGCCCGTGATTTTGATGACGGCCTATGGATCCGTGGAGGAGGCCGTGACGGCGATGAAAGAAGGCGCTTTCGATTTCATTCAAAAGCCCGTGGATCTGGACCACTTGAAATTGTTGCTGGAGCGCGCGGCACAACAGCAGGAATTGCTGCGCGAAAACCTGCTGCTCCGCGAAGAATACGCGGTGCGTTACGGATTCCCGCGGATCGTGGGCGAGCACCCCACCATGAAAGATGCCAGCCAAATGACGCAGCGCGTGGCGGCAACGGATTCCACGGTGCTGCTGCTGGGCGAAAGCGGCACGGGCAAGGAAGTCTTCGCGCGCGCCATTCATCACTTGAGCCCGCGGTCTAGCCATCCGTTTGTGGCGCTCAACTGCGCGGCGATTCCCGAGGGGCTGGTAGAGAACGAACTTTTCGGGCACGAACGAGGTGCGTACACCGGCGCGGGCGCGCGGAAAATGGGAAAGCTGGAATTAGCGCACCGCGGGACGCTTTTTCTGGACGAGATTGGCGAACTGCCTCTTGCGATTCAGAGCAAGCTGCTGCGCGTGCTCGAAGAAAAGCGGTTCGAACGCGTCGGCGGAACACAGGAAATCGAAGTCAACGTGCGCATCTTGACGGCGACGAACAAGGACTTGCGCGCCGCGGTGACCGACAAGTCCTTCCGCGAAGACCTTTACTTCCGAATTTCCGCGGTGCCTATCAGCATTCCGCCGCTGCGCGACCGCGGCGACGATGTGCTGCTGCTCGCCGAATATTTTCTGGAAAAGTTTCGCCGCGAATTCCGCAAACCAGCTTTGCAACTGGGTAAGGAAACGCGCGAACGTCTATTGACCTATTCGTGGCCGGGGAACGTGCGTGAATTACAGAATGCGATCGAACGAGCCGCGATTCTGGCGAACGGACCGGAGATCGGCGAAAGCGCGCTGCAATTGCCCGCGCCCAAGCCTTCTGTCGAGCAACTGCCGGGCGGAATGCTGGAAGAGGAATTTCTGTGGGAAGGTCCGCTCGAGGAAGTTTCGCAGCGAGCCGTGCAACACGTCGAGCGCTTCAAGATTCAGGATGCGCTGCGCGATTCCAAGTGGAACAAGACACGAGCCGCGGAAAAGCTCGGCGTGTCGTACAAAACCCTGCTGAACAAAATCCGCATATTGGGCCTGGAAAACTAGCGCGCCGGCGCGAGATTTGCTCAAATCCTGCAGCAACGTTTCCTCAAGGGCGCCGCGCGGTGTGCAAGACGACGCTGCGCATATTCCAGGACTGGACGCCGATACGCGTGAAGCCGACTTTCTGCAGCAGCGCGGTCAATTCAGGGGGCGTTGGAAACCTTGCCACCGAACCGGGAAGATAACTATAAGCTTCACTACTGCCGGAAATGGCCGCGCCGATGCGCGGAAGTATTTGCCGGAAATAGAAGCGGAATAGACTCGCCATGGGACCGGCGCCCGGTTCGGAGAACTCCAAAATTCCCACCTCCCCGCGCGGCTTCAAGACACGAGCGATTTCACGCAGGCCGTTCTCATAGTTCACCAGATTGCGAAAACCAAACGCCGTGGTGACGAGGTCGAAACTCGCATCACGGAACGGGAGTTGCAGCGCATCGGCCGTGGTGAAAACCGCGGCACGGGAGTGCTGGGTCGCTTTCTTGCGTGCGCGGTTCAGCATCGGCTGCGCGAAATCGCTGCCGATGAGAGGAAAACGGTAAGCGCCCGAATCGCGGAGCTCGTGAATGCGCACGCGTTCCAAGGCAAAAGTGAGGTCGCCCGTTCCGCAGCACAGATCAAGGACTCGCGCATCCGTACGCCGCAAGATGCGGCGAAATTGTCGCGCCGCACGGAGCCGCCAATAGCGATCCAACGTGAAAGAAAGAAAATGGTTCAGGAAGTCGTAGCGCGGCGCGATACGGCTGAACATATCGCGGACGCGCGCGGAGGCTTCGCGTTCGTTGAACGTGCCGGCGGGACGCGTGCCCGGTAACTTGAGCTGCTTTTCGGTAAAAGCTGCCATGCGAATAAAGACTAGGTCAGAGTTTCGCTGTCGCGGAAATGGCTGGTAGTTCCGCGAACGTGCGCCGGACGAGGGGCCAGGGTAAGCCGACGCCCCATTCGACTTTGCCAATGCGGCGCGGCAGCACCCAGAGGACTTGTCCGCTGCGAGCCTTTTTATCACCTGCGAGGATAGGACGCAAATGCGACGCGCGAATTCCTGATAGCGGCGGCAAAGGTCCCACGCTTGAAATCAGGCGGATTACGCGGATGGCTTCAGATTCGCGAAAGCGCCCGGTTGCGAGGCCGAAAAGGGTTGCCGCAAGCATGCCCCAGCCAATCGCCTCTCCGTGGAGGAAGCGGCGGTAGCGCGTGGCGGCCTCCAGGCTGTGGCCGAGAGTATGCCCGAAATTCAGAATGTGCCGCAGGCCGCCTTCGCGTTCGTCTTTGGTCACCACGTGCGCTTTGATGCGAATGCAGCGGGTAATCGCCCACGAAAGCGCGGAGGCATCGCGGCGGAGCAGCGCCAGCATGCAACGCTCCAGAAATTCAAACAACTCTGGATCAGCGATGACGCCGTACTTGATGACTTCGAAGAGTCCTGAACGATATTCGCGGTGCGGCAACGTCTGCAGGGTCTGGGGATCGGCAATCACTCGTTTCGGAGGGTAAAACGCACCGACGAGATTCTTGCCCTCGGGAAGGTTTACGCCCGTCTTGCCGCCCATGGAGCTGTCCACTTGCGCGACCAGCGTTGTGGGAATATGCACCAAACGTACGCCGCGCAAGTAGGTGGCCGCCACGAAGCCAGCCACGTCACCGACGACGCCTCCGCCCATGGCGACGATTGTGGCGCCGCGGTCTGCGCCCGCGCGAATCAGCTGGCGTGAGATTTGCTCGATCGTGCCGAGATCCTTGGCGGACTCCCTGTCGTCGAACAGGATGGCGGTCAGGCGATGGCGCCCACGAAGAATGCGCATGAGCGGGGGGCCCCAGTAAGCCCACACCCGCGGCGAGGACAGTATAAAAACCCCGGTCGTATCTCCGAGGCGCAACACGAGAGACGCCGAGCGCGCGAGAAGGCGCGGCGCGCAATGCACGGTGTAAGGACCGTTTGAAGAAGGGATATGAATGGCCGGCATGATCTAGTGAAACTTCTTTTGCAGCTCTTCGACCGATTCCAGAATTACATATCCCACGATCGCGACACTGCGCGGGCTGACCTTGTCGAGCGTGTCCTGCGCCGTGTGCCAGTACCCTTCACTGATAAAGTCGTTGAGGTCAATGATGTCCACGGCCGGCACGCCGCGCGCGAGAAAAGGCTGATGGTCGTCCGAAGTAGCGCTCTCGCTGTTCACGAAGATATCCTTGTACCCGAGACGAGCGGCGGTCTTCCACACCAGGTCGGTGAGCCATTTCGTTGAATTCGAGTCGCGGGGAATTGAGAGGTGGTACTGGCCGATCATGTCCGCCAGGATCACGGCCTTGACGCGCTTCAAATCACCGGAAACGGCCAAGCGCGCCGCGAGTTCACGGCTGCCATAGGTGTGATCGTCATCCTGGTCCCAGTTGACCAAAGCTTCTTCGCCATCGAGAAAAGCAATCCAAACGGAATTGGCCTCTTTCTTTCCGCAAAGCTGGCGAGCCATCTCAATCATGAGGCCCGTGGAAGACGCACTATCTTCCGCTCCCACAAAATTCGGCACGCTGCTGAGCGAGTCGTAGTGCGTCAACAGCAGAATGATTCCCTGTCCCGTGCCCGGTGCCTTCGCGATAATGTTTTTCATCAGCACGTCGCCCTTGGGCGTGGACGCGTGGAAGTCGTCCTGGTCTATTTCGCAGCCGAAACTTTGCAATTGCGAAATGAGGTAGTCCTGCGCGCGGTGTATCCCTTCGGACGCCGGTGGACGCGGACCGAAACTGACGATTTTGGCGACGTGTTCGTATGCTTTGGCGCCATCGAATCCTCCGGTCTGGTCTGCGGGTGGAGCGGCTTCCGTCGGTTTAGGAGCGGCGGCGGACTGCTTGGCGGCAGACGGAGCGTTTGCGGCGGAACTCGAAGAGGCGGAGCGAGGCTGGCTCGATCCGCTGCACGCCACAACTCCGGCTATCGCCGCGAAGGCCGCAACAGGAAGCCACAATTTCCTGCACAAAGTGAACACTATTGCGCCTCCCCGCCCGCCAGAGTTTGCGTCTGTTTCTTCCTAAGCACAACGTAAGAAACCAGCACGCCAATGAAATACAGCAAAATCATGGGCGCCATGAACACCAGCATGGTGGTGGCGTCCGGAGTGGGCGTTACTACCGCGGCCACGATCGTGATGATCAGCATGGCATAACGGAAATTCTTCAGCAGGAACTTGGGCGTCACAATCCCGAATAGCGACAAAATGAAAATCAGCACCGGCAGCTCGAAGATTACGCCGAGCCCGACCAGAATAATCAAAATGAGCTCGAAATACTCGTTGTAACTGATGAGCGGTTTGACGGGAGCGTCGTAGGCGAAGCCAATTAAGAATTTCAGAGTCTGCGGCAACATCACGAAATAGCCAAAGGCAATGCCGCAAAGAAACAGAAACATCGAAGACACGATGAAGCCAGAGACCGCGCGCCGCTCGTGCCTGTAAAGTCCGGGCGCGACGAACAGCCACACCTGATACAGCACGAAAGGCATCGCCAGCACGATGCCCAGGTAAAGGCCGATGTTGATTACCAGTGTGAGATAACCGCCCGGGCTGGTGAAATAGAGCTTGTCGTCAAAGTGATTGGCTCGCAAAGCATCCTGCATGGGCTTTACGAGGATCACGATAAAGTGCTTGGAGACCAGCAATCCAAGACACGCGCCTAGCGCGATAGCGGCAGCGGAGTTGATCAGGCGTTTGCGCAGGTCCAGCAGGTGTTCGAAAAAAGACATGCGTCCGCCGGCTTCCTCTTCGGCGGCGGGCGGCAGAATGCTGGGATCAGGCTGGGCGGGGTCGGCCATCGGTCACTTTCTCGGGGGCTGAGTCTGGATGGTCACCCTGATGCGGATCGTTATCGTGAACCTCAAGCTGCAATTGCTCGGGTGTTTGCGGTTCGCGCGAGGCAAAGGAATTCGGCGCCTCCGTTGAAACCGTGCCCGGAGCGGGCGGAAGCGGGTCGTTCGTTGATTCCAAGGGCGGAGTTGAGGGGTCTGCAGCCGTCACGGTGGTGCCGATTGTCTGGGTAACCGGCTGAGCTTCACGAACGCGGCGCAACTCCGCTTCGCGCTCCAGATCGCGCATGTGGCCCTCGAAAGTGGAACGCAATTCACCGGTGGCGCGGCGGAATTCGCCCATGATCTTCCCAAGATTACGCGCCAGTTCGGGAAGCTTTTCGGGTCCGAAGACCATCAGCGCTACCGCGAAGATGATGATCAAATGCGGGATACTAAGCATGGAGCGTCCGGGACGAAGATGCGCCAGGAATTGGGCATTCTGACGCCATCTTCGCAGCCATTTTTGAATCATAGAAGAGGGCCGGAAGCGTGTCAAACCGCTGAAAAACTTGTATGCTATACTTAAGTTCTTGGGGCTAAGTGAGGACGCATGGAATCGAAGGGGTCATCTGGGCGTGGAGTTGTAGTGCTGGTGGTAGTGCTGGCTGTTTCCGCTATATTGGGCGGACTCTATGGTCCGTCCGTGCGCGCCACGGCTGCCGGCCAGAACGATATGCAGGACTCGGTGAAGAGCTTCACGCACGTCCTCTCGGTGGTCGAACGCAACTATGCTGATCCCGTAGACACCGACAAGGTGATCTATGATGGCGCCATCCCCGGCATGCTCCGCGTGCTGGACCCCCACTCCAACTTCTTCGACCCCAAGCAATACGCCCTCTTCAAGGAAGAACAGGAAGGCAAGTACTACGGCGTGGGCATGACCGTGCAGCAGCGCGAAAATCAGACCGTAGTGCTTTCTCCGTTCGTCGGCTCCCCCGCATACAAAGCTGGAATACGCCCCGGCGACATCATCCAGAAAGTGGACGGCAAGTCCTGCGATGGCCTGACGACCACGGAAGTCGCGGACATGCTGAAGGGTGCCAAGGGCACCGTGGTGCACATCTCGCTCGGGCGCGAGGGCTGGGACAAGCCCATTGAAGTTACGGTGACGCGCGATGAGATTCCGCGTCCTGGCGTCGAATATTACACAATGGTGAAGCCCGGAATCGGCTACGTGCGCGTGTTCACGTTCAACGAGACCACGGATAGCGACCTGGCCGATGCTCTCAAACAGTTGGACGTTTCCAAACTCGATGGCTTGATCATAGACCTGCGGAATAATGGCGGCGGATTGCTGAATCAGGCCGTGGGCATGGCGGACATGTTCCTGGACAAGAACGAGATCGTGGTGTCGCATCGCGGGCGCGCATCGCAAGAGCGCCGCTATTACGCCGTGCGCGGCAACCAGGGCATTGAAGTCCCGGTGATCGTGCTTATCAACGGGCAAAGCGCTTCGGCATCGGAGATTGTTTCCGGCGCCATACAGGACCACGACCGCGGGCTGATCGTAGGGGAGACGAGTTTCGGAAAGGGCCTGGTGCAAACGCAATATCCGTTGAGCGAAGACACTGCGCTGTTGCTGACCACCGCCCGTTACTACACACCGAGCGGCCGGCTAATCCAGCGCGATTACAAGAATATTTCGCTCTACGATTACCATTACAATCCGCAACCGCCCAAGAAGCCGGAAGTGAAGCTTACCGATAGTGGCCGGCAGGTTTTTGGCGGTGGCGGGATTACGCCGGACGACGTGGTGGCCGCTCCCAAGCCGGACGACTTCCAGCAAATGCTCTATCGGCGGGGCGTGTTTTATTCGCAGCAGCAAGGCGTAGGCGATTTCACGCGCTTTTATCTGGGCGAGAAGCCAACCATCACCAAGGACTTCGTCCCAAACGAGGACGTAATCGCGCAGTTTAAGAAATATCTGGATCAGCAGAAGATCAAGTACAGCGAGCAGGACATTCAGGCGAACCTGGCGTGGCTGAAGTGGCAAATCAAGCGCGAAGTGTTCACTTCCTACTTCGGATTAACCGACGGCTATAAGGTTGAATTGCAGGACGATCCTCAACTGGAAAAGGCCGAGGAACTGATTCCTCAAGCCAAGGCTTTGTATACCAACGCGCGCAAGATTCTTGCCGAGCGCGAAGCCGGTCAGCCTAGCCAGCCGTAAACTCGCTGCGCGGAACCTCCAGCGAGCGAACAGTGGAGAGTGGGGCCATGGCACCTCGGAGCTTAGGCTGCAAGTGCCCCTGCCATCAGGCACCGGGCGCTATCCTCCACTGCGTGGATTGCTGCGGACAGTCCGGCTGGTCAGGGCCAGCCGGCCCGGAGGTTCTCTCCCGGGCCGAAAGACTGCAGAAAATCTTCAAATCGCGGTACACGATTCTCTCGATCCCTCCTGACAGGCGACCGAACTAGCAATCGCAAGTTAGTCTCGTCTCTAATCCTCGATCGAGTTGAGACAGCGATTTGATCCTTCACTAGACATTGCGAAAAGAACCTAGCTAGCTAATAGCTAGTCCTCCCGCGAAGCACCGTCTATTGCATCCAAAGGCACGACCCACAAAAGGATTTCTTCTGGCAAACCCTTAAAACCGTATGATTGGAATAGCTTACACGGGTTTGGGGTAGCCAGAAACGCCGTGAACTCTTTCCCAAAAGCGCTCGGACGTAGTTTGCCCCAAATGTCGCCTTCTTCCTGGGTGTTGGCGGCTGTGTGGGGACTGCTCGTTGGTGGCTATACCCTTGCTGCGCTTACGGTTCAAAATGGCCGCGGGCTTACCGCCTTCGGCGACATTGTGCAATGCGCGGTGGCCCTGTTTGCCTGCGTTGGCCTGTTCCTGAACTCCTTTTCGGATGAAAAACGCACCCGCGTCTTCTGGATTCTGCTGGGATTGGGCTGCGCTGCATGGCTGGTCGGCCAATCCATTTGGACGTACTTCGAGGTTGCGCTGCGTAAGGACGTCCCAAATCCGTTCGTCGGGGACGTCATCCTCTTCCTGCATCCGGTGCCGATGATCGGTGCCTTGGCGCTCAAACCCCATGACAAGCGGGATGACCTGAACGTGCACATCGGCTATCTGGACTTCTCGCTGCTCCTGATCTGGTGGGTCTACCTGTACTTGTTCGTGGTGATCCCGTGGCAATATATCGCGCCGAACGTGCTCGCCTATGGATGGAGTTACGACCATTTGGCCGCTGTCGAGAATCTCCTACTGACCGTCGGCTTCGCAGTCTTGATGACCCAGGCAAAAGGCCGTTGGCGCGAAGTCTATGCCCACCTTTTCAGCGCGTCGCTGCTTTATGCTGCCGGGTCGTACATCACCAACCGCGCCATTGATCGTCTCGATTACTACACCGGAAGTCCATTCGACCTGCCGCTAGTGGCGTCCTTCGTGTGGTTCGGCACGGCGGGGATTGTGGCCTACCGCCTGAAACCACCGCGCGAGACGGTCGCGGCCGGTCCGGATCATGCGAAGAAATGGGCCGCCGCGCTGGCCATGACGGCGGTATTTTCGATCCCGGTGATGGCGATGTGGAGTTTGTGGCGTTCCGCAAATCCGCCGGATGTCAGAACGTTTCGCGTCAGCGTCACCCAGGTGACATTGCTGGTGGCTGCTCTGCTGATTGGCTTGCGCCAACGTCTGGTGGACCACGATCGCTTGCGTCTGCTGGAGGGCTCGCGGGAATCGCTGGAAAACCTGAAGCATTTTCAGGCCCAGATGGTGCAAACCGAGAAGCTTGTCTCACTGGGCCAACTGGCGGCCGGCGCGGCGCACGAAATCAACAACCCCCTGACGGGAATCTTGGGCTATTCCGACCTCCTGGTTGACGACCCTGCGTTAGGCGAGCGCCAGCGCGTGGTTGCCGAGAAAATTCGCACCTTGGCACGGCGGATTAAAACGTTAGTGACTAGCCTGCTCAGTTTCGCGCGGCGCATGCCCAGCGAAAAGCTGCACCTCGATTTGAATCAGGTTATCTCGACCGCCCTGCATCTGAGCAACCTCGACTTGCGCGGGAAGCACATTCAGGTGGAAACCTACCCCGATACGGACCTGCCGCCGATTCGCGGCGACGCCAACCAGATCTTGCAGGTTTTTTTCAATCTAATCAGCAACGCGGTGGACGCGCTGGAAGAAATCGGCGGCGGCAAGCTGGTGATTCGCACGACGCACACCGATTCCCAAATCACCATCGAATTTTCGGATAGCGGACCGGGCATCAAGTCGCCGCAACAGGTATTCGACCCCTTCTTCACTACCAAGCCAGTCGGAAAAGGCACCGGACTCGGTCTCAGCATCTGTTACGGCATCATGCAGGAACACGGCGGGCGAATCGCATGCTTCAACCGCCCCGAAGGCGGAGCTACTTTCATTGCGGAATTCCCCACGAACGGCCCCGAGTTGTACTTACTCGAACCGCCGCCCCAAACAGTGAGTTCCAAGACCAACTAGATTTGCCCGATTGCCTTCGGGCGTCTCCTTCCGCGCAAAACGGTGATATTTGACAGGCTTGCACGAGGTATCATCCCCGCTGACGGAGGCCCCTTGAGTAGCCGCCGCTCAGTGATAGCTGCTGCATTTTGCTTTTTTCTTTTCGCGCTTGCCACGCCATTCGCAGGTCGCGATGTAAATGTAGAACGTGGCAGGAGCATGCCCGGGTCCTCAGCAGGCCCTGCTGCACGGGTTTTAAAGACCCGCGCGGTCGTGCTGATCGTTCTTGACGGATTACGCTGGCAAGAAGTCTTCGACGGTCCCGAGCATGACTTGATGGATGCCAAGATCGGCGGCGTCCAGGACGTAGACCAACTACGCCACGATTTCTGGCGTGACAAGCCCGACGACCGACGCCGGGCGCTGATGCCATTCCTTTGGTACGTAATCGCCAACCGGGGACAGATTTACGGCAACCAGCACAAAGGCAGCGTGGCGCAGGTGACCAACGGGCTCAAGTTTTCGTATCCCGGCTACAACGAAATGAGCACCGGCTACCCGGACCCTGCGATCAACAGCAACGAATTCGGTACAAATCCGCACGCGACCGTATTTGAGTGGATCAACGACAAGCCGGAATTTCACGGTCAAGTGGCGGTGTTCGGCACCTGGAGCACCTTCAACGATATCTTTCGCGCAAAGCAAAGTGGTCTTTTCGTGCGCGCCGGCTGGGATCTGTCGTGGGGCGCTTCTCTCACTCCGCAGGAACAAATTCTGAAGAAACTCTACGAAACCACCACTCGAGTCGAGGACGATGATGCGTTTGACTCGTTCGCTCACCAGGACCTTCTCAATTATTTGCGAACGCACAGCCCTCGCGCGCTTTTCGTCGGCTATGGCGAGACGGACGATTGGGCTCACGAGGGACGCTACGACCTGGTGCTGCAAGCGGCGCATCAAGACGACCAACACATCGCGGAACTGTGGAATACGATGCAGGCCAGGTCAGAGTATCGTGATCAGGTGACGTTCATCATTACCTGCGATCACGGGCGCGGCAGTGGGCTGAAGCTGTGGCGGGATCACGACAAGAACATCGCAGGCGCGGAAAATATCTGGATCGCGGTGATGGGTCCGGACACGCCGGCGACCGGGGAAATGACCAACGTCCCCCGCGTGACACAAAGCCAGATAGCGGCCACCGTTGCGGCGTTGTTAGGCCAGGATTATCGCGCCGCAGTGCCGCAAGCGGCCCCGCCACTGCCCGCGCTGCGGACGGCGGCCAACAATTAATCGCGGATGACGAATTCCAGTTCGATCCCGGCGACTTCGATCACATCACCGGAATTAAGTTTCGTCGGCTGTGTGATCGGCTGGCCGTTGACACTGGGCACTTTGTCCGCAGACCCGATGTAATAGGAATTATCCTCGCGCCGATTAATCTGCACGGCAGCCTTCGGTTTGAACCAGCCCTTCAGCTTCACAGTAGCCATCGCGGATTTGCCTACCACGATCAATTTGTCCGTGAGTGTGTACTCGCGCTGGTCCGTGCTGCCTTTGCGCACGACGAGTGTGGGCAATTTCAGCCGGCCGGGCGCGGGTTGTGCGCTTTCACCGACGGCTGCAATCTTCTGCAGAAATTCGCGGCGTTCTTTGGTGTCCAGCATCACGGTCTCGTTGATTTTTGGGACCGCCGGCTTCATGTCGCCGTTATCGAGCGAGGTGGCGCGCACTTCCACCGAGTCCGTCACGACGATAGTGTGTTTCCCGATGCCCACGGAATCGCCCGGCTTCAGCGTCACCATCTTCACGCGCTGACCGTTTACGAAAGTGCCGTTCAAGCTTCCGAAATCCTGCAACATCAAGCGCCCTTCTTCATTGAAAACGCGCGCGTGATAGCTGGAGACGGCAGGATTGTCTATGACAATCCCATTGTCCGGCGAGCGGCCAATGCTCACTTCCTTCTGGCCCACCGCGACTTCCTTCAAAACCGAACTTTCAAATTTCAATACCAGCTTGGACATGGAATCGTCCTCCCTATCAAGATGCATCTTCGGACCCTTTGAACCACCGCCCGATTTTCGAGAGCGCACCGGCCTGCTTTGGCGCATAGCGCAAAACAATGGCCGTGATGTTATCGCCGCCGCCAGCTTGATTAGCCAGCTCCACCAGGCGATCTGCCGACTCTTGGGCGCCGCCGGATTCTCCCAGCACGCCGGCGATCTGCGATTCCGAAAGCTCGCGGAACAAACCGTCAGAGCAAAGCAGGAAAATGTCGTCTTCCACCAAGAGCTCCTCGGTGACGTCCACATCCACATGATGGTCAACGCCGAGCGCCCGGGTGAGCACGTTCTGCATCTTGCTGCGGCCCGCTGCTTCCGGCGTCAGAATCCCTCGGCGCACTTGCTCGGCGACGAACGAATGATCTTCCGTAAGCTGATCGAACTGGCCTTTGCGGAGCAAGTAGGCACGGCTGTCACCCACGTGGGCGAGGCACAGGCGATCATCGAGACAGCGCGCCGCTACGATCGTTGCGCCCATCGTACCTTTCCCCCCAATTCCTGAGCGGCTTGAAAAATCTCCTGATTGGCGAGCCGCACGGCGCTGGCCAGGCGGTTCGAGGCTTCGCAAACGCCCTCGATCTTGTCGCCGAATACGGCCAAGGCTGGATTCGCTTCGGCATCGCGGCAATGTGCCACTAAGGTCTCGACCGCCAGACGGCTGGCCCGTTCTCCGCCCTCCAGGCCGCCCATACCGTCGGAGAGGACAAAAAGACTCAGCTCTGGCGCGAGCCCGAAACTATCTTCATTGTTTTCGCGAACACGCCCGGTGTCGCTGCGCGCGCCAAATTCCATCGCACTTCCCCATCGCACAACGCAAGTTTGTGCGCTTTCGCGTGCCATTTGCCTAATTCTTAGGAGGCCTCGCCGGGCCACTCGGTCGAGGGCCGGCTATTTTGCATTACGACTTCCCATCGGGCTTTCGACCTTATGCACGTTCGAAAAACCCTTCTCTTCCAGCCGCTGCATCACGAAACTTACTTTATTTGTCTCGATGGGCCCACAAAAAACGGCAAAAAACTCCCCGGCGGCCGAGTGCCTCGGCATGACAATCGCGGGCAACTCCATGTCTTCGATTTTCTTGGCTGTGGATTGCGCTTTTTCCTCGCGTTCGAACCGTCCTACCCAAAGATAGGTCAGAGGTTTGACCGCGGCGCTGGAATTGTTTTGGTTTGCCGATTTTTGTGCCGGTGGCTGAAACTTCTTTCTCCCAGGACCGGTTTCCATCCTCGGAAACACTTCCGGCGGAGTCGGGTTCGCCTTCGCAGGCGCGGCTGCCGGTGATTTCACGGGAGGGGGCGCAGAAGCTTCCGCTTTGGCCGGTGGGGGTTCTACCTCTTCAACCTTCGGCGCTGGCGGCGGAGGTGCGGGAATTTCAAAGGCGAAATCTGGCGGAGTTGGTGCCGGCGATGCAGCCGGCGGAGGTATCTTTTCACTCGCTTTGACGACCGCGAGCCAGTGCCAACCGCTGAGCGCCGCCAAGACGACTGCCAGACTCGGCAAAACCCATGCGAGCGCCGACCTCCCCTTGGTGGCCGGCTTAACCGGCACGGCAGCCCGCAGATGGCCTGACGATGCGCGGCTCGTTGCGACCGCTGCACTGATTGGGTGCGCAGCCGACATCGCCGGCGCAGGAGATTGCAGCGTGGATTCAAGATCCGCCACGGACTGAAAGCGCCGCTCCGGATCCTTTTCGAGGCATTTCAGTATGATCCGTTCGGTAGAAACCGGAACGTTCGGCTCGACCTCTTGCGGGGGCGTGGGCTCCTCGCGCATTTGCTTCAGTGCTACCGCGACTGGATTATCGGCGCGAAACGCAGGCGTGCCGGTAAACATCTCGTACAGCATTAAACCCAACGAATAGATATCGGTACGGTAATCGACCGGTTTTCCGGCCACTTGTTCGGGTGCCATATAGGCGGGCGTCCCAACGATAGAGCCCGTGAGTCGCGTGCCGGCTTCCATCGAGCGGGCGATGCCGAAATCCATAATCTTGACGTTTCCTTGCGCGTCAATCATCACGTTTTCGGGTTTCAAGTCGCGGTGGACGATGCCTTGGGCGTGCGCTTCCTTCAGGCCAGAGCAAATCTGCAGTGCGAGATCCATAGCCTTGCGCTGCGGCAGGCCGCCGAAGCGATTCAGAACGGAGCGCAGGCTTTCGCCCTCGACGAATTCCATGGAAGTGTAGGCGATGCCGCCGAGACGATTGAATTCATAGACGCGGCAAACATTCTTGTGCGTGATCTTTCGCGCAAAAAGCAGTTCATTTTTGAAACGCTCCATCATCGCTTGATCGGAAGCAATTTCGGGCTTGAGGAGCTTCAGCGCAACCGTCTCACCGGTTTCGCGGTCACGCGCTTTGTACACGTTGCCCATGCTGCCCTGTCCGGCCGAGGCTAGGATTTCGTAGCGCTGGCTGAGCGCGGCGAGGGCTGTCGAACCGAGATTCAGTCCCGCAGTCACAGGCAGCGGCGGTTCCACCACGACGGCCGCCGCGTCTGGGACGTCGCTCAGAATAATCGTGTCCCGAGGACCAGACGGGCGACCCGTATCCCGCGGCGCGTCGGGGCCTGCAGGTTTGGTCGGTTTGGCCATATGTCATCATAGGATAAGAGAGAAGGTGGCAGGGCTATACGGAACAAAACACACGTGTAAGGTAAGAGTATCTGGTACCGGCGGCCACGGAAACGTAAGAAGTACAGCTAATCCTTTGAGAACACCTCCGGGGCGCTTCGCCGCTCGCCGTTCTGGCTTGCCCCATACTAGGGTGTACCCGCAGGCGTGCCGGCCTTCCCCGGACGACTCGGTGGAGGCTTTGGCATGGACGCCCCGAAAAACACGCCCCCCGTTGCGCCGGTGTCTGATGTCCCCGGCACTGCGCCCACGCCGGCTATCATCGCGGCAATGTTGCAGGCGGCGCCCCGAACGAGCGACCTGATTTTCTCTCCGGGACGCGCTCCACAAGTGGAGATAGGCGGGCAACTCACACAGCTCAAGATCAAGGGTGTAGGCGTTCTTTCCTCCGAAGATACCGCCCGTATCGCAGCGGACCTGATCGGACGTAATTCCCACGCCGTGGAAAAGTTGAAAGACGAAGGTTCCTGCGACATCTCCTACAGCCTTCCCAAGATATCGCGATTCCGCGTGAATATTTTCACCCAGCGCGGCACTTGCGCGATCGTCATGCGCGTGATTCCCAGCAGCGTGCCCGATTTCAAGACGCTACACCTCCCGCCGCAATTGGCCGAAGCCGCGGACGTGCGCCCCGGCATCGTGCTGGTTACGGGCCCCACGGGAAGCGGAAAATCTTCGACGCTGGCGGCGTTCGTCAACAAGATCAATGAAGAGCAGGCTTGCCATATCATCACCATTGAAGATCCGATCGAGTTTCTCCACTCGCACAAGCGGGCCACGATTCATCAGCGCGAGTTATATTCCGATACGCCCAATTTTCCTTTGGCGCTGCGTGCTGCCTTGCGCCAATCGCCCAAGCTGATTCTCGTCGGTGAAATGCGCGACAAGGAAACCATTGAAGTCGCTTTGGAGGCCGCCGAAACCGGACACCTCGTCTTTTCCACGCTGCACACCATTGACGCCTCCAAAACGATCGAGCGCGTGATTGGCGTCTTCCCCGTTTCCGAACAGCATGCAGTTCGCGGACGGCTGGCAAAAACCTTCCGCTACATCATTTCGCAACGTTTGATTCCCAAACGCGACGGGAGCGGCCGCGTGGCTGTATTCGAGATTCTGAAATCCACGTTGCGAACCCGCGACTACGTGCAAAAAGGCGAAAGTGAGGGCAAGTCGCTGCTGGATGCCATGCGCGATGGCTCAACCGAGGGCATGCGGTGTTTCGACGACGAAATCGAAAAGCTAATCCGCGCGGACGCGCTGGACATTGACACTGGGCTGGCGTTCGCAACCAATGAGGGAAACTTGCGGCTGCTGATCGCTGATCTGCTCGCTCCCCGGGAGAATCTGCCATCGTCCGCCTTCCCCACAAGCGAAACCGTTCAAACCGAAACCGAAGAAGCCATCGAAAGATAAGCAACCGGCCAGATACCCGACTCCTCACGGCACGATCTTCCCCAAATACGCAAGCGACATTTGGCCGCCAAGCACGTCTGACGAATTGGCCCTGAATGGGCTTGCCCAGCAGAATTCGGCATCGGCTGTATAATGGAGCTATGAGGATCCTTTTATTCAGCGGCAAGGGCGGCGTGGGCAAGACCAGCCTCGCTGCGGCGACTGGCGTGAAGCTTGCCGCGCTTAACCACCGCACTCTGGTAATGAGCATAGATCCAGCGCACAGCCTCGCGGATTCCTTTGACCTGGACACTCAACTTTTTCACGACGAAACCTCCGATCCGCTGCCAATCAGCGATCGCCTCTCCATCCTGGAACTGAACATTCAGAAAGAGATCAAGCGGCACTGGCAGGAGATTTCTTCTTACGTCAGTTCCGTGTTGCGCACCACGGGTATCAGCGGCGTCGAGGCAGAGGAACTGGCGATTCTCCCGGGCATGGAAGAGCTTAGTGCCATGATGTACATCAATCAGTACCGACGCGAGCAGCGCTACGACGTGATCGTGCTGGATGCGGCTCCGACCGCCGAATCCCTGCGTTTCATCAGCATGCCCACGACGCTCGATTGGTATATGAAGCACATTTTTCCTTTCCAGCGCAATCTGCTGAAAGCTGTGCGCCCCATCGCCAACCGCGTCGCACCTTTCGATCTGCCCACCGACAGCTATTTCGTCAAAATCCGCAACCTCTTCGACAAACTCGAAGGCGTGGACGATCTCCTGGAGGACCCGCTAACCACGAGCGTGAGGCTGGTCACCAACCCAGAGAAAATGGTGCTGCGCGAAACGCAGCGCGCCTTCGTCTATTTCTCGCTTCACGGACTGACGGTGGATACCGTCATAGTCAATCGCGTGCTCCCTCCCGACGTTATGGACACCTGGTTCAGCGAGTGGCACGCGTCCCAGGAGAAAGTTCTGCATGAAATCGAAGAATATTTCGCGCCGGTTCCCGTAAAGCGCGTGCCGCTCTTCGCCCACGAAGTGCTGGGCAAGCAGCGTTTGGAGGATCTTGCGGGTGTGCTCTATCCCGGCGATGATGATCCCTCGGCCGTCACTCGTACCGAAAGGCCCTATTACTTCGGAAAACGGGATGGCTTCTATGAGGTTCGAGTACAATTGCCCTTTGCCACCAAGGGCGAGATCGGTCTGTTCAAGAAGGGCGATGAACTCGTAGTGGAGGTCGGCACGTTCCGCCGTCATATCGGCCTGCCGCGCTCCATGGCAGCGCTGCAACCGGGCCGCGCGCGGCTCGAAAATCGTGTTCTGACCGTAGAAATGAAGGAGGCAGTATGAGTGAGCAACCGGGGAGTCAACAAGCGACGGGCGAGCGTGCTACGCGCGAACGTTGCGTATGCAATGAGGTGTTCGATCACTTCCGTGACGCCTTCGGCGTCCCGCCCGCCGCGCGCGAGCATCTGGCGAACTCGCGGATCGAATTCCTGAAGGCCATCCGCGAAGTGATAGACGCGCGCATCGAGCGCGTGTCGAAAACTGCGCGCCAAGGCACCAAGATTGCAGTCGAGTGACGGATTGCCTTGAAGTATTGGTGGACGTGAGGGGGCTCGAACCCCTGACCTCCTCGTTGCCAATGAGAAATTAACTGTTCAGGATGTTCACAAAGTCCGGAGTGTTCAACAAAACGCCCTCGGCGGCCGCAAGCTGCTGAGGGCGTTTTCTTTGGCCGAATGGACAGTTGGATGGACTCCGCGAGACGACACCGAAACGCTTTCGGGAGAGAAGAGAGAAGTTCGCGCAATGCGAGATCGACAGAGTCGAGTCAACCGTTGCGCTCTGCATCTGTCGTTAGCACACGATGTGCCCGGTCTAATTAGCAAGATATGTCCGCTTTCGTAGAAGCGGCCAGGGAGCAAGGCGCATGCATGAAACTGCTACCCGATGGCCGCCCTGGAGCGGACGATGAAGATTCAAGAAGTGATCTTGCGAGCTGTGGCGAAGAAGATTACCTGGTGGCAAGCAGCCGAGATCATCGGGATCATCGACCGCCAGATGCGGCGGTGGCACTGGCGCTACAACGAGTATGGCTATGACGGTTGCTGGATCGGCGACTGCGGAAACCCAGTCCTAAGCGGGTGCCGCTCGCGGTGGTCGAGCAGGTGTTCAGCCTGTATCGGGAGAAGTATTTCGATCTGAACGTGCGGCATTTTCACGAGAAGTTGGGAAGCCAGCATCAGATTCGCTTGAGCTACAGTCAAGAAGGCCCTGCAAGGAGCGGGCCTAGTGAGCCGGGAGCGCAAGCGCGGGGTGCATCGACGCAAGCAGGAGCGCCGCCCCCTACCGGGGATGCTGCTGCACATCGCTGGGAGCCGGCATCTCGGGTTTCAAGATGATCGCTGGTATGATCTCTTGGTTTGCTCATGCGGTGCCGCACAGATCGCTGCACCGGAAGGATCGACGCCCGAGACGCGCTACACCTGCCGCCGGTGCGGCGCGAAGATCCACTCAATTCTGAATCGCCTGGATACGGTCGGCGGTCGGCGGAACTGTTTGAAGAACAACTTGAAAACAGCCACGTCAAAGCAGAACCACTGATCGCCGGTCGGTCGTTTCTGACAGCTACCACGATACGTACGGGCTGTAAGCCTTCCACCCTGCGTCGTGCAGTTCTTCGAACTTCTGGCCGTAAATTGTTTCAGCTTCAGCGAACTGTACAGCAGGAAGCTTTTCGAACAGCTGTTCATTCTCGTGCCCCCACTTCGTTCCGCCCAGCAGACGAACCTGCCAGCCGATCCCGGTATCGTCCTGCTCAAGGATTAGCTGACGATAGGGAGTATCGAGCACGGGCTTCTGTTTGTAGAACGCAGCGATGCAAACGATTTGAGGAATGAACATGGCACCTCCACTCGAACTTGAACGTGATTACGTGCTGGCCGAGACCCGCAATGCAGTGAATCCTCTGTGCCCCTGTGGGACTTACGGACCGTAGCCCAAGAGGGATTTCGGTACACTGGTTCGCTTGCGACGTCGGGATAAAGCTGCTGGCATCAACGACTGCGATTATCTGGAGGTGTATTCAAAGGAAAACTCGATCATCTCAGAAGTTTCCTTTTGCCCGGGCTCGTACTTCCACTGTTTTGCGGCCTCGAGTGCGGCGCCTGCCAACAACGGGTTTCCGCCAACCACGCGGGTCTTTTTGACGGTACCATCCGGCGAGACGGTCGCCTCAATTTTCACAATCCCCTTGAGCTGGTACTGGCGCGCCAATTCGGGGTATTTCGGGTCAACCTTCGCTTTAATTTTGCGAGGAATTGCTTGCGGGCTGACCTCTTGCGAAAACGCCGACGGTTGCGAAGACAGTGTGCCTAAGACAAATAACAGCAAACCAACACTCAAAACTCGCCTGCGCAATCGCAACGCTCGGCCTCCCTCGCAGGTCAATCCTGCGGTGGCCTCCATCTCCCCACACTTAAGCTTAGCAGCACGTAGTGCCGCCAGTTACCTGTCCAGTGGTACAGGCGTAGCCTAAACAGCAATTCCCCTCGCAGATAAATCCATAAGAACGTGGCGGAGTGTCACAGGTCTCCTGACTGATCGGGAGCCTGACATCGGGACTCCAGGACAGACGTTGGCGGCGATTTAGCGTCGCGCAACGGTCGGAATTGCGACCGCGGAGCAATGGCGGCTAATTGAAATTGTAACCAACTTCCCAAAGGAACTGTTGATTCCCCGTCGTCACGCCCGCGTTTCCGATCTGATAAGCAGCATACAGAGTAAGCTTTGAACTGAGTTTTATGATGGCGCCAGGATTCACATATCCAACGGCTTGCTTCCCCGTGTACCACTCGGCGGCGAGCGTCAGGCGGCCGGTCACTCGCTGCTCGAAAGTGAACTGCCCACCAGAGCGATTAGCATTGGCGACGATGTTTCGCGTGAAGTCATATCCCCCAAAAGTAATGCGCGTGCCACGCTTCCACTCCTTGGCGAAAGCCGCGTAAGAGTAATTTCCGACATCATAGCTACGCTGCCGGACCGGAAAAAACAGGTTGTCGCCGACGAAAAAGGACCACCCTGAGGTTTCGCTCTTCCAAGGACGCCATTTCACCGTGGGAGAAATATCGAGTTGGTTCAACGTGGGCGCGCTCAACCCGTCGAAATTCATTCCGATTTCGATTTGGTGCCCGATGCCCACGACAACTCGCGGCGTAAACGTGGCTAAGGTATCGACCGACCGCACAGTGCCATCCAATTCGCCATAGACCTTTCCTTTGTCCAGGACATCCGCGCTAGGAACGTCGAACACGGTTTCTTGTCCGTAGGCACGGGCGGTTGGCAAGACCAGCAGCAGAAAGACCAGGAGTTTAGAGGAGCCAATTTTTCGTAGCGGGAACAAGGTCGCTCAGGATAACCCGACCGAATGTCGGGCACTATGTGGTTCGTCTCTGCGCGCTAGCTGTCCAGAGCTTTTAAACGCAGTCCACGGCACATTTGGCACAACGTGCCCGCTTCCATCAATCAATCGGACATTTGCGGTCTGCATGAGTGCGTTGACAGAAACAACCTCAAAAACGCCTTCCTGCTGAGTGCTTCTCACATGTTCACCTTTCTTGGGAGTGATGAGTTTTGTTCCAGTTGACATATCTGCTCCGGTTACCCTAAACGTTTATCAGAACTCGTCAGGAAGGACTCCACTTCGTGAATGAAGGAACCTCCGCATCACGACCAGACGATTGCCTGTCCGCGTTGTTACACAAAGATGCGGGTTCGGCACGAGGCGAGCGGCGGAAGCCGTGCGACCTTTGACAAGTTTGTAGCCAGCTTGAACTCGCAGTGCAACCACGTCTTTGTGGCATCGCTGTCTGGACCATTTTTGGAACGCCCCGCATCAGGTGACCGTTTAGTTGGCGAAGCGCACTTCGCTGCGCGTAATGTGAAGCTGACCGAGAATCCGGCCGAACCGCGGGGCAAGTGCGCTACGATCCTGCTGAAGCGGCTCGCTTTCTTTCAGACGCTCGGACTCTTGGTGGTCCCGCAAATTCTTGGATTTCTTTCACCGCGTACACTCCCTCTTCGTTGCAGACTTTGCACCGAAGCGTGATCGCGCGGGACTTTACATCTTGACCCTCGCTAACTTCGCCACGCCTCAGTTCTTCATAAAGGGCGGCGACTCTTTTCGGAACGGGAATACGTTCCTTGCATCGAGAGCAAAGGACACCAAGATAATTGCTTTGCGTTATCTCTTGAATCATAACGAACCTCACGGGGGAACCGCAGAACGCCAAGCGTAGCGCCAAATCAAATCCTAATGCTGTGCAAAATGGGACAGTTTTCTGGATCTACAACCTGTAGGCTGTTCCAGTGCGCAGACCCAAGATGGTTCGCGCTGCGCCGAATGGAGCGGTAGAGGGACAACGCAATGTGGCTGCTAAAAGGGATTCTGGTCGGGATGTCAATTTTCCTGCTTGGCTTCGCGCTCTATCTGGCGCTATTCACGTGGTGGAAACCCTTGCAATATCCGAAGCCGAGTGAGCGTGAGGCAGGAGAAACAACCTTCGACTTTTTCGCCTCGGTTCGGTACGTCTTTTTGCAAAGTCCTCTGTTTTACGCGGCCTTCTTGGGCGCCTTACTCCTCGGCTGCTCCCTCGTTACGTTCTAATCGCAACTGCCTGTCGTTTGGCTTGCTCGCCGCCTTGGAAGCGCGCATTGAAAAAGGCCTCGTGTCCCAGGCTCCGTGCTGTTCTCGCCGGCGCGGCGTTTTCTGCTGTGCGTGATTCCTGCGAGCGCGCTCGCTCAGCAACAAACTACTGGGCGCGAGGCTGGCAGTCACTCGCTTCCAGATGATGAAGATTCGATGTGCGGCGCAAAACGTGTGACCCAAATCCCCCAATGCCGGAATCGCTGCCCGGCTTCATTGCGCCGGTACCGTCCCGTCCGTGGGTGATGTGTTCTTGGATTCCAGGTACTCGGCGACTGTCGCAGGATCCACCTTCCGCGCGCGCCGCCGATTAACGGCGTCATCGGAACTGTTTGTTGAGCCATATCTTACTGCGTACGCTCGAACCGCTTTCCCGCTCTCGTAAAGCCCTTTTGCAAGGAAAAGGAAGATCATCAGAGAACCAAAAAGCGCGACGTACCCAAAAACAAAGATTACAAAAGCAGCGATCACTTGTACTTCGAAATTAAACTCGGGAAGAATGGCCACTGGCCACCTCTTAGGCAGGCTTTCTTCCGAAGTGTGCGCTGACGCCTCTTCGATCCCGGAAGAATGCTGCGAGGACATTAGATTACACAGGCAAGACAAATTTCTGTCCTGTTGTGAACACTTTCGCAGGCAACTTCAGATTCTATGTTTCATGGTGTCCTGGTTCGCAGAATCAAAGCCTTACAGAGAGGAACACGCGAGGATTTCGGAACACTGGCTAGTCTATGTCGGTTGCCATCAATTGCCGGATAGTAGGAATAAGAAGCGTTCCCAGGCTCGACTTGTCGAGGAAGGTGAACGAGCCGAAGCTAGCGGCCAGTTTTCGCGATGGCTCATCCTGCCAAATCGAGATTGTGATTACCTTCGATCCAGTATCGGTCACAGCACGTTTAATATCCCCAAAGGAGAAATCAGCAGGCGCTGGCATATGCAAATCCAAAACGACCACGTTCGGGTTCAGCTCTCGCATTAAGGCGATCGTTTGCGGGAAATCCTCCGCCTCACCAACAACGTTGATATCGGAATCGAGGTCCAATACCTCCCGAATTGCTTTTCGGAGAATTTCTCTGTCGTCGGCGATGAGTACTTTGACTGGCAATAGGGATTCTCCTGAAAGAAAGGGTACCTGTTATGCATCCACTGAACCGAACTAGCCGCCCCGAATTGGCGCGACATACTCCCCCAGAACGCTCGACCTGTCTGTAGGAAATACTACGGACGGTTGACCGGCTTTATTTTTGCACCTTGCGGAATTTACGTTCTATGCGCGGCACTTTTAAGAGCCTGCACCATCTACTTGCAGTTCTGAGTCGCGACCACGACATCCGTGTTCTTCCCGGTGCTGTTCTAACGCACGACGGGCAGTGCGGCATTTCGCGTGTGACTTGTCGACGGACTTTTTGGATTCCGCAATCGCTTCATGCTGTCCGGCCAGGGAAATCAGGTTTTTGGTTGCGGTGAAATGAGCCTCAACAGCCTCGACGAAATCGTCAACGAGTGCATGAGCGGTCGGACCAAAGCCGAACGGTTCACCTCTAGCCAGACTTGACCGGTGGGTGGGGCGCTCGGAGGAGTCGGCGAAATCTGGCGCTTACGCATTTCGATCTTTACTCCTAGTGGATAGGTTCGTTGAACTGTGTATCATCTTCGCCAGCTTCGGCGCACAGCAGTGTCCGCACATGGGCCATCAAACGTGTGAAATCCCCCTTGGGAATGACCAAATCCACGCACGAATCCCCGCCGAACGACTCCCGGAAGGTGCTGGCATGGAGCGTGAGGAGAATTATGGGAACAGTGGGCATAATCTTCTTTAGTTCACGCGCTGTTTCAAGTCCGTTCATTTTTGGCATTGCTAGATCGAGAATCACTAAATCGGGTCTGTACCGTTTGGCGAGAGAGATTGCTTCGCTTCCGTCAGCCGCTTGTGCGCAAAGATCATAACCGCCTTCAATTGCGAGCGCCCGGTAGAGCGTCTGGCCAATTATCGGACTGTCATCGGCTAGAAGTATCGTTTTGGGCATCGGGTTTCCGGCTATTCCTCCACACTAAGGCCATGGACTCAAAAGAGCGATACAGGGAAGCCTGTATTCACCGTCTGGAACACGACTGTTATTCATGCATCTACAGGCTTTGCGTGCCGTGTTCTACGTAAAGCAGTCCTTATTGCTTTGCAACCTCAGGCCATTGCTTGAGCAGAGTTTCGAGCCGAGCGTCCTTCAGAAAGTCATCACCATCCATGAGCGCCTGGTAGCATCGTGTCGCGTAGTCCTTCGCCAGTTCAGGCTTGCCTTGCTTTCTTGCGACGTTCGCTAAGCCGAGCAGCGCGCGGGGATTTTCTGGACTGAACGATAGAGATTGTTGGTAATAGTGTTTCACCAGCCCCGTCTTTCCGAGGAAGGTCGAGATCACAGCAGCATGATGGCTCAGCGTGAGCACCCATTGGTTTTCCTTCTCGCTGATGGCCAGCGCAATCGCGTCATCCAATAATCGCAAGGCTTTGTCGCCCTCTTCTAGCGATAATTCAGCGCTTACAATCAGTGCGTCCCTGTAGCGAAGCCTAGGTTGATGATTTTTGTCTGGCATTTGATGAGCGTAGATGGCGAGACGATTGGCGTCAATCGAATCTGGGTGTCCTGAAGCGGACCCACCCCGTGGGACACTGTCAGATGTCCTACTGAAGCGCACGCCTCTACAGGCTACCCTAGATGGATTCTTCGTTCGGAGTGTTTCGTGCAGACACAACGATGGTGGACTCTATATAGGGATGCGGTCTGGGAAACCGATCCCGGAAAGGTCGCAGAACGCATCCGAGCGGCTGAAGAAGCAATTGGAGCGCGTTCGTCGCTGAGCGAACAGTTGCCGGCGAGTGAACCGCCGGCGCTCGAAGACGCGCGCAATAGACTGCAAATTCCTGAGGATTCGGTCCACCCGCAGACCAGCAGCAAGTAACCCATTTCCGAGATCGGCGTACTGAGTGAACAAAATTATCGGGACGGTGGGCATTATCCTCTTCAACTCTCCCGACGCTTTTAAACCGTTCAGTAGCGTCTAATTTCGTAGAAGCCTTGATGTATAAGTTCGGGTTTGCCGCCTTAATCCGGTCTCGCTGACCACGTTAGGAATGGCGTAACACAAGGGGCGGAGCACTGTAAGGGGGCTGATCGGAAGGTAATCTGGAAGCTTTTGTTTTGGCATGCCAGTCACAATGTCAGATAGAGCACCAAGTATGATGCGCAAAAAGGTCGATTCGGTTTTCTTTCCACTACATGACGTCAAGGCAAGGGCACTCGCTGCGCTGCGCCAGTTCAAATTACCGATGCCTATGCCCGCGCATCGCGTTTTTTCCTCCGAGACATTTTCTGAGCCATGAACAAGAGCAGCTTCACGTCGCCTTCATCTGCCCTGCTCATGAGGCGGCGAAACCTGCTAAGCGTCTTGGCATCGCGGCCGGAACTGCCCCAGCCTTCGTCCAGCGGCGCCGAGAGGACATTTGGGTCAGGCGGTTTCTCTCCGTCATAGAAAAGCACGTACATCGGAATTTCCAGAGCGCGGGCCATTTTTTCCAGTGTTGCGATGGAGGGTACGGTGTGGCCGTTTTCCACACGGGAAATATAGACACGAAGCATCCCTGTGCGCGCTTCGATGTCGCCTTGGGACATATTTCTCTGTTCGCGCAGAGCCTTCAATCGCTCGCCAATTAACATCGTTCCTCCGCCGTCATAGGCACGCGATTCTACAATCAGCTCAGACCATCGCGAGCGGACACCGCTGGCCAGCCAAGTTTGTGGGTTTTGATGGAGAGCACAGACGCGAGTGCGGTGTTCATTTCGCCGTGTTCCTCGTGATGGTCGGAAGAGTTCAATAATTCTTGAACGCGGAGGACCATCGCCTGCTCTGTGGCTTGGAGCAGCTCGGTCAATTTGTCTTTGTCAGATTCCAACAGCGTTCCCAAGAACAGTGCTTCCATTATCCCATCGCTTTGTGCGTGCAGTGAGCTTCGCTGCCACAAATCGTTTTTTAGTTTCCCCTTCATGTCGCCGTCAGCGTTCTTCCGATGTTGTAAGTTGTTAGAGCTGCTTCGTTTGCTGTGCATAAAAAACTATGCACGATGTTCCGTCAGCAACGAAGAGCTGTGGGTACCACAGGTGCGAATCCGTTGGCACCCTCGGTGATGGACCGTAAGCGATCCATCAGCCGCTGAAAGATTCCTTTCTCTCATAATGGTCACTGTAGCTGACACCTATACGGCCGGCATGGCACCAGATCTTGGCGGCCAGAAATAGAAAACGCAGTCGCGTCGTCGACAGTTGTACGTGTTTCATTGCGGCTGCGTCGGCCGTCTTTTCCCGATTGAAGAGCAGCAACCAGCAGTTCAGGTTGTAGGCCAACATGGCCAGTTGAAAGTGCACGCAGTTCATGGCCCAGCGACTGGAGGATGCGCGGCCAACCCCGCATCGTTGTTGGCCTCCTTGATCAGGTTCTCCGCGGTGGCTCGCTGACGGTAAAACCATACCAATACGTCGATGAGATCGTCCATGCAGGTCACAAAGACCCGATAGGTGTATTCCGAGGTCTCGAACAACTGGTATTGCTCCTCTTCCTTCTTTGGGGTCTGGTTTCTTCTCATAGCGCAGGGCGATGAAGCGATACGCCCGGCCCCACCCTTGCGGCTTATACCAGAATTCGCACTGCTGGTCGGCATCGGTGCGCGGAGACCGCTTCCAGCGCGCCGCTTTCAGCTCTTCCAATAATCGCGGTGTTTTTTGCGCGACCACGATGAACTGGCAGCCGTATGTCTGGTAAGCCTGTATCGCTTCCCAGCAATAAAAACCACAGTCGGCTCGCCCGTAAATCACCTGCACGCCGTTCGGCACAGTGGTCATCACGTATTCCAAATGCTTGGCGATCTGCATCCCGCTGGGACGATCTCCGTTGTGCAACTCTCCGCCTACGAACTCTCTGGTCTCCGCCAGAAAAGTCAGAATAGGTTGAAAACTTTTCTTCCCTTTGTTCTTCGGGTTGTAACCCCTCCTGGCTCCCATCTGCTTTCCATAGACCGTATGCACGGTCGTATCCGTATCCAAAGTCACCGACGTCAGTCGGACATGGGCCGCTTCCCATACTCTCTGTCGCATCTGTCGCTGCACTTCCAGCAACTGCTGCGCAACCGTCAAATGCAGCGAGGCCAAGAATCGCCAGAACGTACACTGCGGCGGCAACTCCAGCACCTTTAAGATTCCTGTCAACATCGGCTCGCGAGCCAGAAATCGCAGATGATGGAGCCGAGAAAATCCGACGTACAGAGCCAGCACCATGCTCAGCACGAATTGATACCAGGGCATCGCTCGGGTTCCGCGCTTCACCGTGAGGGTCTCCTCGACCAGTTGTTGAAACTTCAGCTTCTCCAGCATGGCCGCCACCGGTAACAGGCCACCGTAAGCCGTTAGATTCCTGGCCTCGAAGTCATAGTGTGTGGATCCGTTGATTTTTATAGGCTCGGGGGTATCCTCTGCGATCCCTTGTTTGGCGGGCTTTTTCGAGCTACGCTCGTTGGCGCTAAACACCATTTGGGTGACCTCCTGAGAATTGGTCGTGAAGCGGATACTTCACGACCTCACTGGTTTTACACCGGGATTCTCAGGGTCCCCAAATGTTTCTCTCCTCAGACTTTCAGCCTCGCCACAAAATCCGTGCATAGGTTAGGTTCAAGAACAGCTCTTTCCACATCGGATAGCAGTCTCGCGGGGACCCTTCCTGACTGCGCTGCGGCTCAGCACAGATGAGGTCACGTCTGTGTGTGGTTTTCATGGAAATGTCCGCCCCTGGTTTCATCACGTCGAGAACTCTCTGCGAGCGATTTCTCATTGTCTTCTCCCTTCGGTGCGCAATTGCGTCTGCTGGCAAGGCATTTCGTGAGAATTCTTGACGCCTGTCCTGAAGGAGCCTCGCGCCACGAGGAGCTTCAAGATCGTTGTTCAATGAACCTTCGTCAAACTGGACTCGGATTTTGCTTCCTGCTGGAATCGCGACCCTTGGGCTTTGGGCCGGATCTAAGAAGCTCGCGCTATGTTCGTAGGACGGAGTGAAGAATGAAAAGTTCTGAGGAAACCGGCGCCGCTTTTTCGAACGGGATCAGAGAATGAAGCACGGTGGCCGCAGGAACACTGGAATTTATATCAGCGATTCGCACAGGTGCGCGAGCGTCTGGGAGAGTACCTAAGCCCTCGGTATTTGTCTTGCGGACTGTAAAGTCGTTGGAAGTGTTATCAGTTAGAGTCAGAAGCTCGGGGAATTCGGAAGCAACAACACCACACAACAGAATGGAGAGTAGCGACCGAACTAGCAGCTCCCGAATTTTGGTTCGTCCCAACACCGTTTTGCAACCACTGGACCAGCTTATACACCTACGCCGTGTTGCGGGCAGCCGTTACGAAACTAGACCGCAAAACCGAAAACCAAACTGATACAAAAACCGATACATCCGCTGTTCTGCAGTTTCGCACCGCTTAGGAGTATTTCCGCATGTCGGTCTACCGGCTGACTTTGAGTTTGGTGGACGTGAGGGGGCTCGAACCCCTGACCTCCTCGTTGCGAACGAGGCGCTCTCCCAACTGAGCTACACGCCCTCCGATTTAACAGGTTAAGACACTTTACATCAATGCTTTAGCTGCTTCAAGTTGGGACCACTTGGGACCATGATCGATTCCATTTATCCCAATTTTGAAGCCATTTCCTTCCTGAATTCCCGCGTGAAGAGACTATATTTGCTCGTCGTTTTGAGCGAGGAATGCCCAACTCAACGCTTGATCAAATCACCCGGAACATTATTCTGCTGGAGAACGGAGACTCTTCCGTGTCGGAACGCATGAGTCGTCCCGACAGGGATTCCGATCTTCTTGCAGAGTGGCTTCAGAACAAAGCGATTCACATTCCCATTGACCAGTGGCGTTCCGTTGCGGCTCTCGAAGACTCGACCAGATGTACGATCGCCAAGATATTCCTTAACGATCGCCATTGTGCCGGCGTCTACGTCGACTTCTCGATGGCCGGCTTTACTCTTCGGGCTCACTTCCTGGTGAATGAAAGTGGACCGTCGGATGTAAACGATCGACGCCGAGAAGTCCAGATCCTCAACGTGAAGACCAGCCATCTCTCCGAATCGCATGCCGGTTGCAAATTGCAATGCGAATAGAGCTTTGTACTGGCCCTCGGCTGCCTCGATCAATAGTTGCATCTCCTTGGGTGTGAAGTAGCGTTGCTCTGTTTCAGGAACTTCCGGCAGACGAATCGTCCACTCACGGGTCGGTTTCCCGATGATAAGTTTCAGGACCTTCCACAAGTTGACGATCGTCTTCGGTTCCAACTTACCCTGAAGCTTCAGTCCCGAAATCCATTCCTGAACAGTGCCCTCGGATATTGCATCCACCGGCATTTGTCCGAAGAACGGAATCAGGTGCTTCTTCAGGATGTAGTGGCTGGAGTTTTGAGAAGACGGCTTGTGCATGGGAAGAACATTTGATTCCCACCACTCAGCGTGCTCGGAGAAAAGCTTGACTGGAGTGAGTGCCTTCGCGAGATAGGAATTATCGTTCACTCCCAGCTCGTTCAGCATCACCGCCAGCTCGCGTCTCGCCTCCGGTTTCGTCATCTCATTACAATGGCCGATCGCTACCGACTTCCGGGCTCGTTTCGTGCTTGCCCGCGAGGTCGATGTAATACCGGCCGTGCCACCACTTGCCCTTCCTTACTACCGTACCGCTTTGACCACCGCGTCTGCTCATGGATCGCCTTTCTCCATGACCAGACTTCGCCAAATTGCAGAGATACGACCTCTGCAAACTGGATTGTACTACTGGCATGCGCGTACTCAGCGTGCCCGACAAATTCATTGGAACTCACCTGGTTTACATCAGAGGCAAAACTAAAGGGGCGAACTGACCCTGGCGGTTGAAACAAGTGAAGCTAGAATGGGGGAAACTTTCCCCGCGAGGTGAAACAAGTAGAGCTAAATAAGGGACGAACTTACCCTGAGATTACATCTTGTGGGTCGAACTACCCCGGTTTGAAGCCGTAGTTATAGTAATGTCCATGTAGAACCCTGTCAATAGAGACGGCCCGAGGGTCATAGGGCTCGCCGCGAGCTAGCGTCGCGCTACGGGCCTCCTGTGCGTTCCTAGGCACATCCTAGAGGGATACAAAGTACTTCACCGCATGAAGTACATTAGGGTACATCTGTATTACGGAAATGCGCTGTAAATAAAGGACTTACGGTAAATATCGGCTCATTCTGGACCTTTGGAAGCGTTTTCGGACCAAAATGAGCCCCAAATCGCCGCTGAGGAGGCTTCCACTTCTCAACCTTATTATATCTACCTCTCTAAATTCTCGTTTCCTGACTTTCTCGATTGCCAGAAACAGGCTCGCTCATTTTCGCTGATGGCCGCCATTCGCTTTGACAACTACAATTTGCTCGATGCCGGTGAGCCTGAGCGGCTGAGTGGCGAGATGGTTTCCGCGGACTTTTTCCCGCTTCTGAATATTCAACCGCTTCTGGGTCGCACATTTCGTACCGACGAAGACAAGGTCGGCGCCGCTCCCATGGTTGTCATCGGTGAAGATTTGTGGAAGCGCAAATTCAATTCGTCTCCGAACGTTCTGGGCACCACGCTGAATCTGAGCGGTGAAATGCGCACGATTGTGGGTGTCGTTCCCTCGCGTCTAGCGCTTCTGGATCCACTCTCCGTGGACGTATTCGTCCCCATCGGCCAATGGAACGACGTAACGTTTCGTGACCGCCGCGCCCACTTGGGAACCTTCGCGCTCGCACGGCTCAAACCCGGGATCACTTTGGCGCAAGCTCGTGCGGACGTCGACTCCGTCGCCCGCAATCTTGCCGCCGCATATCCCGACGTCGACAAGAACGCAAGCGTGACGCTCGTTCCGTTGAAAGAAGATACGGTAGGCGGCGTCCGCAACATTCTTCTCCTTCTGTTGGGCGCGGTTGGCTTTGTGCTTCTGATCGCTTGTGCAAACGTTGCCAACTTGCTCTATGCCCGCTTTGGTGCTCGCGGTCCTGAGCTCGCCATTCGCCGCGCCTTCGGCGCGAGCAGATTTCTAATCGTCCGCCAACTGCTGACCGAAAACGTTGCGCTCGGAATTAGCGGGGGCGCGATTGGTTTTCTGGCGGCTTGGTGGGGCACGAAGGCGATCCTTGCCACACTTCCGAACGTCTTGCCCCGCATTGCCGAGATTCGATTTGATGCGCATGTGTTGCTCTTCACCTTCGCAACGTCCCTCGTTACGGGAATCGTTTTTGGGATTTTGCCGGCAGTGAAGTCTTTCCAGCCTGAGCTATCCCGAGCAATCAAAGAGGGTGGCCGTGGCGCGTCTAGCGGCGCTCGACAGCGCGTTCAGGGTGTCCTCGTAGTCGTTGAACTCGCGTTTTCTATCGTATTGCTCGCTGGCGCTGGCTTGATGGGCCGGACACTTTCGGCAATTTGGAAAACGAACCCAGGTTCGACGCCCACGACGTGCTCACGTTCGATCTCAGTTTCTCGTCGGATAAGCTCACTAACCCGTCCCGAGCCCGAGAGAACGCTCGCGAAGCTACGGCGGCCTTTGAGTCCGTCCCCGGCATCGAGTCCGCATCCGGCGTGGCCGGTGCACTTCCCACAAATGGTACAGCGACGATGACCTTTTGGATCGAAGGGAACCCAAAACCGGCCTCGGAGAGCGACATGAGCGTCGCAACTTGGTACGCGGTTCAACCTGGTTATCTGAAGACGATGGGAATTCCGGTTCTTCGTGGCAGGTTCATCTCTTTGCAGGACAATGACCGTGCGCCCAGCATCGTCGTAATCGACGAAACGTTTGCTCGCCAATATTTTCCTAACCAAAACCCAATCGGAAAACAGATCGATACTACTTTGATGGGTCCGCTGCGCTCAGAAATTGTCGGCGTCGTCGGGCACACAAAACAGTCGGGGCTTGGCGAAACGCAAAGGCCGCGAACCTCAGTTTTACTATTCTCTCCCTCAGCTTCCGGACCACATCACACCTCTGCTCACCGGACTGGGCATGGTCGTCCGCACGTCTGGAGACCCCGCGGCCTATATCACGGCGATTCGCACTGCTTCTAGGAACTTCGACGCCCACCAAGCTGTCTCTGACTTCAAACCGCTGGACCAGATTGTCGGTGAATCGGTGGCGAGCCAGCGTTTCATCATGATTCTCTTAAGTGCTTTCGCCGGACTGGCCCTTTTGCTTTCTGCCGTCGGCGTGTATGGCGTGATTTCTTATCTCGTCGCTCAGCGCACGCATGAGATCGGCGTTCGTATAGCGCTCGGAGCACAGCGGAACGACGTGATGCGTCTGATCCTGAGTCACGGAATGCGCACTGCGCTCCTGGGGGTAGCGATCGGACTGGCTGCCGCGCTGGGGCTGACAAAATTGATGGCCAACCAGCTCTATGGCGTAAGCGCAAATGACCCACTCACATTTTTTGGTGTGGCAACTCTGTTGACGCTCGTCGCGCTTGCGGCTTGCTTCATTCCTGCGCGGCGCGCCATGCACGTCGATCCCATAATCGCGTTGAGATACGAGTAGTCCTTCACGAAAGTTTCCGGTAATCGATGTTTGAAAATTCGCACCCGAAGGACAGAATTACTCGCTAACCGAGAGCGCCTCTCTATTTCAGACTGAACCACCACAGTTTCTAGATTCAGCGTCGGGTGTTGCGTCCTGCCTCAGCTGGAAATGGAGAGAGCGTTCTTCCGTTAGGTTAGGCTGTGGCTTGATCGAGGATTTCAATCAGCGAGCTTCTTAGCACTTCGCTTTCCACTTCCTTCTCTTGGTCTCCGCGTCTGTGCTCTTCAAGGTGCCGGTAGGAAGTGGAGATGAAGTGCACAACACAGTATTCGCAACCTCCCAGTGTCACAACCCTGGGTTTCGCACAATGGAGAAAGCTGCAACAACGATCCATGACCTACGCGCGGTTCGCCATTTTCGAAGCCATATGAAGCAGAATCCTCTGGTCCTTCTCCGTCATTCGCGACAATGCCCTCACAAATGGGCGAAGTCTGGCTTCCTGTTTTTTATTGTGCGGCTCGCCATTTGAGACAGGAATGTTCGGCTTCTTTACGTGAAGATCGCCTGTGAAAAGTCGATACAAGGAAGTTCCAAGGCGCGGGCCATTTTCTCCAACGTATCAACACTGGGAACGGTATGCCCATTTTCCACGCGAGAAATATAGCAGCGCAGAAGTCCAGTACGCTTTTCGATGTCGCCTTGGCTTAGATTCTTGGTCTCGCGAAGCTCCTTCAGTTTGTCACCAATAACCATTTGTATCCTCCGACGAGAATCATACTCCGGGGATGCCTTGGCTTCAAACGGTTCGAGTAATTGACGATCCGGTATCACGTGCTTGTTTTTGCTATGCTCGCCACTTCTTCTGATGAAGTATTAAAGGCAGTCTGGCGGCAGATCGCGGAACGGGACGCAGAACAATCTTGCTTGAGCCAGGCGGGCTGGACGCTAAGGGAAAATCCAGCCGCCGAAGAAGTGTTTTTTTCCTTGAGTCGTTTTATAGATCTGATCAGGACTTAGCCCGTGTCCGACGATAAATTCCGAGTGGCCGACAACACATTCACAATCGTGCACGCCGGGGATCCGTTTTCGCGTCTGAGATTGAGTGGGGAGTCCAGCTAGTCCGCAGGCTTGATGCCGGCAGCGCTATAAAGCTCGGCGCTTCTGTACATCACCCCATTCTTCATCACCAGCCGGCAGCGGCGAATGTCGCTGATGTGTTCGGCCGGATTTCCTTCCACAAGTACGAGGTCGGCTCGCTTTCCCGGCATAATCGAGCCCAAGTCTTTCTCCTGTTTTAAAGCCGGGCCGCATTGAAAGTTCGATCTGCAATGCTTTCGCCGGCGGAATGCCCGCTTCCACTTCAAGTTCCAGTTCACGATGCAACATGATTCCGGCTGTCGCATCGGTTCCGGCGAGGATGGGAATGCCCGCATCGTACATTCGCTTGGTCATCCGCAGCATGGCTTGATAAGAGTCTTTGTATAGTTGGTCGTTCCTTCTGTCACCGGAAGCCCTCCAGTGTAGGCGCCGCGTTGAACCTGTGCGGGAAGCCGATTCAGCACGGGGGCGAAATCCGGAGAAACCTTTCCCGGACGCCCCGTGAACATCCCCTCAAAAGTGGCTAGGGTAACGTCCACGGTGGTGTGATGCTGGAGCAGCAGTGCGATGAAATCGTTGACCTGTCTCGACTGCAGGTCGAGCTTCGCGGCGTTGGCGCCCACAGCGGTAAACCGTTCGGGAGTGCGGGTATCGTTCGCCTTATCGGCGAGAAAGTTCAGGAAAATGAAGTTGATGTGTTGTATTTCGTCGGCACCGTCTTCCACAAACTGGCTCGCGATCATGCCGTTCGGAATGTGCCCGCTCACGCGCAATCCACGTGCGTGGGCAGTCTTGACGATTCCGGGCACAAACTCAGGATTAAGTGAGCTATAGAGCTTGATCTGAATGTAACCAAGGTCGGCATAACGATTGACCGCAGCCTGCGCCTCTTCGGCTGTATCGGCGTACAGACCGGTTGGGGCCTGAAATGGGCCGTGTCCGTCAATAAAGCCAGCTTTCCAGACACGAGGGCCGATTGCGCTTCCGCTCTCCCACTGGTCTTGCAAATGCCGGAGTTCGTCAATGTCATTGCCCATATCGCGAACGGTGGTTACGCCGCTGGCGATGTTCAAGATTCCGTCCCCAGCCTGGGCATGAGCATGCATGTCGAACAGGCCGGGCACGACCGTCTCGCCAGTTCCGTCAATGATCTCGGCATCCTTCGGAACACTGACAGCTGCAAATGGACCGGCCATCGTAATCCGTTCTCCCTGGATGACGACCGTTTGGTCTTCCCGAGTAGTGGCCTGCTCGGAATCAAACAGGCGCACATGCTCCACCGCCACTGGATGTTCCGGGTGCCGGGCGAATTCATGTGCCAGGCGAGAGTAACGTTCGTCCTGAGCTTTGCGGTCAGGGAGTAAAGCTGATCGTTCGTATCCTCCCAGCCTTCTCTGAGGAACGCGAACCACTTGCCCGGAAACCCAAAAAAATGCTGATCGTCATCGAGCCACACGGTTTGTGGTTCAAAGAGAGCCCGGTGATCGCGAACTCGGTCAAATGCAATTTTTGCCCGTGGCTTTCAACGGTCACTTCCGTCATTCGTTCCAGTCTGGCCTCGCCTGCGGGGAACAATTTGACAGGAGCATCCTTCGCCTTTAACAGGGCCCCACGAGCAAGGCCGACTCGGCGGCCGGCCCGTTGATGCTGACGTAGAACCCCGGCGTGGGAGCCTGTCCGTTCTCGGAAGTGCTCTTCCAATGGCCAACGCCGGCTTCATGGCGAAGTGTTCGTCAACCGGAGCTTTCAGGTAGTCGTTGCCGGTGATGTCGACACGCAGCGGCGATCCATCCGCGGCCACTATGTAATGCGCCTCGATTTTGGGACCGCGGCCACGATCGTTAAACTCGAACGTGGAGTCGATCTGACCGCCGGGACCGTAGATGTCCACTTCGGTTCCTGCAGTCTTGCCATTACTCACGATCGTGTAGCGAAGCGTTTGGGGGCTGGCAGCGTCAGCTGCCCACAAATGAAAGCCGGTGAAAACCAGAGCACAGAACGATGCGAGACGAAGCGCGCGCATGGCTCCGGATTATGCCACCAATCGGATGAATCGGAAACGAGCAGATTGATGGTTCTTCCCAGCGACGGGCCATCGGGAAGCAATCACATGCCTCGTAAGCGCGCCGACCGCAGAAGTGAGGCGTTACTTCAAATGACGGTAACGCGACGCGATATAAAAGGGCGCCCCTTATGGAGTAGGGTTTGGAGTGTTCGGCTCAAACCTCACGACAAAGGAGCGCCCTCACATGAATAGCGTGAAGTATCTCGGGATGGATGTTCACAAGGAAGCGATCTCCATCGCCGTTCTGAATTCCTCTGGCAAGCTGGTGATGGAATCGACGATCGAAACCAAAGCCATCACCATCCTGGAGTTTCTGAAAGGATTGCGCGGATACCTGCACGTCACTTTGGAAGAAGGCACCTGGGCGGCGTGGCTCTATGACCTCATCAAGCCGCACGTCACGCGAACTGGTGGTATGTAATCCCCGCCGGAATGCCTTGCTCAAAGAAGGTAGCAAGAGCGACCGCATCGATGCGCGGAAGCTGGCCGAGTTGTTGCGCGCGAACCTGGTCCGCTCGGTCTATCACGGAGAGCACGGAGTGCGGAAGCTGAAGGAGCTGGGGCGCAGTTACCTGGCGATCAGCACCGATCTGATACGAGTGATGAGCCGGGTGAAGGCGATCTATCGCAGCTGGGGGATTCCTTGTGCGGGGAAGCAGGTCTATGCACCGCGCCATCGTGCCGAGTGGCTCGCTAAAATCGCAGAAGCCGGAGTGCGCCGCCGGGCGGAGTTCTACTACCAGCAGCTGGATTTCCTGAGGCCTTTGCGCCAGGAAGTGCGCGGCGAGCTGTTGATCGAGGCGAAGAAGCACGAAGCCTGGAAATTGTTGCGCGGGATTCCGTTCATCGGCCCCATCCGGGCGGCTCTGCTGATCGCCTTGCTGCAGACACCGCACCGGTTTCGCACCAAGCGACAGCTCTGGACCTACAGCGGGTTCGGAATCGAGACCTACAGCAGTGCCGAGCATCGCTGTGTCAATGGAGAGCTGAAGCGAGCGAAGAAGCCGGTCTCGATTCGCGGTCTGAACCGCAATCACAATCACGATCTGAAGAATCTGTTCAAAGGTGCTGCTACGGTGGCCGCTGCCAAGGACGGTCCGTTCCGGGAGTTTTACGATCGACTGGTGGCCAAAGGAATCCGGCCAGAAATGGCGCGCCTGACGCTGGCGCGCAAAATGGCAGCCATCACGTTGATGGTTTGGAAGAAGGGGGTGCGCTTCGACGCCAAGCATCTGAAACTACAAACAGCTTGAGTGTCTCTGGTAATCCGTTCCATCCCTAGGATTGCTCCTCGTGGTGGTCAGCGGTTCTGGAGACACTCGGGTTCGAGGGCGAGTCTCAGCCGATTAGTTAGGCTTTGCGTGCCTCGGGCCGCTAAGTCTCACACGCGACTCTAGTCCCCCTCGGACAACCCGAAAAAGCTATGGGCTACGAGTCCCCAATAGAACCATGGTTGGCACCTGACAACCGTTCTGCTTGTTGGTCTCAGAACTGATTGGCTTCGTCGTGCAGAAGCGATGAAAACCGCTGGTAGAAAAACCCAAAAGCGCTACCGGAGTGTCGGTAGCGTCCCGAGCTCACGGAACGGAAGGCAAGAACAAACCTGCTCCATGGGATCGGGCTGGGCGCAAGGAAAACTCCGGCCGGAGGAGAAGTGTTTTTTCCTTGACTACTTTTATAGAACTTAGCGGGAGTTACAAGGTTGAAGATGCTGTGCAAGGTTCGGTGACCAATTGCTGAGAGAAGCTGTGTTCCCTGCGTGTGGTGGTTTGTGCCATGCGGATTCTGCGAGAGAGCTGAACATCATGTTTTTCGGTAACTCGGATGATCGGACTTTACGGAGTTACAGCATGCGGCTAGGGCTTCAAAACGAATGCACACAGGTTCAGTGCTTTCGCTTGAACATTGCGGTGATCTCTGGCGCAAACTCTCCGATAAAATTAATGCCCATGCCGATGGGAACCTGGGTGATCACCGCTTGAACGCCTTTCTCCTGCCACCTTACGTTGCCTGGCTCCCATGTCGTTCCCGTTGCGCTTCCGGCGAAGGCTCCCACGTATGGAAATAGCTGAGGCCGCAGCGATTTTTCCGTGCGGTCGTACGTGACGAAGTTTCTTGCAACGGCATGACGCGTACGCAGCCAGAATCCACTGCAACGGCAACGATCATAGCGCGGCTCCCATCCAAGTAGACCGTCCCCTAGAGAAATAACCGAGTTTTGAATTATGAATTCGGCCTGCCGGGTGCCAAACCGCTTGGCGAATCCATCGAAACCGTCTCCCCATTCGGGATAGGTGTTATGAATCTGGTCATGGATGGCAAACAGGGTGGTCTTGACGTAGATTCCGGGAGTCGTATAGGTCTGTCGTAGGTACAGTTTGAACCTACGGTCTGCGCTCAAAGATTCCGGCGGAACTTCCTTCGGAACATACGAGCCGTAGAGCCAGTTCACATTGATCTGATTGTCCTTTTTCGGCTCAGGACTGTTGGGCAACTGAGTCTGCGCTGAGCACAACATGCCGCCGAACATCATGAGCAAACCCGCGGCAAGCGCGCGTAATCCAACACTCAAATTGCCGCAGCAGACCTTCGGCCTGGGAACAGCACGCGTTGATTCGCTCGATTTGGTCATGTTGGCACGACGCCTGTTATTTGGAGGGATAGTGCATCTGGACGCCGTAACGCCATTGTCAAAAATAACAGGTTCGCGCAGCGTCAAGACGATTTAGGGTGAGTCTTCGTGGAAAAGTGATGAGCTACGCGCCATGCACCTCGTCTAAGCGCGCGCGAAATCCGTTTGCCCAAGATCGGAACGCGGCCTCAATGTCACCCTCGGTAAAACTGTTCGTTGAATCTTGTCCTGGTCATTCATGGAAAGGCTTCCTTCCTCTGGACATTTGCGATGTTCGCGCGGCCATGAAGAGCGACGCGTCACTCCTCTTTCGCCTGCCGCAGAGAGTAGGAGTCTTTCCCCAATGAGTTAACTGTCAAAACTTACAGTGCAGCTCGGAAATAATCCACATGCCCGGCAGCATTTACCAGACAAATCAAGCGTTACTTCACGCATTATAAAAGGGCGCCCCTTTGAAGTAGGTTTTGATCGTTCGCATCAACGCCTACAGAAAGGAGCGCCCTCGATGAATGACGCCAAGTATATTGGGCTGGATGTTCACAAGGCAACGATCTCGGCGGCGGTTCTGGATTCCGCCGGCAAGCTGATGATGGAGTCCGATCATCGAAACGAAAGCCAGCACCGATTCTGCAGTTTATTCCATGGGCTGCGCGGAAGCTTGCACGTGACCTTTGAAGAAGGAACCTGCGCCGCATGGTTGCACGACCTGCTCAAGCCACATGTCACGAAGTCGTGGTGTGCGATCCACGGAAGAACGCCCTGTTGAAAGCAGGCAACAAGAACGACCGGATCGATGCCCGCAAGCTGGCCGATCTGCTGCGCAATGGGTCGCTCTCGCCGGTCTACCACGGAGAGAACGGCGTACGCACTCTGAAGGAACTGGCCCGCAGCTACCTGACGATCACCAAGGATCTCACGCGCGTGATGAATCGCCTGAAGGCGCTGTATAGGAGCTGGGCGATTCCCTGCGCCGGGACGCAAGTGTACGCACCGCGCCATCGTTCGGAATGGCTGGCAAGATCACCGAAGCCGGCGTGCGCCGCCGGGCCGAGACTTTACTACCAACAGCTCGACGCATTGCGGCCTCTGCGCCAGCAAGTGCGACAGGATCTGTTGGCCGAGAGCCGGAAACACAGCGCGACGAAATTGCTACGCCAGATTCCTTCGTATCGGTCCGATTCGGGCGGCTCTATTGATTGCTCTGATGCAGACGCCGCATCGCTTTCGCACCAAGCGGCAACTGTGGGCCTACAGCGGTCTGGCGCTGGAGACCCACGACAGCGCGCAATACCGCTTCGTCGAAGGACAGCTGCAACGCTCCAAGAAACCCCAGCAATCCGCGGGCTCAACACCAACCATAATCATGATCTGAAAAATATCTTCAAGGGTGCGGCCACCCGAGCCGCTACCTGCCGGACCGTTCCAGGAGTTCTACGCAGACTTGCTTGCCAGAGGGATGAAGCCATCGATGGCGCGTCTCACCTTGGCGCGCAAGATTGCGGCGATCACTTTGATCGTCTGGAAGAAAGGAGTCCGTTTCGACGCCGAATATCTGAAACAACAAGCAGCTTGAGCGTCTCTGCGAGAGTCCGTTCCATCCCTGGATCATCCTTGGCGGTGGCAGTCGGGTTCTTGAGACGCTCTGGTTCGAGGGTGAGTATCCACGGAGAGTTAGGCCACCGTGCTGTGGAAACACGAAAGTCTCCGACTTCACCCTATGCCCCCTCGGATAACCAAAAAAAGCTATAGGCCACGAGTCTCCGATAGGACCATGAGTTACCGCCTATCTGGGCGGATAACCACTACGCTTGTTTGTTTCAGGAAACCAATGGCGCCGTCACGACCGTCACAATGGAACCACAGGGAGAAAGAAGAATCTCACCGTTTCGTGTGACGACACGAAGCAGGATTCCTGAGCAAGACCTCTCGCCGCTCGCGAGTGCACGTTCAAACAGTTGGGCTGAACGCCGAGACAAAAAATTGTCGGCATTGAGCCGACGGGGAGATATTTCTCTTGACGTTCGCTTTTATAGGACCATCCGGCGTTGGTTGGAATGACAATTTTGACCGCGCATCCAGATGACGTTTCAGTAAGTCGGCACAAGGGCTGGCTTGATAGAATCTCGGTCCAACTTCAGTCCAATTCAAGAGGTCGGTTGCACCGCGTGCGTCCGCGTAAGCGACACCAGATGCGGCACTTGTGTGATTTGGCCTGCTTTCTTGCAAAGCAGGTGCTCTCCCAGCTGAGCTACACGCCCAGAGTGGGAACTACTGTTGATTTTAGAGCATTTGCAATTGTTCGCAAACTCCGAAACATCCCTTTTCATGATTTTGTTAACAGGGACTGTCATCGCGAGACGCCCGCTAACTTCAGAAAAATAAGGCCGGAGAAACGTTGAAACGCTTGCTGAGTTTCTCGATATGCTTTCGATTCAATTTTCGGCTACCGTGCAGGGCTTCGGAAACCACGCTTTCTGAACCGAGCATAGGCGCTAGGTCTTTCTGGCGAAGATTGTTGGCTTCCATGAGTTCCTTGAGCACCTCTACAGGTGAGGCCGAACGAATCGGGTAGTGCTCTTCTTCATACGCCTCAATCAATAGAGTCAGCACTTCAGCCAAGTTTTTCTCGGCGGCGGTGAGGTTGCCGCGTCGTTCCAATTCCAGGAGCGCAGAAATATAGCGCTGGTTCTGCGCCTCAGAGGTGATAACTCTGGGCACGCCGTCCAGTACATCAGGTTTTTCAAGCACTGCAATCATTTTTCCACCCGCCCTTTACATAGTCGGTGTGAGTCAGAATATGCAAAATGAAAGTCTTTTGAGACTTATAGTTGATATCAGTGGTGTCCGACGTTTTGCCCCTTAGCTTGCCTAACTTGTTGATGCAAAACGCATAACTGACGAATTTTCTTGGTCTCGATTTGAACTGCGAATGGTGCTTCTGCCACGCTCCGAGGCGCGAGTTCGTGGGGGCCATCGATGAACCGAGGCAAGCTGGTGTTTGCGCAGCTGATGCAACATCTTCCGTTGACAACCTTCCGCCATGTGTCATCCGCTATCGGGGCCAGTTCAAAGTGAAGTCCTTCTCCTGCTTGGATCAGTTCCTGTGCATGGCGTTCGCACAGTTGACCTATCGGGAGAGCCTTCGGGACATCGAAGTATGCCTGCGTGCACAAAGTTCCAAGCTCTATCATCTCGGGATTCGTTCGGTGGTGGCTCGCAACACGCTGGCCAATGCCAACGCTGTACGCGACTGGCGCATCTATGTCGATTTTGCCCAAAGCCTGATCGGCATTGCCCGGCGGTTGTATGCTCAGGAACCCTTCGGCATCGATCTGCAAGAAACTGTCTACGCACTGGATGCCACCACCATCGATCTGTGTCTGTCGGTTTTTCCGTGGGCCGAGTTCCGTTCGACGAAAGCAGCCATTAAGCTGCATACGCTGCTCGATCTGCGTGGCAACATCCCCACCTTCATTCACATCAGTGATGGCAAGGTGCACGAGGTCAACATTCTTGACCAACTGTTGCCGGAGCCCGGAGCTTTCTACATCATGGATCGTGGCTTCCTCGATTTTCAGCGCCTCTATCGCTTTCACGAGGCCGGCAGCTTCTTCGTTACCCGTGGCAAGTCGAACCTCCAGGTCCAACGCCGCTACTCGCATCCGGTCGATCGCTCGACTGGCTTGATCTGTGATCAAAGTGTCGTCCTTTCGGGCTTCTACTCGCACCGAGTCTTCGAGGCGCCGCTGCGCCGCATCCGCTTCAAGGATCCTGAAACCACCAAGACCCTCATCTTTTTGACCAACAACTTCGTCTTGCCAGCATTTACGATCACCGAACTATACCGGTGCCGCTGGCAAGTAGAGCTGTTCTTCAAATGGATCAAGCAGCATCTGCGAATCAAAGCTTTCTTCGGAACTTCGGAAAACGCAGTCAAGTCACAAATCTGGATCGCCGTCTCCGCCTACGTCCTGGTCGCCATCGTCAAGAAGCGATTGCATCTCTCGGCCAGCCTGTATGAAATCCTACAGATCCTCAGCCTAACCATGTTCGAGAAAATCCCCTTGGATCAACTACTTGCTCAAATGATCAGCGATCAAATTCAACCCGTTTACGATAACCAATTGATTTTGTTCACATAACGTTGGGACACTACTGAGTTGATATACGAAATCAGCCGGCACTTGTTATGGCTGATATCAAACACAACGCATGTCCCCACACTGTCTACATTTCTCCAACTCTGTTTTACGTCTGGGAAATTTCTCCACGCGGCGCTTTTGGTAATTCTATACCAAGCCGCTAAAGACGCTTCCCACTCTGAATGCTTGGCGCAAGCCTCGCGAATCCTCTTTCGACTGATAATCCTCACAATGAATCTTCGCATATTGCGAAGTTGGAGTCAAGTCGAAACCCCCTTGCCTACTAAACGACGACTCAGGCCTTCCGATTTTTGCCAAACCTGAGATACTCTTCCGGTGCTCCAAATCGGCGCATTAAGGTCGTTATCCTGTTTCGGTTTTCACTTGACACGTCGTATAGGTCTATACGACCATACAAATGGCAACTTACTCTACTGTTGAAGTCGCGGAGCTGGTCGATGTTAGTTGGGACACTCTCAACCGTTGGATTCGAGAGAAGAAATTCGCCGTCCCGCCTGTCAAGTCAATAGGGCGAGTCAAGGTCCGTCTGTGGACTTCAGCCCAGGTAGATGAGGTCCGAAAGTACAAAGAGCAGTACTATCAAGGTAAGGACAGTCAGAAAAAGCGACGGAAGCGAACGAAGTAAGCAAGCGGGACGCGCTGGTGCTGAAACACCGAACGCGCCCCTAACCACAGTCGCACGGCTAAGGTGCAACGATGGCTGCAACAGAACTTATCCATTTTGCTCTTGTGGTGCAACTTGCTTCGTGCCGTTTTTTTTCGGGGTTGCTCCCTCCTGAACCGGTTTCAGAACCTCCTCCCTAGCTGACGCGCGATTGTGTCTGTCGAACCAGGTCGGACTTCCGACCGCCCCGCTATCCGTGTGTCCCAACACTTCGAGCAATCGTCGAGCCGCGGCGTTCCCGCCGCAAGAAATGGGGGAATCAAATGCAAAAGGCGCATCTGTATGAAGCGATTCTGTTGGTGAACCGAGGCGTGGACGAAGCCGTGCGCGGCCTCGAACGCCTCAAACGGGCCAACAGGGCACGGCTTGATTCTTCGTGCTTCGATGAAGAGCTAGTGGTCTTCGAGGATCATCGCGCGCGGCTCAATTCGTATTTTTGCAACGCCCTGCAACGCTCAGAGTTACAGGATTCGGCCCGCTTTCAAACTCGCTACCGCGAATACGAGAAGAACACCTTGGACGAAGTGCAGGTCTATCACGACCTGCAGGTTGTCGAAGATCGCCGGCGCGCTGAGGGAAAACCGCCCAAGGCGCGGTTCTTCACGCCGGAAGAGCAACGCGAATGGGAACGGCAGTACCCAAAGCCGCCAAGCGAGGTTCCGCCGGCGGAAGGGGAGGCCATCCGATGAGAAAGAAAAAGTCAGCCCAGCCGAAGCAGAGAGATTTACCCATGCCTGGGAAGCAGTATCCCGGCATCCACGGCAAGATCGTGGACTGGGCCGAGCACGTTTTCGAGGAAGGGATGATTTACGAGACGGAGCTGTGCTGGACGCTGCAGACGGCGCACGTACTTAGAGAAGCCGACCTGAGCGACTGGAAAACGGGCGACTGCAAACAACTGAAGGTATATGCGGAGAACGAAATCGATTGGCCTGAGTGACGTAAAGTTGACAGTTGACAATCGTTCCCACAGCTACGTACGGCCGTTTATCGTTTCTGTTCAATCCTTGGTGGTCTGACAAAACCCTTAGGAAGCCGTTTGAGGCGAATCTCCAGGCAGCCAACTGACACGAAGCTCTTCCGCGCGTCGGTCTTCAGGCTCCTATTGCTGTTTCTTCAGATAATTCAGCAGCTGCCGCAGCACGAACATCCAGAAAGTACGGACATGGGAGTTCATTTGGCCTCCGTGGGAAGGTTTCACATTTGGGTCCAAACTTGGGTCCATCCAGAGGGTTATCCGGGGCTAAATCGGAGGGCTAAGCGAAGTCTGATCAATGAGTTACTGCTATCCTACACGCCCACTGCCTGGAAGCTTGAACCCTAAGGGCGCGACCTGCCCGATTCCATCGAGCCGCTCTCCAGCTACACGCCCGCCGCACCGAAAAGCTAAACGCGAAACGTGCTTCTAAGTCTAGCAAAGGCGCGAAGCTGCGCCAAACGCGGTTGGCGCTTTAGCGCTTCCTGCCGTGTGCGGTGTTTCGTTGCAAGCTGAGAGGCGACCGCCCAGACACGTTTCACGCGCGCTTGGCGGCATTTTCAATGTGGGGTCTGTGCGACGCGAGCTGGCTGCGCGCGGAATTCACAAACTTTACGAACCGGTGCGCCAGCGTGAAGATTCGATCTGCCTGCCGAAGGCGTATGGCGTCTTTCGGGATCAGTTCCCCGCCGATGCCGAGGGCCGCCGCGCCCGCCAGAATGAAATTGGCAGCCGTCTGCTGATTCACGCCGCCGGAGGCCACCAGCGGCAACGTCGGAAACGGAGCTTTTAACGCGCGAATGTAGCTTTCGCCGCCCACCTGCGCGCACGGAAACACCTTCACGAAATCTGCGCCGGCTTTCCACGCTCTGGTCACTTCCGTGGGCGTCAGCGCGCCGGGTAAAACCACCACGGACGCGCCCAATCCAAACTCCACGATTTTCATGTCGAGTCCGGGGCTGGTCAGGAACACCGCGCCGGCGTCCAGACATTGGCGCGCCACGTCCGAATCGAAGACGTCGCCGGCGCCGACAATCATTTTCGGCGCATGCTTCACCAAATGCGCAATTACTTCGGTGGCGCCGGGAACGGTCATCTCGATTTCCACGATGGGAATGCCGCCGCGCGAGACGGCTTCGGCAGCGAACAGCGCATCTTCCGCGGATGAAAGCCTGACTGCCGGAATAATGCCGATTTCTTCAATGCGAGCGCGGACTTCTTCTCGTTTCATAGGTGTCACACCCTCCGCGTAGTCCCGTGGCAGTGGCCGCGACAGGCGCACCGGGATTCTATCGGAATCGCCACGCTGCCGAAATTGAAAAGAAATGAGTGGAGACGAGAGGATTACACTTCGAAAGACTCTTCCACCCGCGGAAGCTTATCGCCGTCCCGCGCAATCCAGACGTACAGGGTAGGCAGCAGGAAGATGCTCATGATCAACGCTGAAATCAGGCCACCCACAATCACGATGGCGAACGGCCTTTGCGAGTCCGAGCCGATGGCGTGCGAAACCGCAGCGGGCAGCAGGCCCAGAGTCGCTACCAGCATCGTCATCATGATGGGCCGCAAGCGGAGTACCGCCCCTTCGATCGCGGAATCCTCGATGGAATAGCCGCGCACGCGAAGCTGATTGATATATTCCAGCATGATGACGCCGGTTTGCACGGAGACGCCAAACAGGGCGAGAAATCCGACGCCGCTCGAAACGCTGAAATGCGTTCTAGTAACCAGCAGCGCCAGCAATCCGCCGAGCGGAGCCATCGCGACATTGGCGAGAATCAGAAGCGCCCACTTCGAAGTCTGAAACATGGTGTAGAGAATGATGAAAATCAGGAAAAGCGTGATTGGCAACACCAACATCAGCCGCTTGGAGGATCTTTTCTGACTTTCGTATTCGCCGGCCCAGTCGAGATGATAGCCAGTGGGAAGCTTCACTTGCTTCTGGACCTTCTTCATCGCTTCTTCCACCGTGCTGCCGAGATCACGGCCACGAACGCTATATTTGATCGCCACGTACCGGGAATTTTCCTCGCGGTAGATTTCCGAGGCCCCGTCAATCTCCTTCACCGCGCACAATTGCGCGAGCGAGACGCGTTCCCCGGAAGGAGCTACCAGTCGGATATTTTCGATCGCTTCCTTCGTATCGCGATAGGGAGCCTGGTAGCGAACGACGAGATCATAGCGCGCTTCGCCTTTCAGTACCTGACTGACCGCCTTGCCGCCCACCGCGGTTTCAATGGCGTCCTGGATGTCCGCCACGTTGATTTGGTAGCGCGCCGCCTTCTGTCGATCCACGATGAAATTCAGGTTGGGCTGTCCGATCACGCGAAAAAGCCCCAGGTCTTGGACACCTCGCACGCCCTGCATCACGTTGACGATCTTGTCCCCGGTTTCCTCTAGCGCTTTTAAGTCGTCACCGAACAGCTTCACCGCCAGTTCGCCTTTGACGCCGCTCACCGCTTCTTCCATATTGTCTTCGATGGGCTGAGAGAACCCCCAGACCACACCAGGAATCTTCTCCAGTTCACGGTCCATCGCGGCGATCAGCTCGTCCTTGTTCTCATGAAATACCGGCCGCCATTGTTCCTTGGGTTTCAAATCCACGAAGTATTCCGTATTGAAAAAGCCGGTGGTATCGGTGCCGTCATCGGGCCGCCCGACCTGCGAAACAACCTTGCGTAACTTCCGGAAACGATGCGAGCATGATGCGCGCCTCATTCATGACGCGAAGGCCCTCGGAAGGGCCCGTGCTCGGCGCGAGCGTTCCGCGAGCCCAAATCGCGCCTTCATCAAGGTGCGGCAAAAACTCAGAACCTATCACGCCGCTGAACATCAGAAACGCCGCAAGCGTTAGTCCCCCGATCGCGACGCCAACGGTAACCCAGCGGTGCTCGATCGCCCGGCGCACTCCCTTGCGATAGCGGTCTGTAAGGAAAGCCATCACCGGGTTGTGCCATTCCCGAACGCCCTTGCGGAACGCGATGCTGGCCACGACCGGGGCAATCAGCATCGAGAAAATCAACGCGCCTAGCAGCGCGAAAGCAACCGTCCAGGCCATCGGCCGGAACAGGCGGCCTTCCACTCGCTGCAGCGTAAAAATCGGCATGTACGCCGTGATGATTATGCCGATTGCGTAAAAGACTGGCCGTTGAATTTCGTGCGCTGCGTCGCGAATCGAGTCCATCGTGGAGATAGCGCCAGCCTCCCGCCGATTCAGGTGACGCACGATGTTTTCGATCATGACCACCGCGCCATCCACGACCATCCCAAAATCGAGCGCGCCCAACGACAGCAGATTGGCGGGGATATTGACCAGGTCCAGGCAGATAGATGCGAACAGAAGCGAGAACGGAATGGTGAGCGCGACGATCAATGCCGCGCGTGCGTTACCCAAGAAAAGAAAAAGAATCACCGAGACCAGCAGGAATCCCTCGGTCAAATTGTGCAATACCGTATGCGTGGTGAAATGAACCAGATCGCTGCGATCGAGAAAGGGAACAATCTTCACACCGGGCGGCAGGATATGGTCGTTGAGTTCCTGTACCTTGGCGTGAATACCATCGAGCGTCTCGTCCGAATTCGCGCCTTTGCGCAACAAGACAATTCCCTCCACCACGTCATCGTCATCCATCACCTTCCCGTCTTCGCGGTGAATGGTTTTGCCTATTTGCCCGAGCCGTATTTTGGGTCCTTCGACAACCGTGGCGATGTCCTGCACGTGCAGAGCGGTCCCGTTTTGCGCCTTGATGACGGTCTGCTCGATATCGTGAACGTTGGTGAATAGCCCTACCTCGCGGATGTTGACCTGTTGCTGCCCTTCTTCGATGAAGCTACCACCAGCGTTGACGTTGTTGGCGGCTAACTGCTGTTCCACCTGGGCGAGGTTCAGTCCATACGCGACGAGTTTGTCGGGTTGAACTCGCACCTGGTATTCCCGTGTCGGACCTCCAAAACTCGACACGTCCACCACGTTGGGCACGGACTTGAATTGCTTCTCGAGCGTCCAATCTTCGATGGATTTCAACTCCATCAGGTCATATTTCGGATTGCTGCTACGCAACGTGTACCAGAAGATCTGGCCAACCGGGCTCCAGTCCGTGCCCATTTGCGGCTGCAGGTTATTCGGCAACGTCACCTGCGACAACCGCTCCAGCACCCTGGCGCGGTTCCAATTGTTGTCAGACTCATCGTCGAAGATCATCGTGATGCTGGAAAGACCAAAAAGCGAGAAGGAGCGAAGATGCGTCAGGTGAGAAATTCCATTCATCTGAATTTCGATAGGGATGGTAACTTGCTGTTCTACTTCTTCGGCAGCGCGGCCCGGCCACTGCGTGATCACTTGAACGTAGTTGTCCGCCACATCGGGGTAGGCTTCCACAGGCAAATTGTGGAAAGACACCCCGCCCCAGGCCAGCAGGAGAACAGCCAGCGTGAGGATGATGAACCGGTTGTTGAGCGCGGCGTCAACGAAATTGCGGATCATCGCTTATTCAGTCCGTCCGAGTCTTCACTTTTCGATTTCGCCGCTTTGTGAGTCTTTCAAGATATCTGGCATCCAAAAGATAAAAACCTACTGCTCGGAGGCGTTCTGCAGTTCAAGGGCATTGGTCACCACTCGGTCGCCCGGCTTGAGCCCCGACGTGACTTCCTGCATGTTATTGGGAAGCATGTCTCCGCCTGTGACGCCGATCCTGCGAAACTTGTTTCCATCCGCCGGCACGTAGACCCAGTCGTGGTCGTGTAAGTGCAAGATCGCGGATGCCGGAACGGCCGCATGGGCTTCGGCCTTCTGCCCGCGGAAGGTGGCCGTTACGAACATCCCGGGGCGCAGCTGTCCGGGGTTTTTTATTTCGATCCGAACCTTGGCCGTGCGGATGTTGGGATCCAGCACCGCCCCGATGTTGCCGACCCGGCCGTGCAGCAAAAGCCCCGGGTAGGCACTCAGCCGCACTTCAGCGGTGTCGCCCACACGGACCATCGGCAAATCGTTCTCATAGACGTCGCAGAGAATCCACACATAACTCAGGTCGGAGATCGTGAAGGGACTGGGAGAACCTAAACCCGCCACACCGGCCGCATTCGTGACCTGCTGATCGGTAATGACCCCGGAAACGGGCGCCACAATATCCACCAGCGCCGACGGATGATCGAGCGGACTGCCCAGGACGCGCAGGTGTTCGGCGCTGGTTTCCACGTCCACTTTGGCTTTGTTCTCGGTGTCCTCGGCGACTTGCAAATCATTCAACGAAATGGCCCCGTGATCGTAGAGGCCCTTGGCGCGGTCAAGCTGCTTGTTGGCAAGCAGTTCGTCGGCGACTGCTTTGCGGTAGTCCGAGTACGCCCCGGCGATATCCGCGCTCTGCACGCGCATCAGCACCTGCCCCTTCTTTACGGTGTCGCCCAGGCGCGCGCGTATTTCCGCCACACGTCCTGTGGCAATCGAAATGACCGGCACGGTGCGCGATACATCTGGACTCACAACTCCAGTCGCCATCAATCGCGAAGGCGCCTTGTATTCCGTCGCCACGGCGAGAGGAAACTGGTCAGGATGGTCCACCTGAACCAGGTTGGCGTCGCCCTCGTGTTCAACTTGCGCAGGCGGAGGCGCCTCCGCTGCCGCATTTTTGCCGGAGTTTCCGCCACAGCCCGCGAGAAGCAGCACGATCGCCGATGACAGGGCGATTGATGCCCTTCCCGCGCCCTTCATGGAAGTCCTCATATCGTTAAAGATATCCGAGGAGATATCCGAGTGGACCCCCAACGCGGTAAGGAATCCGTAAAGATTGAACAAAAAATGCGTAATGTTGCTCATGGAAACCGTCATGCTTGCAGAAAACACAATCACAGGTCAATCACTGCAGTGAGCGAATGTTTTTTCGAGCGATTGATAGTTAAGATTCAAGAAATTTTGACGAAACATGGAATCAGAGAGCCGCAGCGGGAGGCGCGCGGCCAAACGCGCGGCTGCGGTTCAATCGCAACGGCAGGCTTTCGGGAACGGGAATAACAGAGGATATGAAAACGAACGACTGCATGCTCGGACTGGCAGGCAAAATCGCCGAGACGTGCGGAGCGCCATCGCCGCCGGCGGGAGATGAATGGTGCGGGCAGGTCAGGCAGGTTGTGTGACGCCGGCTCGTGGAACATTCCTCAATCAACATCAACTCAGCATGAAGATCATCGGTCAATGAAACGACGAAAAACAGTAGCACCATGGCGCAAATGAATGCCGTCCATTCGTGCCAGGAATCGTAGCGGCGAAAACGGGATTGCTTTACCCACCTGGTACGCCAGACCATCACGCCGCAGAAGGTGATCAACACCCAAAAAATGTTGAGGAATAACTCCATTTTTCCTTATCTACTGCCCGCGATGCGCCGTCAGGTAAGTGCCTGGAGCCGCAATCAATCTACTACGCGAAGGGACTTCCGGGCAATCGTTTGACCGGATACCGTCCTTTCGTTCGAACCGTGGGCCGCGTCAAAGGGTTGGCTGCATCGTTGAATTCGCCGGAGAGCCTATCGCTTCAACAATTCCGCGGCACGTGCCAGAAACGCGTCCGCGTCGGCGGGCTTGGGTAGGCTGCCTTGGGCAAAGTCGCGCGAGCCGCCACCCTTTCCTCCGAATTCCCTGAGACATTCGCGCAACGCTGCACCCAAATCAGCCGATAGCCCCTTCGATTGCGCAAATACGACGTGCCCGATGTCGCGGCTCACCAGAAGCGCTACGACGTTGTTTACCGCGGCTAGCCTTGCCGCGAGAAGGCCGAGATATCCAGCGGTTGCCTCGGGTACGGCGGCCAGCACGAGACGCGCATCGGGCGCGCCCGCATCCGCCGAGGGGGCGCCTCGCGACTCGTCGTACTCGCGCAGCAGGGCGCGCGCTTCCAGCAACGCCAGCCGCTCTTCCATGCGCTTGGCGGCAGCGGCTTGCTCGCGTCGTTCGCCGATCACTTTCGTAATGCCCGCCGGAACATCCGCGAGACCGCAACTCAGCAGGGAGCCCGCTTCGGTGAGTAACGCAAAGTCGCTGCGAGCGGCGGCCAGGGCGCGGTACCCGGCCACATACTCGACCCGCGACAAATCGCGGCGTCGCTCGAGTTTGCGGATGAGCAGCAGGCCGGCTTGTCCGGTGCGGGCCAAGTGCGTGCCGCCGCAGGGTTGCCGGTCAAATCCCTCGATCTCAATCGCCCGGAGAATTCCCTCGCGCTCCACTTTCTTGCGAATACCCGCGTCAGCGAGCTCTTCCGCCGTTCCGAAACGGATTACCACCGGACGGTCTTCGAAGATGATTTCGTTCGTCCGGCGCTCGGCTTCTTCCAGATGACGCGCATCCACGCCCGGCGCGTCGAGATCAATCGTCGAGATTTCCTTGCCCAGATGGAACGACACAGTCTGAAGTCCGAACACTTCGATGAACGCCGCCGACAGCAAGTGTTGCGCAGTGTGCTGTTGCATGTGGTCAATGCGACGCGGCCAGTCAACACGCCCGTGAACGGCTCCCATAGGCACCTCGGCCGTCGTGTAGTGGACTACGTGATGCCCCGCGCCTGCCGCGCCCCCGTCCGCATCCAGGACTTCCACTACCGGCGCGTCGCCGAGCTTGCCTAAATCGTGCGGTTGGCCTCCCGAAGTCGGATAGAAAGCCGTCCTATTCAGCACGACCTTCCAGCGGTCGCCTTCCGGCTCGCAGGACACCACTTCAGCGTCGAATTCCCGCAGAAACGAGTCGTGATGATAGAGCCTGTCCGTCAGGTCAGTTCCCTCGCGCAACAAATTCAGGATAGCATAGTGCCGGAAACCCAAAGAGGGCGGCAAGAATCGCGCGGACACGATAGAATTGTTGCGTGCCGATACAACTAATTGCCATGGATATAGACGGGACGCTGCTGGACAGCAAATCCCAAGTATCCGCGGCGAACTCTCAGGCAATTGCCAAAGCAGCCGCGCGCGGGATTGAAATCGTTCTGGTTACCGGACGGCGCTTCGGCTTTGCGCTGCCCATCGCCCAGGCGCTTCCCTGCGATCTGCACATGATCGTAAATAACGGCGCGCTGGCAAAATCACGAGACGGAACGACGCATTTGCGTTATCTGTTGTCGAGCGCAACGGCGCGGCGAGTTCTGGAATCCACGGCGGAATTTCGCGCCAACGCGGCGGTGGTATTTGACCGCTCCAACGCGCGCCAGGTGATCCTGGAAAAGGTGGACTGGGACGATCCTTTTCGCGGCGGCTATTTTCGCCGCAATCGGGAGTACATCGCCGAAATCGCGCCGTTGGTCAGTTGCCTGAATGGCGAGGACCCCATTCAGGTGATGTACACCGGCCAGTGCAGTCCGATGCGGGCGGCGATGAACCGTCTCTCGGCGCTTCCGTTTGCCGGTGAATTCACTCTGGCGCTCACGGAGTACGAGAGCCGCGACTTGTCCATTCTCGATGTGCTGTCGCGGGACGTGACTAAGGGCAAGACGCTCAAAGAATGGGCCCTTCAGCGCGGCATCTCGGCGGAGAACGTGATGGCTATCGGCGATAATTGGAATGACCGCGAAATGCTGGAATTCGCGGGCTGCCCCGTGGTTATGGGCAATTCCGTTGGCGAGTTGAAATTGCGCGGCTGGCCGATTACTCTATCGAACGACCAAGACGGCGTGGCTGCGGCGATCCAGCGGTACGCGCTGGGAAAACCTGATCGTAGCTGAACTCTTGAGGTCTGAGGGAACGGGAGCGCTGGTGAAACCAACCCTAGCCGGCATGGCAATCGTAGCCTTCGCGGCGCTATGTGCTGCTCCGGCGCGCGCGGATTATGCCGTCCTGCGCTCCGGACTGCGCCTGCACATCACCGGCTATCAATGTGCTGGCGCCCAGGTGCGCCTGACGGTCGAAGGCGGCATCGTGAGCGTACAGGCCGCGGACCTCGTCGCCATTGAGCCTGAAGACCATTTTGAGCCGCTCCCACCGTCGCCGGTCACTCTCGCCGGTCCCTTCGCAAGCTTGATTCACGCTGCGGCCCAAAAGCATGGCCTGGACGAAAATCTGATCGCGCGCGTGATCGCCATGGAATCGAATTTCAATCCGCGCGCCATCTCCAGGAGGCAGGCGCTCGGTTTGATGCAGTTGCTGCCGCAAACGGCGGCGCGCTATTCCGTCGCGGACATCTTCGACCCCGCGCAGAACATTGACGCCGGCGCGCATTATCTGAAGGACTTGCTCACACGCTACCGCGGCAATCTGACTCTGGCGCTCGCCGCTTACAACGCCGGACCGGAGATGGTCGAACGCTATGGCGGCATCCCACCATTCGCCGAGACGCAGAATTACGTGCGCCAAATTACATCCAAAATGACCCGCGAAAAGATTACGCCTTCCGGAAACTGACTCTAGAACCGCGCGAAATACCGGATCGAAGACCTCGATTTACTGAGGAAACTGCGGAGATTGCGGAGACTCCGGGCTGGGGTTGGTTGGCTGCGTTGGGTACGGATTCTGCTGGCCGGGGACGCCGCTATTGGTGCCCGGGGCCCCAAAAGCCCCGGATACATTTTGTCCTATGCCGGTGCTTCCAGCATTGCCCAATTGCTGCTGCATAGCGGCAGCAGCGTCTTCCAGCGGGTTCCAGATGAATTCCCAATTGATGTACTTCTTCCCTCCGTGATAAACCTTCACGGAAGGCAAGTCCTGCTTGCTCGCAACCCCGGTGAGAAACGCACCAAGCACCGGCCCATCCACCGGTCCGGTCGGCTTCAGCAAAGCCATCGCGGCCAGACTCGCCTGGGTGACGTTGCCGCTTTGCCCCAATTGACCAGCTTGCAAAGGTGACAGCGGATTCTGAGAACCCGTCGGATTTTGGCCTCCGGGGCCCGTAGTGGGGTACTGTGGATTTTGCGAACCCTGCGGATTCTGCCCGTTGGACGGCTGTTGCGGATTTTGATCGTTTGGTGATTGTGGGTTCTGTCCCTCACCGGATGTGTTTCCGGACGTCCCGGATCCCGTCGGATTCGAAGTGTCGGTTCCGGTTCCGCTCGAAGGCGATTGGCCTGGCTGCGAATTCAGATTGTTGTTTGCATCGCCCAAACTCGATGCCGGCACGCCCGGCTGGCCTGGCGCTCCTGGAATCGTCGGCAATTGGCCGCCATTCGCGTCCATCAGCGCCATTTGCTGCAGCGTCGCGTACCTGGTGCTGCCAATAATTTGGCCTGCCGAGTTGACGTAAACGAACCGCCAGGAGCCGTCCGAAGGGTTGGTGGGATCCTTGTAGGCTTGACGAAGGAAATGGAGTTCAGGCAGGCCTTTCTGCAAATCATCCAGGTCCTGCGGATAATGGCCTGTCTTGTGATAATAGAGGCGAATTGCCCGCGCGTACTGATTGCCCCGCCAAATGGCTTCTTCTTCGATCTGCCTGCGGCGCTGCGTCGCGCCCTGTTCGAGCACCACCAGACTCATCGCCACCACTAGCACGATCAGACCCAGCGCCAACAGAAACGCAAAACCGCCTTCTTGCGACCGGCCCCGGCGCGCAGTTTTCGCAGCCCGTCCTCGTCCAGCGCGCGGTCCGTGCGCCACAGGTTTCAAACGTTCGCCGAAGATATGCGCCCTTTTCATTGGTTAAGAGAGCTGGCAGGCGCGTCGCCACCGACGGGCTGCACCATCTGAACCGTGGCGTGGCGGCCGGATGAAATCTCCTCCACATCCGCGGAATCATTGCCGATTTTGTCGAGCCGGTAACGATTCAAGAATACCGAGCCTTCCTCCACGACCAATACGTCGTCGCCATCTAAGAAGAATGCGACGCGCTTGCCGCTCGCCTGCATCGATGCATAACCGAAAAGCTGCGCCGGCACTGTCACAGGCGGAGGGGGCAAAGGCACTGCAGGCCCGTAATTGCGATGTTGCTCACGCGCTATTTCGGCCAGTGTCTTCGGCGGAGGAGGCGGCGGCCCAAAAACGAAGATATTGCGATGTGATCCGGAATACTCCAGCTTCTTGATCTTTTCGAGCAAGTCCAGACGAAGGTGCGGCTCGTCCACATTCAACGGGTGGAATGTGGGATCGGAAGCCTGCACGCCCCGCAAACCGGGCGTCTCGCTGCGGCTGAAGAAGTATGCTACGGCGGCAATCACCAGCAGGACAGCCAGCACGTAGATTTGAGTTCGCTTCCCCATCCTCAGGTCCTGAAATAGGTGTGCAGCTCGAGATGTAAACGGATTCCCGGCCCGGTCGAGGCCGAGTCCAATTTCAAATCGCTCAAAAGATAAAAGTACTTGGAACGTTCGAGCCCATTGATGAATTGAATGATCGCCGGGTAATCCCCTTCCACGGTGTCAGAGATATCCACTTCCACCACTCCCCGGCCCTTTACCTCTTTTTCATGAAATGCGATTCCCGAGCTCTTCAAATTGGCTTTGCTGGCAATACTTCCCAGGTCTCCGTCAATGGCCGAATATCCGTCCGTCGAGCCCAAAAACGCGGTGTGGTAGAAACCGTCGTATTCCTTGCCCACTCCAGAGAGCGATTCACGAATCGTTTCGCCGCGCTGTACATCGGCTTTCAGCAGCTTGGAGTCTAGCGCCAGACGATCCCGCTGCGCCCTCATCACATCCACACCTTCGCGCGACGATTGCCACAGCACGTAACCCACCGCCAGGTCCGCCACGAACAGCGCGATGAGGCCCGCGATAATCCACTTTTTCCAGATCTTCCAGGCTGCGTTCATATTTAGGTGGTCGAATACCAGGCCGTCAATTGCACGGTAATCGGGTCGGCAGTCCCTTGCCTATCTTCGTGCCGATCGGCAATTACGCGGATGTCCGAAAATGCACCGGACTTTTCCAACGTCTGCAAAAATTTGATCTTGCTGTCGTCCGATTCCGCGCCGATCGTGAGCACCACCAAGGCGCGCCCATTTTCGAGCTTCGGCGAAATGCTGACCACCCGCACACCGGGCGGCAGGGTCTGCTCCAAGTCCATGAAGATCTTCGTCCATGGAAAGCTGCGCTGTCCGATCAACGAATTCAGAAACGCCGCGCGATCAAGCACTTGCTGCGCCTGCTGGGTCTGAAAATACGCCTGAAGGGCAGCCTGCTTCTCCTGGTTGGCGCGAATTTCCGCTTGCCAGTGCGAAATCTCCGCTCGCAGATTGCGGTTGGCGCGCCACGAACTATAGGCGCCGTGGCCCAATAGCAGCAATGCCAAAACCCCGATCGCGCCAAGGGCGCCGGATACGGCGAGGAATGGCCGCTTGTTCTGCAGCGGCGCCGTCGAAAGATTGAGTCGTAGTTTCATAGCCGTCGAATCCTTCAGGACCCTGCGTTCAACATCCAGCCCGCCAACGCGTCCAGATCCTGATACATCAAATCCTTGGCGCCCGATTCCAACCGGAGAGCGCTCTCGGTTTCCGAAAGCGATCCGATCGGACACTTTAACTCGGCCGAAAGCGCGCGGCGAAAGACTTCTTCCCGCGCTCCAAATCCGGTTACGCAGGCGCGATCCAGCGTGCCACCCCAGGTATCCTGATAATATGCAATCGCGGGATACACCTCGTCGAGCATCGCTTGCGGATCGAGCAAGGACGCTTCGCCGGCCATTTCCGTCGAACGATACACACAAAGCCTGCCGGCGTTGACCACGACGGTCGTCAGCGTCTTGCCAGACATGCGCGCTAACAGCGTTGCGCCTTCATCACCCAGTAGCGGCAAACTCGCCAGCGTCGAACTCAGCACCACTCCCGCGCCAGCGTTCAATGGCCCCAGGAGATCCTCGTATTCGCGAACGATCCTCTGTCGCGCCACGGCGGTGACGACTTCCAGCGTTCCTTCCCGGCTGTTCTGGCGCATCCAGGACACCACCGTTTCGTCCACATCGAAGGGCACGCTTTTTTTCAATCGCCAACGCAACAACGGAAGCGCTTCGTCGGAGCGACGCGGCAAGGTATCAAAGGGAAGAATAAAGACGCGCACAACCGGGTCTGGAATTAATAGCGCCAGTGGCGCGTCATGGACCGGGATGCGATGGAAGACCTTGCGCAACGCAGAGCGCACCGCTTCCGGCTGCACCACATTGGCATCCACCGGCGACGCCATCACCGCGCCCAGTGGCAACGGCTCAATGGCATGCGATTCCAAATGCCCGCCTGTCTTCGACCATTGTGCCGCTGCAACGTGGGTGGAAGCAACCTCAACCACCAGCGATGGGTGCGGCATGGCGTTGAGCCATCGCTCCAGGCGGCGCACGGGTCCGAGCTCAAAGAATCGCGCGGTGAGCGTGGCGGCACTAGTCAAGAAACGTCACCTTATTGATTTCGCGCAACGTGGTCGTCCCGCTGCGCACTTTGGCCAACCCTGAATCCCGCAGAAACGACATGCCTTCTTCCCGCGCCACACGCTTGATTTCCGAAGTCGGCCGCCGATTGATAATCATTTCGCGAATGTGGTCGGAGAGATCGAGCAATTCGGTGATCGCCGAGCGGCCCCGGTAACCGCTGCCCGAACATTCCAGGCAACCGGTGCCCTCGTAAAACGGCACAGCCATCCACTCCGCCGGATCCAGCCCCGATTCCTTCAGCGCTTCCGGCGTGTACTGCACCGGCTTCTTGCAGTTCTCGCAGATCACGCGGACCAAGCGTTGCGCCATGATGCAGTTCAGCGCCGAAACGAAATTGTAAGGCTCAACGCCCATGTTGATGAACCGCCCGATCACGTCCGTCACGTTGTTGGCGTGGACTGTGGTGAAAACCAAGTGGCCGGTGAGGGCGGAGTTGATCGCAATCTGCGCAGTCTCCTGGTCGCGAATTTCTCCCACCATGATCTTGTCCGGATCGTGACGCAGAATGGAACGCAGCCCGCGCGCAAAAGTAAGGCCCTTCTTCTCGTTCACCGGAATTTGCGTGATGCCGCGCACTTGGTATTCCACCGGATCTTCAATGGTGATAATTTTGTCTTCGTCGTTCTTAATCTCATTGATCGCGGCGTACAGCGTGGTGGTCTTGCCCGAGCCTGTCGGTCCCGTGACCAGCACCATCCCGTACGGCTCCTGAATGTAGCGCCGGAAGCGAGTCTTATCGGGCCCGTCAAATCCCACCACATCGAGCGTCAGGTTGCGGAACTTCTCGCTCAGCGTTTCCTTGTCGAGAACGCGCAAAACGGCGTCTTCACCGTGCACCGAGGGCATGATAGACACGCGAAAGTCCACGAAGCGGCCCTTATAACGCACGCGGAATCGCCCGTCCTGCGGCACCCGGCGCTCGGCGATGTCCAGCTCACTCATCACCTTGATGCGCGAAAGAATTGTGGCGTGCCATTCCTTGGCCAGTGGTTGCATGGCGTATTGCAGCACGCCGTCAATGCGATACTTCACCACCACTTCCGTGTTGCGCGTTTCGATGTGAATGTCGCTCGCTCTGCGCTCAAGCGCCGTAAAAATCACGGTGTCCACCAGGCGCACGACCGGGCTCACGCCGGAATCGCGCGTGAGCTTATCCATCGAAATATTTTCTTCGCTGTCTTCCTCTTCACCCACAACCTGCAAAGTGAAGCCTTCGGTGGCTTGATCCAGCACGCGCTGGGACTGCTCGGTGCGCTTCAGCAGGTCGTCAATCTGCGAAGTGGTGGCCACGCGGATCTGCAGGCGTTTCCCGAGCAGCAACGATAGCTCGTCGGTCAGTTGCAACTGGCTGGGATCGGCCATGGCCACCATCAAGGTGCTGTCGTGGGCCTCCAGCGGGACAAATTTATAGCGAAACATCAATTCGGCCGGTATGCTGCGGAAAAGGTCGGGATCGATGCGCTGCTCGCGCAAATCCACGAACGGGCAGCGGTAGCGCTCCGCCAATCGCCGGGCCGTATCACGCTCGGCGCCTTCGTTCGGCATTCCTGGAATGACCGGATTGTTCGTAGGTGTAGCCATCGAACCTGAACCTTAGCCCCCGGAGCCCACTTGGAGGGAAAACAGCGGCAGATAAAGGGATATCAGAATAGAGCCTACCACAACCGCCATAACCACCAAAATGGCGGGCGAAACCCATATCAGCGTGCGTTGCAGGCGGGTGCTTACTTCCTCTTCGTAGAATTCCGCAACGCTAGTAAGCATCGCGGCGAGGGCGCCGGACGCTTCACCTACCTCGATCATCTCGAGAGCCAGGTCGGGCACCAGGCGAGTTTCCGCCAGGCTTTCGTGCAGCGTTCGCCCCTCACGCACACGCGCACCAGCGGCCCGAACCGAAGTTGCGATTAACCGGCTGCCGATGGCCTCCGACGACGTCTCCAGCCCCGCGACCAGCGGCGTGCCACCGGCGAGAAGGGTCGAAAGAGTACGAACGAACTGCGCGATTTGCGACTTGAGCCAGATGTCGCCAAAAACGGGCATCTTGGGTTTCAGCCGGTCCATTGCGAGGGCGCCCTGGTCGGAGCGCGTCCAAACAAAGATCGCCAGAACCAAAAAAACGATAATCGCGGAGACCAAAAGAAAATAGTCGCGGAGCGGCGCCGCCAAAGACAGCATGGCCTGGGTTAGCGCGGGCAGCTTGATGCCGAGGTCCTGGTAGAGCTTGGCGAACTGCGGCATGGCGTACGTCACCAGATAGGTCAGAACCAAAACAACAGCCGCAACAAGAATGGCGGGATATATTAGCGCCGTAATGAGTCCTTTCTTGAATCCGGTGCTCACCCGCAAGTAGGAAATGTACTGCTCCAAAACTCCGGTTAAGTTTCCGCTACGTTCGCCAGCCGTAATCGCCGTTACGTAAACAGGCGGAAAAGACCCTTGGGCTCCTAACGCCTCGGACAGCAACGCGCCGTCGCGGACGCGCTGGCGAACATCCTGCAAAATCGGGCGCAACCGGGGCGCCGCCGCGCGCTCCGCAAGCAGGTCCAGGGCCTTCAGAATCGGAAGCCCCGCCTTAATCAGGGTGTTGAACTGCTGGTTGAAGATAAGGAAATCGTTGGTCAGTATTTTGCGGGCTCGGCGTGCGCTGCTGAACTGAGCCAGGATATTGAACTCGTTCTTGACCGAGAAGACGTGAAAGCCCCGCTCGGCCAGCTTCTGGCGCAATTCTCCCTCGTTCTGAGCCGTCTCCAATTGTTGGAAGACCCGGCCGGACGTATCTCCGACTTTACATACATACTGAGCCACGGAGGTATAGACGGCCCACCCATAGGGACGTCTTGTTCAAAGTTTAGCATATCCCCCGAAGCGCTAACGCCCGCCTCAAACAGCAGGTTCGCAATCTCACATCTGGAGAAGAATAGCGCGAGGGGCCGTCTTTGCGGCGGATGACTTACGGAAGCAGAGAATTTGCGTTTTGCTCAGGTGTTACCGGTTTGCGGCTCATGCGGCCGCGCCAACTAATGAATGGAACCGGCCAGCGTCGCTTGGTCTACCACGGCCACATCGGGCGGAGGTGCGAAATGAAACTTGGCCTCGGGAATGGGCAAGTTCTCCTCCCAGTTGCCAAAGCGGAATTCGGTCTCAAGGTTTCCCGGCTGACGGATCAACAATCGCACGAGGTGCGCTGCGGGATCGGACTCAATCAAGACGTCACTCACATCCCCCTCGGTGCCGGGGGACTCATTTCGCGGAACGCAGTGCAATATCGTATCGCCAGTTGCGATCGGCCGGTCGTCCGGCTTGTCCTCCGTGGCCACCACGTCAATCGTGCGGCAGAGCCTGGAGAAATCCGTCTTACCGGTTAACAACGCGAGTGGCGTTCGCCAGTCGGAACTGTCTTTGACCTTGGCGCGGCTAGCGGTGCGATCGGCGGGGACGTAAAACCAGACATTCGTACCATCCACAATGAAGAGCTTCTGCTCCGGCGATTCGTACTCCCAGCGCATGCGCCCGGGCCGCGAGAAGTAAACCGTCCCGGATTCCGCCGAGACGCCTCTATTTCCGTCCGAATAACGTTCAAAAAACGTGGCCTTCAAAGTGGTGGCGTGGTGGTAGCGGGACTCCAACGCGCGTACCACATCCTTTGCGTCCGTATTGGACGCAGGCCCGATTCCGATCGCGGCAATCGCAAAAATCAAAAGGAACATGGAATTAGCTTAGCAAGAACCACGGAAGCACGAAGCGAAAGTTTTGCGGTAAGAATGGCGGCTAAGCGATGATGGGAAGTTCTCGCAGGAAATAACGTCAGGTTACTGCAATGGAGGGTAGCCAGAACTGGCGCACGGCGGAGGTATAACCACGCCCAGCGCGTTGACGCGAATCACACCTGTCTCATCCACACAGAAGCTGGCCGTTCCGGTCGAGCCCACCGAAACCGGCGTCGCACTGATCGAATAACCGGAATCTCCGGACGCGCCGCATGCGGCGGGAATCCCGACGGTCAAAGCAGGATTGCCGTTTGGCGTATACGTGTATACATAGCCGCTCTTCTGGTTGGGTGGCGACGAAAGTACTTCATCGATCAGACCCGCATTCGTGCAGCCAGTTGAACCAACGGGTCCCCCCAACTGCGCAAGGCTCAGTGTGAATCCGTCGCTGAAGGTCGAGGAGAACGTTTGCTCGGCGGAAGTCATCGTACGCAGAGCCTGGACTGCCGAAGTCTGGTTCGCCGCAATCTTCGCGCGAAGCAGGTTGGGAATCGCGATCGCGGCGATGATCAGAATGATCGCTACGACGATCAGCAGTTCAATCAGGGAAAACCCGCGCCTTCGATTCCCCGCTTCATTCGAGTTGGATTCGTTTTTGAACATTTTCCTCAGGCACCGCTGGGTCCATAAAAAAGAAGGGAGGAAGCCGCTGCCTTCCTCCCTCCCGAGTCGCTCACAACTTTACTGCAGCGGGGGCTTGCCGGAAGCTGAGCAAGGATTCATGTTCTCGCCGACTGTACCAGCTGAGTCAACGCGAATCACGCCCGTCTCATCGATGCAATACGCTGCCGTGCCGGTCGACAACGAAACCGGAGCCGCAGTGACCGAAAACCCAGTGTCACCGGAGCCGCCGCAGGCCGCGGGAATACCCGCAGTCAGGGCCGGGATGCCGTTGTTCAAGAACGTAAACACGTAGCCGCTCTTGGTCGCCGGGTCGTTACCGAGCACTTCGTCGATCAAGTGAGCAGCAGCGCAAGTACCTGCCGCACCTGCCGCGCCGCCAAGCTGCGTCATCGTCAGAGTAAAGCCGTCGCTGTACGTGGACGAGAAGGTTTCCTCGGCCGAAGAAATTGTACGGAGCGTGCCGACTGCCGCTGACTGGTTCGCCGCAATCTTCGCGCGAAGCAGGTTGGGAATTGCAATCGCCGCGATGATCAAAATGATCGCCACGACGATCAACAACTCAATTAACGAGAAACCCTTCTGTTTCTTATTCATTTTCTCTCCTTGGAGCGAATCTCTATTTGCCTCGTACTCCCTGGCGGGGTACGCTGCCATAACTGCACGGGGCGTACCAAGTTCGAGCAGCAGGTTACCGTTATGGCACATTGCATTATACCCGCCAGTTTCTAGGAGATACAGACGCTCAGCTAGCGTTTTCGGTTGGCTCGTGCCGCAAACGCAAACTACAGTCGCAAAAATGTGACAATTTTCGGCGCTTTTCTGCGACCCAAACAGTCAACGTTTTACTGCAACGGAGGCTTGCCGGAAGCTGAGCAGGGATTCATGTTCTCGCCGACCGTTCCAGCTGAGTCGTCAGGGCCGGGATGCCATTGTTCAAGAACGTAAACACGTAGCCGCTCTTGGTCGCCGCTTCTCCTAGCGATTTACTTCAACGGGCGCGCTGCATTTTCGACCGAGGGGCATGAATTGGTGGGTAGACATGCGAGCTCCAGCGCAGGGTGCTCACTCAGCGAAGCCGCAAAACTGCGAACAGATCGCTATAGTCATCGGTCCAGACCAGTTTGGGGTCGGCAGCCGGCATCGAATCAAGATGATCGTGAAACGCCTCGAACGCTAAAGCGCTCGGATTTCTGGAAAGCAGGATCCAGTCGCTTCGTTCTCCAAGATCAGGGCTGTGCCCTTTGTGCAGGCGTACCGCCGCCAGATGATTATGTGCGGCAAGCGCCGCCACCACCGGACTGAGGTCAAGCATCTTGTTGGAAATGTGGAATGCCAGGACGGAATCCGGTCCACGCAAATTCTCCAGATAGATCTGCAGCGCTTCCTGAGTTAGCAAATGGACCGGGATGGCATCACTGCTGAAAGCGTCGATCACCAACACGTCAAAATTCTGAGAACCGCTTTCTCTAAACTCACGCTCGAGAGAAAGCCGCGCGTCGCCCGGGACAACCACAATTTTCGCCGGGGAATCCTTGACGAACGTGAAATAAGGGTGAGCGCCGAATGAATAGTCAATCACCTGTGGATTTAGTTCGTAAAACCATACCATGTCACCTGGATGCGGGTACGCAGCCAGGGTTCCGACTCCCAAGCCGATGAACCCGTAGCGGCGAGAGCATGGCGGGAGGCACGGGGCTTGTCCATCGAGCAGGAGCCCTACGCCGCTGCTGCGCGAAAAATAAGCGGTCGGTTCTTTGGGCTGATTGTAGATCTGGAAGCCGTGCGTAGTCTGCCCGTGGCGCAATTCGATGGAACTCAGTCCCAGTCCCCTTTTCTTGAGCATGAGGGCAGCATAGAAGTTGCGGTCGCGGCGGATTGCCAGGTACTTGTCGAACTGCACTTGCTCGTACAGTGCAACGCATAGCACCGCCGCAATAGCTATCGAAACGAACTGTGCGCTGTTAAGTCTCCGGTACTTCGGCGGTCTGTTCCCGCTACGAAGCGTGATGAACCCAACCCACACGGCCAAAACCGTAAGGACTGGGTAGTAGTGCCAGCGATACATCGTAACCGGAATCATGGCCAGGCCGGCATATCGCGACACGAACTCCAGGGCGAGAACCAGTCCCAGAAGAATCGCGCTGCTCATGTAGGGTTTGTTCCAATACCACCATGACTGGCGGTCCCGCGCGATAGCCGCCAGCGCCAGAAGCACGCAGCCAACCAAGCCGCAATGAAATTCCCAAAACCCGGTGAAAATCCGTGGAGCAATCAGTGCGACAAAAATGCCTCCCGCCGCCCCTCCGGCGGAGATCAGGAGGTAAAAGCGCGTCAGGTATTGGGGATGCGGTTTCAAGCGTACGAGCTCGCCGTGGCAAACCATGCAGCAGGCAAACAGAACCAGGCTTAGCATCCAAATCTGCCGGACGATGGGAGCAGTGTCCACGGCCAACAACACCACGAGCGCCATGGGAAGACTCGCTCCCAGCAATACCTGAAAAATTCCCCGGCGATACCACTTCAGGTCGTCAAAGCAAATGATGAAGCTGAGCAAATACAACCCGAGCGGCAGCACCCAGAGGAATGGAACCACCGCTACTTCCTGGCACATGAGATTCGTGGTGGCCAGGAGCATCAAAGACGCCATGGCCGGGAGCAAGAACCAAAGGAGCTGGACGCCGCCCGACGGCAAAGCCACTGGTTCCGGTTCTGCGACGGCCGAGACCAGGATTGCCGGTGCTTTCATGTCCTTGGCGCAGGCGATGAAGCCGGCGAAAAATACCATGTAAGCCGCGCTCCATAACCAAGCCTGGGTATGCAGGCGAAATCCTGGCTCGACGACAAACGGATATGTCGCCAGACCCAGCAGAGACCCAACATTCGAAAGAGCGTACAGCCGGTAAGGCGACTTCCCCGGATGCGCCCGGCCAAACCAGCTTTGCAGCAAAGGTCCAGTCGCGCTCAAGCAAAGGTAGGGCAGGCCTACGGCCACCAGCAGCAGTCGCAGTATGTGGGTTACGGGGAAATCGGAGGAATCCGGCCGCCAGGAAGGTCCAGGGAGAAGGGGCGTCTTCCAGACGAGAGCCCCCAGGGCAATCAGCGACGCGGAGAGTCCCAGCACGGTGATATGCACCGCCGTCTGGCCCCTCGCACTCAATTTCGTGGACAACAGGTGGGCATACACATAACCGGCTAACAACAGCAGCTGGAAAAACAGCATGCACGTAGTCCAAACCGCTGGCGTCCCGCCAAACCAGGGCAGGATGTACTTACCCAGGAGCAGCTGTACCTGGAACAGAAGAAATGCCCCACAAAAAATCGTCAGTCCATAGCGAAAGCGAACTCGGGAGGCCGGCAACGGAACTGCCACAGATTCGGCGATGAATTCCTGCAGGTCTACGCTAGACATGGTCGCACTCGAAATCCCTCTCTCGATTCAAGTGACGCAGAGCCGGCGTTGCCTGAAGCGACGCAAAGCAGGCTCCTCGCGTCAGCTTACACGCCGTGTTTCTTTGCGTAATGGCGAAATGACCGGTAGGATATCTTCAAAAGCTCCGCGGCGCGAACGCGAACTCCGCCGCACCGCTCCATCGCCGCGAGCAAGAATGCACGCTCGAGCTTCTGAATATGTAGCTCCAGATCAATCCCTTCCTCGGGCAGGATTGAGCGGCTGCCATTACCATTGCCATTGCCGGACGAGTGCGACGACACGGTTTCTTGAAAATGATCCCGGATTCTTGACGGTAAGCCTTCGGCGGAAATGCGCGCCGACCCCTCCAGCGCGACGGCCCGCTCAATCGTGTTTTCCAGTTCGCGCACGTTGCCGGGCCAATCGTAGACCTCCAACCGGCGCATCGCTTCCGGCTCAATTCCCTCGATCTTCTTCCCCATGGATTTGGAATAGCGGTCCAGGAAAGAACGCACTAGAAGCGGAATGTCTTCGCGCCTCTCTCGCAGGGGAGGCAAATGGATGGGAATCACGCTCAGCCGGTAGTAAAGGTCTTCGCGGAACCGGCCTTCCGCGATTTCCTTGGTGAAATCCTTATTGGTCGCCGCGATTACGCGCACGTCCACATCGCTTTCTTCCGTGCTGCCCAGGGGACGCACCTTGCCCTCTTGCAAGACGCGATAAAGCTTCACCTGCATGGTCAGGCTCATGTTTCCGATTTCGTCCATGAAAAGCGTGCCGCCGTCGGCCGCCTGGAACAACCCTCGGCGGTTTTCGTTCGCTCCGGTGAACGAACCGCGCAAGTAACCGAAGAGTTCGGACTCCAGCAGGCTCTCCGGGAACGCGCCGCAGTTAATGGTGATAAACGGCGCCTTCGCGCGCGCGCTATTTTCGTGGATGGCGCGCGCCACCAGCTCCTTGCCTGTGCCGCTTTCTCCGGTAATCAGCACGCGGCTGGACTGCGGCGCGATCGTTTCGATCAATTCGAACAGGCTGCGCATCTTTTCGCTGGCGCCGATGATGTGGTCGAACCCTGTGAATCGCCGGAGCTGCCGGCGTAGTTCCCCGGCCTCTTTCTTCAAAGCCTGGTTTTCCGCGATGCGCTTCACGGCCGGCCGGAGTTCATCCAGCAAACGATCGCCCTTGATCACGTAGCGGTCCGCGCCGAAATTCACCGCGTCAATGGCGGTGTCCACCGTGGGCACGCCGGTGATCAGGATGAAAATCGTGGAGGGCGAAACTTCCTTGGAATATTGCAGCAGTTCGACGCCGTCCATGTCCGGCATGCAGATATCCGAAATGACGATGTCGAAGACTTGTGAAGCCAGCCGCCGCTTGGCGGCCTGTCCGTTCGAAGCCACTTCCACTTTGTGGCCTTCCTTGCGGAAACTGATTTCCAAGAGCTCGCAGATGGAGGGTTCATCGTCAACTACTAGCAGGTGGGCCATGGCGCTATCCCTTCCCCACGACGCGAAGATCCGCTTGATGGCTGCGCTGCACGGATGGCGGAACTGCGCGCGTCCGGACAGCTCGGGGGATCTCCACAATGAATTCCGCGCCTGCCTGCCTTTGCGTGTCAACCCGGATGTGGCCGCGGTGCGCTTGCAAAATCTGGTATACGATCGCCAGGCCCAGCCCGGTGCCGCCGGCGAATCCCGACTGAAACGGCTCAAAGATGCGGGTCACTTGTGCGGAGGGGATGCCAATGCCGGTGTCGCTGATCTGAATGCGCGCCCAAGCGTCATCTGCTTCCAGGCTCACGGAAAGTACGCCGCCCGACGGCATGGCCCGCAATGCGTTATTACAAAGATTCCAGAAAACCTGCTTCAGGGCATCGCGGTCGGCGCGCGCCCGCAGGCTGCGCACCTTGAAGTTCCGCACAATGCGAATTTCTTCCGGCGCCGTGGCGTCGCGCTCCAACAACAGAAGCGTCTCTTCGATCAGCGGCACCACATCCACGTCCGCGAACGCATAGCTCTTCTCCCGCGAGTAATTCAGAAAGTCCGTAATGATCTGGTTCAAACGCTGCGACTCACGGCTGACGATGTGCACCAGCTTCTTGTCGTCGTCTTCAAGAGGCGCGAGGCGCGCCAGTTCCTTAAGCGCCCCGGTCATGGCCGTGAGGGGCTGGCGAATTTCGTGCGCGATGGCCGCGGAAAGGCGCCCGAGCGCCGCCATGCGCTCCTTGGTGACCACCTCGCGCTCGAGCCGCTTGAGCTCCGTCAAATCTTGAAAGTTATAAACAAATCCCGTGGTTTGATTCTGTGCTGTCCGCAGCGGAGAAATGGAAAGGCCCAAAAATCGAGTCGCTCCCGCGGAGGTTCGGAATTCGATCTCTTTTCGCGCCGCCAGCGGATTCCCTTCTTCGTCAACTTCCACCGGCCAAAAGCCGGGGAAAACATCCTGAATCTTTTCCCCGCGCAGCAAACCGAGTCCACATCCCGTGATGTCGGCGCCGGAGCGGTTCATCACCAGGATCCGGCCCTCTAGATCGGTGGTGAGCAAACCTCCGCGCATGGATTCGATGATGTCCTGATTGAATGCCTGCAGGTCCTTGAGCTCTTCGCTCTTCTCCTCCAGTTCCAATCCCTTGCGACGCAGTGTTTGCGCCAGCAGGCTGCCCAGATACGCTACGGCAAGAAATGCAATCAGGTTGCTGGCGAGCCAGGAATCAAGGGCACGCAACGTGGGGGTCGAGTTAGCCGTGTGTGGCAGCACTCCGTAGTAAGTCAATTCGAGAGCGCCGCTAAGGAGGATAAAGCTCCAGGCCGCCACGATGAAAACGCCGCGGCGCGAAAACAAGACGCTGGCCATCAGGATCGCCAGAAGATAAAGGGAAATGAAATAGCTGTCCTGCATGCCGGTGGTGTATACGACTCCTGTCACCATCAGCAAATCGCAAACCATCTGCAGCGGGGCGTGCCAGCGCGCCTGCGGAATCCAGCGCTGCAAGATCACGTAAAGAATCGCGACCGTGTACCACAGGACGATTAACTGGACGAAGGAGTGCAACGGGACAGAAATCGGCGTCAAATGCCGCGCCGCGATTACAATCCCGACCAGGAAGGTAACAGCCAGGAACCTGACGCGCCCCAGCCATGGAAGCCATTCAACCGCACTCGCACTGGGTGTGGATTTCATTTCAGATCATTTACCCTGCCCGCGGCATGCCCCGCACTTCGCTGAAGGCGCGCGCCTAGTTCACGCCGCCGACGGCGGGCCCGCGAACTCCGCTGTAGTTTCCGGGCCCCGCAACCGGCTCGCGCCGTTGCGCAGGCCTACTTACCCGCTAGTTTGCCGATCAACGAGAACAACGGCAGGTACATGGAAACGACGATGCCGCCGACCACCACGCCGAGGATGACGATCATCAGCGGCTCCATGGCGGTTAAAAGGTCCTTCACCGCCGCATCCACTTCGTCCTCGTAGAAGTCGGCGATCTTCTGCAGCATCGCGTCCATCGCTCCGGTCTGTTCGCCGACGCCAATCATCTGCGTCACCATTCCCGGGAACACGTCGGTTTCCTTCAGTGGATCCACCAGCGAGCGCCCCGCCTCCACCGCTTTGCGAGTCTGGATGATGGCCTTTTCCACCACAGCGTTTCCCGAGGTGCGTGCCGTGATGTCCAGCCCTTCCAGGATGGGTACGCCGCTCGAAATCAAGGTTCCCAGCGTCCGGGTGAAGCGCGCGACCGCAATCCTGCGCATCAGCGGACCGATCAGCGGGATCTTCAGCACCAGCGCATCAAGCGCGTAACGCCCCGCCGGCGTTCCGTACCACATTTTTAAGGCAACCCCTGCGCCGATAAAAAACACCACGATGACCAAGCCGTAGATACTGCCGATGAAACTGCTGATCGCGATAACCACGCGCGTCGGCAGCGGCAGGTCCACACCCAAGCCGTTGAACAGTTGCGTGAAAATCGGCACCACTTTCCAGAGCAACAGGATGATGACGCCGCCCGCGATACTCAGTACGGCGATCGGATAAATCATCGCCGACTTCACCGCGCGCTTCAGCTTGACGTTCTTCTCAATGTAACTCGACAAGCGCTGCAGAATGGTGTCCAGAATACCGCCCGTCTCTCCGGCGTCCACCATGTTGTAATACAGCGGGTCGAAGACCTTTTCGTACTGCTTCATCGAGTTCGAAAGGCTCGCCCCGCCTTCCACCGACGCGCGCACGCCGGTCAAGATCTTTTGGAAGGTCTTGTTCTCCTGTTGCCCGGCGAGAATCTCCAGGCACTGGACCAGCGGCAATCCGGCGTCAATCATCACCGAGAACTGCCGCGTGAAAACGGCCAGCTCCTTGGCGTCCACGCCTCCGCCGAAGGTAGGGATATTGAACTCCTTCCCCTTTTGCGAGAGCTTGCTGACGTTGATGTTCTCCCGTTTCAGCATCGCGGCAATTTCGGCCTTGGTTTCCGCCGTGCGCTCACCCGTCACGGTGGCGCCCGCCCGATTCACTCCACGATATGTAAATACCGGCATGATCTGTTACCTCCTGTTCCTTTCTCGCTTACCGCCGTACTGGCGCTTTGTTGCCGCCAGAGGCCGGCGAGGTCACCCCGCGGTTAATCAAATCCTGCAATTCGTCCGGATTCGAGGACCGGGCCAGCGCCACGTCCATGGTGATCAGCTTCTGGAAGTAGGCGTTGGCCAGACTCTGATTAAAAGTTTGCATGCCCGATTGCCCCGTGCCGGTCTGCATGGCCGAATAAATCTGGTGAATCTTATCTTCGCGGATTAGGTTGCGTATGGCCGCTGTCGGGATCAGGATTTCCATCACCATCGCGCGTCCCCGGCCGTCAATTTTCGGAAGCAGCGATTGGCAGAGAATTCCTTCCAGGACCATGGAAAGCTGCGCGCGCACTTGCGGCTGCTGGTGAGCGGGAAAAACGTCCACGATGCGGTTAATGGTGGAAACAGCCGAATTGGTGTGCAGCGTGGCGAAGGTCAAGTGGCCGGTCTCCGCGATGCGCAGGGCGGATTCGATGGTTTCCAAGTCGCGCATTTCCCCGATCAGCACCACGTCGGGGTCTTCGCGCAACGCGGCGCGTAGTGAATTCGAAAACGAATGCGTATCCGAGTGCACCTCGCGCTGGTTCACCAGGCACTTCTTGTGGTTGTGCAGGAATTCGATCGGGTCTTCGATCGTGATCATGTGCTCCTCATGCTCGTTGTTGATCTTGTCGAGCATGGCTGCGAGCGTCGTGGATTTGCCGGAGCCTGTCGGGCCCGTAACCAGCACCAGTCCGCGCGGCTTGTCGCAAAGCCCGCGCACCACCGGCGGAAGCCCCAGCGCGTCAAAGCTTTTGATCTCCCACGGAATGGTACGGAAGACGGCCGCCACCGCGCCCCGCTGATGAAAGATGTTGCCGCGGAAACGCGCCAGGCTCTTCAATCCGAACGAGAAGTCCAGCTCCAGGTTTTCTTCCAGCCGGTGCTTCTGCACGTCCGTCAGCACGCTGTAGGCGAGCGCCTTGGTATCCGCGGCGGTCAATGGCGGCATATCCAACGGACGGAGCTTTCCATGCACGCGAATGCGCGGCGCGCTATTGGTCGAGAGGTGCAAATCGCTCCCGCTCATCTCGATCATTTTCTTCAGTAGCTCGCTTAATGTGATGCCAGCCATATTTCCTCCGCTTAAAGAACTGTTTCTCGCACGACTTCTTCGAGTGTGGTGTGCCCCAGCGCCACTTTGATCAACCCGCTGCGCCGCAACGTAATCATTCCGGTTTCCAGAGCTTTTTTCTTCAGTTCCAGGGCTGACGCTCCCACCAATATCAGTTCCCGTAAATCGTCATTGATCTCCATCACTTCGTAGAGCCCCACGCGCCCTTTATACCCGGTGTTGTTGCACGTGCCACAGCCGCGCCCGTGCTGCACGATCGTTTTTTCAGACTCGTCCTTGGTGTATCCGGCGTCGATCAAGGCCTGTGGCAAAATCTGCATCGGTTCCTTGCACCCCGCGCAGATGCGCCGCACCAGGCGCTGCGCGCATATCAAGTTGACAGACGTAGCCACCAGGAACGGTTCAATACCCATATTCATCAATCGGCTGATGGTGGACGGAGCATCATTGGTGTGTAGCGTCGAAAGCACTAAGTGCCCCGTCAACGCCGCCTTTACCGCGATTTCCGCCGTTTCGAAGTCGCGGATTTCGCCCACCAGAATGATGTTGGGGTCCTGCCGCAAGAAGGCCCGTAGCGCGGAAGCGAAGTTGAGCCCAATCTGCTCCTTCATCTGCACCTGATTGATTCCGGGAAGCTGGAATTCGACCGGGTCCTCGGCCGTCATGATGTTCGTTTCGGAGGTGTTGAGCTTCGCGACGGAGGAATACAGAGTGTTCGTCTTGCCCGATCCGGTAGGTCCCGTAACCAGGACCATCCCATACGGCTTCAAGATCTGCCGCTCGAATTTCGTGAGCGACTCCGGCTCGAAGCCCAGCTTGGTCATGTCCAGACGAAGATTTTCCTTGTCCAGCAAACGCATCACGACCTTTTCGCCGAAGAGCGTTGGCACGGTCGAAACGCGGAAGTCCAACTCCTTTTTCTTACCGTCCTTCAGGTACTTGATCATGATGCGGCCGTCTTGCGGCAGCCGCTTTTCGCTGATGTCCAGCTTCGCCATGATCTTCACGCGGCTGGTGATCGCGTCCTTCAATTTCAGCGGTGGCGCCATCACATTCTGCAAAATGCCGTCTACGCGAAACCGCACGCGGTATTCTTTTTCGTAGGGCTCTACGTGAATGTCGCTCGCGCCGCGTTTCACGGCGTCCGTGAGGATCAGGTTCACCAGCTTGATGATGGGCGCTTCCTCGGCCGCCTTCTCCAGCGTCGCCAGGTCCATCTCAGTTTCTTCGCCGGAAAGTTCCAGCGACGCTTCTTCGCCGGCCAGGTCTTTCATTACCTTGTCAAGTTGCTCGACGCTCTCCACATCGCCGTAGAACTTATGGATTGCTTCGCTGATCGCTGTTTCGGAAGCGACGACCGGCTCCACGTTGAATCCGGTCATGAACTTGATGTCGTCCATCGCGAAGACGTTGGTCGGGTCCGTCATCGCTATGGTCAAAGTCGAGCCGACGCGCGAGAGCGGCACGATTTGGTAACGCACCGCAGTCTCCTGCGGCACCAGCTTGATTACGGCGGGATCTACTTCGTAGAACTTCAAATTGATCGACGGCACGCCGTATTGGCGCGAAAGCACAGCGGTAATGTCGTCGTCACTGACCAGCCCCAGCTTCACCAGGCAAGTGCCTAGCCGCCCGCCGCTTTTTTTCTGGTGTTCGAGCGCCTGCTTAAGCTGATCCGCAGTGATCAGGCTGTCCTTGACCAGAATTTCGCCAAGTCGTGAAGACATGAGTGTACGGGAGTGGTACTAGAACCCACCCGATGAGCCAGCGTAGCATGGTGACCCGCCGAAAAAGGTCACAGGGTGTTCCAGTCGTAGTGAATCAGCTAACATCCGATACGCCGCCGCCAAACCTGTACTCAAGGACAGGCTAATTTTTGCTCCTGTACAAAGGTACAGGTCCATTATTGTCAGCAGCTTAGGAGCGATCGAAGGACCTCGTGTCTGCGGGGAACGGACCAGGATTGCGGCCGGCATTTGCGGCCACTGCCATTACGACGCTATCTGCGGGAATTGCGGCGATTCGCGCCTTCGAGGAATCTTTTTTTGAAGCGCGCGAGGCCCTAGCATCGAGCCTCCTGACTCTGTTACGATATTTCGGTTCGACGGGCGGTTAGCTCAGCGGTTAGAGCATCCCGCTTACACCGGGAAGGTCCGCGGTTCAAATCCGTGACCGCCCACCATCAAATGTTTTGCGTTTTTCGCGGGGACGTAGTTCAGTTGGTTAGAACGCTGCCCTGTCACGGCAGAGGTCGCGGGTTCGAGTCCCGTCGTCCCCGCCATATTTTTCAGTGACTTAGTTCGGCCTGGTTGTAGCATTCGTTGAACATTCGTTGAACAATGTTTCCAGCAAATTCATGGCATTAAGGGTGTTTTCCGGCACATCCTTCACGTAATGTCGCGTCGTGGTCGCGAGGTTTGTGTGGCGCAGCAAGCCTTTCGACGCCATCCCGTCTTTGGTGAGTCCTGCGAGGGTTGTGGCAACTCCCCGCCGCAGCGAATACCAGCCGTGCCACGTCGGGAGTGATTCGTCGAGCTTGAAATCGTGCTCGGCCTTGTGGCCGGATTCCTGTTTGCCGCAAACGGCGCAGCGGCACAATGCGGGAATCACTACGCGCTTGGAAAGATTGTCGAGAAGCAACGGCTTCCCGCTCGGGCCGCGCAAGATCGGGCCGCTACTCGGGTTTCCGTCCACTTGGCGAAGTTCGGCGAGAATATCCGCAAGGGTTTCGATCACCGGAACAGGACTCGCGGCGTTTTCTGTTTTTGGGTCCGTCGTGAATTTGTGCCAGACCGATTGACGCACGGTTAAGCGCTTGCCGTCGAAATCTTCCCAACGCGCCCCGCGTGCTTCGCCGGGACGCAAACCCGCGAAGAACATGAGCGCGACGGCGGCGCGGGCCTTTACTTCCCCGTCCTTCCGCAATATCTCAAGAATGGTCAAAACTTCGTCGGGCGTCACAGCGTACGTTTCGGCAGGCGCGGCGGCTCGCTTGGGAATCATTGCGCCATTGATGGGGTTCGGAGAATCGAGCGCGCCTTGATTGCGAGCGAGAGTGAAGATCCCGCTCAGGCGGCTCTTGCAATGTTGCAGCGTCGTACGTCCGATTCCCTTCTGACGGTGAATCTCGGCGAACAGCTTGGCCGCATCCACCGTGCGAAAATCGCGCAGACTAATTTTTTGCAGATAAGGCGCGAGGTAAGTATTCCACATGGTTTCGTATCCCGCGACGGTTGACGGCTTACAGTTCTCACGCGCCCAGGGCAGCCAGTTCCCTTCCGCAAATTCCGCAACGCTCATCGTGCTTTCGGCCTTCGCCTTGCCGGAATTGATCGGATTCAGAATGTCCGCCTTCAGCCCTTCCAAATCTTTTTCGGTCCGGTACTGATCGCAGACAGCAGCGAGGCGCTTGCATTTTTGCTTGCGCACTAGAACGCCGTCGACGATGCAGTTATCCCGATACTTCAGAAACCACGAGCCTCCCTGTTTGTAGACAAAACCATGCTGCGCCATAATTCCCCCTTCGCTACTTTGGAATGGCCGCGTTGCGAAGATACTCAGATAGCGTCACACGTCGCGCCTTTGCTGCGGCGCGAATCTTAGCCGCTTCCTCTTTCGTGGTTACAAAGCGGAAAATAATCTCCCGCCGTTCGCTCGCTGCTATCTCGGGCCTCCCTGCCTTCCTTCGCATTGCGTCCCTCGCTGGTATTATTTATACCAAAGTAATTAGTAGGTGTCAACCCTTATCTTGTGCCATCCACTCGCAAACAGCCGTCCATGAAAAACGGATGTACTTCCCCAGGCGAATACACGGCAGAGGGTTGCGATTGCGGATTCTAGCCCTTTCGCGCGTCTGTTCAAACACCCAAGATGGCGACACTTTCAGGCGCTCGGCCAGCTCGGCAGGCGTGAGCAGGTCGCCCGGTTGCGTGATCGGCGCGTTATTGTTCACGGTTTCAGACTCGTGGGCACAGGCCGCAATCCGGCAGCCAGCCTTTCGTAAATCTCCTTCGCTTCTCCGTCGCTCAACAGATGTTCTACCTGCGCGGTTTCGTGATAATTCTTGTAGGCTGCAAGGAACGTCTTGCGGCACCACGTCAATTCCTTTTCGGGACACCGTTCTATGTAAGCGAATCCGCCCGCAGCGCGGGCCGCGTGCTGGACGGCCGGCGACAATTGCGGCGCACCTTGGCGCACGCCGGAATCGGGGAAATAATTGTTGGCAACCCAGGCGAGCAGGCCGTCCCATTCCTTTTGCGCTTTCAACTCAAACCCGGTTTCGTCTGCCTTGTCGAGCAGTGAACGCAGATCGGCTGGCGCAGGAAATTTCCTGCCGAAATCCGGCTTCCACGTCCGCACTAGACTCTTGAAGGCCGTATCTAGCCGATTGACCGGAATATCCTCGAGCGATGAAATCCACACTCCCGCCAGCATCGGAGACACTACGTACTTCGCTCTGCGGCGCGTGCCGTTTCCCGGCAGCTAGGCTGAGCGAAATGAACTCTGCGACGCCCCTTGACACGGGGAACGCCACTCACTAAGGTTGCGCGATGGCAGAGCTCAAGGTTACAGCCAGAGGCACTGTGCCTCCGGATCTCGGACCGGGTTACCGATTAGCGGGAAGAGGTCGGCAAGAGGCCGAAGACGAACGGTTAGATCTCTTGGAGCGACTCTTCGACCCGCTCTCTCGTCGGCGGCGTGAGCTCGTCCAGTCTGGCTGGCGGTGCCTTGAGGTCGGCGCAGGCCGGGGATCCATGGCCGTTTGGTTAGCCGAGCGGGTGGGCGAGAGCGGCCAAGTCGTGGCAACAGACATCGATGTCACGTACCTGAAGCGGCTCAATCTTCCAAACCTCGACGTGCGCCAGCACAACATCCTCGACGATCCTCTGGACGGGCTCGGCCCGGGCTCGTTCGACCTGGTTTGCTCACGTTTGCTGCTCTACTGGTTAGCGGGCAAACAGGAGGCGACTATCCGGCGCATGGTGGAGTGTTTGCGACCAGGAGGATGGCTCGTCGATGAGGACGGCGACTGGGGCACGGTTGCTCCAGTGGATCCGTCTCATCCGCACTACGGTTCTTACCAACGCGCTTGGCAAGGCGGCAATTGGTTGGCATCGCGCGGGTTTGACCCCGCCTTTGGACGCAAGCTTCCGCTGCTATTCGAAAAATGCGGTCTGGAAAACATCCGCCACGAGGCAACTGCTGAGGTAGTGCGCGGGGGTAGCTCGTGGGCGCGGTGGTGGCAGAAGACTATGGAAACTCACCGCACCTGGGAACAAGCCGAGGACGGCCTGACCGAGGCGCAGGAAGGGGAGTACAGGGTGCTCACAGCCCCGTGGATGGACCCGTCGTTCTGGTTCCTCAACGTGCTTCTCCACGCCTGCTGGGGCCAACGTCCGCGTCACGAGCTAACTTCACCGAGCGGCTAGTGGTGCGTTCTGAGGAGAAACCAAGGTCGAACGAAAAGAATCGAGTGATGGACATACCACGAGAAAAAGACGCACCAGCTCAGGAACAGCCCCTCGTCCGGTTTGGCTTGACGCTTGCCAATTGGAGCGAGCGATGGTTCCCGGATCCGCTGGTTTTTGCGCTGCTGGGAATCGTGGTGATCTTTGTTGTTGGGCTTGTGCTTCGCCAAAGCCCGGCCCAACTGGCCATCCAAGGGGGGAAGAGCTTCTGGGTTCTGGTCCCTTTCACCATGCAGATGGTGATGATCATCATAGGCGGCTATGTCGTAGCCTCAACGCCGATCGTGTATCGCGTAATTCGAGCCTTGGCGGGGATTCCAAAGACACCGCGGCAAGCTGTCGCCCTGGCGGCATTGGTGTCCATGCTCACGTCGATGATCTCCTGGGGTTTGAGCTTGATTTTCAGTGGTCTCTTTGTCCGGGAATTGGCACATCGTGTCAAGGGGATGGACTATCGCGCGGCGGGCGCCGCCGCCTATCTGGGGGCGGGCTCCGTCTGGGCGTTGGGGCTTTCGTCCTCCGCCGCCATGCTGATGGCGACGAAATCGGCGATGCCGCCGTCGTTGGCCAGCATTAGTGGTCTGATCCCACTCACGCAAACCATTTTCTTGTGGCAGAGCATGGTGACGGCGGTAATCCTGATTGTGTTATCGGTGGTGACCGCCTACTTTTCCACACCGTCGCCGGAGAATGCGAGAACGGCGGAATCCTACGGCATCCAATATGAGCCGATTCGCGCCAGTCTGGAGGAGAGGAGCAAACCCGGCGAGTGGCTGGAGTACAGTCCGCTGCTGACGGTTTTAGTTGCTCTGCTGTTGGGGTGGTATCTGTTCGATGTATTCCGCACCTCGCCGCAGGGCGCACTGGCAGCGCTTGACCTCAATACTTACAACCTCATGTTCATCACGGTTGGGCTTCTATTGCACTGGCGGCCGAAGCGCTTTATGCGTGCTGTAACGGCGAGCATTCCAGCCACCGGCGGGGTGCTGATTCAGTTCCCGTTTTACGCGGTGATCTTCGGAATGATTGTAGGGACGGGCACCGCCGAAATTCTGGCGAAACTTTTCGTTTCCATAAGTACGCATAATACCTATCCATTGCTGGTGGCAAACTATTCGGCGGTGCTCGGCATTTTCATTCCCTCCGGAGGCAGCAAGTGGCTGATCGAAGCGCCGTACGTGCTGCAGGCCGCGAACCTGCACCAGGTGCATCTGGGATGGGTGGTACAGATCTACAACGCGTCGGAAGCACTACCCAATCTGGTTAATCCGTTTTGGATGCTGCCCCTGTTGGGCATATTGAAATTGAAGGCGAGGGACATTGTGGGCTATGGAGTGCTGCAATTGATCGTGCACATTCCAGTCGTATTCTTTTTTTGCTGGTTATTTGCCCGGTACATTCCCTATGTGCCACCCCTGAGATAGGACTCACCCAACCTGAGGCGTACACCTTCGGCAATTCCTCAGAGCCGTATCGCGTCGAACCAAGTCCATAATGGAAAGCTCCGTTCCCCGCGTCGTGCGGATCTCCCACGCTCACTCCCCCGTCTTCGCTCATACCTCCCGGATCACGGGCAAGCCGATCCCAAGGTAAGGTTTGCCGACCATGCGTCCAGAGTCTTCACATCCGCTACAACGTGGCGGCTCTTTTATTCATTGACCGCGAACACTCGGCTCAAACCGATGACGAAATACTTCCTCCCTTTGCCATGCGAATGATGTGATCCGCGGCCCGGTAAGCCAATGCCTGGATAGTACAGGTCGGCTGGTTTCGGCCGCTAGTCACAAAGCTGCTGCCGTCCACGATGAACAGGTTCGGAACGTCGTGGGCACGGTGGTACTTGTCAACCACGGAGTTCTTGGGATCATTACCCATGCGGCAGGTCCCCATGAGGTGTCCGGCGGCGGTGGTATCTTCGATGGGCAATGCCCATTTCCTGACGGCGCCGGCGGCGTCGAGCAATTCCAACGACCGATCACGAAAGAAGCTCAGCGTCTTGAAATCATCAGGATGGCTCTTGTACGTCACGCGCAATGCGGGTAGTCCCCACGCGTCTTTCATCTCAGGATCGAGTGTGATTGCATTGGATTCAAGCGGTAGACATGTTGTATGGCCGAAAACGGTCACGGTGTGGTTGAAATTTTCCTTTAGCGCTTTCTTAAAGCCTGCACCCCAGCGCGGTACCTCGGGCGGCAAACCGCCGAGCGCGAAACCGATGGGATAGAACTCAAAGCGTGCATCGATTCCACCACCACCGTAGAAACCGCGCTTCGGATCGGAGTCATAAAAATCTTGGACCACGCGGGTCACGCGCACGCTCTTGAAGTCGTTGAGTGGGTACTCAAAGTTTCCGAGCGTGAGGCTACCGAGATCCAACATAAAGAACTTGCCCACCAATCCGCCGGAATTTGCCAGCCCTTGCGGGAACAGGTTTGACTTTGACATCAGAAGCAGCCGCGGCGTCTCCGCCCCATTGGCGCAGACAACTACCGCTTTCGCCTTTTGGAAGTGTTCCTGCTTCTGAGTGTCGAAGTAAAGCACCCCGTCCACTCGCCCGTTCTTGTCGGTGGAGATATTGTGCACGTAGGAATTCGGCCGGATTTCGCAGCAGGCGGTCTTTTCGGCCATGGGAATCACGGAGGCGAGCGTGCTCGATTTGGCGCCCCACTCGCACCCGAAGGATTCACAGAAGCCGCAGTGTGCGCATGCCGACCGGCCCTGGTAGGATTGTGACAAAATCGCCATCGGCGCCGGATAGGGATGCCATCCCAGCTTGCGTGCACCCTGTTCCAGCAGGACTCCGGAAGACTTAACGGGCAGTGGCGGCAACGGATAAGGCTTCGAGCGCGGAGGGTCGAAGGGATTAGCGCCCGCCAGACCAGAAATTCCCAGTTCCCACTCCGCCTTGGTGTAGTAAGGTTCGAGGTCTGCATACGTGATCGGCCAATCGGCCAAACCCGTGCCTTCGAACAGTCCCCAGCGGCTGCGCTCGGCAAAGTCGACTTCGTGGAAACGCCAGTAGTTCCCGGTGAATTGAACTGTGCCACCTCCAACACACCGTCCGTACTGTACAAATGCAGTTAGCGCTGCTTTGTCGCTCTCCGTTTTGCGAAAAGTGTTGGGCTGCAGTGCGTGATCGTTGGTGAGTACCTCCCGTCCGATGAATGGCGGATCATAAACGTCCTTGAACTTCAATTCGTCATGTTCAAAGTCGCCTTCGCGCAGGTAAGGCCCATGCTCTAGAACCACAACCCGGAATTCAGCGGTGGAAAGCTCCTTGGCTACGACGCCCCCAGCGCCGCCTGCGCCCACGATCACAAAATCCACCGGAGTTTTGTCCTCGAATTTCGTCATCGGGTTCCGATTTCACCGGCCCTTGTTATATTCACTATCGTAGTAGCCAAATGGTGGTTCGAAGGTCATCTGATCTTCGAACCCGATCAGTTTCCATCCGGCCTGGTTGTAGTTGCCGCCGTACTCGGGTTTGGCGAGAAACCCCATGATCGTGTGCAATCGGACAAGTTCAAAAAACTCGGTTTTCTCGACCGTGGTCAGCAGTTGAATCTGCTGCTCCGAGGTCAAGTCTGAAAACTTGTTCTTGTTGGCAAAGAGTTCCTGGGTCTTGATTTGAAGATCCTTAAGGCCCCGCGTATAGGCCGCCTGTTTTTCGCGATCGAACGTGGTCAAGGCGCGGTCTATGAAATAAACGGCTCGGGCCTCGCGCGCGCCCGGCGTGTCGTCAGCCGGAATAATCTGGGCAGCCATAGCCTCAACTTCGATGGCCTGTTCCGAGGAAAGGAATTGGAATTGGACGGGATCGCCCGATTGCGTCGCCTGATGTGCATGCGCCTGGGCCCCCAGGATGGCAGGCCACCGTAACGCAAGCCAAGCCGAACTTAGCCCTGAGACCGAGCTGACGAGAAACTGTCGCCGCGAAGCATCGCCGGTGTTCATGGTCGATGGCCGATATTTGTGGGAGTGTATCACTTTTCCTTTTTTGTTTGGCCTACCCCGTCAACGGTGTGTCCGGTTCAGGCGAGAGAATCAAGGCAGTCGGAGTCACTGGAAGTATTACGGGCTACACGGAAATTGACAAGAACATCGAAGCTTGGGACATGGGCCCGCTAGGCGAGCCCATGGCGGCAAGCCGGCTAGGCGCGGGCCGCCTTTTGTTCCCGATAGGCTGGCGCGAAAACTTCGGCTACAAAAGTCTCCAGCGTTGTGGGAGTGGTGTTTCTTGGGGAGCGTGGCTCGAGCGCCTTTAGGTAGCCCGAATTCTGCGCGTCCGCCAACTCAAACAGCTGGTCCGCCATATTCGAAGACATGCCCATCTGCATGAAACCAGGCTTCAACTGTGCCGCGGGCATCTGCTTATATGTCAGGTCGGGCTTGCCGATCGCGGCGCCGATTATTTTGGCGGCTTCGGTGTTCGTGACATCGCGAGCCCCTTGCAGTTCGCGCGTGCTCTGTCCTTGAAAATCGAGCTGCAACAGGGCGTCCGCGGCTGCGTCGCCGATATCGCGCGTTGCGATCATGGGTATCGGCAGATCGGCTTTGACCGGGCCGGCCATTGTTCCGAAGGCCTTGATCACGCCAACCTGGAACAGAAGGTTTTCCATGAAGGCGGCGGGTCGCAGGTAGAGGGCGTTCAATCCAGGAATCGCCCCAAGTTTCTTTTCAAGATTGTACAGCCCGACCACCGGGCCTGTTTTATCCGGCTTGTCCGCGCCGACGCTGCTGAGCACGACGGCGTATTTTACTCCGCTCTTCTCAATCGCGGCGGTCAAGGCATCGCCCACGCGCTGATAGTGTGCCAGCACATCCGGGGCGCTCACGTCCGGCGGTATCATCGCGTACACCCCCTTTGCACCCGAAAAAGCTTTCGTGAGAGGCCCCGTGTCGGTGATGTCCGCAACGAAAGCCTCTGCGCCCTTCTTTACGAATGGTTCTAGTCGCTTTGCGCTGCGGCCTACAACACGCACCTGTTCACCTTTTGCGAGCAACTTTTCCGCTACTTCGTTTCCCGTCTGTCCTGTCGCGCCGGTAATGACGTACATAGGCTCCTCCCTATCCTTTATTGAATTAGAGGGCTGAATTAAGTAGATGCCGGTCGCCCTCCGAGGGTTACCAAATCTACTCCGAAGGATCACGTCCCATAAGCCGTATTGTATCGGAACCGCGAAGGGCAAAGCGCCCGCACGAGCACGACCTGTTCATGTCGGCTTCCCTCTAGGGATTGGTTGGTGACCGCTGGCGCGTTTTTCAGGAGCTATCATGTTCTATCATGTTCAAGCAGGCCGAATGATCATCCACGGAGGACTATGTGACAAACACACAGACGCTCATAGCCGAGGTCTACTCTGCTTTCAACCAACGGAACATCGATGGTGCGTTGGCGCTGATGAGGGAGAGCGTCAGTTGGCCCAAGGCGTCGGAAGGCGGGCGTGTAGTCGGGAAAGAAGAGATTCGTGCCTACTGGAGCCGCCAGTGGAAAGAGTTCGATCCTCATGTGGAACCGATTGAGGTGATCGACCGTGGAGCGGGCAAGATCGATGTCCGAGTCCATCAGCTCGTGAAGAGCCTTAGTGGCGATGTGCTTTCAGACAGCGAGGTCTGGCATGCTTATACCATCGCAGACGGTCTAATCGAACGGATGGACCTCGGAGGAAGCGAAGCAGACTCTGAGCAGAGCCCGTCCTCAGCGTTCTCCCATCGCTAAGCGTAGGCGGGATAGCCGGTCTGACTTGCATATGCGTCTTTGCGGATCGCAGGCAGATTGATCTCGCAATGTCGGCTTCCCCCTAGCTAGCGATTGGTTGGTCGCTGCTGGCGCGTCAGAACGAAGGCGCCCGGCGGCGGACGTTCAAATCAGGCCGCCGCAACAAAAGATTCTTCTCTTTCAATCAGTTCCACAGGCTCTGTAACCATCCGAATTTGTGATTTTGTTGTTGATGGATGCCGAGATGCGATGGAACGTTTCGCCTGCTATGCCTCTCTCAGTAGTTCGGTGCGGTACTTGGGTGCAAGGGCCTTCACTTTCTCGATGAATGCGCCCTGCCCTCTTTCGTCCAGCTTATGCGGTGCCGTGATGCGCGGGCGACCGGCACTCCAACTTCCAGGAAGAATTTCTCCTGTCCCGCCGGAGAGCAGATACAGAGCATGCGCACCGTCGCCGTCGAAGTGTTGTGAAACTGATGCGGCGCGTTGGCAGGAATGTTCAGTGTGTCGCCCGCTCGCACAATCGACTTCTTTCCGCGAAAGGTTGCTTCATCTCGCCTTCGAGCAGGATGTATCTCCTCGAAGTCATGCCGGTGCGGCGGCGGCCCACCACCCGGCGGAATGTGCATGTCGATTACGCAAAAGCGTCCATTCGTATCTTCACCGGTCACCGTGATGGTGTACGTGTCGCCAACGAGACCGATATGTGAGAGGTTGTCGGGCCGCGCTAGCGTGAGATTACGCGTGGGGTCGTCTGGTGGGATCATAGGCGGTGCAGTGGACATTTCGATTCTCCATTCGAGTAGGGCACGACCTCAGTCGTGCCGCTAATTACTTTAAAACTCCTCGTACTTTTATGCCCGCGATACTCTGGACGCCCGCCGGTTTTTTCCGCAGCCCGCTATCTAATACGAAGCCCAGTCAGCGTGGGTGTGTTTGGAGAAGAGCGTCGAAAATTCGAGCTGCTACTTCCTTTAGGACTTGAGCTTCCAGGGAGCGTCGGTACGAACTTCGCTTCTCCTTGGGGACTGTCAACCCCCTCCTCGCTTCGAGAGTACCTCCAGGTATTTCCAATATGCTTTGGCGGGGCAGTTCGCGCCGGTCGTGCCCTCTAGCGCAGGTTCCGCTAGTTGTTTACCAATGGGATTGGTCGAAGTTCTGAACTCAAAGAGTAAAGAATTTGGCTGGAACCTACTTTAAGCGGTTGTGGAACGAAACAAGAATCGTTCTTTGAAAAGCATCTCCGAGGCGATATTCGAAGAGGACCCGGTTTGAGCAACGCGACGGGCGACCGCAACTTACGCTTGATTCGTTCTAGATAAAAGCACATTTGGCAACGGAACGAGCTCTAATCGTGCCGTAGTGTCAAAGCGCATCCGCTAACTGTCACGGCAGAGATCGCGGGTGCGAATTGCTTGTTCGTGGTATCAGTGTTGACGGTGTTGCGTCGCTCCTTCGCTCTTTGCCGATTAAAACCCTTCGGCTCACACAACACAATGGATCAGTCCGGTACGGACCGGAATGCTCAGAAATTGCGTATTCGGTACGTATCGGGCTCCCGCAATCAAGCTTATCCGACTCTTGAGCCGAACTCGTGGAGCACGGTCGTTGGGCCAAATCAGAGCGTTGCGCCGAGCATTCAAGAGCGCGTTGAAGGAAAATCGTAAGAGTCTGGGAAAGTATCTGTGCCGAAGTGCACAGAATCGCTTTCCTCTTGGTGGCAGAATCTAAAGGGGAGGATTGCCCCTTTTTCGGGTGCGCCGATATCGTGTCCGCGGCACACCAGAGGTTGTGGCGCGATCCAAGCCGAAATGCTGGGATTCGATAAGGATGGGAACAAATGCGGCTCCCGCTCTTGATTCTGCATATCTTCGCCGGTCACCGGCATGGTCGCCATGGCTGTGCGCAAAGGCGGCAACCTTCACCGCGCATCCGGCAATGTCTTCACCGTTGCTATGCTGACCTTGGCCACCAGCGCCTTCTGCCTAGCAATCCTGAAATCTCGAGCAGGGCAACGTCGTCGGCAGCGTTGGCACCTTCTACCTAATCGGCACGGCCTGGCTTGCCGGACGTCGCGGAGAACGCACACGTCTTATTGACTGGAGTGCGCTTTTCATCGGTCTCGCCGGCGCAGTTGCGGCTATCGCCTTGGGCGTTTACACCCTCCACAACCCCGACGGCGTCGACAAAACTACTGCCCCAGCCGGTATGAGCTTTTTCTTCGGCGCCATCCTTCTGCTCGCCACTGCAGGGGACATCCGAATGCTCGCACGCGGCGGAATCTCAGGCCGGCAACGCATCACTCGGCACCTGTGGCGCATGTGCTACGGGCTCTTCATTGCGACAGGCTCTTTCTTCCTGGGTCAGCAGCAAGTTTTCCCGGCTCTCCTGCGCGGCTCCATATTCCTGACCCTAGCAGCACTTCTGCCGT